>JANRKM010000287.1:0-115258 GCA_033763475.1 Kofleriaceae bacterium
TCACATGACGATCAACGCGGCCGTCCGGTTGGCTGACGTCAGCGTGAAGGCCCGCAGGACCGCGAGTCAGCTCGCCCTCGCGCGGAAGGAGCGCGAGCACCTGAGGGAAGTGATGGCCGAGGAGCAGCGAATGATGGGCCTTAGGGGGCAACAGCCGAGGCCGCGCCTGCGCCGGAGGGAATCGTGATCATTCATGTGCAGCCGAGGGGGCATCTGTGACCACGCGCTACGTGATCAAGCTCGTAACGAAGGACGGCGTCAGCGCGTCGCCGCGCGTGCGTCTACCGTGGGCCACGCCGAGCACGGAGGCCGTGGCCGCATCCTCTGCCGAGCACGACTCCAGCTTCGAGTATCCGCTCACCAGCCTGCCGCAGACGGTGACCGACACGGGCGGGACCAGCATCCCCTTCGACCGATGGCCGAGCATCGACGCATCGTGGTGGCGTGCAGGGCTCTCGTGGTGGGAGGTGTCGCGCGCCGACCTGGACGCCACGCTGTTGAGCTCGCGGCTGGCGAAGAGGATCGATAGGTTCCTCCAGCTCGCGGCAGGATTCTGGCTGCAGCCCTACAAACTAGACATTGCCATCGATCCGGACGACGGCTCTTACGGCCCGATCCCGTCAGTGCCCGGCGAGCCCATCCGTCGTGCAGTCTGCGCCGATCCGCGTTGGTCGCCCACGCCTCGCATTCTCGTGGGCACGATCGACGATGCGGACGTCCACATGCGCGCGCAACAGGGCAACTTGCCCGAGTTGGGCCCGGTGATCACGAAGGCGGTGGACGTGGTGTGGTGCTCGATCAGCGACACCAGCGCCGAGTCGCAGATCGGCGATGCCGAGGACGACTACGCAGACTTCCTCACCGCTGTTGCCGGGTACGCCGGCGGTGGTGGTGGCCCGACGTACGATGCGGTCTGCGATGCGTGGGCGTGGCTCGTGAGGGATGGCGGGCCCGCGCTCTCGTACCGGTATCGCGTTCGCAACGCTGCGCTCACGTGGCTCACGGCGAACCTGCCGTGAGCGAACTACCCATGCTCTTGCTCAAGGCCGTGCGCGCGAACCTAGGCTCTATCTGGGGCGGGACGCACGACTTCACGTATCCGGCGCAGGGCTGGATTGAAAGGCCAGCGTCGAGCCGCGAGGGCTATCACTTCTGGGCGCTGTCCGCCGAGGAGATCCGCGCCATGCAGAAGCGCAAGCACTTCAGCGCGGCGGCATCCTGGCTCCTCAACGCCGAGCGCGTTCTGGTTGCGGCCGCGCCACCGGCCGTGGTGTGGCCTGGGACAAGGCCGTCGGCGGTGCTCGTTGACCGGTGCGAGGTGTTGTTCACTGGCCCGGTTGGCGATGCCATCCAGTTCGCACTGAATCGCGACGGAGACGGCGCACGGCTTCCGACGAGATCGCCGATCACCACCACCGACGAGGATGCTTGCTTGCACGGGCGCCCCTCGACGGAACGAGTAAAGGAATGACCATGGACGATCCGAACAACACTGCTGAGATCGTGTCCGCTGGGTGCGCGGACATGGCGGGCGCTCTGCGCGGGATGCTCGAGAACATGCGCGCGATGGTCGCCGACGCCGAGCACGAGATCGACGTCGACCCTCGGCACGTTGACGCGCACCTGATCATCCTCGAGGCGGTTGAGGCCCTACGCGCCGAGTGCGAGGTGTTCGTCCCGGCATACCGCGCGGCGGGCGCGGCACTGCGTCGCGCGCTCGCGGGTGAGAACTAGCAACCGTTCGCGCTTGCTCTCCACGAAGGGACAGTGAACCATGACCATCAGCACGACCACCCAGAAGGTCTTGATCAACGTCAAGGCCGAGGGCACGAACGAGGCAGCTCGTTCCATCGCCTCCGTCGGCAAGGCTTCCGAATCGACGACGGCCGCGCTGATGAAGCAGGCAGCGGCCCACGAGAAGGTCGCTGAAGAATCCAAGAGCGCCGGCACCACGGGCGAGAGCGCCTACACAAAGCTCTCGGCTGCGCTCGGGAAGTTCAACTTCAACATGGAGGCCGGCAAGAAGATCGTCGAGATCGCCGACAAGGGCTTGCAGGCGTACGCGAAGACCTCGGCGGGCGCCGCCGCGGAAGCCCTGCGAGTTCAGACCGCGTTCTCGAGCGCGTTCGAGACGGTGAGGTTGAGATCGGTCGAGCCGTCGTCGCCCTCGAGCCGCTGATCTCGGGCCTCGGCACCGTCGTCGAGAAGCTCGCGCAGGTCGGTGGGTTCGCCGCGAAGGGCATCGGTGACACGATCGGCTTCGGTCAGTTCGTCGCTGGCGGCGGCGAAGACTTCCTCGCGAGGTACGGCCTTTCGCGCGACAAGTCGGGCGAGCTCTACGTGAGCAGTGCGCTCGATATGTACCGGCGCCAAGGCGGAAACGCCGTTGGTTTCTTCGCGCAGCAGGGCTTGAACGACGCAGTGGCCGCGCGGGAGGCTGCCGCCGAGCTCGCGAAGCCGGGGCTCTGGAAGAGCGCAGGCGAGATCCTGAGCGACGCGATCACCACGGGCGTGCGCCGCGCGGGCATCGACGAGTGGAGCGGTGGAATGCCGTCGACGAGTGGAGGCGCGCGAGGTCGCCGAGGCGTCGACTGGAGCCGCTACAAGTTCGACACGCCGAGCTCATCGGTGGCGCTTGGCGATTCGCCCTACGGCGCTGCCGCTGCGGCGTACGACGCCAGCGGTGACATCGACCAGACCCTCGAGCGCGCCGAGAAGCTCAACGTCATCGCCGCGCAGACGAACGACTGGTACTCGCGTCTGAACTTCGAGGGCCCGACGTTGCTCGATCGCCTCTTCGGCGACGTCGAGGCGATCGATGCGCAGGCCGCTGCGATCATGGCCCTCGGGGGCGCGTGGAACGGCGTCGCGTCGGGCATCTCTGCAGGCTACGCCGCGTTGGTCGACGGCACCGGCTCCGCAGCAGAAGCAGCGAAGCGCGCGATTGCCGACACGCTCAAGGCCGAGGGCGCCAGCATGGCCGTGCTCGCCATAAAGGAGACGGGGCTTGGCGTCGCCTCGCTTGCGCTTGGGCCGATCGGCGGGGCATCGGCAGCCGCGCACTTCAAGGCGGCAGCCGTGCTCGCTGGCGGCGCAGTGCTCGCCGGTGCGGCAGCAAGCGCGCTGGGCACGAGCAACTCAGTTGCAGCGGCTCAGGCTCGCGGCAGCGCCCCCGCTAGTGCGCCGAGTGGCGGCAGCGCACAGACCGCCCCACAGACTCAGGTCACCATCGTCACGGGCGATGCTCTCAGCGACGACAGCCCGCGCATGCGGCGCCTTAAGGCCGAGCGTATGTGGGCGCGCGCGCGTGGCACCACCGGCGTGGTGCAGGAGTAGACGATGGCCAAGCCCCCGCCCGTCATCATCGACCCGCGTCTCAAGACCTCGAGCGTCACGGTCATCGCCGAGCCGCTCGTGATCGACCTCGATCCCGAGAAGCTCGTGGACGGCCCTGCCGAGGCGATGGCGAAGGCGGTGGCGAGCGGCGTGCGCACCGCGGGCTGGCACGTCACGGGGCGCCTGGCCGCCGGAATCACCGCTCAGGATGGTCAGGTGATAGCGCCAACCGATCGCCTGGTGCGTGACCCCGAGCTTGTCGAGAAGCTCGTCGAGGACGTCCCGGCGCTACAGCGGCCCCTCGAGCCCGAGTCGGTGCAGAAGGCGATCGAGAAGGCGATGGACCGCGCGGTCAGAGTGGGCAAGCGGGCGTCGGACCTGCGCTAGAGACAGGCTAGCCACACACAGGACGATGGGCCGCCATCATCCGTCAGCGGCAGCAGGCCGACCACGATGCCCTCCTCGCCGGGCGCGCCTGTCCACGTGTTCGCCCTGACCGCGAAGGTCTCGAACGCGGTTTGCTCGGCGTGGATGCTCTCTCTCGCCATGCCCGTTGGGCCGCCGTCAATCCAGCCGCCGTAGACACGCGGCGTCGTGGGATCGATCGAGAACGGTGCCCATTCCAACTCCGCCGTGACGATCGTGCACGCACCACCCACGTAGCGGAACCCCGCGCGATCATCAAGCCACGTCGGGCACGCCTTCGCGCGCGGGTCGACCGCAGCCGCATCCGGCCCGCTCGCCCCTTCGCCGCCGCCGCAACCCGCCACCAACAACGCCAACGCCATCAGTTTCAACATGGGCCGAGCATATCGCGACCGTGTGACGAGCAGCCACGGCATCGCGTAGCGGTGGGGTAGCCATATCCGTGTTACGAAAGTGCTTGATTAATTCCGTAACACGGAAGTAGGGTGACGACATGGCGAACAACATCCACCCCGGCCGTCACCTTCGGCTCGACGGCTGCCCCTTTGTCGTCGAGAAGGTCGACGGCGACGACATCCACCTCATCCAGTTGGCCCGCCCCGGCGAACACGTCGCGCGCGGCCCCTGGATCTACTCGCGTGCCCAGGTTGAGGCAGCTTGCATGGAGGGCGCGTAGTCATGCCGAAGACCAAGCCCCATCGCCGCGCCGCCGCCACCGCTCGCATCCGCGCCGCATACGACGCCGCCGATCCCGACGGGAAGCAGTTGATCCTTGTGATCGTCGAGGCCGCGGCGACGGTCTCGCCCTCGAACATCTACGAGATCGCGAGTGTGGCTCTCGGCGACGTCGCGTACCGCCTTCCATGGCTGTTCGACGACGCGGAGAGGCGCTGTCGCCTGATGCTCGACGCGATGGAGGCGCAATCGTGAGCCGCACCGAGAAGCATCGCCACGTGCGCACTGTCCTCGCGGCGATCGACCGCGCGATGGCGAGCCCACACGACGAGGACGCTGGGCTCACACGATGCGCCGCCAGCATGATCATCGAGCTCGGAGGCTGCTCTGAGCGCTTCCTCGCATGGAAGGGCCAGGAGCAGTGGACGTCGCCAGCTCTGCGCGCGGTCGTGCTGGCGTTTGCATTGCACGCCCCAGCCGACGAGCTCGCCGATATGGCTCGCGAGGCACGGAAGCAGATCAAGTGGGTCGACTGGTGGGACACCGATGGCCACATCGAGGTGAGGCTCACGCCGAGCGAGATCGACGCGCGACGGCGACGAAAGGCCGCAGCAGCCAAGGGTGCCAAGACCAAAGCGCAGAGGCGTGCGTGATTCGGCGCTTCCACACCGCCGATCTCGCGGGCAGCGTCACCCGGGCAAAACTCCACTTCCGTACGACGGAAGTGCGAGCATGGCCCATGGCCAAGACCAAGACCCCGAGAACTGGGCGCCCGCCGGCGCGTGGCGAGACGAGCAACGTGGTGACCGTGCGGCTCACTGCGAGCGAGCGCGAGCTGCTCGAGTCGGCCGCTGGCGACGTGGCGCTCTCGGTGTGGATCCGAGACACGTGCCTGCGCGCGGCGAAGCGCCAGAAGTGATTCACCCGTGATTCACGGCGATCACCACCCTCCCCTCGTCTACCCGTGCACCCTCGTTCTCCGTCGATGAACTCGTGATCCCTGCAGGTCTCGAACCTGCGGCCTGCGCTTTAGGAAAGCGCCGCTCTGATCCAACTGAGCTAAGGGATCGGGTTTGCTGGTGCCTACTTACCTGCGGTTTCCGAGCTCGCCACAGGGTCCGTGTGCAGCCGTGACCGTGCCCGACGCCCCCGCGAACGTCAAGTGCAGCCGGGGATCCCGGGCGAGCGCCGCCGTGCCTAGGGTCGACATGCCCGAGCACCTCGCCGACGCTCGGGAGCGCCACGCGCCGCGTTAGGTGGCTGGCGTAGGGTGCCGGAATGGATGGAAGGTCACGGCGTCGGCACCAGCCCGGTGGCAGGCCTGGCGCGTCGTGGCCAGGTGGCGTCGGTGCTTCACGCCGTGGTCGCGGTCATCGCAGCGAGCGCGACCGCGAACTGGAGTCTCACCCGATCACCTACGGACCGCGTCGTGAAGATCGTCGAGGACGTTGTCGAAGTCGTGCTCGCGCTGCCAGTCACGGAGCGCCTTCCACTCGTCGGCGATCTCTTCCTTCAGGTCGCCGTCGGGTTCGTGCGCGTACTTGGTGATCAGATCATTGATCTCGCCGTACTTGGTGACGGCCTCGGTCAGCAGGGCCAGTTGCTCGGTCACGTCGTCGTCGGGATCCATGATCGCCGGAAAGTAGCCGGGCATCCGTCCGATGGAGCGGATCCGCTTGCGAAAGTCGTGGAACACCTCTTGGTTCTCCACCTTGTGGATGTCGCGAACGTCGAGCACGGTGTCGTAGTCCTCGAGCGCGAGGTCGAGCAGCTCGCGGGTAAGCTTCGCCATGTTCTTGAGACCGCTGCGCGACTTCGACGGCTCGATCTTGGTCGCGCCCCAGAAGAACTGCGACAGGTCATCGCGGTCGCGCTCGTGCATGTTGCTGGGTGACGGCTTCGCAAGGTAGAGCCGGACGTCGACTCGCTGCGCCAGCAGCTCCGCCGTCCACGCGACGACAGGGGCCCGCTTGTCCGCGAGCTCGGTCGGGTCGTAGACCGCCTGCCTGGGATCGGTCACGCCCTGGCGATCGAACATGTCCTTGAACTCGCCGATCGTCTCGTAGCCGTCGTCGAGCTCCTCGCGGATATCCTTCCACGGATCCCCGTGCGAGGTCGGGTACGCGTACGCGAACAGATCGAGGTAGTCGCGGAGCTCGGCGAGCTGCTTGCGGACCGCCTTCGGCTCGTGTGGCATCACGTCTGCATCGATGACTGCGAGCCCGGCGATCGTCGTGTCGAAAGACGTAGGGACCTTCGACAGCGCGAGAGCTCCGTACGAGAGCGCGCCATCCCCGTCGCCTTTGCCATCGGTGAAGCTCCAGCTGTCGTCCTCGGGGAGCGTCGAGCAGCCGGTCAGCAACGAAACTGTCACGAACACCGCACGCGTGAACATGGCGCGACCGCTAAGCAAGGATCACACCTACGCGATCGAGAGACGTGACCTTGACGGAACGCTGCGTTAGCAGCGCGCTGCGTCAATGTGGCGCCTCGAGTAGCCGCCTACTCGCGTTGGCCTCGACCGCACGCTCGCTTGGTGCTCGCACTCGACGGTCTCGAACGGCCACGCTTGCCGGCGAATTGCAGCAGCGATGAATGGAGCGTGATGGCATGCTCGGACGATGCGCTGGCTCGTTCTGTTCCTCGCGATGCTATCTTTGGCGGCTACACCGCCACGCGCCGAATTCGCGGCGAAGCTCGCAAAGGTGAAGCCTGGCATGACCACGGATCGCGTTAAGCAGATCCTCGGTCCGCCCGACGACATCAAGACCGAAGCGGATCCCGGTGGCATCACCACGGCGCGCACCGTCGAGATCTGGCGCTACGGCGCCGCCGGCCACTTGCGGACCGCGACCCTCGGCAGCGTGCACATCCAGGCCGATCGCAAGGTGCAGTACGTGTTCGGAGGTAAGGGGAAGCCATTCACCAAGATCAATGAGCCCGAGCTGCGTCGCTTGCTCGAGTTGATCGATGTGGTGCCGTCGTACGACGCGAGGCTCGAGCCGCTCGCACTCGTGCGTGCGGTCAACGCGCTGCACGCGCTCGGCAAGGACACCGCGCTCGATGTTGTCGGCGAGTATCTGCGCGTCAGCTCGTCGCTCGACGATACAGGGCGCCAGGGCGTGTTCCTGATCATGCGCACGCTGTTCGACGTTCCAGGCAGCGGGATGCCGCCGATGAGGGTCGGTGGGCCGAGCCCGATGCCGCCACAAGATCCGACCCTCTTGCCGCGGTTTCCGATCGTGATCATCGGCGACGTGCCGCTGAAGCTCGTGCAGGGCTACAGCCTTGCGGGGCTGCCCCAACCTCCCGAGGCGGACGTCGCCGCATTTCGCAAGGTCGGCACGCTGCGCGCGAAGCCACTCGCCCCGTCGCCGACCGCGCTCGACGACATCGATGCCGCCGTCGCCAAGCTCGTGAACGTGATCGATCTCGACAAGGCGTACGTCTTCGATCAAGCGCTCCGCCTGTTCGGCACCGTGCATCGTCCCGCCGACCTCACCCCCGACACGTGGTTGCCGAACGTCGGGAAGTGGCCGCAGCTGCGCGCCGACGTCGCGAAGCTAAAGCCGCGCTGGAACGCGACGACGCAGCAAATGGAGTTGCCAAACGGGACCACGCTGCCGGTCGCCACGAAGCGGTTCCAGCGCGTGTGGTGGAACTTCGCTGTAAAGAACGCCGTTAACGCGCGCGTGACCTTCGAGCGGCTCACCGACGATGTTGCAACGGTCGAGGTGCGCCTCGAAGCGAAGGGGCCGCTGTCCGAGACCCTGCGCCTGGTCGAACCGAAGTCCGGAAGACTCCTCGCCGAGATCGCGCTCGCCGCGACGGGCAAGAGCGGTGTCATGACCGGCCAACGCATCCAGTTGCCGCTCGCTACCCAGGTGCGCCCGGAGCTCGCTTCCGGTGCCAAGGGACCGATCCTGACTCCTTGACGGCGCCGGCGCGGCTATGGGCCGGACCGCTGTTGTCCGTTCCTTTTCTTTGGCAGTCCGCGAGCGTCGCCGCGCAACTCCTCGATCGCGAGGCGCAGTGGTTGGACCTCTGGGTGATCCGACTCCGCCTGGATGAATTTAGGGGTACGGGTCTACACGTACGGAGGCACACTGTTCAACATGAGGGTATGGAACCTGGCGTCACCGTGGGGGGACGTTACTCGCTGGACGGGCGGCTCGGTGAAGGCGGAATGGGTCAGGTGTATCGGGCGCGGCATCTCCAGCTCGGTAAAGCGTTCGCGCTGAAGATCATCTCGCCGGCGTTCGCGCTCGATCAGGCCGCGAGGGCCCGGTTCAACGAAGAGGCGAAGCTCGCGAGCGAGATCTCGCACCCCAATATCGTGTCGGTCGTCGACTTCGGGGAGGACCCGCACTTCGGGGCGTACATGGTGATGGAGCTCGTCGAGGGCGAGCCGCTGCTCAACGAGGGCGGCGCGGCGATGTCCGTACGCCGGGCGATCGACATCCTGGGTCAGATCGCCGACGCGCTCGACCACATTCACCGGCGCGGCATCGTTCACGGCGACGTCAAGGCCGACAACATCATGCTCACCGCCGAGAACAGCGGTGCCCGGCGCCGGCGCATCGCGCGTCTGCTCGACTTCGGGCTGGCGCGGCGGTCGGGTGGCGACGACGAAGAGGAGATCAGCGGCAGCCCGCATTACCTCGCGCCCGAACGGGCCGCGGGTGGGCCGCCGAGCGTGAGCGCCGATATCTACGCGCTGGGTGTCCTCGGCTACTTGATGGTCACCGGCACGCTGCCGTTTGACGGCAACGTCGTCGAGATCTTGATGGCGCACATCAACGAGCCGCCCGAGCGACCGTCGCGCCGTCGGCGCCCCGGCGACGAGCTCGACGAAGCGCTGGAGAACCTCATCCTGCGCGCGATGGCAAAGGACCCAGCGCAGCGCCACGGCTCGGCAGCCGCGTTCCGCTATGAGCTCAACACGGTGATGGACATGCTCGACATGGGCCGGCGCCGGCGCACGGGCGTGATCAAGGCCCCCGAGACGCCGCGCGAAGCGACGCTCACCGCAGCGTTCGAGCGCTCGCGCGTGCCGCAGGCGCTGGTCTCGATCGAGGGCCGCATCGAGTTCGCGAACAAGGCGTTCGGTCGCCTGCTGGGCGCCAACGACGACGAGACCATCGAGGGCCTCTCGGTCACGGAGACCACGCTGACCAGCGTCGTGCCCGGGCTGATGCGCGCACTCAAGGCCGCCCACAATGATGGCACGCCCGCCGAGCGCCGGGCGCGCGTGTTCCGCGGCGACGACAAGCCCGCTCTCGAGCTCACGCTGTGGTTCTCGCCGCTGCCGCTCGCGGGCACCGAGATCCACCTGATGATCCGCGTCGAGGAAGAAGACCCGCGCAAGCGGGCGCGCGAGAGCGGCGGCTACTGAGTGCGGCCGACGTAGATCGCCCGTCGTCAGGGCGTCGGGTTGGGATTGTCGACGTAGAGGAGGCAGTCCATGAGCGGCGCGCACTCCTTCTCTTCGCGGTAGCAGACCTCGAGCACGCGCAGCTGTCGCGACGAACGATCGCGCTTGTCACACTTCTCTTCCCACTCGTCCGCGAGCTTGGCGAGGATCGGCGGCTTCGTGATCTCGTCGAGCTGCGCCTTGGTGAGGTTGCCCGCGGCGTGGGCGGCTTTCGCATCGTCGACGGTGCATGACACGACCTTGGGCTCGAGCGCCTTGCACGCGGCGTCGAGCCGCTTTTCGAACTCGCTGCGCGAGTCGGTGACTGGACCCACCGGCGCGGTGGGGCTCGTCGGTTCACTCGGCGGCGGCTGCTTCCCACCGCAGGCGGCGAGCGCGGCGACCACGAAGAGGCTCTTCATCTGCATCGGGACACGTCCTCGCGGCGGGTGTTGCTACTTGCGCAGCACGTCGGTCTCGGTGCCTTCGTCGTCGAGCGCCGGCAGGCACGTGGACTCGACATCCTTGAGGGTGGCGGCGTTCGCGATAC
Source organism: Kofleriaceae bacterium (assembly GCA_033763475.1). Lineage (GTDB taxonomy): Bacteria > Myxococcota_A > Polyangia > Haliangiales > Haliangiaceae > JABFXX01. The sequence continues at coordinate 10,401 of JANRKM010000287.1, forward strand.
ACGCGCTGACCTGCGCCGGCGCCTTCGCGCACTCGAGCATCACCATGCGCGTGTTGTCCACGACGGCCTCATCAACGCGCTGCGGTTCCTTGGCCTGCGCCTCGGTCCGGTACAGACCTTCGATCTTGCCGCGGACCGCCTCGCACCCACCGGCCGGCGGCGTCACTGCGCTCGAACTGCCGTTGCTGCCGGTGGTCGGCGGCGCGCCTTGCTTGCCGGAGCACGCGGCGAGCGCGGCGACCAGTGCGAACACGAACACCTTGCTTGTCATCCCGACGCGGAGCCTACCATCACGCGATAGCCGTCGATGGCCCACGGCGGGGTCGCGAGGCGGCCGCGATCGGTGAGGTCGAGGTGCATGGGGGTGATGCTGTTCCATCCGCGCGCGATCGCGACGCAATCCGAGCCCTCGACGTCGTCGTGCCCCGCGGGTCCTCCGCCCACCCAGTAGTACGGACGACCGCGGGGGTCGTGGCGCTCGGCGACGTCGTCTGCGTAGAGGCGGCGGCCCAGCATCGTCCACTGGTAGGCGTCGGTGCCATTGCCGGGCATGTTGACGTTGAGCACGGTGCCCTGCGGCATCGGCTCGGCGATCGCGGCGCGCACGACCTCGGCGGCGAACTGGATTGCCTCTGGGACGTGGGTGGCGCGCGGCGCGAGCGAGCACGCGATGCCAGCGGCTCCACGCAGTGCGCCTTCGACGGCGGCGGCAACCGTGCCCGAGTAGAAGACGTCGCTGCCGAGGTTGTAGCCGTCGTTCACCCCGCTCACGACAACCGCAGGCTTGCGCTCGAGCAGCTTGAGGACGCCCAGGTACACGCAGTCGACCGGGGTCCCCGAGAGCGAGTACCGGTGCGGTCGGACCTCGGTCAAGCGTAGGGGCTTGTGCAGCGTGATCGCGTGGGAAGCCGCGGAGCGCTGCCGCTCCGGGGCCACCACCACCACGTCGGCAAACTCCTCGATTCGCTGGGCGAGTTGCTCGAGATGCGGCGCATCGATGCCGTCGTCGTTCGAGCAAAGGACGAGAGGTCGCTCCATGACTAGGCCTTGCCGAAAAAAGTTTGGCCGATCGCTGGGGGCGATCGGCCATTCTCAGTCGAGGCGACAGGATTTGAACCTGCGACCCCCAGACCCCCAGTCTGGTGCGCTACCAGGCTGCGCTACGCCTCGATTCGAGAGGGAGGTAAGTACTCGATCCTCAGACCGGGGGCAACCCGTTGAGGATGTTCTTGAGGACCTGGCTCGGTTTGAAGGTCAAAACACGGCGTGCCGGGATCAGAATGGGCACCGCGCGCTGTGGATCGCGGCCCATTCGGTCCTTCTTGTCGCGGACCACGAAGTTGCCGAATCCGGAGATCTTGATCTTTTCGCCCCGCTCCAGCGTCTCCTTCACGACGTTGAACACGGTCTCCACGATCTCGGCGGCTTCCTTCTTCGAGAACCCTCCGACCTTCTCGTAGACCGCTTCGATGATGTCCGCCTTGGTCATTCGCGCCATGGTGGAATCACGCTACACGACTCCCGCCGGTGCCTGCAACTAACACCGTGGAATCTATAACGATCCCCGTAACCCCAATGGACGCTTAGGCTGCGGGCTGATAACGGCCGATTCGCGTCAGAGGGAACCACGCGAGCTCGATCCACAGCCACTCGGCGGTCGTAGCCGAGGGCCAACCGGACGCCGCGGCACCTCCCCCCCCGGCTTCCAGCGCCGGGATGGTCGCGAACACACCTAGCGCCGCCCGACCCAGGGGTCGATCCGCCAGCACGACGTGGGTCGCCGCGGGCCATTAGAGCACGGCCTGCTCGTGTCCCCACGTCAAATTCATCACGCGTGCGTGCGAACTCGATGTTATGAGGCGCGCCGTGGGCAGGCTCGGCCGACTGTTCCGGCGCTCGTCGCAGCGCTCACCGCGCGAGCACATCGACGCACTCGTGCGCGACGGCAGCGGCCTCCTCTTCCAACGCGGCCAGGTCGTCGACGCCACCACCGTGCGCGTGTGGCTCGCGCGAGCGTTGCCGCTCATCGGCGGATCCGACGCACGCGTCTCCGTGGATGAAGATGCGCGCGAGCTATGCATAATGATCTCCTTCGCGGGCGCCAGCGAGGAGACCACGCTCGCGCGCTACGACCGCCTGACCGAGCGCTACGAGCACGACCTCGATCTCGTGCGCCTCCTCAACGCAGTTCACCACAACCCGAAGCGCCGTCTCTACCTCGTCGATCTATCGCGCGACGAAGACGACGACGAAGCTGCCCTCGTGCTCCTCGGCCCCGCCTCCGCCCGCACGCTGCGCGCGGGCGGACTATTCCCCGAGCCCGACGCCGATTCCGACACCGATTCCGACGCCGATTCCGACGCCGATTCCGACACCGACACCGACACCGACGCCAACGCCGAGTCCGACACCGACGCCAACGCCGAGTCCGACACCGACGCCAACGCCGAGTCCGACACCGACGCCGACACCGACGCCGACACCGACGCCGATTCCGACGCCGAGTCGCTCGGCATGTCCACCGGCGTTCGCCTCGCCACGAACAGCAATGTCGAAGCGCTCCTGTTTCTCGACGACGTTCTCGTCGCCGCCACGGGCGACGCGCTGCATGTCTGGTCTACACGGGGCCGCGGTGCGCAGCGCACGCTGCCGATCGCCGCAACCACCCTCGCCCGTCGCGAGCAGCACCTGATCGTCGGCGATACGCGCGGCGCACTTCACGTCATCGACACCGCGACGTGGGAGTCCTCGAGCCACCCGGTCGGCGCCCACGTGTTCGCCGCCCTTCCCATCGACGATCACCACGTCCTCGTCGCACAGGACGACACTAATGACCTTCTCGTCGTCGACCGCACATTCTCGTTGACACGGCGACTGACCGGCAGCAATGCCCCATCGAGCGCCGTCGTGCTCCTCGACGCGCATCACGCGGCCGCAGGCGATCAGGCCCCGACCCACTTCCGCGCCTGGGACCTGCGTACCGGCACGATCGTGCGCGCGCTCGCGGTCGGCGGGTCCGACGCGACCATGGTGACCGCCGCGGCGCTGTCACCCGATCGTTCGCGCGTGGCCGTCCTAACCGACGTTGGCGGCGGCTTGTTGCTCGCAGCAGCCACGTTCGAGGTCCTCGCGACGATCACGGATGGATGGGCCTGCGCGTGGACACCCTCCACGGTGCTCGTGATCGGCAGCAGCGATCAGCTCCACCACGTTTCCTGCGATGGCAAGCTGCTCGACAAACAACGCCCCTTCGAGGACGGCGAGAGCATCACCGCATTGACGGTCTCGTCCGACGGCGCGACGGTCGCGGTCGGGTACGCGAACGGTCGGATCTGGGTTACGAACATGCCTGATAGTGCCCGCCCTGCCGTTCCTCACGTTTGACCGCAGCTGCCTAGAACGCGCCGCCCATGCTGATCACGAAGCCTGGCTTACTGCCATCGAGTGGGATGGCGTAGTCGACGCGAATCGGACCGATCGGCGAGCGCCATAGCAGGCCGGCGCCCACGGAAGCACCACTGTGCAGCTGCCCGGCACCGATGAACGCGGCCGCGTCGAAGAAGCCGACCGCGGAGAGGCCCCATTTCGAGATCAGGGGGACCTCGAGCTCGGTGCGCCAGGTGCCCTTCGCGTTGGCGCCGAGCGGCGCGAGGTGCCCGGGGAGATAGCCGCGCAGCTCGCTGCTCCCATCGAGGTACAGCCGCTCCGAGCGCGGGATGCTGCCCAGCACGCCGCCTGCATTGACGACCTCCACCGTGCCGCCGACGTGCAGCGTCAGTGACCCGATGGGCTTGTGGTAGTCCCCGAACCCGTTGTAGCGCAGCAGGCCCACGTCCGAGCCAAGGCTTCGATCGGCAAGCTCGAGCGTCGCGCCCAACCGCCCACCACGTCGCGGCGCGAGAGGATCGTCGCGGTTGTCGAACACGTAACCCGCACGCACGGCGCCGATCGACAGTCGGTCGCTGGTTCGCTCGGCGCCGCGTGCGACCTCGATGGCCTCGGGCTCGATGGCCACCGATTCGAAGCGATAGCCGACAAATGCGCGCCAGTGCTTGCCGTACTGCTTGGACAGCGTGACGCTGCCGCCGATCGCGTCGCGCCAGAACCCAGGAAGCAGCCTGCGGTCGTAGTAGCCGTCGACAGTGAGCGACAGATCCGAGCCGAACAGCATCGGATCGACGAACTGCGCGCCGAACTGTTGCTGGCGCTTCGAGATAGCGCCGGAGAGCGCGAGCTTGTTGCCGGTGCCAAACAGGTTTGTTTGCCCGACGCTCGTGCTCGCCACGAAGCCATCGTCTGTTCGATAGCCCGCGCCGATCTGGAAGTATCCCGTCGGTGCCCGCTTGGGCGCCGCGAGGCTCGCCGGTGCCGCAGGCGCCAGGAGGATGCGCGGTGCAGGTAGTGGATCCGCAGCGTACAGCGGAGCCGGTTCGGGTTCCGGGGGGCCAGGCAGCACCACGTGGGCGGGCGGCACACCGTCATCGAGCATAGCCCCGCTGTCGACACGCGCTTCCGGCTCCGGCGAGGGCTCCGCAAACGCGGGCACCACCACGCCGAGTAGCGTGCAAACGAGCGAGGCAGACATCAGCGTCTGCTTCGCGAACATTTCGCAGACTACGACCGCCCTCGATCGCGATCGGTTGCCTTCGTGGCAGCAGCCGCGCGCGGTAGGACCAGGCAGATCACGCCGCGCCCGGTGCGTCCTCGCGCCGAGCGCGCGTGATCAACGCCGCTGGGCGGGCAGGTTCTCGACGAGGCGGCCGACGATCGTCTCGTGTGCCTTGTCGACTTCGACGTCGGTGAGCGTGCGATCCGGCGCGCGGTACGCGATCGACCACAACATGCTCTTCATGCCCTCGCCGAGCTTCGGATCCCGGTAGTCCTCGAGCAGGCGCACGCCCGTGACGAGCGGCTCCTGTACGTTGGCGATCACGTCGGCGACGCGCGCCGCGGGGATCGCCGCGGCGAGGAGCAGCGAGACGTCGCGCGTCGAGCCCGGGAACTTGGGGATCGCCCGCATCTGCGCCGGCGGCGCGACCGGCACGCGCGCGAGCTCGATCTCGAACGCGAACGCCGGCCCCTCGACGCCGAGGCGCTTGCGCACGTCGGGGTGCAGCTCGCCGAACACGCCGACGACCTCGTCGGGCGCGAGGACGATCTCGCCGGCCACACCGGGATGCAGGTACGGCACCGTCGACGTCGCGCGGACCTTGAACGCGGTGTTACCCGCGACCGCGCGCAGCGCCTCGAGCGCGAACGCCTTGGCGTCGAACACGTCGTACGCGCTGCCCTCGCCGAGCTGCGCCGCCCGCCGGCCGGCGAACACGCCCGCGACCCAGGTCGGCTCGTCGGCGAGCTCCCGCAATGGGGCATCGTTGACGCTCTCGCCCTTGCGCAAGAACACGCTGCCGACCTCGAACAGCGCGACGTCGGGACGCCCGTAGCTCTGATTGCGCGCGATGGCGGCGATCAGGTTGGGCAAGAGCGACGTGCGCATGACGGCCTGGTCCGCGCTCATCGGGTTGCGCAGCGCGATCGGCTGCGCACGCTTGTCCGTCGCGGGCACGCCCAGCGACGCGCAGCGCTCCGCCGACTGGAAGCCGAACGTGATTGCCTCGGTCATGCCCGCGGCAGCGAGCGCGTTGCGCGCGAGCTCACCGCGATCGGGCGCGCGCACGCCTGGCGCCTGACGCAGCGCCGGCAGGCTGGAAGGCACCTGCTCGTAGCCGACGACGCGCAGGATCTCCTCGATGACATCGACCTCGCGCGTGATGTCGGCGCGCGCCGTCGGCGGCGTGACCACGCGCACGTTATCCGCACCGGTGACCGTACAGCCGAGACGCTCGAGCGCGTCGCGGCACGTCGATTCTTCGAGCTGCACGCCGCTGACCATGCGGACGCGCGGCATGCGCACCGCGATCTTGGTGGCCACGCGGGGGTTGGGATACGCGTCGACGATGTCGCCGAGCACCTTCCCGCCCGCGATCTGCGCCATCAGCCGCAGCGCGCGCGCGGACGCGAGGCCCGCGAGCTCGGGATCGACGCCACGCTCGAACCGATGCGACGCCTCCGAGTGCAGCCCGAGCCGCCGCGCCGTGCGCCGGATCAAGAGTGCGTTGAAGCTCGCGCTCTCGAGCAACACGCGCGTCGTGCCGTCGGTGACTTCGGTATCGAGGCCGCCCATGACGCCCGCGAGCGCGATGCCGCGCAGGCCATCGCGAATCATCACGTCGCCCGGAACGAGCGTGCGCTTCACGTTGTCGAGCGTGGTGAACTGTTCGCCATCGGCGGCAGGCGAGATCGTGATCTCGCCTGCCGTCAGCTTCGCCGCGTCGAAGGCATGCAGCGGCTGTCCGAGCTCGAACATGACGTAGTTGGTGATGTCGACGAGGTTCGAGATCGGGCGCACGCCCACGCCACGCAGGCGCGCCGCGATCCGGCGGGGCGATGGCGCGACCTTGACGCCGTCGATCGTGCGCGCCGTGTAGCGCGGGCACGCGTTGCCATCGGCGATCGTGACCTTGGTGCCGGGGCCCGCCCCGCCCAAACATGCGGAGAGGTCGACGTCGGGGAGCACGAGCTTGCCGCGCAACGCGGCAACGAGCTCGCGCGCGACGCCCAGGTGCCCGAGCACATCGCCGCGGTTTGCGGGCGCGTTGACCTCGAGCATCCAGTCGTCGAGAAAGAGCGCCTGCTGCGCGGGCGCGCCGAGCGGCGTGGCGTCACCGACGTCGAGCACGATGATACCGCCGTGGTCATCGCCGAGCCCGAGCTCGTCCTCGGCGCACAACATGCCGGGCGACACCACGCCCTTTACCGGCTTCGCCGCAAGCGTGAGCCCGCCGGGCAGCGTCGCGCCGACCTGCGCCCACAGCACCTTGCGCCCGGGATCCGGCACGTTGGGTGCCCCGCACACGACCTGGGTGACCTCGCCGTCGCGCGCCGTGATGACGTCGACGAGCGTGAGCTTGTCCGCTTGTGGGTGCGGGCGCTTCGCGACGACCTGCGCGACGACGACGCCGGAGAAGCCAGCGCCGAGGTTCGTCATGCCCTCGATCTCGAGGCCCGCACGCGTCAGCGCGCGCGCACCTTCGTCGACGGTCGGTTGCTTGTCGAGATCACACAGCTCGAGCAGCCAGCTCCACAGGACCTTCATAACTAGAACTGCTCCAGGAAGCGGAGGTCACCCTCGTAGTAGAACTTGATGTCGTTGATGTCGTGCTTGAGCATCGCCATGCGCTCGATGCCCATGCCGAACGCGAAGCCCGTGTACTTCTCGCTGTCGACCTTGCAGTGCGCGAACACCTCGGGATCGACGACGCCGGCGCCACCGATCTCGATCCAGCCGGTGCCCTTGCACAGGCGGCAGCCCTTGCCCATGCAGAACGTGCACTGCATGTCGACCTCGGCGCCGGGCTCGACGAACGGGAAGTAGCTCGGGCGCAGGCGGATGTTCAGCTCGCGCTGGAACAAGCGCGACACGAAGTGAATGAGCACGCCCTTGAGGTCGGCGAACGAGATGCCCTCGTCGACGGCGAGGCCCTCGATCTGCGTGAACATCGGCGAGTGGGTCGGATCGTCGTCGCGGCGGTACACGAGCCCGGGCGCGACGATGCGAATCGGCGGCGGCTGCGTGAGCATCGTCCGGATCTGCACGGGGCTCGTGTGGGTGCGCAGCACGATGTCCTCGGACACGTAGAACGTGTCCTGCATGTCGCGCGCGGGGTGATCCTTGGGAATCGCGAGCGCCTCGAACGTGTGCCAGTCGGTCTCGATCTGCGGACCATCGGCCACGACAAACCCGAGCTCGCTGAAGATCTGTACCGCCTCGTTCCGCACCTGCGTGAGGATGTGCAGGTGGCCGCCACCGACCGGCCGCGCGGGCAGTGTGACATCGACCTTGCGTGCGAGGTCGAGCCTGGCGACCGCATCCGCGAGCTCGCCGAGTCGGCGCGCCACTTGATCCTCGATCGCCTGCTTGACCTTGTTGACCGCCGCGCCGACGAGTGGACGATCCGACGGCGGGAGCTTGGACAGCTCCTTCATCACGTCGGAGACCTTGCCCTTCTTGCCGAGGAACTGCGCCTGGGCGGCGCGAATCGCCTGCTCGTCGCCAAGCGGCTGGATCGAAGCGGTGAACTCGTCGCCGAGCCGCTCGAGGTTTGCGATCAGATCAGATGCGCTCATGAATGCACCAAAAACAAAAACGGCGACCCTTTCGAGCCGCCGTGATTGAAGCAGAAGAGATCGGCTCGCTACGCGGAGACGAGCGCCTTAAACGCGACCGGGTCGCTGATCGCGATCTCGGCGAGCATCTTGCGGTTGAGCGAGATGCCCGACGTGCCGAGCTTGCCGATGAGCTTCGAGTAGCTCATGCCAAGGCCACGCGCGGCCGCGTTGATGCGCTGAATCCACAGCGCGCGGAACTCGCGCTTGCGAACCTTGCGCGAGCGGTACATGTGCATCCACGCGTGCTGCACGGCCTCGTTGGCGATGGCGTGACAGCTGGAGCGCTTGCCGCGGAAGCCGGAGGCGGCCTTCAGGATGCGGTTACGACGACGGCGAGCTTTGAATCCACGTTTTGCGCGAGGCATGACACTAGTCCTTGTACGGAAGCAGAACTTCGATCTGGTGGTGGTGCGCGTCCGGCACGTAGGCGCCATTGCGCGCCTGGCGCTTGCGCTTCTTCGACCGCCCCGTGAGGAGGTGGCGCTTGAAGACGTGTCCGAACTTGAACTTGCCGGTTGCGGTGCGCTTGAAGCGCTTCTTGGCACCGGAGTGAGTCTTGACCTTGGGCATGGCTACTTCCGCGGAACGGAGGGTGGCTCTTATGCCCCACTCGGGCCGACAGGACAAGTGCTTTCAGTCCTCTTCCGCAGTATCGATCGCGATCTGGCGGTCACGTAGCACCAAGATCCCCCCGGCTCCCCCCGCCAGACCGCCCAGAAACCATCGCAAGAGCTCGGCGTGGTGCGACATCGGGCCGTTCAGGCGTTCGCAACCGCGTCCGCGGACCGCGTGGCAAACCACCGGTAGCCACCGACGGCGAGCCACAGGGACGCGTACAGCAGCGTGCCGCGACCGATCGCACGGCTGAGCTCCGTGAACATGTCGCCCCAGAACGGGTCGGTGTTGGGGACGAGGTAGATCGTGCCGCCCGCGACGGCGATCAAGAGACCGAGCGCCATTCCGACGCGCGGGAACTTGAAAGGGACCACCAAGAGGGCGAGGAGGCCGAGGCCGGCAAACAACACGACAGGGTCGTTCATGTCCGGCAAACCAAGCAATGGTCGGACCTATTGCCGAACAGCCCTAACTCCTCGTATCCACGTCGCCGAACCAACCTCAGTGCCAGATCATCACCACGCCCATCCAAACATCCACCGAAACGACGACAGCCCGACGAGGAGGGTCCCGCCGGGCCGTGAGCGCGTGAGCGCGTGGCCGTAGAGGCTATACGTGAACGCTAGGCGCCCGCGGCATCGCCGGCGTCATCGTCCTCGTCATCATCCTCGTCGACGTCCGCGTTGATCGCGTCCTCGTCGAGGTCCTCATCTTCCTCCACCGGTGGTGGCTGCTTGCCCGGCTGATCCTTCTTGGCGGCGTTCGCGGCGTTGGCCGCCTGCGCCTGCGCGGCAGCCGCCTTTTTGGCCGCCTGCGCCTTCTGCACCACGCCCGGCTTGGGCGCGATGACCATGATCATGCGGCGCCCTTCCATGTTGGGCGTCAGCTCGACCGTGGCGATGTCGCCGCAGAGCTCGACGACGCGGTTGAGGACGTTCATGCCGGTCTTGGGGTGGGTGATCTCGCGGCCGCGGAACACGACGGCAAGGCGGACCTTGTTGCCCTCTTCGAGGAAGCGACGGATGTGCTTCACCTTGAAGGCCATGTCGTGCTCTTCGGTCTTCGGCCGGAACTTGATTTCCTTGGTCTCGACCGTCGAGGCGCGCTTGCGAGCCTGCTGCTTCTTCTTCGCCTCTTCGTACTTGTACTTGCCGTAGTCCATGATCCGGCACACCGGCGGGAACGCGCGGGGCGAGATCTCGACCAGGTCGAGGCCCTTCTCCTCGGCGAGGCGAAGCGCTTCGTGCGTCGGCATGATGCCGAGCTGCTCTTCCTCGAGGATGACGCGGATCTCGGGAACGCGGATCCGGTGGTTGATACGAAGTCCCGCCTCTGGCCGGCGGCGATCAAAACGTCCGGGCGGCCGACCGTTCATTGCCCAAATCCTGAAAACTGAAGCATGTGTCTCGCGAATCTCCTCTGCGTGAGCAGGTAGGCCGAGGTTTTACCCCGCCTGTAGGGGTGAGGGGAGCGGTTTTCCAGGAAATCTCAGTATGGAATCGCGGCTTCCTTCGTCACCCTGGCGAAGAAGTCCTCGAACGGAGTGAGCCCGAGATCCGCGTCCTTACCGGTCCCGTGCTTGCGCGGCGAGACCGCCTTCGCCTCGACCTCCTTGTCACCGACGACGAGCGCGTACGGGATCTTCGCCAGCTGCGCGTCGCGGATCATCGCACCGAGCTTGCCGTGCGAGCGGTCGATGTCGACGCGTAGGCCGGCCGCCTTCATCCGCCTGGTGATCTCCTCGCACCAGTCATGGTGGCGCTCGGCGACCGGGAGCACCCGGACTTGCTCGGGGGCGAGCCACACGGGGAAGTTGCCTGCGAAGTGCTCGATGAGGATGCCAATGAACCGCTCGAAGGAGCCGTAGATCGCCCGGTGGATGACGACCGGACGGTGCTCGTTATTGTCGGCGCCGATGTAGCCGAGGTCGAAGCGCTCGGGCGCGACGTAGTCGAGCTGGATGGTCCCCAGCTGCCACTTGCGCCCGATGCTATCGGCGACATCGAAGTCGATCTTCGGGCCGTAGAACGCGCCGTCGCCCGGCTTGAGCTCGTACGGCAAGCCGGTGAGCTTGAGCGCGGCCTCGAGCGCGGCCTCCGCCTTGTCCCATAGCGCGTCGTCCCCGATCTTCTTCTCGGGACGCGTCGCGAACTTCGCCGTGAACTCGAGGCCAAACGCGGAGTAGACCCTCGCGATCATCGACGTCAGCGCCGCGACCTCCTCGGGGATCTGCGACTCCATCAGGTAAATGTGCGCGTCGTCCTGCTGGAACTGGCGCACGCGGGTCAGGCCCGAGAGCACGCCCGTCGCCTCGTTCCGGTGCAGCACGTCCTGCGTATGGAGGCGCAGCGGCAGCTCGCGATAGCTGCGTCGCTTCATCTGATAGAACAGGTGGTGCGACGGGCAGTTCATGGGCTTGAGCGAGAAGCTCGCCCGCTCCTCTTCGGGCAGGTTCGGATCTGCTTCCGGATCGAGGATGAGGAACATGTTCTCGCGGTACTTGCCCCAGTGCCCCGAGCGCTCCCACAGGATCTTGTTGTAGAGGAGCGGCGTCTTGATCTCGTCGTAGCCGTTGGTGAGGCACAGCCGGCGCATCGCGTCCGAGAGCTGCTGGAAGATCGTGGTGCCCTTCGCGGTCCAGAACACGGCGCCCGGCGCGGCGGGATGGAACGCGAACAGGTCGAGCTCCTTGCCGAGCTTGCGGTGGTCGCGCTTGCGCGCTTCCTCCTGCTGCGTCATCCACGCATCGAGCTCCTTCTGCGTGAAGAACGCGGTGCCGTAGATGCGCTGCAGCTGCGCGTTGCGATGATCGCCGCGCCAGTACGCGCCAGCCACCGAGAGCAACTTGATGACACCGACGCGGCCCGTCGACGGACCATGGGGCCCGAGGCAGAAGTCGACCCAGTCGCCGTGCGCGTACAGCGTGAGCGTCTTCGCGCCCTTGTTGAAGATGTCCTCGACGATCTCGAGCTTGAATTTCTCACCGAGCTTGGTGAACAGCGCGAGCGCCTCGTCCTTGGTGACTTCCTTGCGGACGAACGGGAGGTCTTTCTTCACCTCTTCATTCGCGGCCTTCTCGATCGCCTCGAGGTCCTCGGGCGTGAACGGCTTGTCGCGGGCGAAGTCGTAGTAGAAGCCCTCGTCGGTCGTCGGGCCGATCGTCACCTGGGTGCCCGGGAACAGGCGCTGCACCACCGACGCGACGATGTGCGCGGCGTCGTGGCGGACGAGGTCGAGGCCCTCGGGGTTCTTCGGCGTGAAGATCGCGAGCTTGCCCGAGTGATCGAGTGTGCGGCTGAGATCGATCGGCTGGTCGTCGAACGATGCGAAGAGCGCCGCCTTCGCGAGGCCGGCCCCGATCTGCGTGCTCACGAAGTCTTTGACCGTGATCCCCGCAGGGACGGTCTTCTGGGCTCCATCGGGCAGAGTGATCGTGACGGTTTCCGCGGACATCAGGCGGGGGACCTTAGCAGAACGCCCCGGAAGCGTCGTGTCGCCGCGTGCACGCGGATTCCCCTCGCGATGGCGCGGAGAGGACCGTCAGCGCGTCGCCGGAAGATCCTTCTCGGCCTTGGGTGGCGACGCCCGCTTCTTGTCTTGTTTGTTCGGCGTGGCGCGCTTGGGCGCTTCCGTTGGCTCGTTCAGCGAGCGCTCTACCTGATCGCGGCACGCCGCGTAGGCGAAGCCGACGACGAGCGCGACCACCGCGATGATCGCCGCTAGCACTGACTTCACCGCTCGCAGGACCGCCACGCAGGCACGAGCGTAACGCAGGTTGGCTAGCGGCGATACAGGCCGTACGCGAGGCACGGCTCGCGCACACCGTCGAGCTCGAGGACGGCCGTCTTGGCTCCGAGGTCGAACGAAAGCGCAGCGACCCTGAAGTGGCCCTGCGCATCCCCGGGACCTGTGAAGCGATAGACGAACGTCGGCTCGCTCGCCGTCTCGGCGGCGCCGTACAGCCGCGCGATGGGCACCTCGACGTCGAGATCGTAACGGCGCTCGAGCGAGGCGTCGTGAATGCCGAGCTGCAGTGCGACCGGCGGCGCATCCGCGGGCTGGCAGCCGAGCTCGACGTACGCGAGGCGGTTCGCCGTCGAGCAGGTGGCGATCGTGTCATCGGGCAGCGCGCGGCACATGTCCTCGAGGCCGTGCACCCAGCCGCTCGTGCTCACGCGCTGCCGGGGAATGGTCTCGATCGTGTCGAGCGAGCTGGTATTCCACACGCACGTGGGCGCGCCGGCGACGCAGCCCGGCGAGCTTGCTTCGATCGCGACGGGCGCCGCGGTCGGCGCGGTGCGCGGGATGGTATAGATGGTGCCGCCGAGCCGGCGCTTGCCGTTCATGACGCCCTGCTCGGCTGCGAGCGCGAGGATGCGATCGGGGAGATCGCAGATCGTCGTGGCCGCATGAACCCCGGTGTTGCTGTGCGCGACCATCGTGGCCGCGGTCGGTAGTGCGTAGGGATCGGCAGGTGGTCGCGCGGGCACCGGTAGTGGTGTGGCGACGAGCTCGACCTCGGCCGCACACGCCTCGACCGCGGGCAGGCGTGGCGGTTCGTTCGAACCCGGTGGCGGCGGAGGCTTCGGGCATGCGGCGAAGAGGATCGGCATCGCCGCCACCAGCCTCCTCACGCCCAACCTTCCGTAATCAATTTAGTTGTAGGCACATGCGGGATTGAACCGCAGACCCCTACCGTGTCAAGGTAGTGCTCTCCCACTGAGCTATGTGCCTGGGATGGGGCGTTTAAGTACGGGATGCTCGGCTCCGAGTCAAGCCCTTGGCCGTAAACAAGCAGGGCCAAATCTCTCCATGGCACTGCTCATCGTGTGCGCTTAGTGTTCCGGCCATGAGTGACCGTCTCGATGTCGTGCTGCTCGACGACCAGGGCGCACGGATCTTTCATCAACAGTGGGGCGCGAGCGCGCTCGTGGATCTGTTGCTCGCCGGCCCCGAGGGCGCCTGGAACGCCGCGCAGGACGGGTTTCCAGAGACGGACGAGATCACCGATGTGATCGCGGCGTGCGTGATCGATCGCCCGCGCAAGACGCTGGTGGTCGCCGGGCCGATCGAGGGTATTCGCGGTCAGTTGCAGGTCCAGGAGCACACGCTGCTCGACCTGCTCGAGAGCACGTGGGGCGGCTGGAACCTCGCATACGAGCCCGAGTACGTCGTCGAACCTGTCGTGCTGTACGCCGAGAGCGTGGGCGTTCGCCTCGCGTCGCTGAACACCCCCCACGCGCTCGCGGATGCGCTCGGCAAGCCGCGCTTCGAGCTCATCACCTACAAGCAGCTCGCGCCGGTCGCCAAACCACGTGTCGGCGTGGACGCCGACGCGGACCTGCGCGCGCGCCCGCTCGCGACGCTGTTCGAGGACCTCTCCTTCCGCGCCGCGAACGACCTCCAGAACTCCAACCTCGTCACGGTCGGCGAGGTCCTCGACCTCGATGCGACTGGGCTGGCGCGTGCAAACATCAGCCTGCGAACGCTGAAAGAGCTCCGAGAGGTTCTCGGACTGTGAGCTAAGTACTCGTCCTGAGGGGCCGCCTGGAGTGACCCGCGCGTCACACCGGTTGTTGGTTGTTGGTTGGAAGATTCGCGAGATCCGGCGTAGGCTTGGGGTCTTAGACAACCTTATCCGTCCAGATCCTGGTCGGATGAACGTCGGGTGCGCGCCATGACACTCATGTCATGGCCGGTAGAAACGAAGCTTCGTGATCCAGGTCGGTCAGGTCCTCGACAAGTACGAGCTGCTCGAGCGCGTCGGGCAAGGCGGGATGGCTGTCGTCTATCGTGGGCTCGATCGATCGTTGAAGCGCGTGGTCGCGGTCAAGATCCTCCACAAGCACCTCGCCGACTATCAGGAGGCACGGGACCGCTTCGAGCGCGAAGCGCAGGCCGTCGCCAAGCTGCGCCACGAGAACATCCTCGAGATCTTCGACTACGCCGCGCGCACCGAGTCCGAGGCGTACATCGTCACGGAGTTCATCGACGGGCAGACGCTCAAGCAGGTCATCACCGATCGGCCGTTCGCGTTCCCCGAGCTCGGCGCGATGCTCGTCATCCAGGTCGGCCGCGCGCTCGCCCACGCGCACGCGGGCGGCATCCTGCATCGCGACGTGAAGCCCGAGAACATCATGATCCGCTCCGACGGCGTGGTGAAGCTCATGGACTTCGGCATCTCGCACATGGTCGACCTCGAGCGCCTGACGGTCACCGGGCAGCTGCTCGGCTCGCCGGCGTACATGGCGCCCGAGCATGTCGAAGGCCGCCCACTCGACTTCCGCACCGACGTGTTCGCCGTCGGCATCGTGCTCTATCAGCTGTGCGTCGGCCGGCTGCCGTTCGAGGGCAAGAACCCGCACGAGGTGCTGAAGCGCATCGCGGAGTGCCGGTTCATCGACCCGCGCACTGCGAACCCGCGCATCGGCAATCGCCTCGGGCGCATCATCCTGCGCGCGATGGCAGCGGCCCCCGCGGATCGCTTCGCGTCCGTCGGCGAGATGGTCACCGCGCTCGAGAGCTACCTCGACGAGAGCGGCCTGCCACACGACAAGCTCAAGCTACCTGGCGAGCTCGCGCGCTACTTCTCGGCGCCCGCGGCATACGAGCAGGCGCTCGAGGCCCGCCTGATCGATCACCTCACGAAGCGTGGCCAGGAGCTGCTCGCCAAGGACGAACGCACGGCCGCGCTCGACCTGTTCGATCGCGTCCTCACGATCGACGCGGACAACGAAAAGGTCATCGCGATCCTCGACGGCCTCAACCGCCGCGCGCGCATGAAGGCCGTCGGGCTCGGCGTCGTCGCGGCGGTGGCGATCGGCGGCGGCGCACTGATGATTCACAACAAGTCGAAGCCGCCGGGCGCCGAGCCGGTGCCGATGTTCGATCCGGCAAAGCTGTCCGAGCTCCGGCGTCCCGAGCGCGTGGTGACGCCCGAGGACAAGCCGCCGCCGGTCGTCGATGCCGCGCCCGTGGTTGCGCTGGGGCCTGTCGATGCCGCGCCTGCGAACACCGGCCACGGCGGCAACACGACCGGTGGGGGGGCGCGCCCGGCCCCACCCCCCGACGCTGCGGTGGTGACCAGCGCGAGCGCGACCGTCGTCGTCTCGGTCACGCCGCGCGTCGGCTCCGAGCTCAAGTTCGGCGACGGCCCGTGGGTACCGGTCGGCGCTGACGGCACCCTCACGCAAACGCTCGAGCGCGACACGCTCGTCCGCGCCCGCAATGCCTGCTGTCAGGAACAGGAGCTGCTCGCGAAGGTCGGCGGCGGTCCATTGCTCTTCGATCTCAAGTGGCTGCCGGCGAGCGTGGTGGTCACGTGCCCGACCGAGGTGAACGGCAAGAAGCGCGAGGTCAACGTCAAGGTCGACGGCATGGGCGCCGAGCTCGGCGCGAAGGCCAATGTGTTCTTCCGCGGGCTCGTCGATCAGCAGACCGTAAAGATCGAATTCTTCGCGTCGAGCGCCGAGGACCCGTCCCTCAACAAGAGCTGGGTGCAGAAGATCCAGGTCCGCGCGGGCAAGCCGTACGAGGTGACATGCGAAGAGCCGCGCTGATCGCCTGCGCCCTCTTCGTGTCGACGGGTCTCGCACACGCGACTCCGTCGCAGGATCTCGAGCGCGGCCGCTCGAGCTTCAAGGCGCGCGACTGGCAGTCCGCGAAGCAGGTGCTCAACGACCTGCTCTACCCGGACATCCAGCTCGCGCGCTCCGAGGACGTGTGGGAAGCGCACGTGTTGCTCGGGGCATCGGCGTACGAGATCGGGGACCGCGCCCGCGCGATCCGCGAGTTCGAGAAGGCCGTGCAGATCGATCCCGAGACGTCGATCACCACGCTCACCTTCTCCGAGGGCGCGGTGCGCCTCTACGACCAGACACGCGAGGACATGCAGGCGCGCATGGAGCGCATCGCCGCGCAGCAGAAGCTCGCGGAGCAGCAAGCCGCCCTCGAGGCGTACAAGAAGAGCCTCATCGTCTACGAGACGCGCCCGTTCTACTTCAACTTCCTCCCATTCGGCCTCGCGCAGCTCTCGCAGGGGCGCTATCGCGCGACCACACTGTTCGCGGTCGGCCAGGGCTCGACCCTCGCGCTCAACGTCGGCATCTACGGCTACCTCGTCGGCACGTATGGCTTCGAGAGCACGTCGGTCGATCCGTCGGATGCACCCTTCGTGCGCCGCTTGCAGCAGGTACAGATCGGCGCGGGCATCGCGTTCATCGCGCTCTACGCGTGGGGGGTCTACGACTCGATCCGCCATCACCAACCCCGCCGGCAGGTGAAGGGTGATGATTCGCTGATCCCGCAAGACCTGAAGAAGCCCGCGCCACCGTCGATCAAAACCTCGGCCTCGTTCCGCGAGCGTCTGCGCCTGTCGCCGATGTTCAATTCCGAGCTCGGTGCCCCGACGATGGGCATCGGGATCGGCTGGGAGAACTAACGTACATGCCGTCACTTCGCCTCGCCGCCCCGGGCCATCCCCCATTGGTCTACAGCCTCCATCCCGACAAGAAGCTGACGTCGATCGGTGGCGACCCCGAATGCGACATCGTGCTGCCCGATCCGCTCGTGCAGGACGGCTTCGCGATTCGGTTCGACGGCCAGATCTACACGCTGATCGCGCTCAAGAAGACGGACTTCGTCGTCAACGGCAAGAAGCGCGGCAAGCACAAGCTGTCGCACGACGACCGGATCGTGATCGGCAGCGTCGAGCTGCGGTTCGTCATGCTCGATGAGACGCCGGTCACCGAGGAGGAAGCCGGCGAGACGATCGCCGACATCGACGCGTACACCAAGCTCTACGAGTTCTCCGAGCGCCTGATCCACCAGCGCGACCTCGGTGAGCTGCTCGACGCGCTGATGGATGCCATCGTCGAGATCGCGAACGCCGACAAGGCCTTCCTCGTCCTGCTCGAGGGCGAGACCGTCGACGTGAAGGTCGCCCGCAATATCAACAAGGAGAACATCGCCGACGCGGTGACGCAGCTCTCCGACTCGATCGTCGCCAAGGTCATCCGCACGCGGAAGCCCGTCATCGTCTCGGACGCGATGCGCGACGACGAGTTCGCCGCCGCCAAGAGCGTCATGCAGCTCAAGGTGTCGAGCGTGATCTGCGTGCCGCTCCTCGATCGCGGCCGCCTGCTCGGCCTGATCTACGTCGGCAACGACTCGATCCGCGATCTGTTCCAGCAGGACACGCTGCGCGTGCTGTCGGTGTTCGCGTCGCAGGCGTCGCTGATCGTCGCCAACGCGCTGCTCTTGAACGAGCTCAAGGTCGACAACAAGCGCCTCGCGGATCGCCTCGAAGCCTATCGGTTCGGCGAGATCGTCGGCACCTCGCCGCCGATGCAGCAGGTGTTCCGCAAGGTCGAGAAGATCGCGGCGACGGACATCTCCGTGCTCATCACCGGCGAGACTGGCACCGGCAAGGAGCTGATCGCGCGGGAGATCCACAATCGCTCGCCGCGCGCGGGCAAGCCGTTCGTGACGATCAACTGCGGCGCGATTCCCGAGAATCTCCTCGAGAGCGAGCTCTTCGGCCACGTGAAGGGCGCGTTCACTGGCGCCGTCGCGAACAAGCTCGGCAAGTTCCAGGCGGCCGATGGCGGCACGCTGTTCCTCGACGAGATCGGCGAGATGGCGATCGACCTTCAGGTCAAGCTGCTGCGCGCGATCCAGGAGAAGATCGTGTTCCGCGTTGGCGACACGCGGCCCGAGACCGTCGACATCCGCATCCTCGCCGCGACCAACCGCGAGCTCGAGAAGGAGATCGCCGGCGGCCGGTTCCGTGAAGACCTCTACTACCGTCTGAACGTCGTCAACGTCGAGCTGCCGCCGCTGCGCGCACGCGGTGACGACGTGCTGGTGATCGCGCGGTATCTGCTGTCCCGCTACTCGCGCGAGTACGACTCCAAGGTGAAGGGCCTGTCGCCCAACGCCTCGGTCGCGATTCGCAAGCACAACTGGCCAGGCAACATCCGCGAGCTCGAGAACCGCATCAAGAAGGCGATCGTGCTCTGCGAGTCGACCGTGATCGGGCCCGATGACCTCGGGCTCACAGGCGACGTGTTGCCGACGATCCTCACGCTCGCGGAGGCCAAGGAGAAGTTCCAGCGCGACTACATCAACGAGGTCCTCGCGCTCAACAACGGCAATCGCACGAAGACAGCGCGCGACCTCGGCGTCGATCCGCGCACGGTGTTCCGGCACCTCGAAAAGGAAGGCGAACCGGGCGCCGAAGATCCCGGTGTGACGTAGGTCAGACGGCCCGGTTTACAGGCATGACGCGAATGTCCGAACCCCACCCTGTCGGGTGCTTGGATTTCGAACCTAACCGTTCGAGATTACAGACGGCTCACACCCTGGCGCACCGGGTGCATGGCTGGCGGGCGCCCGTGTTGTTAGCCTTGCTTAGCGTGCCACTTTTCGGGGGGTGTCTGTTCCCCCCGTCGCTCTCTTCCGAGACGCTGGACGCACAGGTGAACTCGCCACCGGCAATCCTTTCGATCCGGAGCGATCAGGAAGAGCTCATCGAACCAGGGCCGGTCGTCGTCACGCGCGGTGCGCCCTCGCAGCAGCTCTACGCGGAGCTCCTCGATACGAACATCGACGACCTGCTGTTCGTGCGGATGTACGTCAACTACACGGTCGCGGACCCCACGTCGGCGCGTGCGACGTGCACAGCGCCCGTAAATGACTCGCCCCAGCGTTCGGTTATGTGCGACATCAGCGCGTTGTGCGCGCAAGGCGACGTCGGCAAGACGCTGCGTCTCGAGATCGAGGTCTTCGATCGCGAGCTCCTCGACAGTGGCACGCCCGTGTTCAAGGCGATGCCCGAGGACGGGCTGACGACCGGGCGGGTCTACGATCTCACCTGCAACGAGGGCACGTGAAGCACCTGCGCGCGCTGTTTCTCGTCGTGGCCGGCGCCATGCCCGCCTGCCTCGACGTGCCCGAAGCGCCCGACGTCGAGTGCTCGAACGACACCCAGTGCGATCAGGCCCACGGCGAGATCTGCGACGAGGGGACGTGCTGGGGCAACCCGCCGATGGCCGCGTTCGCCGCCGTCATCTCGCCACCGGGTGACCGCAACGACCTCGTCCCGCGCGAGCTGACGTCGCTGGCCGTCGCGTCCAATGGCTGGATCGAAGGTCTCCAGCTCGAGTCTCCAGTCACGTTGTCGGGCCGCATCGAAGGTGCGTGCCCGCCGGCGCCGCAGCTCTGCGACACGTCGACGATCGAGGCGACGATCACCGTCACCCGCCGCTCTTCGTTTCCTGGGGGGCCTGGCTTCCGTACGGTCGTGATGTCGAGCGCGGGCGCCACGGATGCGTCGTTCTCGGTGCCCGTGCCGCCGCACCACGACGGCGACGAGCCGTACATCGTGACCGTGATGCCCGCCGGCCGCGACGACGAGCCGCCGATGATGGGCACCACGCCCGCGCAGCTCGTCCCGCCCGCGCGCATCGTCGTCACCGGAACGGGCAGCGAGGATCGCACCACGAAGCTCGGCGGCATCGACAACCCGATCGTCGAGGGTACGCTGCTCTCGGCGACCGGCAACGGCCTCGGCTACCACCGCGTCGTCGCGATGGGCCGATGGGACGAGAACGAGGCGCTGACCGAGGTCTCGACGGTCGCGTACACCGGGACCGACGGTAAGTTCCGGCTGACCCTGGCCGCGAACCTGACCGGCAGCGTCGAGATCGTGGCGAAGCCGTACGCGGATCTACTCGAGCCGACGCTCCGCCTAGAGGGCGTTCCGGCCACCAGCTCCTCGCAGCGCACGCTCGTCCAGCCCGCGGGCCTAGGTCTTCCCAAGACCATCACCGTGCCGATCACCGGCACCGACGGCAGTGGCGCGGTCAACCCGGTGCGCGGCGCGCGCGTGCGCGTGACGGCGACGCTGGGCGCGCTCAAGATCGGCGACGCGACGGCGACGTTCACCGCCGAGGGCACGACCAATGATGCTGGCAACGTGGAGCTCGAAGTTCTCGATGGTCCCGCGATCGCGTCGCGCTACCGCCTCGAGGTGGTCCCGCAGGCGGCGGCCAAGGTAGGCATCGTATTCGACCAGCCGCTCGAGTCGTACGCGGTGCCGCTGCAGCTGCCGTCGCGGGTCGCGATGACGGGCGTGGTCACCGACGCCGAGGGCACGCCGCTCAAGGACGTCGCCGTCACCGCGCGCCCGTCGCTGCGATTCCTGTGGAACCTCGACGACATTCCGCAATCGTTCCTCGCCGGGATCCCGGCGGCGACCACGACCACCTCGGAAGCCGGCGAATACGTGCTGTGGGTCGACCCGATGATCCTCGGTACCTGGGGCCGCTATGACCTCGTGTTCGAGCCGGCCGGCAAGAGCCGCTCCCCCGCCTGGGTGAAGCCCGACGTGGCGATCCCCGACAACCTGGCGGCCGCCGCGGTGACGATGACGCAGGTCCAGCTCCCCGACGCCGCCTTCCTGCGTGGGAACATCAAGGACCCGAACGGTGTCGACCTCGAGGCCGCCGAGCTGAAGGTATTCCGGCTGACCGACGACGCGTTCGTGTCGCTGTGCGCCGAGGTCCGGAACGAGCCCGCCAATTGCCCGATCCCCGCGACCTTGCAGGGCCGTGGAACCTCGGACAAAAAGGGCGTCGTCCGGCTGACCCTGCCTCGCTGACTGGTACGACGGTCCTTGACCCTGCCCCCCGCGCCGACTAAGGTCTCCGCGAATTCAGGGTTATTGACCGTCATGGTTACTGAACACGGAGCGAGCCACGGAGCGGACAAGGACATGGTGGTCCTGTCGCCCGAGCGCGAGCTCTGCTTCGGAGGCGACCTATGGGGCAGCCACGGACGACGTCGTCGCGTGCCTGCGAATCCCCAGGAGCTTCAGCCCCGACCAGTGCTCCGACTGGATGATCTCGGAGAGGATAAACACACGAAGGTCCCCAGAGATGACGAACGAGACGGTGCCGCACGAGAACGGTGTGGCCGACCAAGCCGCGATCGCGGCGATTGCTGGCACGACTGAAGCCAGCGTAGAGACTGCTTCCAACGACGAGCCCGCTGCCCCGAAGCTTCCGAGCTTCGACGACCTTGGCCTCCACCCCGACATCAAGCAGGCGCTTGATGACATGGGTTACTTCCAGCCGACCGCGGTGCAGACCGCCGTGTACGGCCCGGTCAGCGCCGGCAAGGACCTGCTGGTCCAGTCGCGCACCGGTACCGGCAAGACCACGGCGTTCGGGCTGCCGACGCTGTCGAAGATCGTGCCGACGCAGCGCTCGCCCCAGGCGCTGATCCTCGCCCCGACCCGCGAGCTCGCGCTCCAGGTCGCCCGTGAGCTGACCAACATCGGCAAGCACCGCGGCATCGTCGTCGAGGCGATCTACGGCGGCGCGCCGATCGGCAAGCAGATCACCAACCTCAGGAACGGCGTCCACGTCATCGTCGGCACGCCGGGCCGCGTGCTCGACCACATCGGTCGCCGCACGCTCGACACGAAGAACATCACCACGTTCGTGCTCGACGAGTGCGACGAGATGCTCTCGATGGGCTTCCTCGAGGACATCGAGCGTGTCGTCTCGCACCTGCCGGACAAGAAGCAGACGCTCCTGTTCTCGGCGACGATGCCCGATGAGGTCTCGCGCTACGCGCGCCGCCACATGACGGCGCCCGAGCAGATCTCGCTGTCGCGCGACCAGATGACGGTCAGCGACATCCACCACGCCTACTACATCGTCAGCGGCATCGCGCGCAGCCGTGACCTCCTGAAGGTCATCTTCGCCGAGGAGCCGGAGAGCGCGATCATCTTCTGCAACATGCGCGACGAGACGACCATGGTCGCCAAGTTCCTGCAGAAGCAGGGCCTCGACGCCGAGCCGCTATCGAGCGACCTCTCGCAGAGCGACCGCGAGCGCGTCATGGGCCGCATGAAGCAGAAGAACCTCCGCTTCCTGTGCGCCACCGACGTCGCCGCGCGCGGCATCGACATCTCGAATCTCTCGCACGTGATCAACTACTCGGTGCCCGAGTCGCCCGAGGTCTACGTGCACCGCACCGGCCGCACCGGCCGCGCCGGCAAGAAGGGCACCGCGATCTCGCTCGTCGGTCCGCGCGAGCTCGGCAACTTCCGCTTCGTGCGCCTGACGTTTGGCATCAAGCCAGAAGAGCGCGTGCTGCCGAAGGACGACATCTTCATCGGGAAGCTGAAAGTTCCGCTGCCGCCCGTCGGCATCCCGCAGCCGCCCGACCCGGTGCAGATCCTGATCCGTGGCGTGCAGGGCCAGGCGAGCGACCTCGAGACCAAGATCTTCGAGAAGCTCTATTCGACGGCGAACGGCAAGCGCGTGCTCGCCAAGCTCGTCGCGGAGCGCCTCGACCAGCTGTCGACCCGCACCAAGCCGCGCCGGGGTACGGAGCGGACCGAGGGCGATGGCGAGACCCGCGAGGGTCGTGAGGATCGTCCGCGTCGCTTCGACGGCGAGCGTGGCGAGCGCCCGCGCTTCGGCGACGGTGAGCGCGGCGAGGATCGCCCCCGCCGCTTCGATCGCGATGGCGACCGCCCGCGCCGCTTCGACGGTGAGCGCGGTGAGCGTCCGCGCTTCGGCGATGGCGAGCGCGGCGAGGATCGCCCGCGTCGCTTCGATCGGGATGGCGAGCGTCCGCGCCGCTTCGACCGTGACGGCGAACGCCCCCGAACTGCGGACGGCGAGCAGCGCACCGATGGTGAGCAGCGGCCCGAGGGCAGCGAGCGTACCGAGCGTGGTGACCGTCCGCGGTTCGGCGAGCGCGACCGTGGCGAGCGCGACCGTGGCGAGCGCGGTGATCGCGAGCGGCGTCCGTGGCGCGACCGCGAGGAGCGTGGCGAGCGGCGCTTCGACCGCGACCGCGGCGAGCGTCGTGAGGCGGCTCCGGCGCCCGAGGCGGCTCCGGCGCCCGAGGCGGCTCAGGCGCCCGAGGCTGTCGAGACGCGCAGCGAGGCTCCCGCTGGCGAGCGCACGGAGCGCGGCGAGCGCACGGAGCGTGGCGAGCGCACGGAGCGTGGCGAGCGCACGGAGCGTGGCGAGCGCCGCGACTTCGACCGCGACCGCGGCGACCGCGGCGACCGGCGTGACCGCCGCGACCGCGACCGTGACCGCGGCGACCGGCGCGACCGTGACCGTGGCGAGCGCCGTGACCGCGTCGACGCTGCTCCGGTGAGCGAGCCCACACCGACGTCCGTCGAGGTCGTGAGCGACGTGCTCGTCGTCGAGGCCGAGCCGACCAAGGTCGAGGATGTTGCGCGCGCGGCCCTCGAGCGCGCAGATCGCGCGCCAAAGACCGAGGACAAGAAGGGCAAGAAGAGGTCCGAGCCTACCGCCGACACGCGCGAGTTCTGGGAGACCTGGGCCGAGGAGAAGTCCTCGCGCCCTGCCCCCGCCGAGCCAACGCCGGCGCCCGCCGCTGCCGCCGAGAGCGCCAGCGAGGGGCGCAGCGAGCGCCGCGGTGGACACGATCGCGATCGGGGTCGTGGTCGCGACAAGGACAAGGACAAGGACAAGGACAAGGGTCGTGGCCGCAGCCGTGACAAGGCTGAGGCGTCCGACAAGGACGAGAAGGTCAGCAAGAGCAAGCGCGAGGCGGCCCCTGCCGCGGCGCCCGCCCTCGCCGCGGACAGCGCGCAGGCGCGTCTGTTCGTGAGCCTCGGCAAGAAGCACGGCGTGTCAGCCGACGACCTGCGCGCACTGCTCGCGGGCCCGATCGGCGGCGACACGACGCGCATCGGCTCGGTGAGCCTCCGCGACTCGCACGCCCACGTGCGCGTCCCCGAGGAGCTGGTCGAGGCGATCATCGCCGGCGTGCACGGCACGCAGCACAACGACCACGACGTCACCGTCGAGCGCGCGCGCGCTTGATCGAGTGCTGATGATCGTCGCCGTCGTCGCGTAAAACGGCGGCGACGATCACACGCACGCGCACTCGGACGCCTCCCTACGAGAAACGGCGCGAACATGCCGTTTCTGGAAATCATGCTGATCTTCAGGGATGGCAGCAGAGCTGTTGATCGTGCTGGCCCTGGTGCTCGCCAATGGCTTGTTCGCAGGGGCAGAGATCGCGATCCTCAGCGTCCGTAAGACACACGTGCAGGAGCGCGCGGGGGCCGGGCACAAGGGGGCCAAGGCCGTCCAGACGCTGCGCGACAAGCCGGAGCGGTTCCTTGCGACCGTCCAGATCGGCATCACGGTCGTGGGCGCTGCCGCCGCTGCGTTCGGTGGCTCCAGCATCGCGGTTTCGCTCACAGCGGTGCTCGAGAGCCTGGGACTCGGCGCGTCGGCTCACGAAGTCGCGCTCGTGATCGTCGTCGTCGGCATCTCGTTCCTGTCGCTCGTGCTCGGCGAGCTGGTCCCCAAATCGCTCGCACTGCGCTACTCCGCCGGGTACGCGTTCTTCGTGAGCCGCCCACTCCTCGGGATCTCCAAGATCGCCTCGCCGCTAGTGTGGTTCCTGACCGCGTGCTCCAACCTCGTGCTGCGGATGTTCGGCGATCGCACGAGCTTTACCGAGGCGCGCATGTCGCGCGACGAGCTCCAGCAGATGGTCGAGGAGGCAGCGAAGACGGGCGATGTGGATCCGAAGTCGAGCGAGATCGCGTCGCGCGCGCTCGAGCTCGCAGATGTAACGGCGTCCGAGGTCATGGTGCGCCGCGAAGAGATCGTCGCCATCTCGAAGACGTCGAGCGCAGAGGAGATCCAGCGGCTCATTCTCGAAGAGGGCCACAGCCGCATGCCCGTCTACGACGGAGAGCTCGACAACCTGATCGGCTACGTCGTTGCGCGTGACCTGCTCGCCGTGGTGTGGGAGCAGGGCCTGGTCGTCGTCGATGACATCATTCGCCCGCTCCTCTCGGTACCGCTGACGTCGCGGATCACCACGGTGCTGCGCGAGATGCAGGCGCGCGGCGTCCAGATCGCGGCGGTCGTCGACGAGCACGGTGGCACGGCCGGCATGGTCACGATCGAGGACCTGATCGAGGAGCTGATCGGTGATGTTCTCGACGAGGACGAGGTTCCCGATCCTGCGTTCCACATCGAGCCCGAGGGCACCGTCCTGATTCCGGGGTGGGTGCCGATCCGCAAGGTCAACCGCACTCTCGGCACCGCGCTGCCGATCGCGCGCGAGAGCACCACGATGGCAGGCCTGTGCATCGCGCTCGCGCTCTCGATCCCCGCGACGGGTGCGCGGTTCAAGGCCCCTGACGGCACGCTCCTCGAAGTGGTCGATGCCTCGTCACGCCGGGTGCGCATGGTGCGCGTACAACCCGGGTCGGCGCGCGACTAGTTAGTTGGTTAGTTATTCCCTGCCCAGGAACGCGAGCGTGGTGCGGGTCGCGATCTCCAGCGAGCGCGTCATATCCTCGACGATCGAGCGCTCCACCCTGCCGCCGATCAGCTTGACCTCGACGGACACCTGCCCCTTGTAGATGCGCTTGGCGCCACTGCCGTCCGGGACGATCTGCGCGCTGCTGTGAATCTTGGAGCGCCCTCCCATGACCGACGGCGTGGTCTCGTAGATCAGCGTGTCGGTGGTCTTGTCCCACGTGACGACCTCGTGCAGCTCTAGCGGGCCCTTCACGATCGGCTTGAGCAGCGCCGGCAGCTGACGCCGCGGGAAGATCTTGCTCTCGCAGCGATAGCGCGTCGCGTCCTCGAACCGTTCGATCACCTCGCGGCGCTCGATGTCGTTCGCGCGGTCCTGTGCTGCTTGGTGATCGGGACTCGTCAGCGCCGCAAACAGCTCCGGCACGCTGACACCTGGGAACACATGGGTGAGCTCGAACGAAGTCACGAGGGGACAAGCGTACCGAAGTGCCGCCGCGATGTCTCGAGAGCGCGCGGCGGGCGCATCGGGTTGCTCACCTCGTGGCGACGGCGGCGGGACGGTTCGGGCCCTCTAGCTCCGCGATCGACACGGGGCGACTGAGAACCACGGCGGTCGCATCGCCGAACGTGACCGAGCGATCGACAATCTCGTAGATCGGGGTCGTGGTGACGCGTGCGGTTACCCGCCGATCCATCGCGAACGTGTCACGCCGCGGCCCGGCTTCGCCATACAGGCCCATCGCGATCTGCTCGTTCTTCACGCCGAGTGAGACCAAGAGGTCGCGCACGGCCTCGGCGCGTCGCGCGGAGAGCCCAACATTGTAAGCCGCACCGCCACGGGGATCGGTGTGGGCATCGAGCACGATGGTCCCACACGGATGTTGTTCGGCCCAGCGCACGATCGACGTCAGCTTCTTGGTGGCGTCGGGGGCCAGCGTCGCCGAGCCGGTAGCGAAGAACACGTCCGTCGGCGCGGCTGTGACAGCCGCATCGCGGTCGTGCTTCGCCGCTCGCTCGGCGGTGATCGGCCCTGCGATCGCCGTGGCACTACCGGCCGCGAGTACAGCTGCGGCCAGAATCGATACCAGTCTCATGACATGCCTCGCCTATCTGCGAGGTCCACGGCGATCGGGAGCAATCGACGTGCCGCGGCTAGCCTTCGCCTGGCTGGTTCGGCTCCTGCTCGATCTCGACTTCCTCGCGCTGGCCGCCTTCACCACCGAGCACAGCGATGGTCTTCATCTGGTCACCCCAGACGAGGGCGTGTGCGCCGTTCTCCAGCTCGTGGTTGACGATCTGCTTGGTGGTGTTGCGCGTGATCCACGCAGTCACCCGGCGATCTTCGGGATACGAATCCCGCCGTTCGCCAGTCTTGCCGTGCAGTCCGAGCACGATCCGGTCCTCAGGCGCACCCAGGGCGACCAGCTTCTGGCGAACAGCATCCGCACGTTTTCCCGAGAGGACGATGTTGTAGGCCTCGCTGCCGCGAGGATCCGTGAAGCCGTCGAGGACGATCGTCGTCCCCTCATACCTGTTCACCTCATCGACGAGGCGCTGGAGAACCGCGGTGTCATCGCTGTTGAGCGCTGCGGAGTCAAACTTGAAGAACACCTCCGCGGCCTTGCAGGCGCGCTTGTTCTCCGTCGGGGACCCCGCCTGCGCATCCTTCTTGATGGCCTTTTCGCCCATCCGGCCGGACTGCTGGTCGCCCGATTGAGCGAGGTCCTGGTTCTGTTTCATGGTGTCGTCGTCGGTATCGACGTCGACGGTGACATCCACGTCGTCCGCTTGCTGAGCGGAGGCGACGCCGGAACCTACGAGTAGCGTTGTGGCTGCAACGATCTTTGAGAACTTCATATGGACTCCTCGGCCTCCTGGAGAGGTCGCTTCCCCGAGGGAGCAATCCACATGCCTCGCGTCCCAAACCTGATCGTTTCTGTCAGCTATTCGCGCTCCGGGGCGAACGCACTGACTGGCTAGCTTGACACCTGAACATGCGCTCCGTAGGGTGGCGGCCTATGGCCCGTAGCTCGTTGGGACCCGGACGTCACGCCCCCAAGAGCGAGCCAGACACCATCGTCGTCGAAGGAGCCCGCGAGCATAACCTCGTCGTCGATCGTCTGGAGCTGCCCAAGCATCGCCTCGTGGTGATCACTGGACCCTCTGGCTCGGGCAAGTCGAGCCTCGCGTTCGACACGCTCTATGCCGAGGGGCAACGCCGGTATGTCGAGTCTTTGTCGGCATATGCGCGGCAATTCCTCGGACAGATGGAGAAGCCGAAATACGAGCGCATCCGAGGGCTGTCGCCGACCATCGCGATTCAACAGAAGAGTGCGTCGAGCAATCCGCGCTCGACCGTCGGAACCATCACCGAGATCTACGACTACCTCCGAGTGCTCTACGCGCGCGCGGGCGAGCAGCGTTGCTACAACTGCGGCGGTCCGGTCGGTGCACGCACGGCGGGCGAAATCGTCGACGAGCTCGCCCAGCTCCCCGAGAAGACGCAGGTCACCCTGCTCGCCCCCAAGGCGGAGAACCGCAAGGGGGAGTTCCGCGAGCTGTTCGCCGAGCTGCGCAAGGCGGGCTTCGTGCGCGTCCGCATCGACGGGATGATCGTGCGGCTCGAGGACGTCGATGCGCTCGAGAAGCAGAAGAAGCACTCGATCGAGCTCGTGATCGATCGCCTGTCGATCCATGCGAAGGACAAGGGCCGCCTCACCGACTCCGTCGAGACCGCCTTGCGCGAGGGCAAGGGCAAGCTGATGGTCGACGTCGGCGATGAGAAGGTGCCGCGCATGTACTCGGAGGCCAACGCGTGCCCCAAGTGCGGTATCGGCTTCCCCGAGCTGTCGCCACAGAGCTTTTCGTTCAATTCGCCACTTGGCATGTGCGTCGACTGCAACGGCCTTGGCGAGCGCATGGCCGCCGATCCGGACCTCGTGATTCCGGATCCCTCGCTCTCGATCCGCGACGGTGCGGTCGCCGTGTGGGGCGAGGCGATCGCGAAGGACACGGGGTGGACGACCAATATCGTCAAGGCACTCGCCAAGACGTTCAAGATCGACCTCGACAAGCCGTGGAACAAGCTCGACAAGAAGCAGCGCGAGGTGCTGATGCACGGCACCGGCGACAAGCGGGTCACGGTCGCGTGGGAAGGCCGCCACTCCACCGGCGAATGGGCGATGCGGTTCGAGGGCATCCTGGCGCAGCTCGAGCGGCGCCATCGCGAGAGCAACTCCGAGCGCGCCCGTGCGCACTACGAGCAGTTTTTCCGCGCCATCCCGTGTGCATCCTGCCACGGCACACGCTTGCGCCCCGAGTCGCGCGCGGTGTTTGTCAACGAGAAGCCCATCGTCGACGTCACGGGCATGACGGTGAAGGAAGCGTTCGAGTTCATCTCGACGATGAAGCTCGGTGGCTCGCGTGCCCAGATCGCGGGCGAGGTCCTCAAGGAGATCCGCGCCCGCCTCACGTTCCTCCTCGACGTCGGCCTCGATTACCTCACGTTGCACCGCTCGGCAGGCACACTGTCGGGTGGCGAGGCGCAGCGCATCCGGCTCGCCTCGCAGCTCGGCAGCGAGCTCTCGGGCGTACTGTACGTTCTCGACGAGCCCTCGATCGGCCTGCACCAACGCGACAACGAGCGCCTGATCAAGACGCTGCATCGCCTGCGCGATCTCGGCAATACCGTACTCGTCGTCGAGCACGACGAAGCGACGATCGAGGCCGCGGACTGGGTCGTCGACTTCGGTCCGGGTGCCGGACGTCACGGCGGCCGCGTGGTCGCCGAGGGCACGCCCGAGGACATCAAGGCCGAGCCCAGCTCGCTGACCGGGCGATTCCTCGCCGATGTAGAGCGCATCGAGGTACCCGCGCAGCGGCGCAAGCCGACGAGCTGGGTGAAGCTCACCGGTGCGCGCGAACACAACCTCAAGAACGTCACTGTCGAGATTCCGCTCGGCGTGATGGTCGCGGTGACGGGTGTGTCGGGCGCCGGCAAGTCGTCGCTGATCAACGCGACGCTCCACCCTGCCCTCAACCGCATGTTGCACCGGTCGATGGATCGCGTCGGCCCGTATGACTCGCTCACGGGTCTCGGCAAGGTCGACAAGTGCATCGTCATCGACCAGCAGCCCATCGGCCGCACGCCCCGCTCGAACCCGGCGACGTACACGAAGGCCTTCGATCTGATCCGCGAGCTCTACGCGCAGGTGCCGCAGGCACGCACGTACGGCTATCAGGCAGGCCGGTTCTCGTTCAACGTGTCCGCGAAGCAAGGCGGCGGGCGGTGCGAGGCGTGTGAAGGCGCCGGCGTGCGCGAGGTCGAAATGCACTTCCTGCCCAACGTGTTCGTCACGTGCGAGGTGTGCAAGGGCCGCCGCTACAACGACGCCACGCTGCGCGTGACCTACAAGGACAAGAACATCGCCGAAATTCTCGATACGCCGATCGACGAGGCGGCGGTGCTGTTCCAGCATCACAAGCAGCTCTCGCGGATCATGAACACCCTGATCGACGTCGGCCTCGGCTATCTCTCGCTCGGGCAGCCGGCGACGACGCTGTCGGGCGGCGAAGCGCAGCGCGTGAAGCTCGCGCGCGAGCTCGCTCGCGTGCAGACCGGTCGCACGCTGTACCTGCTTGACGAGCCGACGACGGGCCTCCACTTTGGCGACGTGAAGAAGCTGCTCGAGGTGCTCGGGCGCCTCGTCGACGGTGGCAACACGGTGCTCGTGATCGAGCACAACCTCGACGTCATCAAGACGGCCGACTGGATCATCGACCTCGGTCCCGAGGGTGGCTCCGCGGGCGGCGAGATCATTGCCACCGGTACGCCCGAGCAGGTCGCGCAGGTCGCGGCGAGCTACACCGGCCAGTTCGTGAAGCCGCTGCTCGACCGCGCGCGTCGCGTCACGCGTTCGGCGAACGGTAGTGGCGGCGGCAACAAGCGCAGCTCCGGACGCGATCGCAACGCGGAAGCGTCCGCGTCGTAGTACGCCGTCGTCCCGAATCGCGACGCGCCTCGGGCGACGACACCTACGGGAAGATCGCTACCGCGGGCGGTGTGCTGGGCGACACGCGAGCGGCCCGTCACCGTCGGGGTGCTTTGCACACGTGCCTTCGATCGTGCGGTCGCCGAACTGCACGCTGCATGCGTCTCCTTCCTTCGCAGAGGCGCACGCGTCGATCGCCTGCGGAGGTAGGCCCGGCGGGTGCTCGGGGCGGCACGCGAGCGCGCTGCCATCGGGCGGCGTCGAGCACGTGCCCTTGAGCGTGCGGTCGCCCACGGTGAACGAGCACGTATCACCCTGCTTGGCCTTCGCGCACGCATCGAGCGCTGCCTGCGGCGGTTGACGTGGCGCAGGCCGATCTGCCGTGGCGATCGCGATGGGGAGCACGGCGGAGACGAGAATCATCGGGATGAATGGCTTCATGGTTCGGTCACCATGACGAGTAGCTGCTTCAACGGTATTGCGTCGCGATGTCGGCTTATTGCCGCAACGAACTGCAAGCCCGCTGAAATAGTCAGTAACAAAATGGCACTCATTCTCTCGCTGAAACACTCAGGCACAATGTACATCCGCGTGACACAACTGCTTGCAGCGAATGACATTCCGGCAACACACCGAGGAGCGCGCGGCGGCACAGCCACCACCTGACACCTCGGCGAGTGCAACTGCGACCGAGATTTCTGGCACTAATGCCAATATGCGACTCAGCATCTTCGTCGGCTCACTCGTATTATCCACAACCGGGTGCAGCGACGAACCGACGAGCAGCACCGACGCCTCCAGCTTGGATAGCAGCACCGGCTCCGACGGCGCGACCGGAGATAACTTCAGCTTCTTCGTCACCAGCCTCGAAACGATGCGCCTGCAGTCCGGCAGTCAAGATGGCTTCGGCGGCAACCTCGGTGGCCTCAACGGAGCTGACGCCATCTGCCAGCGCGCAGCCTCCGATGTCGGCGCTGGCCGGAAGACCTGGCGCGCGTTCCTGAGCGTCACGACAAACGGCGGCGTCAACGCGATCGACCGGATCGGTGACGGCCCCTGGTACGACCGCAACGGGCGTCTGGTCGCGCAGAACAAGGCGGGGCTGTTGGGTACCCGCCCCGCCGGCGATGCACAGACGATCAACGACCTCCCAGACGAGAACGGTGTGCCGCTGAAGTCGCTCGGCGACACCCACGACATCATGACCGGGACCAACGCGCAGGGAATGCTCCAGAGCACCAACCCGCAGTACACCTGTATGGACTGGACCTCGTCGTCGAGCGATTCCGCACTCTCCGAGAAGGCCTATGTGGGGCATTCCTGGCCCGCGATGAGCGGGCAGCACTGGATCCAGTCGCATCGCATGCGCGGCTGCGCACCGGGTGTGAACCTCCAGCAGAACGGTCCGGGCTTCGGCAACTGCGTGGGCTGCGGTGGAGGCTGGGGCGCGATCTACTGCTTCGCGGTGACCCCGTGAAGCACCTCGCGTTGCTGGTGGTCGGCGTGGCCGCTGGCGCATGCGGCGGCGACGCCGCCACGCCGACCACCGACATCGACGTGTCGGACCTGACCTACGCGCCATGCGATGCGGCGACCCGCATCGGTGGTTTCGAGGTGGTGCGCGAGACCGCCTACACCGGTGCCCAGGGCCAGGTCTTCGACCGCGTACTGCCCGCATCGGTGCCCAGCGTCGTGCGCACCGAGGGTGCGTGCGCGCTCGTCCAGGCGCCGAGCTACACGTGCACGCCCGCGTGCGCGGCAACGCAGGTCTGCAGCTCCGAGCGCACGTGCGTCAACTACCCCGTGGCGCACTCGGTCGGCACGGTCGCGCTCGAGGGTCTCGCCGCCGCTGTCGTGATGGCGCCACGCGCACCTACCTACTTCTACACGAACCCGACGACGTTGCCGCATCCCGGCTATGCCGACGGCGCAGGGATCCAGCTCACCGCAGACGGCGGCGATGGCGATGCGTTCACGCTTCGCGGCTGGGGTGTCGAAGCACTCGCGGTGACGTCCGCAGACATCGTCGTCGAGCGTTACGTCGCGCTGCCGCTGACCTGGACGCCCCCTGCCCTCGCGGGCCCGGCGAAGATCGAGCTCTCCATCAACATCAACGGCCACGGGCTCGTCGGCCAGCACATCGAATGCACCGTCGACGACACCGGCGCATACACCATCCCCGCGACGCTGATCACGGACCTCGTGGACGCCGGCACGTCCGGTTTCCCGACAATCACGTTCGCGCGCACGACCGCCGATGCCGCCACGCTGGCCTCCGCTTGCGTGGATCTCCGCGTCCATTCCTCCGTGAACGTCGACGTCACGATTCCAGGCGTGGAGTCATGCGATGACGATGACGACTGCACGCCGCACCAGACGTGCGGCGGCGATCTCACCTGCGGTTAACCCCAGCGAGGCAGCGATGTCCCAGCGCCCACTCCTGTTCGTGTTCGAGGGGATCGATGGATCGGGCAAGACCACGATCTCGAACAAGGTCGCGGAGGCAGTGCGCGCGCATGGCATCGCCGTGCGGCACGTGCGCGCCGACGGCCGCCTCGCCTCCGACGTCGCCGAGAACATCCGCCAGTTCACGCGCGATCAGATCAACGCCGCCCTCGATCCGTTCAGCGAATTGCTGCTGTACACCGCGCGCGAGAGCCAGCAACTACAGGAGGTGATCCGACCGGCGCTCGAGCGCGGCGAGGTCGTGATCGCGGATCGGTTTCTTCACACGGCCGAAGTTCTCGCCCACGACGGGCGCGGCCTTCCGCTCTCGCGCATCGCCCCGATCCTGAAGGCCGCGCGCGACGGCATCGAGCCCGCGCTGACGATCCTGATCGATGTCGACCCGGTGATCGCACAAGCGCGCCGCCGCGCCGACAAGATCGCCCGCCCCACCGTGCGCACGAGCTCGCGCAAGGGTCTGTCGGGTGGCGGCCTGATGGAGCGCTTGCGGCTCGGCTACCTGCGGCGCGCGGCCGCCCAAGGCTGGCTGGTCGTCGACAACACGGCCGCGGACCTCGATGCGCTCGTCGCGCAGCTCACGCGAGCGATTCTCGATACCCGCGCCGGCACGCCCATCACGAGGGTTGCCAGATCACCCGTGCCGGCGTTGCCGCGCGTGCTCGACGAGGCGCGCGGTGCGCTCCTCGCGTGGGTGGAGCACGCAGCCGCGCGCGAGCCCGAGGTCGCCGCGTATCTCCTTGGTGGGCTACACGGCAGCGACGTCGATGCGCTCCGGCGGTCGCTCATCGCGCGCGCTCCTGCCGTCGTGGCCGCAGGCCTGCGTGGGCTCGATGACGAAGCGAGCTGGGCGCTGCGCCACGACCTGAGCCCCCGCGTACCCGCTGCGGTGGCGCGAACCTTGGGCGGCTTCGTCGAGCCGCCGGAGCGTGCGTGGCCGCTGCGAGCGCAACTGGCGGCTGACGCGCCGGCCGAGGTCGCCGAGTCGCTCACCGGGCTCGCCTGCGATCGGGCGTGGGAGCTGCGCGAACTGCTGTGGCGTGTCGCTCCGTCGGCGGTCGTACGCTCGCTCGCGGGAGACACCACGCTGCGCGCGCGTACGATGCGCGAGCGCTGGTTGGCCCGGATCGGCGGTGTCGAGCAGCTCGCCGATCGCGGGCACGCGTGGACCGCGGCGGCCTCGGTGCGCGGCAATGGCGACGCCGAGAGCTGGCACCTGCGCGAGCTCGCACGCCCCGCAGCACCGATCGCGGCCCTGCTCTCGCTCGAGGGGGTGCATAGCGAGCGTGCATGGGCATGGCGGCGGGCGTGGATCCTGCGTGCCCCGCGACCGGTGCTCCGCACGCTCGCGGGGCTCGACCACGAGCAAGCGTGGGAGCTGCGCGCGCGCGCCGGGGAGACCGCCAAGGAAGTCCTCGGCACGATCATCGGCATGGATCACCCCGCGGCCTGGGCCCTCCGTACGTCGCTCGCCGATCGCTGGCCCGCGAGCATCGTCAAGAGCCTCGGGCCGCTCGCCGCGACCGACCGCGGCCGCGCGCTCGTCGAGCGCCAGCTCGCACGGTACCCGGACAATCTAGCCCTGCTCCGCCACGTCGCGCTGCTCGACGTCGGCGCTGGACTGCGAAAGGCGGTTGCATGATGACTGCGTTTGCCGATGTTGGCTCCGTCGGGAGCACGAGCGGACTCGACTTCTCTCACCTCGGCACCATCGCGACCCGGCTCGTGCTCGCGCTCGTACTCGGCGCGGCGCTCGCTTACCGGCCATGGCGATTGGTATTCGGCCGCCAGCCGATGCCGGTCGACACCGCGCAGGCCCAGACGTTGATCGCCGTCGCCGGGGCCATCCTCGTGACAATGATCGGCGACAGCATCGCGCGCGCGTTCGGCCTCGTCGGACTCGGCGGCTTCATCCGGTTCCGGTCGGGCATCAAGGATCCGCGCGATGCCGCGGTGATGTTCGTCGCCATCGGCGTCGGTATGGCGTGCGGGATGGGTCTCGAGGCAATCGCCGTGGTAACCACCCTGTTCGTCGCGCTCCTGCTGGTGCTCTTCGACGCTACTGGGACGCCACGCCGGGCACGGATCCGCGTATCGCTCGACGACGCTCCCGTGTCCATGCCGCGCTTGCACCGCGCATTCCCTGCGCTGCGCGTGGTGACGCTCCCCGTCGGCCGTGGCCCCCACGATGTCGTGCTCGAGATCGAGGCGGCGCGTGCGCCCGACGCTGGCGCACTCCACGATGCCATCGTCGCGAGCGGCGTCACCGGCATCCATGTGGTGGAGGTGATCGATGACTAGACGGTTCCTCGTCACGCTTGTCGCGGCTTGCGGCACAGAACAAGTCGCGACCACACCTGACGCCAGCACCACCGCGTGCACGACCCCTACGAACGAGCGCTACCTGCCCCTCGCAGTCGGCACGCGATGGACGTATCGGGGCACGCCCGACGACGGCACCGCCGCGGTGGACAAGACCAGCACCGTTGAGGCGTTCGAGGACGTCGGCGATCGGAAGGCTGGAACCATGGCATTCCGCA
Source organism: Kofleriaceae bacterium (assembly GCA_033763475.1). Lineage (GTDB taxonomy): Bacteria > Myxococcota_A > Polyangia > Haliangiales > Haliangiaceae > JABFXX01. The sequence goes on from JANRKM010000287.1 coordinate 46,584, forward strand.
CACGCACCGAGAAGATCGACGGCATTACGATCGCGTGGCAGGCAGACGGTTGCACGTCGATCGCGCGGCACCGTGAGCGCTCGTATGACCTGACCGAGACGCTCCTCTCGGATCAGTTCTACGTACCCGAGAAGGTCCGCGTCGACGAGTCACCAGCGCACCTTGTCGAGGGCGTCTCGTGGGTGACCTCGTACGTCAAGCTCGAGGTGGATCCGGTCACCAGCGCCGTGACCACGAAGGATAAGTCCGACGTGTGGACCGTCGAGGCGACCGCCGACGCAGTGACGGTGCCGGCCGGCACGTTCACCGCGCTGCGCGTTCACCGCATCGGCGAGGAGGATGGCCAGGCCGAGAAGTGGTACTGGTTCGCGCGCGGCGTCGGCAAGGTGAAAGAGGTGGGCAAGCAGACCGAAGAGCTTGTCCGCTACGAGCTCGCGGAGCCGCAGGAATGAAGCGCTTCACCAGCCTGTGTCTGCTTGCGGCGTGCCCGCCCGTCGCCGCGGCCCAGGCGCCAGCGACGGAAGAGCCAACGCCGCCCCCACCTACGCGGGCCGCGCCACGTACAGCACCGGCGCCCCTGCCGTTCGAGCCGCCTGGCCGCTCGTCACCCTCCGGGCCACGACGTCATCGCCTCCAGGAAGGCACCGCAGCGACCTCGGCGCTCGACGGTCTCGAGATCGGTGGCCGCGTCTTCGTGCGCGAGACGTTCGACGCGCTCGAGAACGGCCCGTGGACGGGTGTGCTCGATCTGAACAGCGTCCGGCTAAACGTTCGCTACGAGAAGAAGCGCCTCACGTTCGTCGTCAAGCTCGACGCCGCGAGCGGCAACGCGAAGCTCCGCGATGGCTATCTCCAGCTGCGCGTCACCGACCAGGTCTCCGTGCGCGCAGGCCGCTTCCGCATGCCCGCTTCGATCATCGAGACGACCTCGCGCTGGACGCTGCCGACCGTCGACCGCGGCTTCCTCTCCGACGTGTTCGACGACGGCCTCGAGGTCGCCGGACGCCGCGTGGGCACGATGGCGATCTGGAAAGGCACACACCGCCTCGCGCCCACGCTCCAGATCGGCGCATTCCAGTCGCGCGACATCACAGGCGATGCGCAGGAAGGCACGCTCGCGCAGCGGTTCGGCCTCGACGGCGTCGCCCGGGGCTCCCTCACGCCGCTCCCCGAGCTCGAGCTCGAGGTGTGGGCATCCACGCGGCTCGCGCACGATGGCACCAGCGCCATCCCGCACCGCGAGTGGGCGACCGGAGCGGGCGCCGCGCTCGATCTCGACGACCACGCCGGTCCGCGCGCGTGGGCCGAGCTCACCGCGGGCTCGTCGGCACTGGACGCTACGCCCGCCTCCACGGAGCGTGTGCACTTCGGCTCGGCGCGGACGATCGTGGCGTGGCGCCTGGGCGCACGCGCGAAGCGCTGGTACCTCGAGCCGTTCGTCAGCGGCAGCGTGCTCGATCCCGATCTCGCGGTCGCCGACGACATCGTGTGGGAGACCGCTGCGGGCCTCAACGGCGGCCAGTGGAAGCGGTGGCGCGTCCAGCTGCAGCTCGAGATGCGCCAGACCGGCGCGAATCGGCCCATGGAGCTCGCAGGGGACCTCGACCTCCGCGACCGCCGCGCCGCGACCGTCCAGATCGGAGCTGCGTTTTGAAGGGAGTTGCCATGCATTGGGTACTCGTTTGTTCGCTCTTCGTCGCCGCCTGCGGGGAGTCCACGCCGCAGTGTACCGGGCTCACCGCCGAGGACGACTTCACCACCAAGCTGGGCTGCGCCGCTGACTTCGAGGCTCTCGCGTCCACGCCACTCGACGCGACGATCCCCAGTGCACGCGCCGTCAAGACTGTCATCGATCGCGAGGATGGCAATGCGATTTACTTCCAGAACTCGACGCGGTTTCCGACCCATTACGAGTTTGCGTCCACGCACCTCTCCGGCGACGGCCGGCCGATCGTACCGATGCTGGCGCAGTTCAACACCACCGAGTACTTCTCGCCCTCGCGGCGGTTCATCCTCGGCTCGCTCACGCACTACGAGCAGCCTGACGTGTGGTCCTTCGAGCTGTCGCCGTACGACACGGCCAGCGTCGAGATGATCGCCCTCGCGTATGACCAGATCGTCGCGCACAGCTTCACGAGCGAAAAGCTCTACTTCCATCCCACCTCCGACAACCTGGTCGACGTCGCGGCCACCCTACCCGCGCGCGTTCGCGTCATCAGCACCGACGAGCTCTTCGAGGGCATCACCTACCAGCCGCTCAACCTGGCCGAGAGCTACGGGCAGCTGCACTTCTACAAGGCCGCCGAGCTGAGTGACGGCCGCGCGTACCTGAATTTCCGTGACATCGCGGTCCTCGACACCGTACCCAACGACATCTCCGTCGCGATGGGCATCATCACCGACGCGTTCCAGACCCCCCTGTCGCACGTCAACGTGCTGTCGAAGAACCGCGGCACGCCCAACATGGCCTTGCGTGGTGCGTACGACGAGCCGGCGCTGCGCGCGCTGGAGGGCAAATGGGTGCGTCTCGAGGTCACCGCCTTCGACTACATCGTCGAAGAGGTCACGCAAGCCGAGGCCGACCTTTGGTGGGAAGAGCACCGGCCCGCGACGGTGCAGGTCCCGGGCGCGAACCTCACAGCGACCGACCTGCGCGACGACGTGGATCTCATCGACGTCGACGATACGTCGACAACGCTGAAGGCCAAGATCAAGGAAGCGACCCGTGCTTACGGCGGCAAGGCCGCGCACTTCGGCGCCCTCGCCCATATCGACGGCGTCCCGCACCCGAAGGCGTTCGCGATTCCGCTCTACTACTACCAGCAGTTCATGGAGCAGAACGGCTTCGACGAGCAGGTCACCTTGCTGCTCGCCGATCCTGGCTTCCAGAACGACGCCGCCACTCGCGCCATCAAGCTCGCGGAGCTGCGCGCTGCGATGATGACCGCACCCGTCGATCCAGCGTTCGAGACCCTGCTGCTGGCCAAGCTCGCCGAGTTTCCGAACACGCGCATGAAGTTTCGCTCCAGTACGAATGCCGAGGACCTCGACGGCTTCACAGGGGCCGGGCTCTACACCTCGGTCGCCGGCGATCCTGGCGATGACCAGCGGCCCGTGCTCGATGCGGTGCGCGAGGTGTGGTCGAGTGTCTGGTACTTCAGGGCATTCCAGGAGCGCAGCTACCGCGGCATCGATCATCTCGCCGTTGGCATGGCGATGCTCGTGCACCGGTCCTTCCCCGACGAGGAGGCCAATGGCGTCGCTCTCACCAACAACCCATATGACACCAGCGGCCTTTCGCCCGCGCTCTACGTGAATGCACAGCTCGGCGGCGCATCGGTGGTGCTGCCCGCGGCTGGGGTGTCGACCGATCAGTATCTTCACTACTTCAGTCAGACCGGGCAGCCGGTGGTCTACCTCGGCCGCTCGAACCTGACGGCGGCTGGGACGCACGTGTTGACCGACGCCCAGGTGTTCGAGCTCTCGACGGCGCTCGAAAAGATCCACAGCTACTTCCGCGCCTCGTACGGCACCGGGGTCGACTGGTATGCGATGGACGTCGAGTGGAAGTTCGACGGGGCCCCGGGCGAAAGCCCAGCTCTCTACATCAAGCAAGCGCGGCCATATCAATGAGGCTGTTACTGAATGTGTCGGTGGGGTGCGCCGTCGGTTTACGGTGCGATACTGCGAGGCGTGGAGACCGAGTCCGAGATCGTCGTGGTCTACGTCGAAGACGATGAGCGCCTCGCCCGCCTGACCACACAATATCTGACGTCTCACCAGGTGCTGGTTCACCTAGTGACGCGCGGCGATCGGGCGTTGGCCGAGATCCAGCGGGTCCGGCCCGACGTCGTGTTGCTCGACCTCATGCTCCCGGGGCTCGACGGGCAGGCCCTGTGCGCGCAGATCCGCGCGCGGTCCGATGTCCCGGTCATCATGGTAACGGCCCGCACCGAGGAGGCCGACCGCGTGCTCGGCCTCGAGGGCGGCGCCGATGACTACGTCACCAAGCCGTTCCAGTCGCGCGAGCTGCTCGCGCGCATTCGGGCGCAAGCGCGCCGCGCGCGAGGAACAGCGGGCCCGCGCGCCGAGCGCCTGCAGGTCGGCAACCTCATCGTCGATGCCGCGAAGCTCGAGGTGATGGTGAACGGTAAACCCGTCGCCCTAACCACCAACGAGTTCACGTTGCTCCACGCGCTCGCCCAGCGTGCCGGCCGCGTGCTCGCACGCACGCAGCTGCTCCAACTCGTACACGGTACGACCGAAGAAGCATTCGACCGCTCGATCGATGTCGTCGTGTCGCGCCTCCGGTCCAAGCTCGAGGACGACGCGCGCAATCCGCGGATGCTGAAAACCGTGCGGGGCATCGGGTACATGCTCGTGCCGAGCGAGGGATGAGCCCGGCGGCGATCAGGCCACGCCGGTTTCGGTCGCTGGCCTCGCGCATGGCCACCGTCGCGGTGTTGCAGCTCGCGCTGCTGATGATGACCGCGGTCGTGATCGTGATCATCACGCGCCCGCTCGGTGAGGCACGCCCCGAGGACCACCTCGATCCCATCGCGCTCGCCACGGTTGCGAACAGCGGCGTGGGTCTCGATGCCGAGCTCTCGCGCCTGCGCAGCGAGCGGATCGCGGTCTCGATCTATAACAGCGAGCGCCAGCTGGTGGCGACCAACGTCGACCCACCGCTCGCCGTCCCGCGCGTTCCGCCGCGATTCCTGCACGACGGACCGCCGATTCCCAACGCGGGTGGTGCTCCGCCGGACCTATCGCTCCTGCCGCCTGGCGACAACATGCCGCCTCTGCCGGGCTCCCCGCCTGACGGACCAGCACGCGAGCGCGCGAGCTTCGGGCCCGGGCTCCCGGTTTGGTGGAGCTACATCGAACGACCGTTCGTGTTTCCGTTTCACATCGCGGGTGACCGTGGCTTGCTCGTCGCTCGCGGCGAACGCGCTCAGCCTCCCGGCTGGACGGGCCCGATCCTGATCCTCGTCGGCGCACTGCTCATCCTTGTACTTGGCGCGATCGTGACCGCACGCTGGCTCGTGCGACCGATCGATCGACTCGCACGCACAGCCCGCGCTCTCGGCGGCGGCGATCTATCCGCGCGCAGCCACCTCGCGCGCACCGACGAGATCGGCGAGCTCGGCGTCCGCTTCGACGAGATGGCGGAGCGCATCGAGAGCTTGATGCGCGCCGAGAAGGAACTGTTCGCCAACGTCGCGCACGAGCTGCGCACGCCGCTCGCGCGGATCGGCGTCGCGCTCGACCTCGCGGGCGAAGGCGATGCAGCCGCGGCGCGCGCGTCACTCGCCGAGATCGCGGTCGATGTCGGCGAGCTCGAGCGCATCGTCGACGACATCCTGACCACCATGCGCTTCGAGGTCTCCGGCAATGGACCAGGCTCGATCCCACTGCGCAAGCAATTGACGGCCCCCGCAGACATCGTCGAGGCCTCCGTCGCACGGCACGAGGGGCGGCACCCGGAACGCGCGCTGGAGGTCCGGCTCGCTTCCGGCTTGTCGACGCTCGAGGTCGATCCGATGCTCGTTCGCCGCGTGCTCGACAACCTGCTCGAGAACGCACACAAGTACACGCCCGATCTTGGCGCGCCAACGCAACTCTCGGCATGCGAGCGCGACGGCAAGATCGTGTTCGAGGTCGCCGACCGTGGCTGCGGCATCGCGAGCGAGGACCTGCCCCGCGTGTTCACCGCCTTCTTCCGCGCCGACCGCAGCCGCTCGCGGGAAACAGGAGGCGTCGGGCTCGGCCTCACGCTGGCCAAGCGCATCGTCGAGGCGCACGGCGGCACCATCGGGGTCACGAGCGAGCTCGGCGCCGGTACCACCGTGCGCATGGAGCTACCCGTCGCGTGATGCGCGCAGTCGCGATCGCCATGGTTGGCATTGCCTGTGCGGCGCAGCCTGACTACGCCACCGTGTTTCCGCAGGGCGTCGTCGTCGAGGCCAAGCTGCACATCACGCCCGCGCGCTGGAAAACGATGACCGACGATCTGCGGTCCCTGATGGCGCGCATACCGCCTCTGCCCGGCTTTCCACCGGGGCCGCCCCCCGAGGGGATCCTGGGCAGGTTTCCGCCGGGACCACCGCCCGACGAGATGCTCGTGCTGCACGAGCGCAACCCCATCTATGTCGAGGCGGACCTCGCGCTCGGCGGTACCCGCGCGCGGCGCATTGGCGTTCGCTTCAAGGGCAACTCCACGCTCATGCGCAGCTACGAGCCAGGCAGCGCGCGAATGCCGTACCGGATCGAGATCGACAAGTTCGTCGAGCAGCGCCTGCTCGGCTTCGAGAGCATCTCCCTCGCCAACAATCTCGGTGATCGGTCGCTGCTCCGCGCGCGCGTCGCCAACGAGACGTTCGCGGCGTTCGGCATCCCGACGGCCGCCAGCGCCACCTTCCACGTCGTGCTCGATCGCGGTGCCGGCGATGAGGATCTCGGCCTCTACACGGCGAGCGAGCTTCCCGACGACGAAGCGTTCCTGCGTCGCGAGCTCGCCACCGCCGACGGTGTCCTCTACAAGCCGGAGGGCCGTGGAGCACGCTGGCACACGTTCGACGCAAGCTCGCTCGGCGCCAAGGGTGAAAAGCCCGACATGAAGCCCGCCCGCGCGCTCTTCGATGCGCTCCACGCAGACCGCACCGATGCCGCCGCCTGGCGCGCGCGCCTCGAGCGGGCCTTCGACGTCGAGCGCTTCCTGCGCTGGCTCGTGATCGACACGCTGATCTCCGAATGGGACAGCTATGGACGGATGGCTCACAACTACTACCTGTTCGCGCCGCGCGGTGGCCGCCTCACCTGGATCCACTGGGACCACAACGAGGCGTTTGGGAATGGCCCACCGTTCGTCGGCACGCGCTCGATCGGCCAGGAGACCATCACCGACGATTGGCCGTTGATTCGCAAGTTGCTCGACGATCCTGTCTATGCGCAGCGCTATCGCGTCCTCGTCGCGGAGGCGCTCGATACCGTTGCGTCTCTGGCCATGATCGAAGCACGGTTCCGCCGCGGCATGGCCGTCATCACGCCGGCGCTCGGCCCGCTCGATCCTCCGCGCGCCGAGGTCGAGCGCGCCGTGACCGAGATCCTTGCAGGCCATGCGAAGCGGATCGACGCCGCGCGCAGCTGGTTGGCGAAACAAGTCGAGACACGACCGCAACAGCGGTGACGTCACAAGCGTGCATGCTGCCGCACCATGCGCTCGCACCTACGTACCTGGCTTGTCTGTGTTCTCGCTGCCTGCCAGCACGACGCCGGACCGCGCGCCCCTGCGGAGCCTATCGAGCAGATGCCCTTGCCACCTGCCTCGGGTACCGTCATCGGCATCCTGATCGACGCGGCGCATGACCTCGCGCTCCTCGACGACCAGGTGATGCGCTTGCGCGAGATCGATGCGCGCCTTGACGTCGAGTTGCGCCGGCTCGAGGCCGAACGTCCGCGTCACCGCCCGCCAGTACCACCCGGCGGCCCACCCGGCGGCGGCATGGGTGGCCCCCGTGCGGGCGGCCCCGACAAGGCCGCCATGGCGCGTGTGCTTGCGATGCAGACGGAGAGCCTGCGCGTCGCGCTCCGCGATGCGCTCGCCGTGTTCAGCGAGACGCAGCGTCCGCGCGCCGTCGAGCTCCTCTCGCAACACGACATCGACGTGGAAGCGGTACTCGCAACGCCGCCTCCCTCCGAAGCGCTTCCGCCGAGGAACTAGAGTCCGTTGATCGCGGTTCTGCGTCTCGACGGCGTCGCGGAAGGTCAGCTCGGTTTCGGCCGCGATGTTGTAGGGGCGAGCGCATGCCCACGCTCGACGACCAGCTTCGTGATCAGCACGACGGCTGCGAGGGTCCCGCAGATCGCGTTGGTGATCAGGATCGGCCAGTTGCGTAGGAGCCCGCCATAGGTGGTCCAGGTCGCGAATGCGAGCACCTCGACAACCCACATCGGCGCGGACAGCGCCTTGGTGCTGCGCGTGGAAATAACCTTCCACGTCTGAGGCACGAACGCCGAGACGCTCAGCACCATCGCAACGTACGCGACCCACTCGGGGCTCATGCAGCCCCAAGCGAGCATGCGCCGTGCCAGGGGCTACAGCTCGGCGCTGGTGAACGTCAACACGTGCGCGATGTCGTCGCAGCCTGTCGCGAGCATGACGAGACGGTCGAAGCCGAGCGCGATACCTGCCGATGGCGGTAGCCCCTCGGCGAGCGCAGCGAGCAGCCTTTCGTCGAGAGCATAGACCGCCCTGCCCCGCTGGCGCCGCATGCGCAGATCGTCCTCGAAGCGAGCGCGTTGTTCGAGGTGGTCTGTGAGCTCGCCGAACGCATTGGCGAGCTCGATCCCACCGACGTATGCCTCGAAGCGCAGCGCCGTGCGCGGGTCATCGGGCTTGCGCTTGGCCAGTGCGGCGAGCGGCGCCGGCCAGTCTTCCAGCACGAGCGGGCGATCGAGCGCGGCGATCGCGGGATCGACGCGCGCGAGGAACGCCGCAAAAAAGGCATCGTCCCACGCAGCGTCATCAGTAACCTCGATACCCGCGGCGCGCACCGCGGCAACCAGCACCTCGGCGGGCTCGTCTCCCTGCACCTCGACGCCGGCCCAACGCCGCAACGCCTCGCGCACGCTCAGGCGCGGCCACGGCGGCGTGACGTCGATCGCGCGCCCACCCACGCGGGCATGGGAACCACCCGAGACCGTGCGCACGACGGCGGCGACGAGCTCCTCGGTATCGCGGATGATCGCGTCGAGCTCCGCGAACCCGCGGTACCACTCGACCATCGTGAACTCGCTCGCATGGTGGGGGCCGCTCTCGTTGGCGCGGAAGCACTTGCACACCTGGAAGATGCGCTCGAAGCCCGCGGCGAGCAGGCGCTTCATCTGGTACTCGGGCGAGGTGATGAGGTAGCCGCCGCCGGCGGGCACGGCCTCGAGGTGGATCTCGAGGCCAGGACTCGGCACCAGCAGCGGCGTCTCGACTTCGGTAAAGTCGCGTTCGGCGAAGAACGCCCGCAGCGCGGACAGCGCGCGCGCGCGGGCCCGCAGCGCCTCGAGGCGCATGCGCGAGAGGCGCGCGACCTCGGTGCGTGGCGCCGGATAGTCGCCGTCTTGAAACGCGCGCACGACGGCCGAGCCCTCGACGAGGTCACCGGCACGCCAGCCCGGCTGAGCCGCGACACGTGTATCGCGTCGCTCGCTGCGGATGATCGCGACGTCACCGTCGAGCGCGAGGACGCGCCCGCGGACGGTCACGTCATCGATCATCGATCAGGTCTTGGTGACACGCTCGACGTACTCGTGCGTGCGCGTGTCGATCTTGATCGTGTCGCCGACGCGGATGAACAGCGGCACGGCGACCGTGGCACCGGTCTCGACGGTGGCGGGCTTGGTCACGTTGCCCGTGGTGTCACCCTTGACGCCGGGCTCCGACGCGGTGACCTCGAGGAACACGAACGTCGGCAGCGTGACGTCGACCGGGCGCTCGTTGAAGAACACCACCGTGCACGGCAGGTTATCCTTCATGAGGTCGTGCGCCTCGCCGATCAGGTCGGCGCTGATCGAGACCTGCTCGTAGTTCGTCTGGTCCATGAAGACGAGGTCGCCGCCCTCCTTGTAGAGGAACTGCATATCGCGCGTCTCGACGTTCGCGGGCTCGAGCTTCTCCCCCGAGCGAATGTTCATCTCCTTGATGGTGCCGTTCAGGAGATTCTTGAACTTCGTGCGCGTGAACGCGGCTCCCTTGCCGGGCTTCACGAACTGGAACTCGACAACCGTCCACGGGTTGCCGTCCATGAGCACCTTGAGGCCCTTGCGGATATCCGACGTATCGTACATTTCTGGGACGTTTACCCCGCGGCCTCGGGACCTGTCAAACCTCGTTTCCTCGCACTCTTGCCCAGGCGCCGACCCTGGGGGATAAGTCCCGCAGTGGACGCGACGGCGCACTACCGCAACCTCGTCACGCTGGGCCGTGCGGAGTTCCTCGCAGCCGCCGCCCCTGCCGCGCTGGTACGCATCCGTGCTCCCGAGGAGCGCGAGGAAGAGCCGGCCGTCTCGACCCACACCATCCAGCGCGTGGACCTCGACCTGGCGACCCCTCGAGGCGCACACGCGCAAGGCCCGGAGGAGCTCGAGCTCTATCCGCTCGCCAAGAAGGCTGGGGCTTCGTTCCCCGATCGCATCACGATCGGCCGGACCTCGAACAATGACATCGTGATCGCCGACCACTCGGTATCCCGGCTGCACGCCTACATGAAGCAGGATGGCCGTCACTGGGTCGTCGCCGATGCGGGCTCCAAGAACGGCAGCTCGCTCGAAGGCGAGGCGCTGCTCGCGCGCAAGGAGCGCCCGCTAGGGTCCAAGACGCGGCTGCGCCTGGGGGATGTCGACCTGACCTTCTACCTGACGACCGATCTGTTCGCGGTGCTCGGAGGAATCGGATGAGCGAGTGGAACGAGCGCGAGCTGTGCCCCGACGGCGCCTGCACCGGCGTGATCGGCAACGACGGTACGTGCAAGGTGTGCGGGAAGCACGGCCTCGCGCCGGTGCCGGCTCCGCACACCAGCGAGCTCGATGGTGATGAGGACTCGGAACACGACGAGGATCACGACGAGGATCACGACGACGAGAGCTCGGGCGCGGACTCGGGCGCAGAGGAACCGTGGGTCGAGCGCGAGCTGTGCTCGGACGGCGCCTGCGTCGGGGTGATCGATGAGACGGGCGCGTGCAAGGTCTGCGGCAAGAAGTCTCCGACGTGGAAGCCGCGGCCCTCGCTCCCGTCCGCCACGGACGATGCCACGCTCCGCGCTGCGGCCGCCGACCTCGCGGCCAGCGTGCCTGCAGCGGACGTCGCAGCGCTCACACCGGCGCCCGTCGAGTCCTCGGATGACGACGCGCCGCGCGCCCTATGCCCCGACGGGGCATGTGTCGGCGTGATCGGCAAGGACGGCAAGTGCAAGCTATGCGGCGCGGAGGCCGCGTGATCACGCGCGCGACGATCGTTGGCGCCGGCGGCCTCGGAGGACCGATCGCGTTCTCGCTCGGTGCCGCGGGCCTCGACCTCGCGATCGTCGACCACGACAGCGTCGAGCTGTCGAACCTGCACCGCCAGATCCAGTTCACCACCGACGACCTCGGCCGCCCGAAGGCCACCAGGCTCGCGGATGCCGTCGTCGCGCGCGGCGGCAAGGCGCGCGGTGTGGTGGAACGCTGGACCCCCGCGCTCGCCGACGAACAGCTCGCCGATGCCGACGTGATCATCGACGGCAGCGACGATCCAGCGACGAAGTTCGCAGTGGCCGACTGGGCCGTGGCCAACGGCCGCCCGTACGTGATCGCGGCCGCGCTGCGCTATGGCGGCAATGCGATGGCGGGCGCCCCCGGTGTCGCGTGTTACCGGTGCCTGTTCGAGGAGCCGCAGGAAGCACCGACCTGCGCAGATGCCGGCGTACTCGGCCCCGTGGTCGGTGCGATCGGCGGGCTCGCCGCCGCGCTCCTCGTCGGCCTCGCGCAGGGCGACCGCACGCACGCGGGCTCGTTGTTCGTGTTCGATGACCTGCGCAAGGAGTCGACGCCGCGCATCGTCCAGTTCGCGCCACGCCGCGGCTGCCCTGCGTGCGCAAAGGCTCCCGTGTCCCCGTTCGAGCCGGCGCCCGTGCGCGTCGCGAAAGGATCCTGATGGCGAGCATCCGAGTCCCCAGTGCGCTGCGTAGCTTCACCGGCGGCGCTTCCGACGTCGAGATCATCGCGGGCACCGTCCGCGAGGCGCTCGCCGAGCTCGAGAAGAAGCATCCTGGCATCGGCGCCAGGCTCCTCGACGGCACCGGCAAGGTGAAGCCGTTCATCCGCATCTACGTCGGCGCCGATGACATCGGTGACCTCGGCGGGCTCGACGCGAAGGTGAGCGACCGCGACGAGATCTCGATCATCCCCGCCATCGCCGGCGGCCTCGGAGCGCCACGTGCGTGACGAGCAGGTGCGCCGTTATGCGCGGCACATCCTGTTGCCTGACGTCGGCGGCCTCGGGCAGACCGCCCTCCTGCGATCCTCCGCGCGCGTCACGGTCTCGCGCGAGCCCATCGCCGATCTCATCGCGGCCACCTACCTCGCCGCGGGCGGCGTCGGCACCGTGATCGTCCCGGGCGCCACCGATGACGAGCTCGCGCAGATTGCCAAAGCTGGCCCCGACGCCCACGTCGCCGCCACGACGGAGGCGCACGTCGCCGACGTCGGTGTCAACGCTGTACCCGACTGGTGGCCCTCCGTCGACGGCGATGCCACCGCCCTCGCCTTCTGGCGCGGCGGCCTGGCGGCGACGCGCTGGATGGCCGACATCGCCAACCGCTAGCCACCATGGCGCCCGACGACGAACGCGCACGCCCGCCCATGTCGTCCGCCCCCTTGGCGGCGGCGCCGCCGATCGCGCTTTCGCAGAACGTGTGTGCGGAGCTGTTCGCCCAGGCACGCGCGGAGTTTCCGGCGGAATGTTGCGGGTACCTCACCGGCCCCGCGGGGGCGAACCATGTCGACGCGGTGGTCGCATGCCGTAACGCGCAGACCGACGGCCAGCATCCGCTGACGCCGGAGCGCGGCGCTGACACCGGCTTCGTGATCGCGGGGGCGGAGCTGCTCGCATTTGCGCGGAGCTTCGACGGTCCGACGCCAGCGCGCATCGTCTATCACTCGCACACCAACGGCCGCGCCTATTTCTCCGACGTCGATCGCGCGATGGCGGCGGGGAGCTATCCGGTCCAGCACCTCGTCATCGGCGTCGACGCGACGCACGTCACCGAGCTCGCGCAGTTCGCGTGGTCCGACGACGCGCAGGACTTCATCGAGGTCGCGAGGTGGCAGCCGTGAAGCTCGGCATCGTGCTCGCTACGCGCGCGGATCTCGCCACCGCCGCCGGCCTCGCCCACGCAGCGCGCCGCGCACGCCACGAGGTCGTAATGTTCCTCATGGATGCGGGCGTCAACGCCGTCGCCGAACGTCCCGACATCGCGATCGCGCTCCTCGATGACGACTGCGAGCTCACCGCGTGCTCCAACTCCGCCGTCGGCCTCGACCTACCCGACGGCATCGTGCGCGGCAGCCAGGACGACCACGCCGCCGTGCTCGGTACCAGCGATCGCGTGGTAGCGTTGACATGAAGATCCTTGTCTACGCGCACACGTCCGATCCACACCGGCAATCCGAGGCCCTGCGCGCGGCGCTAGGCGTCACGCTGCGCGGCGCCGAGGTCGACGTGGTCCTCGCGAGCGAACCGCTGACCCCGCTCGCGCAACGTGCGGCAACGACGTTGCAGGCATTCGGGCATACGGTCGGCTCGAATCTGGGCGAGGTGCTGGATCGTGCGGACGTCGTGGAGGTGTGGGGTCCTGAACGCAAAGGCGTACGTGCGACATGCCCGGCCGCCGACGGGCGGCCCGAGCGGCGCACGCTGCATCTCGTGCGCCCGAATCACGTGGTTGCCGAGGGTGCAGTGGCCGACGGCGACGACGTGGTGTATCTGGAGGGTGCGGACCATGACCTCCTCCTCGCGCGCATCTTCACCGCCGACCGCGTCATCACCTGGTGACATCTGCGACGTGCGCGGCGAGGTCTGCCCCTTCACCTTCGTCCGCACCAAGCTCGCGCTCGAGGCCCTGCCCGTGGGCGCGACCCTCCGCGTCCTCGTCGATCACGAGCCCGCCGTGCGCAACATCCCTCGCAGCGCGTCGGAATGGGGCCAGGAAGTCCTCGGGGTGGAGGAGCTCCCCGGGCACACCTGGGCGATCGACCTCCGCAAGCGAGTGCGCTAGGGTTCTCGACGATGTCCGGTAGTTCCAAGCTCGCTACCCTGCGCGCAACGCTCGCTGACTACCAGCACGTCGTCGTCGCGTTCTCCGGCGGCGTCGACTCCGCGTTCTTGCTCGCGGTGGCGGCCGACGTCCTCGGCGACCGCTGCCATGCAGTCACCGCGGTCTCGCAGACGATAGCGCGCTCGGAGATCGCCGACGCGATCGCGCTCGCCAAGGAGCTCGGGCTCGGCGACCGGCACCACGTGATCGAGTCACACGAGCTCGAGGTCCCGGGCTTCGCCGACAACCCCACGCACCGCTGCGCGCTCTGCAAGACCGAGCTGATGGACATCGCGGCGCCGCTGGCCCGCACCCTCGACGACGCACCCGTCGCGCTCGGCACCAACCTCGACGACCTCGGCGACGTTCGCCCGGGCATCGCCGCCGCACGCGCTCGGGGCGCACGCATGCCGCTCGTCGACGCCCAGCTCGCGAAGGCCGAGATCCGCGCTCTGTCGCGCGAGCTCGGGCTCCGCACCTGGGACAAGCCCCAGCTCGCCTGCTTGTCGTCGCGGTTCCCGTACGGCACCCAGATCACCCCCGACCGCCTCCGCCGCGTCGACGCGTTCGAGGACGGCCTGCGTGCGCTCGGCTTCCGCCAGCTGCGCGTCCGCTTCCACGACACCATCGCGCGCCTCGAGCTCACCACCGAGGAGCTGCCGACGATCCTCGCCCCCGGCGTGCGCGAACGCGTGGTTGCGCTCGGCAAGGAGCTTGGCTTCGCTTACGTCGCGCTCGACCTCGCCGGCTTCCGCTCGGGCTCGCTCAACGAAGTGCTCCCCGCCGAGAAGCTCGTCCAGCTGCGCGGACGGCCGCAGTGATCCGCGCCCTCGCGGTCCTCGCTGTACTCGCCGCGGTCGCCCACGCCGACGCTCTCCCGAAGAAGGACCGCGAGCGCGCCGCGAAGTCGACGCAGCATGGCCCGGTGCCCAAGGTCGGCGCCCGGCCGGCCGCGGTGGTGAACATCTACAACTCGTGGACGCACGAGTGGCTCGCCGTCGAACGAAATGTGAAGCCATCACCGGAGACCGTCAATCGCTTCCTGCGCGACCACTTCACCAACCAGCCGACGCAGATGGAGCCGCGCCTCATCGACATGGTGATGTCAGCGGCGAAGAAGTTCCGCAGCGACGTCGCGATCGTCGTGTCGGCGTTCCGGCACCCCAAATACAACCTCATCCTCCGCAAGAAGGGCCACCAGGTCGCGCGCGACAGCCAGCACACGCACGGCAACGCGATCGACTTCTATCTGCCCCGCGTGCCCACCCTCACCCTGCACGACTGGGCGAAGGCGCAGCGCATCGGCGGGGTCGGGCTTTATACGAGCAGCGGCTTCATCCACATGGACACCGGCAAGGTTCGGTACTGGTCCGGCGAGTAGCCGCGCTATGCTCGGCCCATGTCGACGTGGGTATGGCTCGGCATCGGGGTAGGCGCGTTTCTCGTGGTCGTCGCGATCTACGACGTGACGCAGAAGAAGCACGCGATCCTTCGCAACTTCCCCGTCATCGGCCACTTCCGCTACTGGCTCGAAGCGGTCGGTCCCGAGCTACGGCAGTACATCGTGACCTCGAACGACGAGGAGCGACCGTTCTCGCGTGATCAGCGCCGGTGGGTCTACTCGTCGGCGAAGAAGGAGAACAACTACTTCTCGTTCGGCACCGACAATGACATCGAACGCCCCGGCTACATCATCGTGCGCCACAGCGCGTTCCCGCTGCACACACCCCACGCGGGCGAGCCGGGATATGACCCCAGCTACAAGCTGCCGTCGATCCGGACGCTCGGCGCGTGGCGCGGTCGCAAGCACGCGTTCCAGCCGCAGTCCATCGTGAACACATCGGCGATGAGCTACGGCTCGCTGTCGGCCGCTGCCGTCGAGGCGATCAACCGCGGGGTCGCGATCGCAGGGGCATTGCAGAACACCGGCGAAGGCGGCATCTCCGCTCACCATCGCCACGGCGGCGACCTGATGTGGCAGATCGGCACCGGCTACTTCGGCGCACGCGACGACAACGGCGCGTTCTCTCTCGACCGCGTGCTCGAGAGCGTCGCGTCGGCCAAGGTCCGTGCGATCGAGATCAAGCTCTCGCAGGGCGCGAAGCCCGGCCTCGGTGGCGTGCTACCGCGCGCGAAGATCACGCCCGAGATCTCGCGCGTCCGCGGCATCCCCATGGATCGCGACTGCATCAGCCCCGCGAACCACACCGCGTTCTCGGACGTCTCGAGCATGCTCGACTTCATCGAGCGCATCGCCGACGCGACCGGGCTCCCGGTCGGCATCAAGTCCGCCGTCGGTGATCTCGGATTCTGGCGCGAGCTCGCCGCGCAGATCGAGAAGACCAAGCGCGCGCCGGACTTCATCACGATCGATGGTGGCGAAGGCGGCACGGGGGCCGCCCCCCTCGTGTTCACCGACCACGTCGCCCTGCCCTTCAAGCTCGGCTTCACGCAGGTCTATCGCGTGTTCGCTGAAGCGGGCGTACACCACAACGTCGTGTTCATCGGCTCGGGTAAGCTCGGCTTCCCCGAAACGTCGCTCCTCGCGCTCGCCCTGGGTTGCGACATGATCAACGTCGCGCGCGAGGCGATGCTGTCGATCGGCTGCATCCAGGCGCAGCAGTGCCACACGGGCCACTGCCCCACCGGTGTCGCCACGCAGAGCAAGTGGCTCATGCGCGGCCTCGATCCCACGCTCAAATCCGCGCGCCTCGCGAACTACCTCGCGACCCTGCGCAAGGACCTCCTCCACCTCGCGCACGCGACCGGCCACGCGCACCCGGCGCTCGTGCCGCTGGACCAGCTCGACCTCGTCGACAGCAACACGCACACGCGTTCGGCACGCGAAGCGTTCGGCTACGAGCCCGGCTGGGGCCTGCCGCCGGGCGCGGTGGCGCCGACGATCCGTGCGGCCTAGCCGAGGTCGAGCCCCCCGTTGCCGTTGCCGTTCCGCGGTCCGTTGGGGGCGCGCGCATCAACGCGGCACGCGCATTCGCTAGGGCTCGGGCTCGGGCTTCGCGCGCGCTACGGCGCCGGGTGGCCGTCGACGCGGGCCTGGAAGATGAAGTAGGGCGGCATGCACGCGCCGACGCCCTTGGGCGCGCCGGGGACGCCCGAGCACACGTAGTCGTCGCCGCACGGCGTGCCGGCGTCACAACGGCGGCGGAACTGCGGCTTGGCGTTGGCGAGGCACTCGGCGAACGGCTTGCCCTGGCCGATGCAGTCGTTGAAGCCCGACGGGGGCTCGGCGCCGCAGATCGCCGCACCGCCCACCGCGCCCATCGTGAGGCAGCTCGCCGTGCACGAACCGTTGGGGAACCCGCCGACGGAGCCCGAAGCCACCGAGCGGCTACAGCGCGCGGCTATCCCGCTCGGAACGGAGCATGCCTCGACCTTCATGTCGGTGACGCGGTCCTTGTGGGGGTTGGTCTCGAACGTCAGGCTCGACGTCTCGCACGCATCGCCCGCCGATAGCTTCTCCGCAGGAACGCACATACCGACCTCGTCGCCGCTGAGGTCCTTGCACGTATAGCCAGTGGCGCAGGTCCAGGCGGCGAAGCTCGCGTCGCCGAGGCCGCAGTGCGCGCCGTACTGGCCCGGAGCCGCCGCGTTGCGATCCGCGAACGGACGCGCCGTGGCGATCGTGCCCGTGCTCGCAACGTCGGCGAGCGCCGTCCTGCGCCAGCGGAGCTCCTCGTGGAGATGCGGCGACGTGCCTACCTCGATTGCATTGCTGCGCGGGGTCTCGGCATCCTCCTGACCGAGGAAGTGAAAGCCGGCGAGGCCGCGGCTCTGGTGGCAGCCCTGGCAGGTCATGGTGTCGAGGCGGCGGAGCAGTCCGCCCGGTGTCTTCACGAGGTCCAGACCGGCGAAGCTCACATCGGCGAACGCCTGCTCCGGGTTGGGGAACGCCTGCAGGTAGGGACGGTTCGCCCCGCGCGCGAGCCCGCGGGGCGAGACGCTGAACGCGCGCGTCGCGAGGAACTCGTCGGGCACCTCGGCGGTGCCGTCGTCGATGTTGTCGAGGTTGGCGACGATCCACGTGCGGAGCGCCGACTTCTGCGCCGCGGTCAGCGTGGTCGAGATCGTGTTTGAGAGGCGCATCGGCGCGATCGCGCCGCCCGACAGGCCGAACACGCGCAGCAGGTATTCGGCGTGCCCACCCATGTCGGGACGCACCGCAGCAGGCCACCGCACGCTCTGGAGGTTGATCTCGATGCGGGACGCGGGGCCGAGTGCTGCGAGCGGACCGGTTCGCAGTTCGTCGGCGTTCTGGGTCATGCCCTGCCATGCGCGCGCCGCCGCAGCGCAGCTGCCGCCGACCATCGGTTGCTCGTGCACGACGAGCATGGTCATCGGGAGCCGCGAGCTGCCCTTGCTCGAGGTATAGCCGAGCCGGTAGACGAACCGGACTTCGCCACACGCGCCCGGAGTCGCGTGCATGCGATCGGTGCGGTTCGTGATGCCGACCAGGCGAAAGCTCGAGCTCGCAGCGCGCAGCCATCGGGCGTCGAACAATCGGTGGCCGCTGGCCAGGCCGACCTTGAGCGTCGGATCGGCGGCCTGGACATCGCGGAGGTCCGCCTCGATCGTCGAGACCAGCTGTCCATACGCAGGCGACGACATCACCAGCATCGCGTTATTGGTGCTCGTTCCGCCGAGGTGCGATGCGAGGTCGTAGCCGGCGCGCTCGAGCGTGCCGAGCACACCGAGGTCGTTGATCACGAGCTCGGGCTGGTTGAGCGCGGGGACCGCACCGGTGCCGTCGTCGCACTTGCCGCCGCAGTCGGACCAACTGTCGTCACCGACCTCTTCATCGGTGCATGCCGAGCTTGCCGCGAGCGCGAAGGCGAGCACCGTGGCGTGGACGAATCCGGTCCTCATGCCCACCGCTGTTTGCAGCTTGCGGTCCATGTCTGGCCCTCGCGGTTCCAACACCTTGCGCGTGCGGTCGGGGCCTGGGGTGGGGGCAATATCACCCGCGGCTACTCGAGACGCCTCCCCTTCCCAATCCGCTCGGGATCGGTTAGGTCCGACCCATGGCTGGTGATGTTCTCGTCTGGCTCGACATGGAGATGACCGGTCTCGACCCCGCGCACGAGCGCATCATCGAGGTCGCGACCATTCTCACCGACGGCCAGCTCGTCGAGATCGGTGTGGGTCCGGACCTCGTCATCCATCAGTCCGACGAGGTTCTCGGAAGGATGGACGACTGGAACAAGAAGCACCACGGTGCCTCGGGGCTCATCGATCGCGTGAAGGCGTCGTCGGTAACCGAGGCGGACGCCGAGGCGCAGACCCTCGAGTTTATCAAGCAGCACGTCGGCGCCAAGGAGCGCCCGGTGCTCGCCGGCAACTCGATCCACCAGGATCGCCGGTTCATCCGGCGCTACATGCCGGCCCTCGACGCGCGCTTGCACTACCGGATGGTCGACGTCTCGACGCTCAAGGAGCTCGCGCGGCGCTGGTATCCGCAGACGATGACGAAGATGCCGCCCAAGAACGAATCACACCGCGCACTCGACGACATCCGCGAGTCGATCGGGGAGTTGCGGTTCTACCGGGCCAACCTCTTCCGCGCGCCGGATCCCTCGCCGTCCACACCGAGCCCCGGCGAAGGTCCGAGCGCCGGCTAGGCCCGGGCAGGTCCTGCTCGCACGCACTTCCACGGGCACCCGCTACGCGAAGGCCTGCGCGAAGGCGCAGTAGGTGGATGCGGTGCGAAGATCCATCGCTCGCTGCGAGATTCTCGCGCTAGCTCCCGGCGGGTCCGGCAGAGGTCTTGCTACGATGAACCTCGTGAAGGACACGCTCGTGATGATCATGGCGGGCGGCAAAGGGTCACGCCTTGGCCCGTTGACCATCCACCGCTCGAAACCGGGAGTTCCGTTCGCAGGCCGATACCGGATCATCGACTTCGTACTATCGAACTTCGTAAATTCCGGATACCGCAAGATCTACGTGCTCACGCAGTACATGTCGTCGAGCCTGATCAAGCATCTTTCGCGCAACTGGCGCCTCTCGGGATTTGGCGAGTACATCGAAGTCGTCCCGGCGCAGATGCGCCTCGGAGAATTC
The DNA here is from genome assembly GCA_033763475.1 of Kofleriaceae bacterium. Taxonomy (GTDB): domain Bacteria; phylum Myxococcota_A; class Polyangia; order Haliangiales; family Haliangiaceae; genus JABFXX01. The sequence continues at coordinate 66,506 of JANRKM010000287.1, forward strand.
TGGTACCGCGGCACCGCCGACGCCGTGTACCAGAACCTTAACTTGGTTCGTGATGCGCGCGCGAAACACGTCGCCGTGTTCGGCGGCGACCACGTCTACAAGTTCGATGTCTCTCAGATGGAGGCGGCCCATCGGGACCTCGACGCAGATCTCACCGTCGCCGCCTTCCCGGTGCCGGTCCACGAAGCGAGCGCGTTCGGCATCATCGATGTCGACAATCGCGGCCGCATCGTCGGCTTCATCGAGAAGCCTAAGCACCCGCCCGAGATGCCCGGCCGTCCCGGCTGGTCGCTGGTCTCGATGGGTAACTACATCTTCAAGCGCGAGGTGCTCGAGCGCGTCCTCGTCGACGACGGAGGCAAGCCGACCTCGCGGCACGACTTCGGACGCGACATCATCCCGAAGCTGGTCTCCGAGGGTGCGCGTGTCCACGTCTACGACTTCGGACAGAACGTCATCCCGGGTGAGCCCGACGGCCAGGTGCCGTACTGGCGCGACGTGGGTACGATCGACAGCTACTTCGTCTCGAACATGGAGCTGCGTGCGCGTGTTCCCGCGCTCGACCTCTACAACCGGCAGTGGCGGATCCGCAGCGCACAGCGTGACTATCCGCCCGCTCGCTTCGTGCGCGCCGGCGAGAACTACGGACCTGCCAGCGTCGATGACTCGCTCATCTGCGAGGGCTCGATCATCGCGAGCGCCGCGGTGCGCGAGACGGTGTTGTCGTACGATTGCTTCGTGCACGCGGGTGCCGAGGTCTCCGACTCGGTGGTCCTCTCCGGTTGCGACATCGGCAAGGGTGCGCGTCTTCGTCGGGTGCTCCTCGACAAGAACTGCAAGATCGAACCGGGCTGCGTGATCGGCGAAGACCTCGCGCACGATCGCGAGCGGTTCCCGTTCGTCACCGAGTCCGGCATCGTCGTCATTCCGAAGGGAACGCTGGTGCCCGCAAAGGGCCCGTGTGTCTTTGCCAACGACGTCGCCGAGCTCATGGGCAATGAGCCCGAGCTCCTCGCGCAGCTGCGGCCGGGAACGTTTGTCGTGTCGGGCCAGAATCGACACAGCTACGAGTCGGCGGGGCCGCGGTTCAAGAAGTTCGCGGGCACCGAGGGCGTCTGAAGGTCCTCCACGTCTCCAGCGAGGTCGCACCGTTCGCACAGACGGGCGGCCTCGCCGATGTCCTCGCCGGGCTACCCGCCGCACAGGCGCAGCGCGGGGCCGAGACCGCGGTGCTCGTGCCGCTGTATCGCGGCGTCGCCGAGCGCGTGATCGCAGCGGGGCACACGTTCCTGCCCGATGTTCCGCTCGCCCTCACCCTCGGAGCGAGCTCGTACCCCTCGACGCTTCGCCGCACGCGCGTCGGCGCCGTGGTGTATGGCTTCGTCGACTGCCCTGCGCTCTACGATCGCGCGGGTGGCCTCTACGGTCCCGGTGGCGCCAGCGAGTGGTTCGACAATCACGTGCGCTTCGCGGTACTCGGCAAGGCGGCACTCGCAGCCGGCCCACACCTCCTCGAGGGCACGCCCGACGTCCTGCACGTCCATGACTGGCAGGGAGGTCCCGCCGCGATCTACGCGCGACTCGCGGGTTCTTCGTCGACGATCGTCACCACGATCCACAACCTCGCCTACCGCGGCATCTTCCCAAAGAGCGTCATGGACGAGCTCGGGATCCCGTGGTCCGTGTTCACGCCGAAGCTCGTCGAGTTCTGGGACCAGCTCTCGTTCTTGAAGGGCGCACTCGCGATGTCGGACGCCGTGACTACGGTCAGCCCTACCTACGCGCGTGAGATCCTCACGCCGACGTTCGGAGAAGGCCTGGACGGATTCTTAACCTATGAAGTCAAACGACTCGTCGGCATTCTCAACGGCATCGACGAGACCGCCTTCGATCCGGCCACCGACGCTGCCCTGCCCGTCCCGTTCACCGCTGATTCGCTCGAGGGCAAGGCGACCTGCCGCAGCGAGCTCGCGCGCGAGGTGAAGCTCTCGCTGGGTAAGGGCGAGGTTCTGATCGGCGTCATCGCGCGCATGACGGGACAGAAGGGTCTCGACCTCGTCGCGGACATCGTGCCCGAGCTCTATCGCCTCGGCGCGAGGCTCATCGTCCTCGGTGCCGGCGAGCCCGAGCTCGAGGCGCGGTTCCGTTATCTCGGGGAGCTCTTCGCGAACCACGTGTCCGTGCACATCGGCTTCGACCTCGGCTTCGCACGCCGCATCTACGGCGGCTGCGATCTGTTCCTCATGCCTTCGCGCTTCGAGCCGTGCGGCCTCGGGCAGCTCTACGCCATGCGCTACGGCACCATCCCCGTCGTGCACTCGGTCGGTGGTCTCCACGACACCGTGATCGACCCCGGCAATGCGGAGCTCGGGCGTGGACGCGGGACCGGATTCGCTTTTGATCGTGCGACGCCGCGCTCGCTGCTCTCTGCGCTCGAGCGTGCTGTCGCGCTCCATCGCGATCGCGCTGCATTCACCACGTTGCGCCGTGCGGCGATGGCGCGCGACTCGTCGTGGACTACGTCCGCAGGCTCCTACCTCGCGCTGTACCGCGAGCTTCGTCCGTAGTTGATTTATGGCAAATGCGACCATCCCTCGTCGCATGCCCGCCACGTACGTGACCACTTGGTCGCGGTCTGTCGCACGGAATGGCCGATTCTCGCCAACCAACGTCCGCCGCCCGGACGGTTCCGTCCGCCCAACGGACATCCCCGTCCGGTACTCGGACCGGTTCCTACGTAGTGCCCCCTAGGATGCGCGGCGGCGCACAGTCAGAGGGCCTCACGTACTTCCCCTCGGCCCGCCCGCTCGACTTGTGTGGATGCCTGTCAATAACCCCGGGGATCGGTCTAGTTGTCCACAAGCGAATTCGCACCTAACCCCTCGATTCACAAGGTTCCACCTCCCGCTGAGGGTCGCCTGTGGAGAAGTTGTGATCCCTGTGTGTTGGGGTAGCTCGGGAGCGACGGCGGATCAGCTAGTTACGCGCGGTGTGCATAGACGTCCGGCCAACACCTACATCGGTCCGTTCGCGCACAATCCGGAGGTTAGCTGTGCGTTTTTGACATCCCCCGAATCCGCCTCGAATGAAAAAGAACCAACGCCTAGCCGACATCGGCAGCGCGATGGACCAGCTCTGTGGGGCTGTCACCAAATCGCCATCGAAAGACCGTGCACCGCCTCAGCGGCATCTCTGCGAATCCTCCGTCAGAGGGCCAGGAGCTTCGCCAGGAGCACGATTGGCAGGTCGGAGATAGCGCCGGTGGCTGGCCCGCAGGTGGAAGCCAGGAGCTCGCCAGCCGCGTTTCCGTTGGCCTGAAATCGCCCACGAATCTACGTAGAAGTACGCATATCGACGTTACCTGGAGCCGTCGCCCGAGCCCGCGCTACCCGAGCCCGCGCCTGCGTCGAACGTCTTCAAGACCGTGCATGCTTCGGCATCCTTGCGGTCGCAGGCGCGGGCGAGGAGCTTCTTGCCGCCGTCGAGGTCACGGGGCATCCCCAGTCCCTGCACGCGCATCGCGCCGAGGATGCGACATGAAACGGGCTCGTCGCCACGACAGCCACGATCCAGCCACACACCGGCGGCGCTGGTGCTCTTCGGCAGACCGCGCCCGTCGAGGTATGCGACGCCGAGCTGACGGCACGCCGTCGCATCGCCAGCGTCACACCCCTTCTGAAAGTGTGCGAGCATCGCCTTCCACAATGGCTCGGCACCGGAGCCTGTCGCGGTCCTGGCGCGCGTAGCATCGAGGTCTCCCGCGTTGGTGCAGGCGTACGGCGCGTTGCCCGCGCATGCCTTGTCGAGAAGCGTCGCTGCGCGCTCCAGATCGGCGGTGACCCCACGACCGTCACGCAGCATGAGGCCGAGATTGCGACATGCGAGCATGTGCCCCGCATCGCACGTGCGCTGGTAGATCTCGACGGCCTTCGCAGGATCCTTGTCGACCCCGAGGCCCTCGGAGAGAGCGAGCGCGATCTGATTACAGGCGGCGAGATTGCCCCCGTTGCAGGCTTGACCGAACAGCGCGGTCGCACGCTTGGGATCGGGGGTGACGCCAACGCCCTCGGTGTAGAGAATCGCGAGGCTGCGGCAGGCTTCCAGGTCGCCGCCGACGCACTTCGTGTCGTACGAAGCGGCGAGCTCGGCAGGGTTCGAGACGGCGGAGCCCGAACCCGTCGCAGCGCCATCCGAGCCCGCGGTCGCGTCGGACTTCTGCTTCTTGCTACCGCACGCAGCGACGAGCACGAGGATCAGCGCGACCTGTGTCCGAGTCACGGACAGCGTGTATCACAGGTCCTGGACGGCGGTCCGCACGAAGCCGTAGACGCGATCACGCGTCGATTTCGGAGACCGAGGCAGCTGGCCGTACGCGACGAGGATCGCGAGGGCGATGCCGCTCGCGAGAGCCACCCCGCGCCAGCCGGTTGCGCGCCACAGAGGAACACCGAGCGAGCCGCCGACGAGCAGGACGTAGGGGACGAGGCTTACGAGACCACCGAAACCGAGCGCGGTGACCACGTTGGGCGCGACGAGGCCGTCGGCGAGGAGCCGGAACATCACCTCGAACAGAGGATGCCTGACGTTGTCGGGCCAGTACGGGAACGTCGCGGTGGAGAGCGCGTAGATCGTGACGCCGACGACGATCGTGCTCGCGGCGGCGGCGAATGCGAGCGGCCGCGAGAGGAGCCCCTGCAGGAGGGCCGCGACCATCGGCAGCATGAACGGCAGCATCGCCGTCACGTAGCGCGGACCGACGCCCCACCCGCCGCGCCAGAAGTTGATGGACGAGATGAACAGCACGTAGATGACGACGACGGCGATGCCCACGAGGGCGGTCCCGCGCTCGCGGCGAACGAGGACGACCGCGCCCGGGATCGCGAGCAGCAGCCATGGCGCGAGGAAGAACAGGCCATTGTCGGGGCGAAACAGCGAGCCCCAGAACGCCTCCCAGCGAAGCTCGGTGATGCCGAGGAAGCCCTGCTGGTGGAAGTGCGCGAAGGTCGTCGACGCGTCGTAGCCGGTCGCCCACGGGCTGCCGAAGCAGACCTCGTGATAGACGAGCAAGATGCAGATCGGGATGATCGCGCCGGCGACCGCCGCTCCGACAGCGCGGGCGAGCTCGCGCCACGGCCATCGCCACATGCGCACGACGACGAACACGGCGATCGGCAGCGCCGCGAACACGGCCTGGTAGTCCACGAGAGGTGCCGCCCCGGCAAACGCGCCCGCCCCGAGCATCGCGCGCCACGGGCGCTTCCGGTCGACGACGTCGTGCGCGAGGATCCACGCACTGCCGATGCACGCCGCCGCGAGCTGGTGCGAGTAGAACAGGATTGAATACGTCATCGCGAGCGAGCCGAAGGCGTACGCGACGACGACGAGCCGCCGTACGTGTCGGTCCGGCGCAAACCGCTCGAGGTAGCCACCGAGCAGCCACAGAAACGCGAGCATCGGGAGGATCCCGGCGGTGACGCGGCAGATCCACATCGCGACCGACAGCGAGGGCTCGCCCGCGACCGCATACACCCCCGCGTATACGGGCAGCGCAAGCATCGACGACCCGGGCGCCTTGTTCGAATACTGGTGGCCGCGCGAGGGCGAGACGTCGGCGGTGGCGCCGTAGCGGCGGGCGCCGGTGTCGATCTCGAACCGGTGCTCGGCCGCCATGGCCTGGACCAGGTAGACCCGCGGCAGCTCGTTAGCGCTGCGGATCTTGGGGAAGTACGGGAACACGTACAGGTAGGCGGCGGCGATCGCGATCAACCAGCCATGGCGCGTCAGGAACCGCAGTACGGGCACGTGCGCCAACGGTGATACCACCGTCCTTCCCAAGGCCACAGGCCCGGGAAGCCACGGACCTGGCTGCCCGTAGTAAGCTCGGCGCATGCGACCGCTCTACCTCTATGACCTGGCCAGCGTTTTCGCCGACCACATCCGGGTCTCCGAGGCCGAGGGGAGTCGGGTCTTCGAGCCGATGATCGCGATCGTCACGGACAACAAGGACCCCGCAAAACTCGGACGCGTGAAGGTCAGGATTCCCGTTCTCAAAGGGAGCCAGGAGGAGTCGACCTGGTGGGCCCCGATTATCATGCTCGGCGCGGGCAAGAACCGAGGCTGGTTCTTCATCCCCGAGCCAAAAGACGAAGTGCTGATCCTGTTCGAGCAAGGTCACATGGACCGGCCGCTCGTCGTCGGGGCTCTGTGGAACGGAATCGACAAGCCACACGAGGACAACAAGGACGGCAAGAACAAGCGCCGGGTCATCAAGTCTCGTGCGGGCTCCCAGGTCATCTTCGACGATGACAAGGACGAGCTGATCATTCAGGACGGCGGGGGCGTTGGCTACATCAAGTTCGAGGCGGGCTCGAGCAAGATCACCATCGAGGCGAAGCAGGGCGACGTCTGCTTCCAGTCACCGAAGGGCGACATGCTCGTCGTCGCCAACGAGGCGAACTTCAAGGCCGGCTCGAACCTCGAGATCCACTCCGGCACCGCGCTGGCTTTTGGCGCCGGTTCGAACATCACCGTCGACGGTGGCAGCAACCTGACGCTCGCAGGCCCGCCTTCCGCGAACATGAACTGTGGCAAGGCCCAAGATCCCCCGGAGCCTTCGACGTCTCCGCAGGACGTCGCCGATCCCTACGGTTCGTGAGCTGAGCGGCGCATTCGGTCTACTGCGCCATCGAGAACTTCTCGTCCTTCGGCGGCTTGGGGCCGTGGGACTCCTTCTTCTCTGGCATCTTCGCGTTCGGGTCCGGGTTGGTGCCGCGACGAATGTACTCGGTCACCGGCTTGTAGGTGACGATCCACTTGTTGGACTTCACCAGCTTGCCGTCCTTGTAGAAGCGGCGTTGGCGCTCGAGCTTGTAGCCGTCGAAGCCCTCCTGGTCGAGGCTCGTCTGGCCGAGCGGCATCTCCTCGTCGAGGCGCTCCTCCGACGAGAACGGGGTCGACTCGAGGACCTCGCGCTCGAACACGATCTTGTCCCACGGGCGCTCCTTGCCGAGCACCTCGACCTTCGCCTCGCCGTTCGCGACGACGTAGCGAAGGGCGACGGGGAAGTCGTACGGGTTCTTGAGCTTGAGGTCGGTGTTCGGCCAGACGACCGTCGCGTCGAAGCCGAGCGGCGTGTAGACGCTCGGGCGCGAGTGGTTGGTGGTCTTCACGATGTCGAGGCCGGCGAAAAACGCCGCGCCGAACAACGTTGTCGAGATCTGGCAGGTGCCACCCGCGAGACCATCGACCATCTCGCCCGCCGTGATGACGTGCGCGACCTTGTAGCCCATCTTCTGCGAGCGCTCACCGACGGTGTCGTTGAACGACCACTCCTCGCCGGGCTTCATCACGTAGCCGTTGATCTTGCTGGCGGCGAGCTTGAGGTTGAAGTTGCGATCTTTGTCCGCGACCGAGAACTTGGTCTCGTAGTGGCCGAGCACGTGCGAGATGTCGTCGATGCCGAGGCCGGCCTTGGTGACAGCGGCCGGCACGGCGACGGTCACGAGCTCGACACTCGGCGCCGCCTGGCGGGCGGCCGCGGTCAGGCGCGGCAACGAACCCCACACGTCGAGGCCCTGGCCCGGACGATCGTCGTGGATCTTACGGCCCTCGAGGTCGAGGTACGCGTTGACCGGCGCGGCGTCGTGCTTCGCCTTGATCTGGAGGAGCGCAGCGATCGCCTTCTCGCGATTTATGCGGATCGGCAGCGAGCCTTTCGCCGCGAGCGAGGGGATGTCCGCATCGCTCGCGATGGCATTGATCTTCGCTTCGTCGGAATCGACCTCGATACCGAGCTCGCCCCACGTGGTCTTCACGGAACCGCTCGCGGTCTTCACCTCGACCGAGCGCGCGAGGAGCTTGCCGATCGTGTCGTTAGAAGAGGTCCGCGGCTTCTCCACGCCCCCCTGCGCCACCTGCTTGGCCGGCTCGACGGTCGCGGCCCGCGCTTCGCCGCGCGAGCCGAGCACGTAATATCCACCCGTCAACCCCGCTGCGACGAGGAGGAGACCGCCGGAGAGACCGAGGAGCACGGCGCCGTGCTGCGGCGCGCGCCCGGAACGATTGGACCGAAGAGTCGAACGAGTGCCACCCGGCTGCGACATCGATTTCCTTCTTATCACGGGATGCAACAGATCCAGGAGTTTGCATCCCGGAGGCCACGCGCGACGTCAGGGCTCACGAGGAGTTGAACGACGTGTGTCTGGAGGCACGCAGATGCGTGTGTCTCGTTGCCCACGCGCGGTTTGACAGGTCGCATCCCATGGTGCAGCCTGCAGCAGTGAGCTCCCTCGTGCAGCGCAACAAGGTGGTTGCCAAGCGAAAAGGCACGCTGGCGGCCGTGACGGGCGCCGGGGCCGCGATCGTCGCTGTCGCAGGGGCGCCCATCGTCGGGATCCTCGGCCTCGCCGGCGCCGCGTATCTCACCTGGGACTGGTTCTCGTTCCGCGTCAAGAACGGCATGCGATTCTAGCGGAGCGTGGCGGCTAGCGTTGACGGCTCGTTTGCCCGGGGCCTCGTCGGCATTGTGCTCGATGGCAGGTACCGGCTCGATGCGCTGCTGGGGGAAGGCGGCATGGGTGCCGTTTTCCGGGCGCAGCAGCTCGCGATGGATCGCCGCGTCGCGGTCAAGCTGCTCAAGCCGCACCTGACGCAAAACGCCGAGGCCGCCGAGCGGTTCGTCCGCGAGGCCCGCTCGACCCTGAAGGTCGAGTCGCCGCACGTCGCCAAGGTGTTCGACTTCGGCATCACGCCGCACGGCGACTACTACATCGCGATGGAGTATCTCGACGGGCGCACCGCCCAGCGCGAGCTCGAGATCGACGGCCCGTTCTCCCCTGCGCGCACGCTGCACGTCGCGCGACATGCTCTCCACGCCCTCGGCGCAGCGCACAAGCGAGGGCTCGTGCATCGCGATCTGAAGCCCGAGAACTTGTTGCTAATGCGCGTCGGCGACGATCCCGACTACACCAAGCTCCTCGATTTCGGCGTCGCCAAGCTGATGCAGGGTGCCGAAGCGAGCTCGCGCTCGCAGCTTGCGCTGACGCAGGCCGGAACCGTCTACGGCACGCCAGAGTTCATGTCGCCGGAGCAAGCGTGTGGGCACCCGCTCGACGGGCGCAGCGATCTGTACTCGCTCGCCGCGACGATGTTCACCATGCTGACCGGGTGCCCGCTGTTCGAGGGCGGCACGGCCCTCGAGTGGCTCACCCACCACGTGCGCACCCCGCCGCCTCGGCTCGCGCAGGTGTCGCCCGAGCTCGGCGAATATCCCGAGCTCGACGATCTCTTGCAGCGGTGCCTCGCCAAGCACCGCGAGCAGCGCACGTCGTCGGCCGAGGAGCTCGACAATCTCCTCGCGAAGCTCGAGGTGTACGTCTCGCGCGGCGGTGCGCGTGCGCGCGGTGGCCAGCGCGTGAAGTCCCCCCTCACCGCGTCGGCGTACTTCCCCGCCCTTCCGGCGGACCTCGTCGATCCCGGCAAGACCCTGCTGCCCGAGCGCGCCTCGGCCGAGACGATCGAGCCGCCGACGCGCAAGGAGACGCCAGTGGTCGTGTCGCCGCCGGAGACCGGGTTCACCGACGCGGTGGCCGCCGTGGCGAGCCCGCGTCGAGGGGTGTGGCTGGCGCTCGGTGGTCTCGTCGTTCTCGGCATGATCGCGTTCGCGATCATCGCGTCGACACGGAAACGGGGAGACCAGGTGACGACCGCCCCACCGCCGGTCGCCCGGGTCGCGAACGCCCTGCTGGATGCAGGTGCGATGGCGCTCGACGCCGCGGTGGTGGTCGATGCTCCGGTCGTCGTCGATGTCGCCGTTCCGCCCGACGCAGCCCCCGCCCGACCGCACTCCCCGCCCCCGTCCACCACACCCCGGAGCTCCGCGGCGGTGGAGCACCTGCGCAACGCCGAGGCCGCGCACCGCGAGGGGAACAAGCTGCGCCAGCTCGCCGAGGCGGACCTGGCACTGAAGGCAGATCCACGCAACGTCCGCGCGAAATATTTGCTCGCAGACGCCCTGATCAAGAGTGGGGATCTCGACCGTGGTTGCGCCTACTTGCGAGCGCTGGGGAGGAATCCGCTCGCGGTCGCGCGGGCGTCCTCCGCCAAGTGCCCCACCGATTGATTTCGAGCGCCAGGGACCCCTATCCTAGCGCCCACGCCAATGGGGGCTCCTCGTCGATGACGGCTGCTGGAACGTCCGGACTCCAAGCGACCTCGGGCACCAAGCTCGCGCCAGGCTTTGTCCTTGGCGAGTACCGCCTCGGCCAACCGTTGTGGTCGCTCCGCATCGCGGATGCGTACAAGGCGGAGGGGCCCAAGGGGCCCGCGACCGTCTACGTCATCCACGCAAACATCGCAGCCAACGTTCCGGTCCGCGATCAGATCATCGCCGGGACCCGCGCCGCGGCCGCGCTGCCAGAGCACAAGCACCTAGTGCGGACACTCGCCGCAGGACTCACGGGCGACGTGCTCTGGATCGCCACCGAGGAGGTCGAGGGGCAGTCGGTGCGCGACATGCTGTCGAAGAAGCGCCTCGGCTCGGCCCGCGCGGGCAACCCGGGCCTCGGGACGCGCGCGACGGGTAACCTGATCGTCGGCATCTCGGCGGCGCTCACCGATGTGAAACATGGCGCCCTGGCCGACGAGTCGGTCCTGGTGAACCGCCAAGGTCGGGTCCGCGTCGTCGATCTTGCGCTCGGTCCAGGCACCGTTGCAGCAATGCGCGCGGGCCTGATTCCCGGTCAGCCCTCCGTCGCCCCGGAGGTGCTCGCGAGTGGAACTCCGAGCGGCCCCGGCGACGTGTTCAGCATCGGTGCGCTCATGTACGAGTGCCTCGTCGGCGTGCCGCTCGAGCGTGGTGGGCCGCGGCCCAGCGAGGTTGTCGGTGGCCTCACATCGCAGATCGACGACCTCGTCGCGCGCGCGTGCCATCCCGACGCGGACAAGCGGTTCGGCCGCGCGGAGGTGCTCGGCGAGGTGATCGGCGAGGCCCTCAACAAGGGCGGTGCCACGTCCGCCGCCGAAACTGCGGTACCGGCACTCGAAACGGCCCCGGTTCCGCGGACGAGCCTCGCCATGGAGATCGCGGCGCCCGGCGCAGATGCGGGCGCGGCCGCCGCCGTCCCCGCCAACGTGGACCCCGCCCTCGCGCGTGCCCTCGCCGACACCACGGAGAAGTGGCTCGTCAGCAAGGGCAAGCTCGACTACGGCCCCTTCTCCCTCGCCGACGTCCTCAAACAGATCGAGAGCGGCGAGATTGTCGCCGGCAACCTGATCATGGATAAGGACACGGGCGCGCGCACCGACGTCGGGACCCACCCGCTGCTCGGTCCGATGGTCGAGGTCGCGCGCCAGAAGCGGGACGATGCGCGACGCGCACAGGCCGAGGTGCAGGTCGCCAAGAGCGACAAGAAGCGCGGCGCGATGCTGTATGCGTTTATCGGCCTTGGCGTCGCCGGCGCAGCACTCGGCGCATGGTTCATCATCAAGGCCGCGCGCGGTGACGAGGAGACGAAGAAGGTCGAAGGCGTCGCCGCCCTCGACGGTGCGTCGCTCAAGGTCACCGTGACGATGCCGAAGGCACCGCCGAAGAGGGCGAACAGCGGCGGGCGTCGCACGGGCAATACCGGCGGCGGCAACTACACCAAGGGCAGCGAGGACATGTCGCTCGACATGTCCGACGAAGATGATGGCGGCGGCGGCACGCTCGACATGGGCACCGTCTACGGCGTGTATTCGAAGCAGGGCGGCAAGCTCGGCGGCTGCCTCCAGCGCTCGGGGGAAGGCTCGGCGAACATCAGCATGATCATCGACGGCCCGAGCGGTCGCGTGACGTTCGTGAAGGTGAACGGCAAACAAGCGGGCGCCGCGTGGGCATGCCTGAACGGCGTCCTCCGTGGCATGCAGTTCCCGACGCTGAAGAGCGGTCGAACGCGCGCAGAGTTCGATATCGGAATCTGACGTGGAGCCCACTTCGAGTCGCCCGGCGGTAGAGCCCGTGCCGCAACGCACGCTCGGCGAGCTGCGTAGTGGCGGCCCGAATGGTCCCCGTGGCGAGCTCGCGAAGGTCATCCCGCGCAGGCCGCGCGTGGTGTGGTGGCTAGGGCTCGTCTTGGCGTTCGCGTTCGCGCTCCTCGCCACTCCGACGGTGACCGCGGATCGCTGGCTCGCGGCGATGGGCATCGGCGAGGTGCGCGAGGGCAAAATCGCCTCGCTCACCGTGCGCGTCCCGGCGATCGCGGGGTTCGACGCGGGTGACGTCCGGTTCGGCAGCGGCGGCATCGTGATCGCGCGCGGCGAGGTCGCGACCGCCGAGCAGGAACGCGCGGCGGCGGCGATCACGGCGAGCTTGCCTCACGGCGCCCTGCCCTACGCGGCCGTCTGCGTGCTCGTCCTCGTGCTCTCGGCGATCTTCACGCACCACATGCAGCGCTCGACTCGCGGGCGTCTCGTGCGCGTCCAGGTCGTGAGCCTGATCTCGATCGTGGTGCTCGCGGTGGCGGTGAAGGCGCTCCTGCTCGCGACGCCAGTGAGCGTGCTCGTGGTCCCGGTCGCGCTCCTCGCGATCGTGCCGACGCTCGCGCTCGATCGGATCGTCGGGCTCGCGACGGGCATCCTCGGGGCGCTGCTCGTCGCGCTGCTCGGTCCGTTCGATGTCGGCGTGGCAATCATTCTCCTCGTGCAGGCGGCGGTGGCCGGCCTCGTCGTCCCGGAGCAGCCCAAGGAGCGCTGGCGCGCGGTGGTCACCGCCGGCGCGCTGACCACGGTGTGTACCGGCGCGACGTACCTCTTGCTCACGTACTTGACCACCGGCGCGCTCCGCCCGGCGACGGATCCGCTGCACTCGGCATGGCTCGCGGCGGCGCTCGGCCCTGCGCTCGCGACGGTGCTCGCGGTGCCGCTTCTGCCCCTCTACCAGATGCTCGTCGGCGAGATCACGCGCGGCAAGCTGATCGAGCTCGAGGACCTGTCGCATCCGCTGCTCAAGCAGATCGCGGAGAAGGCGCCCGGCACGTGGCAGCACAGCCTGATGATGGCCAACCTCGCCGAGATCGCCGCGAACGCGATCGGTGCGAGTGGCCGGCTCGTCCGGGTCGGCGCCTACTTCCATGACCTCGGGAAATCGCTCCAGCCGAAGTACTTCATCGAGAACCTCGAGCCCGGCGAGACCAGCCCCCACGACAAGCTGTCGCCCGAGGTCTCGTGCGACGCGATCTTCGCGCACGTCACCGAGGGCATCGTGACCGCGCGCAAGGCGGGCTTGCACGAGCGAGTCATTGACTTCATGCACATGCATCATGGCAATGGAGTGCTCGAGTACTTCTGGGGCAAGTGCCAGGAGCAAGGGAACCCGCGCGGGTTCACGCAAGAGCACTTTCGCTATCCGGGGCACCCGCCACAGAGCCGCGAGACCGCGATCCTCGCGATCTGTGATGCCGTCGAGGCGGCGTCGCGCACGCTGAAGAAGCCCGATGCCAAGGCGATCGATTCGCTCGTGCAGCGCATCGTCTACGGCAAGCTGCACCTCGGTCAGCTCGACGAGTCGGGCCTCTCGATGAGCGACCTGCGCCGCGTCAGCGATTCGCTGCGCGAGACCATCCGCCATGCGAACCACGGGCGCATCGAATATCCGTGGCAGAAGGCGCAGCAAGACGCGAGCGCGAGTGAGGCGGCGGTTGCGCCGGTCGCCACCGCGCCGCGGCTCGACTCGCTCGACCGCGCGCCCGATCGGCGCGAGACTGCGATCAAAGCAGAACCCACGGGCACGGCGAACGGCGAGGCGACGACCGACGTCGCGCTCGCAGCCACCGCAGACATCAAGGGCGGCAAGCCGAGTGACGACGCGCCGGTGCTGGTCAAGGAAGTGCAGCCCGCCCGGCAGAGCGGCGCGCACCGAATTCCGACGCCGCCTCCGAGCAGCGAATCGCGCCGGCGCCCGACGGTGCCGCCGCTCGATGATGTTCCGCTCGATAATGCTCCGCTCGCACGTGTGCGCGCGAATACCGACTCCGAGGATCTCCACGCGCCGTATCGCGCCGGGACGGAGGACGAGATCCCCCGCACGAACATGCCGGCGATCATCCGCGTCGAGCGCGCCGGGACCAAGCCTCCACCATTTTCCGATGAGCAAGCGCCCGCGCGCAAGCGCGCCGCCACGTTGCCCCCCACCCCGATCCGCCGCGCACCGACGGTGCCTCCGCCCCCACGCGCCGACCGTCGCCCCCCCTCCACGCCACCGAGCACACGCCTCGCGGGGCCGCCTTCCCCGGTCGATCTCGAGAACGCCGTCACCAATCCGCCGCCGCTGCGCAGCTTCCCCAAGCGAGCGCTGGCCGTCTTGGACGCGACGCCCGAACATCCATTCGAGACGGACGACGATCCCGCGAGCACCGCCCCCGCGATGACGAAGCCTGGCCTGAGCCCCGACGAGTGGGGCCTCGAGACGCCCGTGGTTCCGCCGACGGCCGCAGAGCTGCGGGCGCTGCTCGGTGCGCCAGATCCGACCCGACAGCAGTCAGTCGAGGAGATCGAACGGCTGCACCGCGAGGCGCTCGACACCGATACGCCGGACCCGATCCTGACAAGGCGTCTAAGCTCCTCAACGACTACCGAGGTCGATCCCGAGGACATCGAGGCAGCGATCGAGATCGCGCCCCCGCTCCGCCGCCCGGTTTCGGCCGTGGCGAAGAAGAAGTCGGAGTGAACGTGCGGTGGACCGTCGCCTTCCTCGTCGCCGCCGCCTGCGCATCGACGCCGAAGGCCGGTAAGCCGAGCACGACCGTGCGCGCGGAGATCGAACAAGCAGAGGCTGCCGAGCGCGTCCGCCAGCACGACCTCGCACGGGCGCACTACCAGCGCGCGGTCGCCGCTGCGAAAGATCCGGCGAGCATCGCGTTCGCGCGCCGCGAGTTCGCGGAGACGCTCATGACGTGGGGCGAGGTCCCCGAGGCGATCGCGCAACTCGAAGGGGTGGTCGCCGCAGCGCCCGATCACGCTGCCGCGTGGCACGACCTCGGCATCCTGCGCCACAACCAGGGCGATGACGCCGGCGCCACGATCGCGCTCGAGCGCGCACGGGGCCTCCTCCCCGAGGATCCCCGTCCGCGAATCGCGCTCGCCGCGCTCCGCTGGCAGCGCGGCGACCGGGCCGGTGCGCAGGCTGAATACCGTGCACTCCTCGAGCTCGATCTCCCGCCGAAGCTCCGCGACAAGGTGAAGTGGGCTCTAGAAGAGCTCGCAAGGCCCCCGCCTCCAGCGCGCGGCGTGTCGATCGATCGCAACTTTGATGTCATAGTCGAGAGCAATGAAGCGGCTCGCCTTCGTGTTGGCCTCGGCGCTGGCGGTGCCGCAGGCGTACGCGTGGTCTTTTGACTGGTCGGGACGCGTCGAGGTGGATGCGCAGGGCCTGAGCGATCCGGATGCCGAGAAGCGGCACGAGGCGGTCGTCGAGCTCAGCAAGTACGACGTCGCGCTCACCGAGAAGCACCTGATCAAGGCGCTGCGCGATCCGTCGGAGAAGGTGCAGCAGGCCGCCGCGAAGGCACTCGGTGCCGGCGGCTCGCTCGCTGCGGTGCCCGCGTTGATCGAGTGGCTGGGCGAGCCCGATCCCAAGATCCGCGCGATCGCCGCCGAGGCGCTCGGCAACATCGGTGGCGCCGAGGCCACGTCCGCGTTGACCCGCTCGCTCGGCGACCTCGACGATGCTGTGCGTGCGAAGGCAGTGCGTGCGCTCGGGACGATCGGCAAGAAGGGCAACCCCGCAGTCGTCATCGCGCTGATCCCGCGCCTCGAGGACCCGAAGAACGACGTGAAGAACGCGACGATCGCGCAACTCGAGGAGCTCGATGATCGCCGCGCGGTGATCCCGCTGGTCGCCAAGTTCTCGGACACGAGCCGAGAGACCCGGCGGCTCGCGGTGCGAGCGATCGGCAAGCTCGGCGACCCGTCGGCGGTGCCGGCGCTGATCCGCCTCATCAATGACCCCGACGAGGAAGTGCGCACGGCCGCGGTCGCCGCGCTCGGCACGCTTGGCGCCGTCGACGCGATCGACGCGCTCACCGAGAGCCTCACCGTTGGCAACGACACGTATCGCGCGAAGGTGGCCTACTCGCTCGGCCAGATCGCAGCGATGCCCGCCGCCGGCAAAGCCGGCGACAACGCGATGCGGACCCTGGTCGTCAACCTCGCGCAGGCGCAGCAGCGCAACGGCGCGCGCGAGGCGCTGCGCGTCGCGGGACGTGCCGCGGTGCCTGCCCTCGTCGCCCACCTGCAGGGGCAGCTGGCGGGCGACCCGACGACGGCGGTGACGCTGCTCGCCGACGCGGGCGACAAGCGTGCGACCGTCGCGCTCACCACCGAGCTCGAGCGTGGACGCGTCGCGATTCCGCTCGTGCTGAAGGCGCTCGGTGCCACGGGCGATCCGGCAGCGCTCGTGCCCGTGCTCGGCGCGGTGTCGAACAAGGATGCCACGGTCCGGCTCGCCGCCATGGAGGCTCTGCGGCCGTTGATCGGCAGCGACGCGCGCGCGGCCGATGTCCTCGTCGAGCACCTCGCCGACGAGGATCTCGAGCTCCGCGTGCTCGCCGCCGAGTATCTCGGCATCCTGCGTGCTGGGTCGGCGACCAGCAAGCTGATCGCGCTCGCTGGCCCCGGCAACCCGACGCGCCTGCGCCGCGCGGCGATCGATGCGCTCGGCGAGATCGGGCGCCCCGAGGCGACCAAGGTCCTGCTCGAGGTGCTACGGGCCGGCCCCACGGAGCTGCATCGCTCGGCGGCAACGGCCCTCTCCTACCTGGCGGATCCCGTCGCGATCGCGGCGCTCGGCCAGCAGGCGCAGACCGATCGCGGCCCGACGCGCCACGAGGTGGTGCGCGCGCTCGGCTCGTCGCTGCGTGACCGCCCCGACGCCAACGCGCGCAAGCTGCTGCGCACCCTCGCCAACGACTCCAACATGAAGGTCAGCGTCGCCGCGATCGCGGGGCTCGCCGCCGCCAAGGACCTCTCCGCCGCGCCGATGCTGCGCACGATGGTGGAGCAGGCCGCCTCGGATCGCCGGCGCGCCGCTGCCTGGGCACTCGGCGAGATGCACGACGCGGGCGCCTTCGGGACGCTCACCCTCGCCATGTCGTCGCGCGATGACCGACTCGCTGGTGATGCCGCGTGGGCGCTGGGCGAGCTCGTCGTCGCCAATCCCAAGGATGCACACGCGATCGACCTCGCGCAGCGCTGGCTACACCTCGCGAAGTTTGGTGGCGCGAGCGCCGCGATCAACGCCACCGCGGCGCTCGCCCGCGTGCTGTGGGCCGTACCTCCCGCCACGCGCAACGAGCTGCTCGTCAGGCCGCGCCGGGCCACGCTCCACGCGCTCGCCGTGCACAAGTCGCGCCTCGTGCGGATCAACACCGCGCTCGCGCTCGCGAGCCTGCAAGGCGATGACGAAGCGGCCAAAGCGCTCGTCATGCTCGCGCGCGACGATGGCAGCTCGCGCGTGCGTATCGCGGGGCTGCAAGGTCTTGCGCGCCTCGGTGGCCCGCGCGCCGCATCCGCGATCAAGGCCGCGCTCGACGGTGATCCCGACGTCGCCGTGCGAGAAGCCGCGAAGGCCCTGCAGACGCCGATGCCAGCGCTGCCGCCGCGCGACGAGTGGCGCACGTTCTACGTCGTCGATCCCAGCGCCGATGACGCCCCGGTGCGCCAGGAGCTCTATTTCGTGCACACGCCCGACGGCCTCGTGTGGGCCAGCTATACCGACGCGCGCGGCGAGCTGACGAGCGAGCACATCCCCAGAGGCGACGCCACCGTGGCGCCGGCGAGCCGCGAGTCCGACTACTGAACGTACCGCGAATGTGATCGTCGACTTACGCCGCCCTGCGAATCCCGTAATCGCGCGCAGCAAACTCGGCGAGCGAAGTCTCGAGTACGCGGCGCGCGCGGAACAGGCGCGACATCACCGTGCCGATCGGAACGTGCAGTGCGTCGGCGATGTCCTTGTACTTCTCCCCGCGAAGGTCGGCACGCTCCACGACGTCGCGATACTCCGGGCCCAGGCGATCGAGCGCCGTCTTGACCTCGTCGCACAGTTCGTCGACCGCCAGCGTCTCCTTGAGGTCCTCGGTCCGATCCTGGTCGCGGCCGTACAGCGCGTTCAGCGCATCACCCGGTCGCTCGGTCGCGAACCGCTGGTGGCGGCGGCGCTTGCGATAGCCGTTGATGAACGCGTTGGTCAGGATGCGGAACAGCCACGCGCGCAGGTTCGAACCGGGCTCGAAGCTGCTCCACGCGCACATCGCGCGGAGCAACGTCTCCTGGACGAGGTCCTTGGCGGTGTCCGGGTCGCGGGCAATGCGCATCGCGACGCCATACAGCTCCGCCTGGTGCGGCAGGCACGCCGCCTCGAACGACTGGTGCGGACCTTCGCCGGCCTCGACCACGCGCAGCGTGCGCGGAGCGGGAGTTGCGCCCCGGCGAACGAGGCGCGAAGTGGCAGGGATCTGGGGCGCAGCAGCAGAGGTGGTGTTCGACGAGCGTGGCATGCCCTGACCAAAAGCAGCCCACATGCCACTCTCAACTAATTGATTCTCAAGTGTGTTTCCTGTGACGCGGACGGGGAGACACGCGGTGCGTCTCCAACCGGACGCGAGATCACTCCGGTAGGGGCTACGTGGGCCTCGCGCTGACACGTTGATCCGCCTCACGGATGTTCGGACGGCGCTCGCGGTCCAACCGTCGCATCAGCCGCTCAGCTGGGCCAGAACCGTCGCGATCGCGAGCGGGAGATCGCTCGAGACCGCCCCGCGGCCGTGCACCGCTTCGAGACGCTCGCCGGCGAGCCCATGGATGAATGCGCCCGCACACGCGGCGTCCCCGGGAGCCAGGCCCTGCGCGAGCAGCGCGCCGATCGTGCCCGCCAGCACGTCACCACTCCCTCCGGTAGCGAGTGCTGGACCTCCGGTCGGATTGAGCGCGCAGTAATCGTCGCCCAACGTGCCGTCACAGATCACGGTGCGCGCGCCCTTGAGCACGACCACGGCACGCGTCTTCGCGGCCAGCGCGCGCGCCGATGCAAGACGGTCTGCCTCGACCTCGGGCACCGTCGACGTGAGCAAGCGCGCCGCCTCGCCGGGATGTGGCGTTAGCACCACGGGCCCCTTCGCCGCGTTCAGCACACGCGGGTCCGCAGCGATCATGTTCAGCGCATCCGCATCGAGGACCGCCGGCACACCGGAGGCTAGCACCTCGTCGAGCCAACCGCGCGCGAGCGTGCCGGCGCCAAGCCCGGGCCCGATCACCACGGCATTCATTTTCGCCAACGCGCTCGCGATCGGTCCCGACACCGCCTTGGTCATCACCGAATCAGGCGCGCCTAGATCATCGCCGGGCTCCGCCGCGAGCGTCGACAGCCCTGCGCCCGCGCGCAGCGCCGCCATCGAGGCGAGCCGCCCTGCCCCGCGCATCCCGGGCGCACCTCCGACCACGAGCACATGGCCGCGCGTTCCCTTGTGATCGAGCGCGTGCGGCTTGGGAAGCCAGCCGCGCACATCGCGCTCTGCGATCAACCCGGCGCGCACATTCGCCGTCTTCAGCAGCACCGTCGGGATCCCGATCTCCGCGACCTCCACCTCACCACAGCGCGCGAACCCCGGCGCGCTCACGAGCGCGATCTTCAGCGCGCCCATCGTCACCGTCCGCGTCGCCTCCACCACCGCGCCCGGCGCCGCGCCGGTATCCGCCACGAGCCCCGACGGAATATCCACCGCGAGCCGCTGCGGCGCACGATTCATCACGTCGATCACATCCGCGAGGTGCCCCTCGATCGCGCGGCTCACACCGATGCCGAACAGCGCGTCGATCACCAAGTCCGCCTGCGCGATCAGCCCGCCAAGCTCAACGAGTTGCTGTGCAGTTTGCAGCCCGCGCACCACCCCACCGGCGCGCTCGAGGATCTCGAGGTGCGCGAGAGCATCGCCCTTGATCGCCGCTCGCTCGGCGACCAGATACGCCGTTGCTTCGACGCCCCGATCCCGCAGCACGCGCGCTGCGACGACCCCATCGCCGCCGTTGTTTCCCGGCCCGCACACCACGGCCACGCGCGCGTCGCGCCGCTCAAGCATCCCGAACGCGGCCTCGGCCACCGCACGGCCCGCCGTCTCCATCAGCGTGAACGCCGCGAGCCCGATGTCTTCGCTCGTCGCGCGATCCAGCGCCCTCATCTCCGCCGCGGTCACGATCGGCTGCACGTCGCACAGCCTACCGTGCTCGGGGCTGCATGAGGGCTTCGTAGGCAGCCTTGCCGCCGATGGGCGAGTTATGCGCGACAGCTCTTGGCAAGTGCGCCGGCGATGTCCTCGGCCCAGCCCTTGATCCGGGACTCGTCGATGCCCTCGATCATCACGCGGACCTTGCTCTCGGTACCCGAGTAGCGGACGAGCACGCGGCCGTCATCGCCGAGCTGCTTCTCGACGTCGGCGATCATCTGCTGCACGTCGGGGAGACTGTCGAGCGGGACTTTCTTGTCGACGGCCGTATTGATGAGGACCTGAGGGGTGCGGGTCATCACCTGCGCGAGCTCCGAGAGTGGGCGCTGCTCGCGCGCCATGATCGCGAGCACGCGGAGGGCCGCGACGATGCCGTCCCCCGTGGTGGCGTGGTCGAGGAACACGAGGTGGCCCGACTGCTCTCCGCCGAGGTTGTAGCCGTGCTTGCGCATCTCCTCGACGACGTAGCGGTCGCCGACCTGCGTGCGCACGACCTGGCCGCCGGCGGTGCGCAGCGCACGCTCGAGGCCGATGTTCGACATCACGGTCGCGACGAGCGTCTGCTTGGCGAGCCGGTTTTCCTTGATCATCCGGGTGGCACACAGGGCCATCACCGCATCGCCGTCGACGACGTTGCCAGTCTCGTCGCAGAGGACGAGGCGGTCGGCGTCACCATCGAACGCGACGCCGATGTGCGCCTCGTGGTGGCGAACCATCTCGCACATCGACTGTGGGTGGAGCGCGCCCGCCCCGGCGTTGATGTTCTTGCCGTTCGGGTTGGTGTGGATCGCGATGACCTTGGCGCCAAGCTCCTCGAACACGGCCGGGCCGACGCGATACGCGGCACCGTTCGCGCCATCGACGACGACGCGCAGGCCGTCGAGCGTGAGCTCGCTCGGGAACGTGGCCTTGCAATAAACGACGTAGCGGCCGCGCGCGTCCTCGATCTTGCGGCTGTACCCCACCTCGTCCGGCGCCGCGCGTTGGGCGTCGAGCTCGGGCGAGGACATCAGCGCCTCGATCTCCGCCTCGACATGATCGGGGAGCTTGTAGCCGTCCCGCGCGAACACCTTGATACCGTTGTCCTGGAACGGGTTGTGAGAGGCCGAGATGACCACACCGGCATCGCACCGCATCGAGGACGTGATGAACGCGATGCCCGGCGTCGGCAGCGGGCCCGTCAGCCAGACGTCGGCGCCCATCGCCACGATGCCGGAGGCGAGCGCGGACTCGAACATGTAGCCCGAGAGGCGGGTGTCCTTGCCGATCGCGATCCGCGTGTGTCGGCCACGCTGGCGGAGGCGCGCCGCGATGGCCATGCCGAGGCGCATCACGGTTCCGCTTGTCATCGGCTCGACGTTGGCGACGCCGCGCATGCCGTCGGTGCCGAACAGAGTACGACCTTGGGTCATCGACGAGTTCGTAGCATGGGGCCCATCCTCTTGCGCTACTTCGCCGGAACGAGGCGCACCCGCTCGGGTGAGATTCGCACACCGATGCCGGGGGGCACACCCTCCAGCGCGACCTCGACCTCCTTCGCCGTCTTGTCCGTTGCGGAGACGCGTACGACGGGCCGCAGGGCACCTTTCGCTTGCTCGATGGCGAGCAGCGCGCCGGTGAGCGTGACCTCGACCTGCGTGGGCTCGACGCGCCAGCGCGCGGGGTCGACGCCCTCCCCTGCCACCTGGACGCGCAGATCTGGAACCGCCCGCGTGACCAGCTCTTTACCGAGCTTGACCTCGACCGACACCGTGGCTGGCCCGACGAGCTCGATGCCCTCGGGAGCGAGCAGCTGCGTCGACTCCGAGAATGGGTCACTGCGGCCCTCGACGCTAACCTCGCGCGTCCGCACGGAGGACAGCGCCGCGAGAGTCTTCTCGGCGCCCCGTACCCTCGCGGTCGCGGGTGATGCCTTGATGTCGAGCGTGACGTAGCCGTGCTGCGGATGCCCGGCGACGATCGGCGTGACCTCCACGACCTTCTCGGTCCGCTTGTCGAACGTCACGCGCACGAACCGTGGCTCGATCGAGGTGATCGTCAGGCCGGCCGGCGGCTGGATCATGTCCGAGGTGAACGCGATCTCGCCATCCCGCGCCGAGCGAAGATCGATGCTGACCCGCGACAGCTCGCGCGCATCGAACCGCCGCACGCGGCGCTCGGGCCCACGGATGGTCACGCGCACCTCGTCGAGCCGATCCGACGTCAGCACCTTGTCGGTGGGCAGGATGTAGGAGACGCCGACGCTGACCCGGATCTCGCGGTCCTCGTCATCGTTGATGAGGAGGAACACGGTCACCGCGAGGACCATCGAGAGGAACTTGAGGCCCAGGTTGTCGAAGAACGCGCCGTGGATCCAGTCGCGGATCACGCCGCGCGTGGACGGCTCGCTGGGCGGGCGCGACGATGGCGGCGGCGCGGGGGTCGGTGCGGACTTCTGCCGCGCGGGGGACCGGCCGAGTGACCCGATGGTCTGGCTGCGCGGCCTCACGGGGTCGCCTCCGCGGGAGTGGTTTCGGGGCGCGGCTCGGAGATGCTCGCGATCGCCTTGCCGACCTCCGCAGCCGCGGCAGCCTCCTCGGCCATCGTGTCGGTGGCACGGCCGCCGGCGAACAGCCCGATCAGCGCGCGGCGCAGCACGACCGGCTCGAGGTCGCGGGCGATCGAGCCCTTGAAGCACAGCGAGATCTCTCCGCGCTCCTCGGAGACCACCACCACCACGGCGTCCGTGTCTTCGGTAATGCCGAGCGCCGCGCGGTGGCGAGTACCGAACTCGGGGCCCAGGTCGTTGGCGCGGGACAGCGGCAACAGCGCGCGCGCGAGCTCGATGCGATGGCTCTTGCCGATCACGACCGCGCCGTCGTGCAGCTCGTTGTCGCGCGCCGGCACGAACAACGACACGAGCAGCTGGCGGGACAAGACGGCGTCGACGCGCGTGGCGTCATCGACGAACTCCTCGAGCGCCGCGTCGCGCTCGAACACGATGATCGCCCCCATGCGCGCGCGGGCGAGCTGGGCCGCCGCCGCGACCGCTTCGTCGACGGTGTGTGTCGTCTCCTGCTTGCGCCCGAACGGCATCACGTTCTGACCGATCCGGCCGAGGGCCCGCCGGATGTCCTGCTGGAACACGACGATGATGAGGATGATGAAGTAGGAGATGAAGTTGTCGAGCAGCCACGACACCGTCGACAGCTCGAGCCGCTCGGCGACGAAGAACGCCGCGCCGACGAGCACGATGCCGACGATCATCTGCGCGGCGCGCGTGCCGCGGATCGTGAGCAGTAGGCGATAGATCAGGTAATAGACGAGCGCGACGTCGACCACCGTGGTTGCGATGGTCGCGAGCGTGAGGCTATCGAACAGCTCCTTGATCGCCGCGGTCATGAGCCCTGATGGAACGCCCGCGACCCGACCATTCTTCGTCGCGAGACGCCCTACAACTTGGTGTACACCGCGAGAGCCGCTCGGAGCAACGCAACGTTGTGTGCTCGCACGACGGTTGCGCCCCATTGCACCGCGCCGAGGCACGCTGCGACAGAAGCGACATCGAGCGCGAGGGCGTCTGTTTGTTGTGCCTGTGGCAACAGCCGTCTCACGAATCGCTTCCGGCTCGGCCCGACGACCACCGGACAGCCGAGCGCTCGCCCCAGGTCGCCCGCGTGCCGCAGGAGCGCGAGGTTGCCCTCCGGATCCGCGCCCTTGCCGAACCCGACGCCCGGGTCGACCCACACCCGATCGCGTTCCTTGTCGGGGACCCGGGCGAGGACCGTCGCGAGCTCGTCACGGACCTCCGTCCAGCTCGTAGGGACCTCCGCCGCGAACACCTCGGCGAGCGTGGCGCCGCGAAGATGGCCCGCGATATAGATCACGTCGGGCAGCGAGGTCACCGCCGGCACCATGGCCGAGTCGAAGCGCCCTCCCGAGACGTCGTTGACGATCGTGGCCCCAGCCGCCACGGCCGTGCGCGCGACCTCCGCCTTGGTGGTGTCGATCGAGAGGGCCGCGCCCGCCCCCGTGAGCCCGCGGAGCACGGGCAGGACGCGCGCGATCTCGGTGGCGTCGTCGATCGGCTTCGCCCCTGGGTTTGTGGCCTCCCCCCCGATGTCGAGGATGTCCGCGCCCTCCGCCACGAGCTGCTGCCCGTGCGCGATTGCGTCGTCGGCCGCGAGGTAACGTCCCCCGTCGGAGAACGAGTCTGGGGTCACGTTGACGACGCCCATGACGAGAGGCCGTAGGCGGCGTACGAGCACCTCACCGCGCGACGTGCGTCGAGCCGGCTCGAATCCGGCGGCTACGTAGCACGCCCGCGCCGCCGCCTGTGCGTCATGGACCAGGAGCTGGAGCCAGGCGAGCTGATTCCGCTCCGCCCAGCGCTCGATCGCCGCGAGGAGGTCCCGCGCCACGCCGCAGCGTCTCGCCTCGGGCGCCACCCACATCGAGAACACGTCGGCTGCCCAGCCTGTCCTTGCACGTTCCGCCCGCGCCATGCCGCACGGCCGTGTCCCTTCAAATGCGACGAGCAGCAGGCGATCCGGGCGGGGAGTGACCACGTCGCGCCAGCGATCGTCGGACCACGTCCGTGCGTCGGCGAGGGTGGTCGCGAACGCGGTCGGGTCCGAAGTGAGCGCGCGCAGGCGGAGCTCGCGCCACGTGGCCCATCCGTCCGGGGCCAGCTCCTCGATGCGGTGTCGCGCCGAGGTCGAACCGCGAAGGGTCACGCCGGCTCGGGCGTGGGCTTCTTGAGCGGGGGCAGGAGGCCGGGGCCCTTGTGGGGTGCCCGCTCCTCGGACTCACCGCTCTTCGCGGCTTCCTGGCGCTTCTTGGCCGCCGCCGAGATCGGGCGATCGATCTTCTCGCCGCGCAATAGCACGTCGATGTCGTCGCCGTCGATGGTCTCGAACTCGAGCAGCGCCTCGGCCACCGTCTCGAGCTCCTTGCGGTGCTCGGTCAGGATCTTCGTGGCGCGCTCGTACTGCGCGGTCACGATGCGGCGGATCTCGGCGTCGATGCGCATCGCGGTATCCTCGGAGAGCGGCGCGCCGCCGTTCGAGAAGTCGCGGCCCAGGAAGACCTCCTGCTTGCCGCTCGAGAAGTTCAGCGGACCGAACTCCTGGCTCATACCCCACTCGGTGACCATCGACCGCGCGAGCTCGGTGGCGCGCTCGATGTCGTTACCGGCGCCCGTGGTCCGGTGCTGGAACACGATCTCCTCGGCGACACGGCCACCCATGAGGATCGCGATCTGGTTGGTCGCAAACTCCGCCGTCATGTTGAGGCGATCCTCGGGCGGGAGCTGCTGGGTGACACCCAGGGCGCGACCACGCGGGATGATCGTCACCTTGTGGACCGGGTCGGCCTCGTCGCCCACGAAGCGCGCGACGAGCGCGTGGCCTGCCTCGTGGACGGCCGTCGTGCGCTTCTCCTTGTCGGAGATGATCATCGAGCGGCGCTCGGCGCCCATGAGGACCTTGTCCTTAGCCTCCTCGAAGTCCTCCATCTCGACCTTGTCCTTGTCGCGGCGCGCCGCGATGAGCGCGGCCTCGTTGACGAGGAACTCGAGGTCCGCGCCCGAGAACCCGGGGGTTCCACGCGCGAGAACTTCGAGGTCGACATTATGGATCGGCACCTTGCGGGTGTGGACGGCGAGGATACCCATGCGACCACGGAGGTCGGGACGCGGCACCACGATGCGGCGGTCGAAGCGGCCCGGGCGCAGGAGCGCCGGGTCGAGGACGTCGGGGCGGTTGGTCGCGGCGATGATGATCACGCCGTCGTTGGACTCGAAGCCATCCATCTCGACGAGCAGCTGGTTCAGGGTCTGCTCGCGCTCGTCGTGACCGCCACCCAGGCCGGCACCACGATGGCGACCGACGGCGTCAATCTCGTCGATGAAGATGATGCACGGCGCGTTCTTCTTGCCCTGCTCGAACAGATCGCGGACGCGGCTCGCGCCGACGCCGACGAACATCTCGACGAAGTCAGAGCCCGAGATGGAGAAGAACGGCACGCCCGCTTCGCCTGCGATGGCGCGCGCGAGCAGGGTCTTGCCGGTGCCCGGCGAGCCCATCATCAAGACGCCCTTCGGGATCCGGCCACCCAGGCGGGTGAACTTCTTCGGATCCTTGAGGAAGGCAATGATCTCTTCGACCTCGTCCTTCGCTTCTTCCACACCTGCGACGTCCTTGAACGTCACGCGGTTCTGGTGGTCGGAGAGCAGCTTCGCCTTGGACTTGCCAAAGCTCATGGCCTTTCCGCCACCGGACTGCAGCTGGCGCATGAACAGGAAGAAGATGCCGACGAGCAGCAGCATAGGGAGCCACCACACGAGCACCTGCGGCCAGATGCTCGAGTCGTCCTTCGACTTCACGTCGTACTCGACGTTCGCGTCGTAAATTTCTTTGGTGATGGTGCCGGGGAACTCGGCGTAGACGACCCGCTTGACCGGGTCCTTCTCCATCGTGATGACGTAGCGCGCATCGTCGTGCCCGCGCGGCTCGATCCGAATCTTTTGGATCTTCGCGGCTTCGTCTTTGTTGGCGAGTTGCTGGCGAAAGGCGGTGACGTCCAGCTCGCGCTCCTTGGTGGAGCCATCCGTGACCATCGAATAGATGCTCACGAACATGAGGATCAGGACCGCCCAGATCAGAATTGTCTTGTGAGATTGGCGCAACGGCAAACCCGTGGGGTCAGAGGTCTTTGCCGTCTAGCATGGGGCCTTTAGTGCGCATTGCAAAGCGCGATGTTCTCGAAAAACTCCCGACTTATCAGGCGGGTTTCGGCACCAGATCCGCGGGTTCACCGTAGGCAAGTCCGATGAACTCAGCCCAGACGATCCCGTCGTTGGTCGTGCGGATCAGCACACGCGCCAAGGCTCGCTGCGACCTCGGGACTTTTGCGTCGATAAAGAGGTCCGAAAGCTTCCGCGAGCGCCCCCTGAGCCGAGCCGGCCTCATTCGGTCGCCGGGCCGCCAGATTCGCAGGTGGTACGGGCCCTCCGGCGCCTGCATCGGCGACGCGGCGGTCGCCCACGGCCCCACCTCGACGCGCAGGGCGTCGTACCGGCGGACGACGCGCCCGCCCGGAACGTCGACCGTCTTCTCGCCATCGGCGGGGGCCGTGATCAGCCCGTCGACCTGCTCGAGGTGCGCGGCCTCGTAGCCGAGCCCGGCGCGTTCGAGCATCAGGGCCACCGCGCGCTTGCGGATCGCGGCGGGCTCGCGCGCGAGCTGATCGCAGGCCATCACGCTCAGGTGCCGCCGCGCGACCGCATCGATGGCGGCGGTCCATTCCTGCGCGCTGGCCGCGAGCCGGAGCAGCGCCGCATCGAGCTGCGGGTTCTCGGCGCGCAACGCCGGCAGGATCGCCTCGCGCACCCGCACCCGCGCGAGCCGGTGGTCGGTATTCATCGGGTCATTCCAGGTCGGGAGCTGGTGGGCGGCCACGTAGGCCTCGGTCGCTGCGCGCGGGAGCTCGAGCAGCGGCCGCACGAACCGTCCGCGCACGGGTGGGATCCCCGCGAGCCCCGCCGGCCCCGTGCCCCGCAGGATCCGCATGAGCACGGTCTCGGCCTGATCCCGCGCGGTGTGCCCGACGAGGATCGCCACCAGCCCGAGCTGCTCGGCGAGCCGCTCGAGCGCCGCGTAGCGTGCGTCGCGGGCGGCCGCCTCGACGGAGGCGCGCACGGGAACCGTGACCCGCTCGACGAGCGCCGCAGCGCCGAGCCCCTCCCCCCACCGCGCGACCGCCGCCGCGACGACCGCACTCGCCGGGGACAGCCCGTGGTCGATGACGAGCACCACGACGCGCGTCGCTCCCGCGACCTCGGTCGCCGCATGTGCCAGGGCGACCGAATCCGCGCCTCCGGAGCAGGCAACTCCGTAGACGCCGGAGCCGATCTGCTCGATCGCCGCCCGAACAGCGAGCTTGACCGACGCGGCCTCCGGCCGCACGGGCGTGCTAGTCATGACGCTTCACGTTACCCCGGCCCAGATGACCGATCGCGATCCGAAACAACCCGAGCTCAATCCCTCCGGCCCTCTCGCACGCCTGCGGGCACAGCTCGCTGGTCCGCGCGGATATCGGCGCATCGACGCCCTGCTGTCCGCCGAGGATGCCCCGAAGGCCATCGCCGCGCTGTCGCCCAACGAGGTGTTCGAGCTGGTGCACGAGGTCGGGTTCGAGGACGCGCAGCCGCTGCTCGAGCTCGCGACGCCCGCGCAATTTCAGGGCTGCTTCGATCTCGACGGGTGGGCCAAAGACTCGCTCGAGGTCGCGCCGCTCAAGCCGTGGCTCGCCGCCCTCATCGAGATCGGCTTCGAAAAGGTCGGGGAGGTATGGGGCGCGCTCGACGCCGAGCTGCGCGCCCTGATCCTGCAGCGCCAGGTGAAGGTGTACGACGTCTCCCTCGAAGAGGAGCCGGCCGAGGACAACGAGAACCCGATCATGGCGACGCCGGATCGCTTCTTCATGCTCGAGCTGCTCGGCGACGAGGACACGCAGCGCCTCGTCCAGTCGCTCGTCGAGGATCTCTATCGCGCCGATCCGGATCTCGCGCGCCACACGATCATGGCCGCGCGCTCCGAGCCCCCCGCAGAGCTCGAAGAGCAGAGCTATCGCTGGCGCTCCGGCCGCCTCGCGGACCTCGGCTACGTCGACTTCTACGAGGCGCTCGATCTATTCCGCCCGCTCGACGCGGATAAGGTCCACATCGGTGAGGGCTCGCAAGACAAGCTCGTCGGTGATGAGGATCTCTCGCGGCTCCCCGTCGTGGTCGCCGAGGAGGTCATCGGCCGCAGCTTTCTCGCGCGCGCGATGGGGGCGATCGACGATCCCGAGGAGGCCTCGCGCCTCGAGGCCGCGCTCATGGTCCTCGTGAACAAGGTGCTCGCCGCTGGGCGCGCGAAGCCTGGCCAGGCCGAGGTAGTGCGCCGTGGTGCGCTGTACGCCACGGCGACGCTATCGCTCGGCCTCGAGACCATCTCGCGCGGCGACCTCGAGCGTGCACAGCAGGCTTTGCGCACGATCAGCCTCTCGCGCCTGTTCCGCGTCGGCTACACGGTGACCACCAAGCTCGCGCGCCTCGCGCAAGCCCTCGCCACTCGCTCGGTGACCGCAGGCTCCCCGGCCAAGGAGCTGGTCGCCGGCCTGTGCTCGCCGCGTCCGCTGTTCACGCGCGTCGCCGACGAGCCGCCGAGCAACGGCGTGCGCCCGTTCGAGGCTGCGGCCGACCTCCGCCGCGCCGGCGAGATCCTCGCGGGGCTCACCCTGCGCATCGCGCTCGTCGAGAGCCTCGGCGTGGATGTCGTCGCGATGGGCCAGGCGCCCGAGCCGCGCCCCGAGCTCGATGACCACATTCGCACGGCACTCGCGCGCGCCGTCGTCGGTGGGCAGCTGCGCGGCGAGGCGCTGTCGCAGGCCGAGCTCACCACGCTGCGCGAAACGGGCATGCAGAGCGGCAGGTTGCAGCCCGAAGCGCGGGAGGCGGGCCTCGCGGCGCTGCGCAGCCGGCTGGGCCAGGCGCAGCTGCAGGCGTCGGGAGCCGTGCTCGGCAAGCTGCTCGATGGCTGGTACGCGGACCTCGAGGGAATCCTCGGAGGCGTGACCGGGCCCATCGATCCGCGGTTCGTCGAGGGCGTGCTCGTCGAAGTTCGTCGTAGCTAGCGCCGATCTCGCTCCCGATTCCTCGACGACAACTCCCTCGGCGCCGTTGGCCCGACTGTGGTAACGCATGGCCACCCGATGGCTTCGTCAGAGACTCCCTATCGCAGCGGCATGGCGGCGGGCGTCGGCGTGGTGCTCCTCGCCGGCCTGATCGTCGCAATCGCCGACGTCGTGCATACCGGCGGGGGCGCACTCGCCGTGCTCGGCCTGTGGTCGCTCCCTGTCGTGCCCGTCGCACTCGCGGTCGGCGTTGTCCTCGCGGGAGGCAACGCGACCTGGGGCCAGGGCTGGATCCGTCGCGGCTTCCGCGCGCTGCGCCAGGACGATGCGCTCGATCGCAAGGCGACGGGGCTGCTGCTCGCTGGCGGCGTGGTGGCGGTCATCTACGCCGTGCTCGTGATGAAGCTGTCGATCAAGCTGGTCGGCAGCGTCGAGCGCAAGACGGTGGGCGCGATGCTGCTCGCGGTCGTGCTCGTCGGAGCGCTGCCCCTCGTCGCGGTGTTCGCGATTCCAGCGAACCGCATCACGCGCAAGGTCGGCGACGTGCTCCCGGCGATCGGGCCGTTCTCGCGCGTCCTGCTCCTGATCGCGCTCGGGGCCGCGCTCGCCGTCGCCGGTGGCCTGCACATGGTCTACAACCGCCTCGACCACCAGGTCATCGGCCTCGGCTTCTTGTACGCCGTCGCGTTGTTCCCGGTGCTCGCGCTGGTCATCGGCTTTTTGGCCTATGGGCCCCTCGCGAGCATGCGCGAGAAGATTCCTGCGCGCAGCATTATCGCGCTCGTCGGCCTCGTCGCGGCCATCGCGCTGCCGGTGCTCGGCCTGCGCTCCCCGTCGAAGGAGATCCAGGCGAAGGTGATCGATCACTCGTGGATCGGCGCGCGCACGGTCGCCTTCCTGCGTGCTGCGATCGATCGCGACGGCGATGGCCACTCCGCGTTCTTCGGCGGCCCCGACTGCGACGACAACAACAACAATGTGTATCCCGGCCGCGCCGAGATTCCGAACAACGGCGTCGACGACAACTGCGTCGGTGGTGACAGCAAGGTCGCCGCGACGCCCTCGCCATCTCCGACGCCGACGCCCTCGCCCAACACGGGCAGCGGCAGTCCGCCGCCCACGCCTGCCGCGACGGGCGGCATCGGCGGCAAGAACGTGCTCGTGATCTTCGTCGACACGTTGCGCGGGGATCGCCTCGGCGCCCTCGGCTACCAGCGCGACGGCAAGTCGCTGACCCCACGCATCGACGCGTTCGCCGGCGAGGCCGTGATGTTCACCAACGCGTATTCGCAGGCGCCCAACACGCCGCGCTCGGTGCCGTCGTTCCTGTCGTCGCGCTACCCGTCGCAGCTCAAGGTCGACAAGATGAAGAAGAGCTACCCGCAGGTACTCGACGACGCGGACCTCTTGTTCGAGGCGCTCAAGCCGGCGGGCTTCGCGACGATCGGCGAAAGCTCGCACTTCTACTTCTGCGATCGCAAGAAGTACCCGGACACCTGCGGCGACGTGGCGTCGTGGATGAACAGCAACGTCACGCAGGGCGCGGACCTCTGGGACAACAGCGATGCCGTCGACATCGGGCCGTCGAACAAAGACTACGCGGGCCCGCGCATCGTCAAGAAGTCGGTCGCCAAGCTCGAGGAGCTCGCGAAGCAGCCGGACGGCAAGTTCGCGATGCTCGTGCACCTGTTCGAACCGCACTCGACGTACATGACGCACGAGGGCTACCCGATCACCGAGAAGGGCACCGCGTCGCTCAAGCAAAAGTACGACTACGAGATCGCGGTGACCGACACGTACATCGGCGAGCTGCTCGATGCGCTCGACCGCACGGGCCTCGCAAAGACCACGACGGTGATCCTCATGTCTGATCACGGCGAAGCCTTCGGCGTCCACAACTTCGCCGGCGAGCAGATGTTCTTCCACGGCCAGACGCTGTACCGCGAGCTGATCCACGTGCCGCTCCTCGTGCGCGTACCCGGCCTTCCGGCGCGCAAAGTCCCGGACGTCGTCGAGATGATCGACCTCGCGCCGACGATCGCCGGGCTGTTCGGCGTGACGCCGCCCCCGAGCTGGCGCGGCCGCAGCCTGGTTCCGTTGCTCGAGGGCAAGACGCTGCCGCCCAAGCCTGCGTTCGCCGAGCTGTTGCCCGAGCCCAAGTGGGATCACGACGCGAAGTCGATGATCTCCGCCGACGGCAAGCGCCACGTGTTCTACCGGATCAGCGACTCGCGCTGGGAGATCTACGATCTCGAGAAGGACCCCGAGGAACGCACCAACATCGCCGACTCGGATCCCGACGCGCAGAAGCTCAAGGACGAGCTGGCCGCGTGGATCGAAGGCCCTCTATCGCAAGGTGCCAATTGACGGACGACACGTACAGGAACCCGAAGCCCACCGTCGACGTGCTCATCGAGGTCGACGGGCGTCCCGGTGAGCTGGTGTTCATCGAGCGCTTGAACGAGCCACGCGGGTTCGCGTTGCCCGGCGGCTTCGTCGACGAAGGCGAATGGCTCGCCGACGCGGCGGTGCGCGAGGCCAAGGAAGAAACCGCGCTCGACGTCGAGCTGGTCGAGCTGTTTCATGCCTACTCGGATCCGGGGCGTGACACGCGGCAGCACACGGTCTCGACCGTGTTCATCGGCCGTGCCCGGGGAACCCCGGTCGGCGGCGACGATGCGGCGCGTGCGATCGTTGCACACCCCGACGCCCTCCCCGGCCCCCTGGTCTTCGATCACGCCACCATCGTCGCCGACTACATCGCCTACAAGACCCGTGGTGTTCGTCCGCCACCGCGTCGCTGATCCGGCTACGATGGGCAGATGTCGCGCGCGCTCGTCCTGACGCTGGGTTTCGCTGGATGCGGCTTCCGCATCGAGGGCGGTGGGCAGTTCGTCGACGACGCGCACCGCGACAGCAACACGAGCACGGGCGACGGTGCGATCGATGCCCCCATCGACGCACCGATCGATTCCCCGATCGATGCCCCGGTGCCCGTCACCACCGATCACGCGAGCGTCGCCGATACGTTCATCTCCGCGGACACCGCGAACTCCAACTACGGCGGGCAGACCTCGGCGCTCGCCGATGGCGGCCCGGTCCGCAACGCGCTCTACAAGTTCGACCTGTCGACGCTGCCGGCGAGCACCATGATCACAGCGGTGGACCTCTACATCTGGACCGACGACGACGACGGCGGCACGGTCACGTTCCACGAGGTCCTGCAGGACTGGACCGAGGGGAACGCGACCTGGAACAACCGGATCGCGAATACGACCTGGGCGACCGCCGGCGCCGAGCCGCCATCGCGTGGCACCGCCACCGTCGGCACCGTGATGCCGTCGCAGACATTCACTGGCTACGTCGTGCCGATCGACATCACGCTCGTACAGAAGTGGGCGAACACCCCGGCGACCAACTTCGGCCTGCTGCTACGCACGACCGATTCGAATGGTGCGCGCTTCGTGACGAAGGAGAACGGCACCACCTCGCGGCGCCCGTACCTTCGTATCACCCACGCCCCCTAGCCCGGCAAATTCACCACGCCGTCGGCTGCGACCGTCGCGGCTTGACCGGCAGGAGCGCGAGCGAGTCACAGACAGCGATGCCGCGCTTGAGCTCCGCCTCGAGCTCCGCGCTGATCTGCGCCCCCTGGACGAACGCCTTGCACGCCACGATGTAGCCCGTCTCGGCATCCTGAATGCGCAGCGTGTTGGTGCGCAGCGTCTGCCCGGCGACCTTGCGATGGGTCGTCGCGCGCACACGCCCGCCCTCGAGCTTCAGCGTGCATGGATCGGTCCCGCAGGGCTCGAGGTTGACGCTGACGCCGGCGGTCGCCGACGCGAAGCGACAGCCCCCGTCGCCGTCGTCGATGCGCTTCCATCCGCCAGGGACGTCGAGCGCGATCGGAAGGCCCCCGGGCGGCGTCTTCTTGCGGACGTCTTCGAACAACGTGCAGCGCTGTCCGCGCGGCTCCACCGGCGCGGGCGCGTCGCCCGGGCAGCCGCCGAGCAAGACGGCGAGGAGAGCGAGGCGCAACATCTCAGCGAGCCTGCCCTGTTTCGGCGAGCGCGGCTACGGCGCTGCGACCGATCACCAGCTCGCGATCACCGGCAAGCCCGACGAGCTCGCGCACGAGGATCGCATGCCGCGGATCGCTCGCGGGAATCGCGCGCACGAGCTTCGCGCGCACGGCCGCATCACGCGGGTTCCACCGTGCGGCGATCCAGAGGCGCGTGACCGCGGCGTCGGTGGGTTCGGTGAACGCGGCCAGCGCTGCGCGCGCATCGGTGGGATCGCGATCGCGCAGCCCGGGCGCGACGGCCGGCGCGACGCCCGCGCGCCGCAGCGTCAGCTCCGCGACCTGCTCATCGCGGCCGAGCGCGCGACTCGGCACGATCGCCGCCTCGATCGATGCACCGATGGAATCGGCGCCCGCGAGCTCGATCGCATAGCGTGCCGCCTCGAGCGCGTGGACGTGCTTGCCCACGTCGGAGAGCGCGCGGGACAGCTCGAGCCACACCACCGCGGCGTCGCCCGATGCGGCCGCCGCCGTGGTCCCGTGGATCAGCGCGGCGTCTGGATCGCCCGCTCGTGCACACGCCTCGGCGAGCCCCCGGAGGTACGCCGGCTCGCTGCTGAGCGCCACCGCAGCCTCCCAGGACGTGCGGGCGCGCGCGGGATCGCCGAGCAGCGAGAACATGGTGCCGATCGCCGCGTGGGCGGCCGCGGCGTCGCCCGCCTCGGCGACGGCATCGCGCGCGAGCCGATCGGCGATACTTGGGTCCTTGGCATAGCCCGCAATGATCGGTGCCAGCGCGACGCCCGCATGGCCGCGCGCGCGCACGTACGCCGCGATCGCCTCGGCGTAGACGTCGCGTGCCGGCGTGGCCGCGTTTGGTGCGGCGATCGCGAGCAGCGCGCGCCCTTCGTCGGTGGAGGCGAGCTCGCCGAGCGCGGTCTGCACGCTGCTCGTCGGTACCCCGTCGAGCACGCGGCCCGCAGCGACCACGAGCCGTTCGCTCGGGGCGAGCGCTCCGAGCGCGTTGTCGTCGAGGCCGACGGCGCTTTCGCCGGCGAGGCGCGCGAACACGGGGCGCGCGTACGCGGGCAGCTTCGCGCGGTCGATGCCGGCGAGGTCGACGCGACCCGCGAGCTTGGCCCCCCAGCTGCCCTCACCTCGCAGCGCGCGCGGCAGCGTGATCGCAGCCCATGCGGCGGCCTCCGCGGGACGGGTCGAGCGCGCCCCCGGCGACCAGACGAGCGCACCGAGCGCCGCCGTATCGCCACGTGCGACCAGTGTGACCGGATCGCAGTCGGGCGCGCCCGGGAACCGGCAGCGCTCGGGGCCGAGCAGATCGGGTGCTGGTGGCAGCGGCCCGTCGTAGGGCGTCCACCACGCGAACGCGCGCAGATACGCCGTGTGCAGCTCTCCCCCCTTGACGCTCGTCGTGACAAACCAGTCGCGCAGCGCCTCCCAGGCGGCGCGGCGCGCACCGTGTTGCCACAGCCACGTCCCCCACAGACCCCGGTTACGCGGCACCGGATCGGGCCGGGCGCCGAGCCAGCTGCGATCCGCCCACGGCGCAGCCGCGAGCTCGGCGATCACCGCGCGGCCACGTTCGCGCAGCTCACCGTCGATATGGCGAAGATCCCAGAGCGCGCGGACCGCGCGGGCATGCCCGAGCTCCTCGGCGCTCACCGCGGCACCAAAGCTCTTCGCGCGCTCGAGGTCCGTGAACGCCGTCGGCGCCTCGCGCGATATCCGGATTCGCCCACGCGCCGCGAGGAGCCGCGCGAACCGGGCGCGGTCCTCGTCATGCCAGCGCGTACCGAGTGGCCCGCCGAGGTCGAGCACTGCCTCCAGCTGTTCGATGGCCTGACTCGGGCGGCGCGCCTCGTCGGCGAGCTTCGCGATCGCGAGCCGCGCTTGCACGTCGCGCGGCTGATCGATCACGTGCGCCTCGAGGTCCTGCCGCGCCACCACCGCGCCCTTCGTGCGCACGAGCGCGGCCACGTCGAGTGGTCGCGGCGTCGTCACGCCGCAACCCGCTAGCGCGAGGAGCATAGCGAGCCCGAACCGGGTCGCCACGGGACGCTTCGCTGCGCTGCGCGATGCCACGGCGCATCTTGGCCGGCCTTCCGACGGATCTCAAATGACGATGTGTTGATCGATGCGTGCCCGCTCGGTCGCGATGGCCGCGGCCAGCGCTCCAGGGGCCGGGGATGGTCCAAGAGCAGTCCACCACTGCTGCGAGATCCTCTCGGCCTCGACGTAGAGGGCCTGCGCCCCGGGGTCATGCCAGAGCGCCCACGGTGGCCGCGCACCGAGCGTGACGCCCGACACCTCGCGTGCGGCGGCGTGCCCGCGCGTCCCCAGGTCGTCCTCGACGATGTCGAGGGCATGCGCGAGCAGACCGCGGCGCGCACGTGCGGCCGCCGCGAGCGAGCTGTACCAGGGGGACGCGGGCTCCTCGAGCAGCCTCGCGGCGTACGACGCGACCGCCTCATCGACGGCGCGCGGCAGGCCCGGTGGGCTCGCGAGGTGCGCGAGTGCGTGGCCGAGCTCGTGCAGCACCGCGAACCGCGCCGCCGGCGAATCGACGCGCATCGGCACCACGACGATCACCTCGGCGCGCGGCCCGGCCGCCTCGACCACGAACGCGCGCGGACGCACCTCCGCCCGCACGATTCGCACCGTACCGCGTACGTCGTGGCGCCAGGCGAGCTCGCGCCATGCGTCGTCGACGGCGCGCGCGGGCAACGCGGGCTCCACGGCCGACCAGCCCTCCATCGCGGGCGGCACGATCGCCGCGCCGTCGGGGCGCAGCGCGCCATGCAGCGCATGGGTCAACGCACTCGCGGTGCGACCGAGCTGCGCGCGCGCCACGGCGTCACGCGCACGAACGAGCTCGGCGAGTGCGTCCCAGCTCGGGGTCGCCGCGCGCGCGATCAGCACGCGCTTGTCGCGTTCGATCGCGAGCGGCACTGCGAGCCGTAGCAGCGCCAGCCCCCGGGCACGCAGGGACGTGTAGACCAGGGCGCGCCGAGCGAGCTCCACCGTCGATGCACGCCCCGCCAGCTCGGGTGCGGCGGGCAACATCTTCCCGGCCGCGTACGCCGCAGCGAAGGCACGTATGTGGGACGGCAGCTCGCTCGCGAGCTGAGCCTCGACGCGATCGAGCGCGAGCTCGACCTCGAGCTCTCCCCCGCTAGCCACGCGAAGGATTCGGCGACGCGATGCCGAGGCGCGCGAGCTCCGCCATCACGAGCTTCAAGTCCGACCACGCGTCGCGCTTGCGGTCTGGCTCGCGCAGCAGGTACGCGGGGTGAAACGTCGGCATGACCTTGACGCCGCGGCGATCGTGGAACTTCCCGCGCAGCGCGCTGATCGGCGCATCGTTGGCGAGCAGCGTGTTCGCGGACGGCCGCCCGAGCGCGACGATGATGCGCGGCGCGACGACGCGAATCTTGTCCTCGAGGAACGGTAGGCACGCCGCGATCTCGTCGGGCTCCGGGTTGCGGTTCCGCGGCGGCCGCGACATCAGGATGTTCGTGATGTAGACGCTCTGCCGCGTCCACCCCATCGCTTCGATCATCTTGTCGAGCAGCTCGCCCGCGGGCCCCACGAACGGCTCGCCGCGCTTGTCCTCTTGCTCGCCCGGTGCCTCGCCGACGAACATGAGCGGCGCGTCCTCGGCGCCGACGCCGAACACGAGCTTCTTGCGGGTCGCGTGCAGCTTGCACCGCGTGCACTCGCCGATCTCGTCGCGCAGCATCGCGAGGGTGCGACGACCGGTGCTCGGCGCAGGCTCGTCGTGATACGCGATGGTCGTCGGGGGCGCGAGCTCCTCGGCCGCGAGCTCGGGACGCACGGTGTCACCTCCGGGCGCGGCCCACGCTCCTTGCCCGACATGACGGCGCAGCTGGGCGCGCAACTGCTGCGTCAGGTGCAGCAGCTCGCCGGGCAGGTCCTCGTCGGCCGTGCTATCCATCCCCACGGTATGCCATCACCTTGGCGCTCGACTCAACGGCAACTGCTGGCGCTCGCGCTGGTCCTGGTCGCCTGCACCAAGCAGGAGCCGGTGCCCAAGGGCGATATCCTCGCAACCCTGACGGCGCCGACGGTCGCCGGCGAGGCGTTCCAGCCCGACACGCTGCGCGGCAAGCCGTCGATCGTCATGTTCGTCAGCCCGACCTGCCCGCACTGCATCGAGGAGATTCCCGCAGCGCAGAAGGTGGCCAAGGAGGTCGGCGCGAATGTCGTCGCCGTCTTCATCGCCGGCAAGGCCGAAAACGCCAAGGGCGTCATCGACCACACGAAGTTCGAGGGTCATGCCCTCATCGACGATGGGGCACTCCGCAAGCGCTACGGCATCCGCGCGGTGCCCTACACGCTGGTCGTTGCCCCGGACGGCACGGCGAAGGTCGCGATGCGCGGCGCGCAGGGCGTGGGCGCCCTCAAGGACGCGCTCTCTGCGGCGCGGTGATACGTTCGCGCACATGAAGCTCATCCCATTGATCATCGTGTGTGCACTTGCGGCGTGCGGCGGCAAGCAGCCGGCGCCGTCGACGCCGACCACCAACGCCGACCCTGCGCCGACCGCAGCCCCCACGGGCGACGGCACGCCGTGCTCCCAGGAAATTGCGCTCGAATGCCCCGAGGGTCAGATCGACGGCTGCCTCAAGACGCCCGCCGAAGGCACGACGCACGCTTGCGTCACCAAGTAGGAACCTAGTTCTCGACGTCGTCGCCGGCCTTGATCGGGGCCGCAGTCTCGGTTCCTTCAGGGAACGTGAGGTACACGTAGCTCATCCCATCGGCCTCGGTCGCCGTGCGCACCGCGCCTTCTTTGGCGTCCTTCGGGTTCTTGAACGTGATCCGCACGTCGATGCCCGCACCCGATGCCGGCTTGCCCTTGCCACCGCGCTACGCGCGCACCGGCTTGGCCTTCACCATCGCGAGCGGATTGTCGAAGAACCGCGTGTCGATCTGACGCCCCGCGTTCGTGCCGAGCTTGGTCAGCGACAGGTGCACGACCAGCGTCGAGCCCTCGAGGCGCTGCGTGACCTCGAACGGGGCGATCGACTGGAAGAACAGCTGCGCGCCCCCATCTTTGGCCTCGAAGCCGATCCAGCTCAGCGTCCCCTTCGTGGGCGGACGTCTCGGCTTGGGCTTGGCCGTGCCTTCCGACGTCTGGGTCTGGCCAGGAATGACGCCGCCGTATTCGCCTTCCATGTGTGGACCCTTCGGAGCCCTGTCCTGGGCCCACGTGGAGCCCGCGAAGAGCATCACCAACATCAGCGCGCGACGCATACCCCGGATCGTACGAGGCCACCGGGGCTCGCGCAAATTCGCGCAGACCTGGTTAGCCGAGGAAGCGTGGCCCCGTTGAGGGGTCGGCGGGCAGGACCAACGGCGGCATCTCGACCGGGGCGGGAACCGGCGCGCGCAGCACACCGCGTGCGATCGCGATCGGCAGCCGTGCCTCGTCGAGCGGTTCGAGCCGCGCGCGCTCGAGCCGCGCGCGGAGCCACGTAAACCCGAGCTTGCAAGTCCCGAACACGACGAAGCCCACGACCATCCACGGCTGGGTCGCGATGGCACTGCCCGCCTCGGCGACATACGCCGCGGTCGCGCCCACTGCGAGCCCCCCGCTAAGCGGATTCTCGAGCCGCTCGCAGATCGCGATCTGTCGCTCGAGGTTCCACAGCGCCTGCATGCATTAAATCCTAGCCGAGGAAGCGAGGGCCGGAAGCAGGATCAGCAGACTCGCAAGACCGGCGGCGACGTGCCCCCGGCGCGGTAACGCGATCCGATGCTCGATACCCATCTCCGTCACGGCCCGATCCGCGCGCGGGGTGTCGGATCCGAGACCACGATAGGATCGGCAGCTGCTCCGAGCAGCAGCACGCGTGCCTCACCGACGAGGAACAGCGAGCCCGCCACGAGGATCGGCACGCCGAAACCGTGCGCGCGAGCGAGCGCTGCGTCCAGGTCGGGGGCGGTTTCGACCCGGCGGTGCTCGGCGACGGAGCTAAACAAATCTGCGAGAGCATCGGGCGCGAGCGCGCGCTCCTGCTGATACCGCGTGGCAAGCACGTCTCCGACCGCAGGCGCCAGGGCCTCCGCGATCGCACGTACGTCCTTGTCGGCGGAGACCGCGACGATGAGTGTCGGCCGCACGCCACGCTCGGCGAGCGCGGCCGCCAGCGCCCGCGCACCATGCGGGTTGTGCGCTCCGTCGAGGATCACGTCGCCGACGACCTCGAAGCGGCCCGGATGGACGACTGTCGCGAGCGCGTCGACGCGAGCGGCGGAGGTCACGCGCAGCACGCCGAGTGCCTTGAGCTGATCGATCGCGGCGAGCGCGGCGGCGGCATTGCGTCGCTGGTGGGCACCAGGCAAAGCGACGGGCGGCACCTGCGCGATCGCAGCGTCATCGACGACAACCACCTGCGCGGCGATGCCTCGCACTGCCGCGATGATCGCTGGCACCGCCGCCGGCTCGCCCGATGCCCCGACGACGAGCCGCATTCCGGGCTTGGAGATGCCCGCCTTCTCCCACGCGATCGCCTCGAGGGTGTTGCCGAGTACCGCCTCGTGATCCATGGCCACGCCGGTGATCACACCGACGGGCGCGTCGACGACGTTGGTCGCATCGAGCCGCCCGCCCAGCCCGACCTCGAGCACCGTCACGTCGACCCGAGCGTTTGCGATGGCGACCATCCCGATCGCCGTGATCTGCTCGAAGAACGTCAGCTCGTCGCCACCCACCGCGTACACGGCTTCGGCGGCGCTCAGGAGCGCTTCCTCGGCGATCGGCACGCCGTCGAACGCGATCCGCTCGCGCAGCGTCGAGAGATGCGGCGAGGTGTACGTCGCGACGCGCGCCCCACCCGCCCGCGCGAGCGCGGCGATCATCGCCACCGTCGAGCCCTTGCCGTTGGTGCCCGCGACGTGAACCACGGTGCCGAGCCGGCGATCGGGCGCGCCCAGGCGATCGAGCACCTGGCGCATGCGCTCGAGCCCGAACACGACGCCGAACCGCCGCGCGGGCAGCAGGCGCGCGAGCAGCTCGGGATACGTCAACATCGCTAGTCCGTTTGCGGGAGCTCGGCGTCGTCCGCCGCGGTCCCGGTGCGACGATCCGGCGAGCGGCCACGCTCGAACCAGCGCAGCGTGCGCTCGAGCGTCGACTTCATGTCCTTGCGCGCGACGACGATGTCGACCATGCCGTGCTCGAGCAGGAACTCCGAGCGCTGGAAGCCGGGCGGCAGCTGCTGGCGGATCGTCTGCTCGATCACGCGCGGCCCCGCGAACCCGATGAGCGCGTCCGGCTCGGCGATGATGATGTCGCCCAGCATCGCGACCGATGCCGCAACACCGCCGGTGGTCGGGTGCAGGAGCACGGCGATGTACGGGACCTTGGCGTCGCGCAGCTTGGCGCGCGCGGCCGACGTTTTCGCCATCTGCATGAGCGACAGCACGCCTTCCTGCATGCGAGCGCCGCCCGAGGCGCAGAACATGATCGAGGGCCGACGGTGGGCGACGGCGCGCTCGAACTGGCGGGCGATCTTCTCGCCGACCACCGAGCCCATCGATCCACCCATGAACTCGAACACGAAGAAGCCGACCTCCACGGGGATGCCGCCGATGCTCGCCGAGCCTGCACGGTAGGCGTCACCGGCGCCCACCTTGCGCATCGCCGACTTCAGCTGGTCGACGTACTTCTTGCCGTCCACCCGGAAGCCGAGCGGATCTCCGCTCTCGATCTCGCGATCGTGCTCCTGCCAGCTCCCGGCATCGATGCTGAGCGCGATCCGATCTTCGGTCGGCATCCGGAAGTGGTGATTGCAGTTCGTGCAGACTCGGTGGTTCCCATCGAGGTCCGCTTCGTAGAGCGTGGCGTTACAGCGCTCACATTTTGTCCAAATCCCTTTGGGGACAGACTTTTTGGGCTGCTCGGCAATCCCTTGGGTGCGCGACCACCAGGCCATAGAGGCGAGCTTGATACCAAGGTTCTAACCCCGCGTAAAGCGTCAGGGTTGGGCCACCGTCATACCGCGGCCTTCGAGCTTCCGGGGACTTGGCGATCTCGGGATTCCCCCGAGTCCATGAAATCCCCCAACTTTCCCTCGCGACAACGGCCAGAACCTAGTAAACAGCATGGGGAATTCGCTCTCGTTGCGGGGGCATAGGTCGTTGCGGTTGGCGAGCGCTCGATACGTGAGGTCGCGATGTCTTCGATCCTGGTCGTCAATGAAATCGGCACCGAGCGCGAGGAAATCGCGCGTGCTCTCGAGGCGGAGGGGTTCACGGTTGTTCACGCCAGCTCCGCGAGCGAGGCCACCCGTGAAATCTGGGGCGGCTCGTTCTTGGTAGTCGTCATCTCCACGTTGCTGACGGGCACGACGCACACCGCGTTGCAGTCGCAGCTGAAGCAGATGGCGCCGGAGATCGAGACCCTGATCCACGGCAAGAACGACGAGCTATCCAAGCTCGTTCGTAAGGTCATCCAGATTCGCGACGGCGAAGCTGCTGCCTGAGTCTTCCTAAGCTCCGAACCTGTCCTTCAGGTTCAGGAACTCTAGGAACTCCAGCAGTCGCCCGACCTCGGGGACGATGAAGCCATCGCCCTCGATGCCGGCGTCTTCTGCCATCAAGACGAGGCGTGCGGCGCGTAGCCGGTCTACGACCTCGATGACCTCGTGCACCGGTAGTCCGACGCGCGTGGCGACATCCTCGACCCGCTTGGGTACCAGGATCGC
Source organism: Kofleriaceae bacterium (assembly GCA_033763475.1). Lineage (GTDB taxonomy): Bacteria > Myxococcota_A > Polyangia > Haliangiales > Haliangiaceae > JABFXX01. The sequence goes on from JANRKM010000287.1 coordinate 109,186, forward strand.
ACTGCCGTGCGTGACGTGAGCGCCAGCGAGCGCGATCTGCTCGTCGGCCATGTGCCGGAGGCACTGCACGACGCGATGGTTTGCAGTCGGTAGCAGGAGCAGCTCGATGTGCTGGTTCGCGCTCTCGAGGCGCGTCGCGAGCGCCTTGATGATGCGCAGCGCGATCTCGGGACGCGCGCGCATCATCGCCTCGAACGTCTTGCCCTCGATGACGAGGAGACGCGAATCGACGCGCACGACGGCCGTCGCAGAGCGAGGGCGGCCATTGAGGATCGCCATCTCGCCGAAGAACTCGCCGGGGGGAAGGATCGCGAGGACACGCTCGGTTTCGCCGACCTGCCGTCGGATCTCCACCTCACCCGTCTGGACCACGTACATGTAATCGCCCGGCTGTCCCTCTTCGAACAGCACGGAGCCCGCGGGGAAATCGCGGGCAAAACGCTCGAGCGCGTCGTTCACGGCACCATCATCCCACACATCCGGCGTGCTCGTGTCACGAGCTCGTGCACGAGCACAATTCGCGTCAACGCATGGTGGCGTGCCGCAGGAGGTGCAGGAGCGCGCGTCCGCCGACTCGCGTCTGCCGATGCGAGTCCTGTGGCAGCACCACCTCGTCGCAGGTGAGCCCCAGCTTCACCGCACGGACCAGCATCTCCACGTCCCACCCGTCGCCACGGTCGCTCATGCCGAGCGCAATGAGGGCCGGGAACCGCATCGCACGCACCGGCCCGACGCCCGACCACCGGTGGCGATACACGGTCTCGATGGCGCGCGTCACCATCTTCTCGGCCACGCGCTTGCGCCCGGGCTCGATGCCGAGCACGAGTTCGCCTCCCCGCTCGGCGATCGGCGCGATCAAGCTCGGGATCGCGGCGGCCGCGGCTGGACGATCGCCCGGGATGAACACGATGATGTCGGGCACGCGCGGGAGCGCGGAGAAGTGCGCCTGCGCCCGCAGACAGGCGGCCCCGTAGCCCCCTCCCGGCTCGCGCAGGACGAGCGCGCCGGCGTCACGCGCGATCTCAGCGCTGCGATCCGTCGAAGCGCGATCGACGACGACCACCGAGCGGAGCAGGCGATGCGGTAGATCGCGCAGGAGTGGCCCGAGGCTGGCGGCGTGATCACGCGTCGCGACCACGACATCGATCAGCGGCGACGGCGGCATTCCCCCCAAGCATACGCCACGACCGTCGTCGGTGTGGTACACGAGCCGCGATGGCGATCACCTACAAGGATGCCGGGGTCGACATCGACGCCGGGAACGCACTGGTCGATCGGATCAAGCCGCTGGCGAAGGCGACGGCGCGGCCGGAAGTGCTCGGAGGTATCGGCGGATTCGCGGCGCTGTGCCGGATCCCGACCGCATACCAGGAGCCGATCCTGGTCAGCGGTACGGACGGCGTCGGCACCAAGCTGAAGACGGCGTTCGCCTCCAATCGCCACGACACCATCGGCATCGACCTCGTCGCGATGTGCGTCAACGACGTGCTGGTCACCGGCGCCGAGCCACTGTTCTTTCTCGACTACTTCGCGACGGGCGCGCTGTCGGTCGACACCGCGGCGAGCGTCATCAAGGGCATCGCCGACGGCTGCAAGCAGGCGGGCTGCGCGCTCGTCGGAGGCGAGACCGCCGAGCTGCCGGGCCTCTATCACGGTAGCGACTACGACCTCGCCGGGTTCTGCGTCGGTGTCGTCGAGAAATCGCAGATTCGCCCGCGCACCGACCTGGTCCCAGGCGACGTCGTCATCGGCCTACCGTCGGCGGGCCTGCATTCCAACGGGCACTCGCTCGCGCGCAAGGTCGTGTTCGAGAAGCTCGGCCTCGCGCTCGATGCCACACCGCCGGAGCTGGGCGGCGCGACCGTCGCCGACGAGATGATCCGCCCGACCATCATCTACGCCGACGCGTTCGCGAAGCTGCGCGACGCCAAGATCCCGTGGAAGGCCGCGGCGCACATCACCGGTGGAGGTCTCGTCGAGAACCCGCCGCGCATCTTCGCCGACGACACGCTCGCGGTGGAGCTCGATCCCACGACCTGGGAGGTGCCCGGCATCTTCAGGTTGATCGCCAAGGCCGGCGTCGAGGAGGCCGAGATGCGCCGCACGTTCAACATGGGCATCGGCATGACCATCGTGGTTCCCGCTGGCACCGAGCAGCAGGTCGTCGCGTTGCTCGCCGGCAACCAGGCGCGCGTGATCGGCTCCTTGGTCCCGCGCGCCGGCGGTGACGCATCCAGGATGGCACGTCTCGGCCCCGCCGAGCCGCGCAGCGACGCGGATGCGTCGCGAAGGTAGATGCGGCGCATGAACATCGGCGTCCTGGTCTCGGGCCAAGGCACGAACCTGCAGGCCCTGATCGACGCCCAGACGCGCGGCGCGCTCGCACCGGCGACCCTCGCGCTCGTCATATCCAACAACCCTGGCGCCCCTGCCCTCGCGCGCGCCTCGGCGGCGGGCATCCCCGCGATCGTCGTCGACCATCGGGGGCGCGAGCGCGTCGCGTTCGAGGACGAGCTGATCGCGCACCTCGCCCAGCACGGCGTCGAGACCGTGGTGCTCGCGGGGTTCATGCGCGTGCTCACCGCGCACTTCATCCAGCGGTTCCCGGCGCGTATCATCAACACGCACCCGTCGCTCCTGCCCGCCTTCCCCGGCGTCGACGCTCCCGCGCAGGCCGTGGCCCATGGCGTGAAGCTCTCCGGGCTCACGGTCCACTTCGTCGACGCTAGCCTCGATGGCGGCCCGATCATCGACCAGGTGGCGGTCCCCGTGCTGCCCGACGACGACGCGGCATCGTTGCACGCGCGGATCCAGCTCGAAGAGCATCGGGTGCTCCCCGACGTCGTCAGGCGCTTGGCGGCAGGTAAGCTGTCATGCCAAGGTCGTCTCGTCCGTGCCGAGTAATTCCTACGACCTCGTCGTCCTCGGCGACGACCTCGCTGCGCTGGTGTGTGCGACGCTGTGCGCGCGCCGCGGCCTGCGCACGCTCGTGCTAGGCAGCGATCGCCCGGCGCGCTACACGCTCGGCCCCCACAAGCTGCCCATCGAGCCGCTCATGTGGCCCACCGCCGCGGGAAGCGCGAGCGAGCGCGTTCTCAAGGAGCTACACGCGGAGCTCGCGCTGCGCAGGAAGCTGCGCGAGCCCAGGATCGCGGCGCAGATCGTGGCGCCCGACCTTCGCATCGATCTCGGCGGTGACCGGCTCGCAGGGGAGCTCGAGCGCGAGCTGGGCAAGGAGCCCGGAGCCGCGCTGCTCGGCCTCTGGGACAAGAGCCACGAGATCGGCCAGCGCCTCGACGCGCTCCTAGCGAGCGAGCATGCCTTCCCCGGCGTCGGCTTCTTCGAGCGGCGCGAGGTCGCCAAGCTCGCCGAGCGCGCCGCCGCCGACGCCGACGCGTGGTGGACCGATGCCTCCAAAGACCCTCACGGCGCGTTGTGGCGCCACATCGCCGCGATCGCGCTGCGCCATCCCGCCGCGTCGCCATCCGCGATCGCGCGCGCCGTCGATGCCTGGCGTGGTGGCCCCGCCCCGCTGCGCGGCGATGGCGACGCGATCCGCGAGCTGCTCGTCGAAAAGCTCGCCACGGCAGGCGGCGAGTTGCGCGCCGGCAGGGTCACCGAGCTCGACGTGTCGTGGGGCAAGATCTCGAGCGTCACGCTCGCGAGCGGTGACGAGCTCGGCGCGGGCCAGGTCGTCGCGAATCTGCCGCCGGCGGAGCTGGCACAGCTGCTCGGCAAAAAGGCCCCCAAGCGGCTGGGCGAGCTCGCGGAGGCCTCGTCGATCGTCGGCTATCGCTACACGCTCAACATCGTCCTCGACGAGGCCGGCATCCCCGAGCACATGGCGCCCACGGTCGCGGTGCTCGCGGCCCCGGACAGAGAGCCGACGAGCGATGCCGCGTTCTCGATTCACCTCGGCGAGCCCGACGACACCGGCCGCGTGATCGCGACGCTCGCCGCGGTGATGACCACCGACGGCCCGGTCGAAGGGGAGCGCCTGGTCACCAGGTGCATGGCGCTGCGCGCTGCCCTGTGGCACCGGCTCGGCGACGTGATGCCGTTTTTCGAGCGCCACCTCGTCCTCGCGCACTCGCCATTCGAGGCGACGACGCCGCAGGTGCCCGGTGGCCGCGGCAGCTACGACGTCCCCCGCAACCTGCCGCTGCCGATGCTGCCAGTGTGGAGCGCCAAGGCGCTCGAATCGCCTAGCGACCAGATCGCCGGCAGCACGCTCTCGTACACGACGGGGCTCAAGAACCTCACGCTCACCGGCGAGCAGGTGCTGCCGTACCTCGGCGTCGAGGGTGCGCTGGCCTCCGGGTGGAGCGCCGCCAAGGTCGCGTGTGCGATCGCGGGCAAGAAGAAGGACTACCTGCGCGACGAGACCGTAGGCGCCGCGGGCTGAGCAGCCGCTACGTATTGTGAGATGTCGTGGTTAGCCCAGGCGCGGAATGCCGAGCCGCTCGGCGACCGCGGGATCCGACACGACGAAGATCGCCGGATCGGTGCCCGGCTCGATGGCATCGTGGTCGGTGATGCGCAGCATCGGTGCGGCGCTACGCGCGCGCGCTTCGGTGAACAGCTCCGCCGGATCCGCGTCGTCGTCGGCGGCAAGGATCGCGCCACCCACGCTCGCGCGGCAGCGCTCGGCGATCGCGAGCAGTGGCTCGTCACCCGCGACCACGACGCACGGCCCGAGTAGCGCCACGGTGCCCCCCTCACCGACCAGGGTCCCGGTCGTGACCGGTAGCTCGTCGAGTGCGCGCAGGATCGGCGCCGCGAGACGGACGCGTGAGTCCTGATACAGGGCGACCCCACGCTCTGCGAGCTCACCTCGGCCGAGGGCCTCGTTCCACCGGCGACCGAGAACGCGCGAGATGTCGATCGGCGCCACGCCGCGCTCGCCACTCAGATGGGCCCCGTACAGCAGGACGACCGCGGGCACGAGGTTCGCGGCGAGCTCGAAGCGCACCGCGAGCGCGTCGATCGGCGGGCACGCGGGTGCGCCGCGGTCGACCGAGCCCGCGACCACCGCGCGTGACCAGGTGACGGCTTCGTCGCGCCAGGTCGGCCGCGGGTCGATCCAGGGCATAGCGCCGGCCGAGGATTCGCCACGCGGCTGCGATGCGCGCTGCTTGTCGCGCCACGACGAGAACCGGTCCGCGAGGTTCTGCGCGCTCACCGTCGTCGAGGCCTTCGCGGCGGGACGCACCGGTGTCGGCGTCGGCGCGATCGTTGGATGACGAAACAGCGACTGGGCGGGGCCCTGCAGCACCATCGTCGGCGGTGGTGTTGCCAGCACGTGTTCCGGGAGCACGGGCGCAGGGGGCGGAGCTGCGGCCACGACGGGCGCAGGGGGCGAAACCGCGGCTACGGCAAGCGCCGGCGCGGGTGCCTGCGGTGCTGCCGGCTTGGGTGCGGGTGCCGGCGCGACGGCGACAACAGGCTCGGGTTCGTCGGAGAGTGTCGACCGCCGCCTGGGCTCGGGCTCGGGCTCGAGCACCGCGGGGACGGGCACGGCGGGCGCATCCTCGACCTCGCGCCCTTCGAGCGTGACGAACGCGAGCGGTCGGCCTGCTTGCGCGGCGAGCACGGCGACCATGCGCCCGACGACGAGCCCGGCAGCGTCGGTGCGCTCGAGGCCCTCCGGGCGGTGCTCGCGCAGGCGCGCCCGCCCATCGAGATCGACGACGTAAACCTTTCCACTATCCGCACCGACGCAGACCAGAAGGTCGCTGCGCGGGTTGCCGGTGACGTGTGCGATCGGCTCCGGGAGCTCGTGCTGCTTGGGTTGGCCGCGATTGACGAGCGGTATGACGTCGATTCGCGTCGGATCTTGCTGCGTCGTCATCCACACCACGCGCTCGCTCCCACCGAGGCTGGTAATCACCGCGGGCCGCGGCAGACGCAGACGGCGACGCGGCATGCGCGCAGCCGGGTCCCACTCCTCGATCGAGCCCGCGAGCGCGACGACGAAGTTGTTGCCGGCGGCGCCGCCCGTCGCGGGAATCGTCCGCGCGGGGAATTGGTACGGCGTCAGGTGCGCCTCCCCTGCGGTCATCATGGCGGCGCC
>JANRKM010000288.1:0-27477 GCA_033763475.1 Kofleriaceae bacterium
CTACGGACGCGAGGCGATCTTCACGGGCGACAAGCTGTACCTCCGCCCGCGATACCAGCGCTGGCACCGCCGCGCGCCGGAGACCGTTGACGAGCCCCTGGCGCTGCGTGACTCGTTCTTCTCGCCCGTCGCCGCGACCTGGGATCTCCTCGCGCCGGGCGCGGAGCTCACCGATCTCGGGGCAACCCAGGTCAGCGGGCGAAGCGGTCGCAAGATCGCGGTGAAGCTCGCACCGCGTCCCGCCAAGCCCGCCGCCGAGACGCTGACACAGCGCAAGTGGCGCGAGCACCGCATCGTCGAGGAGCTCGCCGGTGAGGTCGTGCTCGACGACAAGGGGGCACCGCTGGTGGTCAAGCTCGCCGGTACCGTCTCGTTCATGCGCGACGGCCGGCGATTCAAGATGAGGACGTCGCTGGCCTCGGAGCTGACCGGCATTGGTGCGCCGGTCGCCATCAGCGTGCCCGCGGACGCCGAGGTCGTCGCGACGCCCGAACGTCCACGCGAAGTGGATGATCGCGACTTCCTGCTCCAGGGCATCGCCCCGCCGCTCCGCAAGAATCCCGACGGCACCGCCGCCACGCCCGCGCCTGCCGCGCCGCCCGTCGCGCCTGCGGTCGCACCGCCCGCCGAGGCCACCAAGGACAAGAAGGCGCGCGACGACAAGAACGCGGACGACGAGAAGTCCGACACGAAGTCACGCGACGCGGACAGCAAGGCCGACGACGAAAGGTCCGAGTCCACGCCGAGCGACAAGGCCGACGCCAGGAAGGCCGACACCACGTCACGCGACAAGGCTGACGCCGCGAAGTCCGACACCACGTCCGACGACAAGGGGGCCGAGTGACCGCGATCGTATTGCGCCGCGACTACCTGAGGGGCCAGCGCCGGCTGATCATCGCGCGCTCGATCGCGGGCAGCCTCGTGAGCGTGGTCCCGATCCCGTTCCTCGATGACTGGACCAAGGCCGCGGTGCTTGGCAACGGCTACCGCCGGATCGCCGAGGCCCACGGCGTCGATCTAGACGAGCAGGCCGTGACCAACCTCGTCCACGGCAAGACGCCGCCCCCATCGCCGACGGAGATCGCGGTGAGCGGCATCATGTACCGGGTCGCCGGGCTCGCCGCGAAGCGCATGCTGCTCGCGCTCGCCACCGTGAACCGCGCGCGCGCCGCCTCGCGCACGTTCGTCGCGATGACGCTGTTCGACCACTACTGCGCGAAGCTCCATACCGGCGCCGCCCTCGATGGGGGAACAGCGCTCGCGCTCCGCGAAGAGATCGCGCGCGCGATCGATCAGACGCCCGGCGCGCTCGGCTTTCACCCGTTCCGCCGCGGCCTCGCCTCGGCGGTGCGCGCCACGCTCAAGGCGCCGCTCGAGCTCGCAGACCTCGCGAGCGGTGGTGCGCTGCGCAAGCTGCTCGCGAAGAACAGCACCGTCACGGAGGCCGAGGCCGTCGACGACGTCGAGCACGCGATCGAGCAGCAGATGGCCAACACACACGGCTTCCTCGCGCGCGCCGCGGCCGCCGTCGAAGGACAGCTCTCGGCCGACAACAACCCGTACCTCGATAGCGCGATCGACGCGCTCGATCGTCGCTGGCGCGCCCGCATCGCCGCAGGCATCAAGTGAGCGAGCTCCCCGAACGCCAGGCGCTGACCGCCGTGAACCGCGTGGTGGTCAAGATCGGTAGCCGCCTGCTCGCCGACAGCCCCGCCGGCCGTCCCGCCGCGATCGCCGACCAGGTGGTCGAGCTGCGCCGCCGCAACGTCGAGGTCGTGATCGTGAGCTCGGGAGCCATCGCGCTCGGCATTCGCCGCCTGCGCCTGCCCGGCCGTCCCCACGAGCTGCCGGAGCTTCAGGCGGCCGCCGCCGTCGGACAGAGCCGTCTCATGCAGAACTGGGAGCACGCGTTCGCGGTGCACGACCTCGCGATCGGCCAGGTGCTCCTCACGCACGACGACCTCGGCGATCGGCGCCGGTTCCTGTCGGCGCGGTTCACGCTACGCGCGCTGCTCGATCACAACGTGGTGCCGATCATCAACGAGAACGACACCGTCGCCTCCGAGGAGATCAAGTTCGGCGACAACGACCAGCTCGCCGCCCTCGTCTGCAACCTGGTTTCGGCCGACGCACTCGTGATCCTCACCGACGTCGAGGGCGTGCGCGATGCGAACGGCGTGCGGATGCCGATCGTGCGCGACATCGAGCGCGAGGCCGTGCCCGTCGCCGGCGGGAGCATCAGCGGCGTTGGCTCGGGCGGCATGGCGAGCAAGGTAGGCTCGGCGCGGATCGTCACGCGCACCGGCATCCCGGCGATCGTGGCGCCCGGGCGTGAGGCCGACGTCCTCGTCCGCGTGCTCGGCGGCATGGACGTGGGCACGCTGTTCGTCCCCGGCGGCGATGTCCTGTCGTCGCGGAAACACTGGATCGCGTACGGCGCCAAGCCCGAGGGCAAGCTCGTCGTCGACGATGGTGCCGACCGTGCGATCCGCACCGGCGGCAAGAGCCTGCTCCCGGCGGGCATCAAGAGTGTCACGGGTGACTTCGAGCTCGGCGCGCTGGTGAGCGTGGTTGGCGCCAGTGGGACGGAGATTGCGCGCGGCCTCGTCGCCTACCCGGCCGAGGACCTGCGCCGGATCTCGGGCTTGCAATCGGCTGCTATCGAGGCCAGGCTGGGGTACAAGAGCATCGACGAGGCGATCCACCGAGATGATCTCGTGATTCTGTGACCAGCAACGAAGCCATCCGACGTATCGCGGAGGCTGCCCGCACTGCCTCGCGCGTCGTCGCTCGGGCGACCGCCGAGCAACGCACCGCCGCCCTTCGGCAGATCGCGGACGCCATCGACGCCAGCGTGGCGGATATCCTCGCAGCCAACGAGAAGGATGTCGGCGCAGCGCTGACCAACGGGCTCGCAGCGGCGATGATCGACCGCCTTCGGCTCGATACCGGCCGGGTGCAGAAGCTCGCCAATGCCGTGCGCGAGGTCGCCGCGGCGCCGGATCTACTCGGCCGCATCGACCGAACCGAGGTCCGCCCGAACGGACTCGAGGTGCAGCGCGTGCGGATCCCGCTCGGCGTGATCCTCATGATCTACGAGGCGCGGCCGAACGTCACCACGGATGCGGCGGCGCTGTGTCTCAAGGCGGGCAACGCGTGCATCCTGCGCGGTGGCCGCGAGGCGCTCGAGAGCAACCGCGCGCTGCTGCGCGCCGTGCAGCGGGGACTCGCCGCCGCCGGTTTCCCCGAGGACGCCGTGCAGCTGGTGCCGGTCACCGATCGCGAGGCGATCGCGGGGCTGGTGAAGCTCGATGACCTGATCGACCTGTGCATCCCGCGCGGTGGCGAGGGCCTTATCCGCTACGTCGCCGAACATTCGCGCGTGCCGGTGATCAAGCACTACAAGGGCGTCTGCCACATCTACGTGCACGCCGCGGCCGACCTCGCGCGCGCCGTCGACATCATCGCGAACGCCAAGGTCCAGCGCCCCGGCGTCTGCAACGCGGTGGAAACGGTGCTCGTCGATCGCGCGGTCGCTACGGACTTCATCCCCGCGCTGGTGCGGGCGCTGCCCGGCGTCGAGCTGCGCGGCGATGCGCGCGTCCAGGAGCTCGGCGGCGCGAGCGTGCGCGCGGCGACCGAGGACGACTGGTACGCTGAGTATCTCGATCTCATCCTCGCGGTGCGCGTCGTCGACGACCTCGACGCGGCGATCGCCCACATCGAGCGCTACGGCTCGAGCCACACCGAGTCCATCCTCACCGCGGACACCGCGATCGCCGAGCGCTTCCTGCGCGAGGTCGATTCGTCGACGGTGATGGTCAACGCCTCGACCCGGTTTGCCGACGGCGGCGAGCTCGGCCTCGGCGCGGAGATCGGCATCTCCACCACGCGCCTCCACGCCTACGGGCCGATGGGGGCCGAGGGCCTGACCACACTCAAGTTCGTCGTTCGCGGTAACGGCCAGGTCCGGACGTGAAGCGGCATAGGAGACCGATCGCAAGCCCGACGAACGTCGGGCGCGCAGCACCGCGAGGAGCGGTGCGGAGGTTGAACGACGCATGACCACGAAGAAGAAGACCGCGACCAAGCCCGCAGGCGCCAAGCCCAAGGCGGATCCCACCTCGACCGAAGGCCTGGACGGCGCGATGCGCGCGCTGGCGCTGGCCCTCGACAAGAAGGCGCTCGAACCCGTGCTGCTCGACGTGCACGAGCTGTGCTCGTTCTGCAACTACCAGCTCGTCCTGTCGGGGCGCTCCGAGCGTCAGGTCGACGCGATCGCCGACGGCATCAATCAGGGCCTCAAGCAAGACGGCCTGCGCCCGATCGGCGCCGAGGGTGCGCGCACCGGGCAGTGGGCCCTACTCGACTACGGTGATTTCGTCGTCCACGTGTTCCTCCACTCCGCGCGCGAGCACTACGACCTCGAAGGTCTGTGGAACGACGCGCCGCGGATCGAGCTGGACGTCCCGGCGGAGGCGCGCATCCAGGCCGGCGAGACCTACGACGCGGTCCTGTGAAGCTGCTCCTGTCGGTGGTGGGGCGGCTGAAGGAGCCGTACTTCGTCGCCGCCGAGGAGGAGTATCGCAAGCGGCTGCGTCCGTTCTGCACGCTGACCGTGCACGAGGCCAAGGACGAAGCTGCAGCCCTGGCCGCCCTCCCGGCCAACGCGCACCTCTACGCGTTCGACGAGCGCGGCGTGTCGATGTCGAGCGTGGCATTCGCCAATGACATCCTCGGTGCCGAGGCTCAGCACGGCGGTGGTGCCCCCGTGGTGTTTGCGATTGGCGGTGCCGATGGCCACTCGGACGCCGTGCGGAAGCGCGCACGCAAGCTCATCAGCTTCGGCCAGCTGACCATCGCCCACCGCCTGGTGCGGCTGCTGGTGCTCGAACAGCTTTATCGCGGCTTCAAGATCTTGCGTGGCGAGCCCTACCACCGCGACTAGATCGTAGGATGGGACGTGGCGTTGCGAACGGTGCGCGTTGCCGAGGCGATGGAGGCGGTGTTCGCCAAGGCCGAGGAAGTGGTCTCGAGCTTCTTCCGCACCCGCGAAGACCATCCCGAGCGCGGCACGATCGAGATCTTCGGTGAGCGCTACGTGCTCGTGCGCGCGGCGTCGCTGTCGGTGGAGTTCTTCGGGCTGGTGCGCGAGCTGTACGGCAAGGGGCGCGAGCCCGAGGCCGACGACTTCGCCCGCAACATCCTGTTCGACCTCGCCCACGCGATCGGCAAGCAAGACGCGCTGAACTTCCACGAGAAGATGCACCTCGACGATCCGCTCGCGCGCGTCTCGGCGGGGCCGGTGCACTTCTCCCACTCGGGATGGGCGTTCGTCGACATTCCGGAAGCGTTCCAGCCGGAGACCGGCGCAGCGTTCGTGTCGACGTTCGATCACCCGTATTCGTTCGAGTCCGATGCATGGCTGCGCGCCGGCCGCACCTCGACGTTCCCCGTGTGCATCATGAATGCGGGCTACTCGTCGGGTTGGTGCGAGGCGAGCTTCGGGATGCCGCTGGTCTCGGCGGAGATCCTGTGTCGCGCCTGCGGCGACGAGACGTGCCGGTTCGTGATGGCGCCGCCGGCCACGATCGAAGACCACGTCTCGAAGGTCGCGCCGCACAGCTATCAGATCCCTGACTTCTTCTCGCGCAAGCGCGTCGAGGAGGACCTCCGTCGCAGCTTCGCCAAGGAGATGGCCGAGCGCGAGAAGGCGGAGCGCAAATTGCGCCAGGCGCACAAGCTCGAGGCGGTGGGCCGGCTCGCCGGCGGCATCGCGCACGACTTCAACAACCTGATGGCGATCGTGATCGCGCGCGCGAGCCTGCTCGAGCGCAAGCTGGAGCCGGGGGATCCGATGCGCGCGGAGCTCGACGACATCATCGCCGCCGGCGAGCGCGCATCGCAGCTCACACGCCAGCTGCTCGCCTTCTCGCGCTCACAGGTTCTCGATCGCGAGCCGCTCGAGCTCGACACCGTAGTCACCGAGCTCGCGAAGCTCCTCACGGTCTTGGTCGGCGAGGACGTGGAGCTCGACCTCCAGATCGCCGATGACACCGGCTGGGTCGAGGCCGACCGCGGCCAGCTGGAGCAGGTGATCACCAACCTCGTCGTCAATGCGCGCGATGCGATGCCCAACGGCGGCAGGATCATGATCGCCACCTCGCGACGTGCGATCGCCGCCACGCCCGAGCTGCCGGCCGGCACGTACGCGACGCTGACCGTCAGCGACCAGGGCCGCGGGATGACCGAGGACGTGCTCGCGCGCGTCTTCGAGCCGTTCTTCACGACCAAGGAAGACGGGAAGGGCACCGGTCTCGGCCTCGCCACCGTGTACGGCATCGTCAAGCAGTCGGGCGGGCACATCGAGGTCGCGAGCGAGCTCGGCAAGGGCTCGCGGTTCACGGTCCTGTTGCCGGAGACCGCGGCGCGCACCACGCCGCCTCCGATGCCACCTCCTCTGCCGGCACCGAGCCGCGTCGCCGCGCGTGGGGGACGCATCCTGCTCGTCGAGGACAACGCGACCGTGCGCAGTGCGCTCGCCGATTACCTGCGGGATGAGGGCTTCGAGGTGCTCCAGGCAAGCGGTGGCGAAGAAGCGCTCGCCACCTACGCCGACGATGGCACCGCGATCGATCTGCTGCTCTCGGACGTGGTCATGCCCCGGATGGGCGGCCGCGACCTCGCGCTTGCCCTGCGGCAGCACCGTCCGAGACTGCGCATCCTGTTCATGTCGGGCTACACCGCGGAAACCGAGCTACTCGACGGGCTCGCGCACGCCGAGCTCATCGGCAAACCGTTCCGCCCCCAAGCGCTCGCGAGCAAGATCCGCGAGATGCTGCGCCGTTAGCTAGCTAGCTAGCGTCAGACGACGAGCGTCTCTCGATCTGCCCGAGCTGGTCACAGGTTTCGAGCGCGTCTTGTCGAGGACGAGGTAGGTAAGGGTTACGAACCCGGCGAGATGCGCAGGCGGGCGCGCAGCCCGGCCGCGTCGATCGCGGCGGCCGGGCCATGTACAGGGGCCACCTGCCGGATCGGCCAGGCGAGCAGCTGCGCGACCGAGCCACGGATCGCCGGCTTGTCCTTCGCGAGCATCTTCCACGCGCGGCTCTGCCGGAGCTCGCGCCCACCGGTGCCGGTCATCGCGAGGACCAGCTTGGTCATCACATTCGCGTGCTCGGTGACGTTGAACACGAAGTCGGCGCACACGAGCGTGCCGCTCGCGCGATGGAGGAGCACGGTCTCGTCGACCTTGGGGGCGCCGGCAATCGCGAGCGTCTCGAACGTGCTCTGCCACGCGGGCTCGAGCTCGTGCAGCGAGCGCGAAGGCGGCAGGTCGGGACGCTTCGCGGCGAGCCCGGGCGGGGCATGGAGGGTCGCGCGCGGCCAGCGTGCGAGAGCCTCGCCGGCATAGAGGTTATGCAGGAGGTTGGGCGCGATCACGTGGGCCACCTCCCCTTCCTGCTCGATCGCCGCCGCCGCTGCATCGTCGAGCTTGCAGGGCGAATACAGCGCGAGCGTGCGATCGGCGAGACGCGCCACGATCGCGTACAGCGGCAGCCGCGCGCCGCCGGGAAGTCGCACATCGGGGCCGCACACGTGCCACAGGTCGGGGGCGATCGTCTGCATGTCGATAGTCAAGCACCGTTGACCAATGTCGTCAAGCACGCTTGACCATCGCGATCGGGCGTGGTCCGCTCGGCGCATGGTTCGCCTGCCCCGCTCGACATTCGAGCTGCTGTTCCGCGCCGCGCGGTTGGTCAACGAGCGCGCGGTCGCCCGGATGCAGCGCATGGGGGTCTCGAGTCTACGGATCTCGCACACGGCCCTGTTCCCGCACATCACCGATGCGGGCGTGCGGCAGACCGCGCTCGCCGACAAGCTCGGTGTTACCAAGCAGGCGATCGGCCCGCTCGTCGACGACTTGGTCGGGGAAGGCATCGTCGAGCGCATCGCGGATCCTGCCGATGCGCGCGCCAAGCTCGTGCGGTGGACGCCCCAAGGCCGGCGCGCGCTGCGTCACGGCATCGGCGTGCTCGCCGAGCTGGAGCAACAGCTCGCAGCGACCGTCGGCGCCAAGCGCTTGAACGAGCTGGCCGACACGCTCGAGCTGCTCATCGCGGCGGTCGATAAAGGCCTGTAGGCGCGCGGGCGGTCGACGAAACGAGCCGCCCTTCGTCAGCGCTCGGCGCGGACGATCGTGCCGACACCGCGATCCGTGAACAGCTCGGCGATCACGTTGTGCGGCGTGCGCCCGTCGATCAGGTGCACGGCATGGACGCCGCCCGACAGCGCATCGAGGATGGACCGGGCCTTGAGCAACATGCCGCCTTGCACCACGCCGGTGTCGAGCTTCGCGCGCAAGGTCGTCGGCGTGAGGTCGGTGACCAGCTCGCCGCCCTCGACGATGCCCGGCACGTCGGACAGATAGATCAGCTTCTCGACGCCGAGTGCCTTCGCGATGCCCGCGGCGACCATGTCGCTGTGCATGTTGAAGCTCTCACCGTCGGGGCCAAGACCGATCGGCGTGATCACCGGGATGTACGACTGCGCGAGCAGCGACTCGAGGAACGGGCGATTGACCTCCACGAGCTCGCCGACCTGCCCGAGGTCTTTGCCGTCCGGACGCACGAGCTTCCTCGCGCGCAGGAGCGCCGCGTCACTGCCCGACAGGCCGATCGCGTGCCCGCCGCGCCGGTTGAGCAGCGCGACCAGATCCGCGTTGATCGCGTCGAGCACGCTCTCGACGGTGTCGAGGTCCTGCGCGGAGGTGACGCGCAGGCCGTCGACGAACTCGGGCGTCCCACCGCGCGCCTCGAGCGCGCGCGTGATCGAGTGGTCGCCGCCATGCACGACGATCGGCGACAGCCCGACCGAGTGGAGCAGCATGACGTCGTCGCAGAACGCGCGCAGCGCGCCGTCTTTGGTCATCGCGGCGCCGCCGAACTTGATCACGCACCGCTTGCCGCGGAACCGCGAGATGTAGCCGAGCGCTTCGACGAGCACCGAGCGCTTGAACGACGGCGTGTAGTTCGTGAGCTTGTCGTCTTTGGCGACACCGCCGTCCGCCTTCTCGACGATCAGCGACGTGTAGTCGGCATTGAGCTTCACGTAGTCGTACGACAGGTCGCAGCCGTACGCCTTGGCCACGTGCTCACCCGCGCGCAGGTCGACGACGATGTGGCACTCGGGGTCGCGCAGGCGCGTGCGCATGCCGCCGCGATCGAACGCCACCGGCGCCTGATCGTAGACGGCGACGCCGTTGATCACGACGCGCGCCCTGTGCGGCTCGATCGGCAGGTCGAGCGAGCCCGCGCGCGCGCCGACCGTGGCGAGAATGCGGCCCCAGTTCGGATCCGCGCCGAAGATCGCTGCCTTCACGAGTGGGGAGCCGCAGATGCTCTTCGCGATGTCGCGCGCGATCGGATCGGTGGGCGCGCCGAGCACGCGGACCTCGAGGCGCTTGGTCGCCCCCTCGCCGTCGGCCGCGATCTCGCGCGCCATCTCGTCGAGCAGATCGGATAGCGCGGCGAGGAACGTGTCATACGCGGGCGTGTCGGTGCGCGTGATCTTGGCGTTCCCAGCACGGCCATTGGCGAGCACGAACACGCTGTCGTTCGTGCTCATGTCGCCGTCGATCGTGAGCTGCTCGAACGTCTCGCGCGTCGCGGTGTCGAGCGCCGTGTCGAGCACGCCGGGATCGATCGCGCAGTCCGTGACGATCACGGCGATCACCGTGGCGAGCTGCGGCGCGATCATGCCGGAGCCCTTGCACACGGCGGCCACGGTGACCTGCTTGCCGTCGAGCTCGATCGTGCGCGACGCGAGCTTGCGCGTCGTGTCCGTCGTCATGATCGCCTCGGCGGCGCGCTCGGGATCCGGCGACAGTTGCGCGGCGGCAGCGGGCATCGCCGCGACGACCTTCTCGGCTGGCATCGGCATGCCGATCACGCCAGTCGAGCCGGTAACCACCTGCGCGGGATCGATGCCGAGCGCCGTCGCCGCAGCCTGCACGATCGCGCGCACCGCCTCGGTGCCCGGGGGCCCGGTCAATGCGTTGGCGTTGCCGCTGTTGACGACGATCGCGCGCACGCGCTCGGCGGGGAGCCGCGCCTCGGAGTCGGCGACGGGCGCCGCCTTCGCGCGGTTGATCGTGAACGCACCGGCGCACGCGGCGTCGGTGTCGGAGACGAACAGCGCGAGGTCGGGGCGCATCGGCTTGATGCCCGAGGCGACCCCCGCGAACTTGAATCCGACGGGTAACTTCATCCGTGCCTCCCGAGATGCGCGAGGCCGGCCATGCGCGGCGCGCCGAGGACGAGGTTCAAGTTCTCCACCGCCTGTCCCGCGGCGCCTTTGAGCAAGTTGTCGAGCGCGGCGGTGACGACGCAGATGTCGTCCTTGGCGGCGATGCCGACGTGGGTCTGGTTAGTGCCGACCACGTGACGGAGCGAGACATCTTCGGGCGTATCGACGACAACCACGGTGGGGTCGCCAGCATAGTCCGAGCGGAGCTTCGCGGTCAGGTCCGCCGAGGACATTGGCGCGCGCAACCGCACGTTGAGGGTGGCGAAGATGCCGCGCGCGACGGGCAGCAGGTGCGTCGTCAGGGTGACGCGCGGCCGCGCCCCGTCGGCGGCGACCCGGCCGAGGGCCATCTCGATCTCCGGCGTGTGCTGGTGGCGGAGCACCTTGTACGCGCGGACGTTGGCGTGCATCTCGCCGAGGCTCATCGCCTCCGCCGCTTGCTTCCCGGCGCCGGTGACACCCGAGCCGGCCGCGACGAAGATATCGCGCTCGATGAGGCCGTGGCGCACGAGCGGCGCCAGCGCGGTGATCACGCAGGTCGCGTAGCAGCCCGGGTTGGCGACCAGGCGCGCGCCGGCGATCTCGTCGGCGAACAGCGAGGTGAGCCCGTACGTCGCCTGCTGGGGCTCGGCGCGATACGCGTTCGACAGGTCGATCACCTTCGCACCTGCCGCACGCATCACGGGCGCGATCTCGGTCGCGGCCTCCGGCGGCACGGCGAGCAGCGCGGCGTCGGGGCGCAGCGCGAGCACCTGCTCGAGCCGCGAGTACACCATGCCGCCGTCGTCGATGCGGGTCTGGACCGCGAGGCGGGTGCCGGCGAGGGAATCACTGGCCGCGGCGATCAGGCGCGCGCTCGGATGCGCCGCGAGCAACTTGATGAGCTCGAGACCCGAATATCCGCCGGCGCCAAACAGCGCGACCGCAAAGCTCGCTCCGCGGCGCTGCGCGATGTCGACGTGCGTCATGACCATACTTGTTCAAACCTACGGCGTTTGCGCAACGGCCGCAGCCCACCGTTTTTGGGCCATCTCAGGGCCGATTCTTGGCCTTCATGGCGCGGTCGATCTCGCGCTTGTCGTCGGCTTCCCTCTTACTGTCGCGCTTGTCGTGCTGCTTCTTGTGGGTCACGAGGCCGAGCTCGACTTTGACCCGGCTGCCCTTGAAGTAGAGCGCCAGCGGGATCAGCGTGAAGCCCTTCAGCTGGGTCTTGTCGCCCAGCTTGTCGAGCTCGTGGCGGTGCATGAGCAGCTTGCGCACGCGCGAGACCTCGTGGCCCCACCGATTGGCCTGGGCGTATTCGTTGATCTGGATCCCGTGCAGGTACGCCTGCCCCTTGCGAATCTCCACCCAGCCATCTGCCATGGTGACCTTCGCATCGCGCAGGCTCTTCACCTCGGAGCCGACGAGCGCGATGCCCGCCTCCATCCGCTCGTGGATGTGGAAGTCATGCGACGCCTTGCGATTGGTCGCGACGACTTTCAGGATGGGCTCGGGTGACTTGGCCATCGAACGCGCCTTGGTAGCAGATATGGGGTAGCAGATTTGGGTATTCTGCCGCCATGAGCAACGTCCTCGTGAACTTCCGGCTCGACGAATCGCGGCCCGTGCGGCTCAAGTGGTTCGCGACGGACGGCGTCCCGGGCGACGGGTACAAGGCCCAAGTCACCGCCATCCTGCTCGGCGACCAGCGCCTGGCCATGGACAGCTCGGCGATCCTCGAGCAGACCGCCCCCGACCCGGCGGGTGGCATCGGCGGCTACGTGGTCGTCTTCAACGGCATGGTGGGGTTCGCCGACGATCATCCGGATCGCCCGCACGTCGAGAAGCTGACGGATGCGGAGATCGCGTACGAGCTATCGTTCATCCACGAGGAAGATGGGCGGATCGCCGTCGAGGACCAGGACTACAAGATCGTCGACCAGCCCACCGCGATGGCCCACAAGATCAGCGGGCGCGGAACCGCGGATGCGTGACGACACGCCGAGCCGGACCGCGCAGTGGGTGGCGGCCGCCCGCGGCCTCGGCATGTTGCTCCCCGCCGAGGACCGGATCGCCGAGGATCCCTACGGGCTCGCGTTCGCCTCCCCCGCCATCGCGCGGTTGTTCGAGGAGAAGCGTCCGCGCGTGCTCGCGCAGCTTCCGTTCTTCAAGCATTGGGTCGCCTACATGCAGGTCCGCACCCGCGTGCTCGACGATGCGATCCGTGCGTTTGCCGACGAGGGTGGGCGCCAGGTCGTGCTGCTCGGCGCCGGCTTCGATACCCGCGCGCTTCGCTTACCCGAGCTCGACGACGCGACGGTGTTCGAGGTCGATCACCCGGCCACCCAGCGGCACAAGCAGGCCACGCTCGCCAAGCTCGGCGTCGACTCACCCGCGCGCTACGTGACGTGGGACTTCGAGACGCGGCCCCTCGACGAGCTTGCCGAAGCCCTCGCTGACGCGGGCCACGATCCGTCGGCGCCGACGATCACGATCTGGGAAGGCGTCACGATGTACCTGACCGAGCCGGCGATCGATGCGTCGCTGCGCGCGATCGCCGACTGGAGCGCGCCGGGGTCGATCCTCGCGATGACGTACTTCGACAAGTCTCAGCTCGTAAAGCCCTCGATGGTGACGCGCCTCGTGCAGACCGCGGTCGCGCAGCTCGGCGAGCCGTTCAAGTGGGGCTGGTACCCCGCCGAGCTGCCGGCGTATCTCGCGCCGCGCGGCTGGACCGTCGCGCGCGACGTGTCGATCCACGAGGCCGCGAGGAAGCTGCTCGCCCCCGAGCTCGCCCGCACGATCGGGCGCCGCGAGAGCCGGATCGCGATCGCCACCGCGTCGGAGCGCGTGGCCGTGGCGCGGCAATAAGTGACCCGTGCGATCGTCGTCGGCGCGGGCGTGTTCGGGCTGACCGCGGCGCTCGAGCTCCGCGCGCGTGGCCTCCACGTGCTGGTGCTCGACCCGGGGCCGGTGCCCCATCCGCTCGCCGAGTCGACCGACATCTCGAAGGTCGTGCGCATCGACTACGGCAGCGACGCCGACTACACCGCCCTCGGCGAGGAAGCGCTCGCGGGCTGGCGGCGCTGGAACGCCGAATGGCCGGTGCCGCGCTTCCACGAGACCGGGGTGACGTTCCTGTCGCGCGCCCCGATGCAGCCAGGCGGGTTCGAGCACGACAGTTACCACCTGCTCGTCGGGCGCGGGCATCCGCTCGAGCGCCTCGATACGCGAGCGATCACCGCGCGATTCCCGGCGTACGCGCCCGGCGTGCACGTCGACGGCTACTACAGCCCGATCGGCGGCTGGGCGGAGTCGGGCGCGGTGGTCGCGCAGCTCGCGACGCTGGCCATCGCCGCGGGCGTGGAGGTGCGCCCGCACGGCGTCTCGCAGCTCGCCGACGACGGCGTCATCACGGCACACGGGCACGTCGCCGGCGACCTCGTCGTGGTGTGCGCGGGCGCCTGGGTGCCGCGACTCGTGCCCGAGCTCGCCGACTCGGTGCGCGCGATCGGTCAGCCGGTGTTTCACCTGCGACCACGCGATCCGTCGCTGTTCGAAGCAGCGCGGTTTCCGGTGTTCGGCGCCGACATCTCGCGCACGGGCTACTACGGCTTTCCGGTCAACACCGACGGTATCGTGAAGATCGCGAACCACGGCACCGGCATCGCCATCGACCGCGACGAGCAACGCGTGGTGCATCCAGGGCACGAAGCCGCGTTGCGGATGTTCTTGCGCGAAGCGTTCCCCGCGCTCGTCGACGCGCCGATCGTGGAGGGCCGGCTGTGCGTCTACGGCGATACCCGTGACGAGCACTTCTGGATCGCGCGTCACCCGACTCGACCGCGGCTCGTCGTCGCGACCGGTGGCTCCGGCCACGCGTTCAAGTTCGCCCCCGCGCTTGGCCCGTTGATCGCCGACATCGCGCTCGGCGTCCCGCATCCTCTTGCGCACAAGTTCCGCTGGCGGCCCGAGCTCGCCGAACGGTCGGGCGGCGATGCCGCACGCCATCGCGCGTAGGGATGCTAGAACGCAGTGTGCGACGACGCTTCCAGATCGCGCTCGCGATCTTCATCACGGCGCACCTCTACATCTGGTGGCGGTTGGTGCTCCCCCTGCCCTCGCCGTTCTGGCAGCTCGGCACGCTCGCCGTCCTGGTCTTCGGTCCGAGCTTTCCGCTCACCCGGCGGCTGAGCCGGCGAATGACGCGTGAGGCCGCGCGGCCGTGGCTCCTGCTCGGCTACGTGTGGTTCGGGCTCGCCACGTATCTACTGCTCGGCGCGATCCTGAGCCACATCGCCGTGGGGTTCGGCGCCGACGTGCGGCAGGCCGCGATGATCGCGGGCGGTGCAGCTGTCGTGGTCGTGGTGTTGGGGCGACTTCAAGTCATGCGCGGCCCGCTCGTCCGCCGCGTGCAGGTGCCGCTCGCGCAGCTGCCCGTGCCAAGCTACAAGCTCGTGCACCTCACCGACGTGCACATCGGGCCGGTGCTCGGCCGCGAGTTCGCCGAGGAGCTCGTGCGGCGCGTGAACGCGCTCGAGCCCGATGCGATCGTGCTCACCGGCGATATCGTCGACGGCCATCTCCACGAGTTGCGTCCGCATATCGAGCCGCTGCGCGGGTTGCGTGCCCGCGACGGCGTGTACGCGGTCACCGGGAACCACGAGTACTACTGGAGCGCAGAGCAGTGGATGAAGCACCTCGGCTCGCTGGGCATCCGCGTGCTGCGCAACGAGCACGTCACGGTCGCGGGCGCGTTCGAGCTCGCGGGCGCGGACGATTCGTCGGCGGCCGAGGACGTGCCGAGTGCGGTGGCCGGCCGCGATCCGAAGCTGCCGCTCGTGCTGCTCGCACATCACCCACGCACCGTCGCGCGGGCGGTCGAGGCCAACGTCGATCTCCAGCTATCGGGGCACACGCACGGCGGCCAGCTGTTGCCGTGGGGATGGCTCGCGCGGCTGTGGGATCCCAAGGTCTCGGGCCTCGCGCGATTTGGCGCGACCTGGCTCTACGTTAGCGAAGGCACCGGGTTCTGGGGGCCGCCGCTGCGCGTCGGCACGCGCTGCGAGATCGCGGCGATCACGCTGGTGCCCGCGTAGCGCGCCAGCGTTCCGGAGCTGGTCGTGCGGGCGCAACACCGACGAGCTCGCGCTGTTCGGGCAACGGGAGCACGTGCCGTTCAGCTCGCGCAGTTCTGTGGCTGCAACGGGAAGACGTTCGCGGGCTCGGGGGCCTGCCCGGGCGTGCGCTACCGCGATCGCGGTGGATGTCTGGGGGAGTACCTACCGGCTCACTGCATTCGCCACGTCGTCGCCTGGCAGCTCGCCTTGTGCGGCCTTCTTGGCCGTCTTGCCGCCACCCGGCCCGCGCAGCAGCCACGCCATGCCGACGGCGAGCCCGGCTCCGACGAGTGGCCCGAGCAGATACACCCAGAAGCTGGTGAGGTCTTCGCTCACGAAGCTCGGCCCGAACGTGCGCGCCGGATTCATCGACGCACCGGAGAGCGGGCTGGCCCAGAGTCCGGCGAGCACGATGTACGCACCGACGCCGAGCGCGCCGAGCATGCCGATGTTCTGCGCACCGGAGGCGGTCCCGAGGATGACGCTCACGAGCCCTAGCGTCAGCACGGCCTCGAGCACGAACGCGGACGCCGGCGAAAACGGCGCCGCGGGATACGTCGAGCCATGTGCGGCCGAAACGTGCAGCATTCGCTGCAGCAGCCACGCCGCGAGCACGGCGCCGACGAGCTGCGCACTCACGTAGCCGAGCGTGCGGCTCCACGGGAAGTCGCGACGCAACGCGAACGCGAACGTCACGGCGGGGTTGAGGTGCGCACCGGATACCTTGCCCATGAACAAGATCACCGCCATCACCATGAGCCCGGGCGCGGTGACCGCAGCCGCGCGCCCCACGGAGTCGGGAAACGCGTCGCCCATCATCGGAGCACCCGCAGCCACGAGCACGAGCAGGAACGTTCCGAACAGTTCCGAGATCTGCCGCCGCCATTCGACGCTGAGATCGTCGAAGTCATCGAGCGATGCAGCCACGCGGTCGGTGCTTGGGGCCATGCTCGTGTCAGGTTCATGCCGCATGCCCCTCGCGCTCCATGAAGTGCGCGCCGCATGCCGTACCTCGGCGTTCGCTGCGCATGCGCGCCGCTGTAAACGACGAAACCACCGTGGTCGCGCCACGGTGGGGAGGGCTATGCGCCCCCGAACGGACGAACGAGGGTGGTCAGTACCGGAAGAAGGCGAGGCGGTAGCGACCCACCTCGGTTCGTCCGTGTCAGGGATTACCTAGAACTGATAGCCGATGTTCGCGTTGAAGCCCCAACGGTCCAGACCAGCAGCATCGTTGTCTTCATTGACCGTAAGGTTCGGGATCAAGCTGTCACCTGCAGCGGCAACGCGATACTCACCGCGCAAGTCGAACAGGAAGCCACTGTACGTGGCCGCGACGCCTGCGCCCAGCGGGACCTCGAGCACGTCGTCCGAGTCGTCGATGTCGGAGGTGTTCACGTCCGTGTTGGTCAGGTTGTAGTGACGCCACGCGGCACCCGCAAAGCCGAACGGCCTGATGGTGTAGTCCGACATGAGGTTCACGCGAACCAAGCCCTGCACACCATTACCGACGAGAATCGCGCTCGAGTCGAGGCCGAGCGCATTGATGCCCTGCGCCGAACCGATGTACGAGCCCTCGAAGCCGAGTACCCGGGTGTTGCCGATACCGACGTGCACGTTCCAGTCACCGCCGGTGTCGGTGAAGTTCTGCGCGACGTTGTTCGTGAAGCCTGAAACACCGCCGCCGAGTGCAACCTCGACGCCGTACTTGTCGGCCCACTGGTCCGGGGTCTCCGGCATCGCCGGCGCCGGCTCATACGTCGGCTGCGCCATCGGTTCGGGCGCTGGCATCGGTTCAGCCTGGGCTGCCGGTGCCTCGGGGCACTGTGGCGCGCACTCCCCCTCGGTGGCCTCTTCGTCAGCCAACGCGACTCCCGTCGAAGCGACGAGAGTGAGCATGGCCGCCGACAAGAATTGATCCTTAGTCCGCATACGATTCCTCCTCTACCCGGGGGACAGCATCGGACGTGCCACTGCGCGTAGCGCGACTTAGACGCGTGGTCGCGTGGTTCGAGCTACCAGGTGTCGCGTTGGGACGGCGGCGCGCGAGCACAAATGCGGTTGGAGAAAATTCTCAGCGCGCCGGCGCGCGACGCGCGTCCCCGTCCTCAGGTTCGTCATGGGCGAGCGTTCCAGGCGCGGATCGCGCGATGGCCGGCCGCTCGGCCACGCCGATAGTCCATGGCGAGTGCTTCGGCGTCCCGCGTTGTTCGGCCTGTCCGGAGGTGCTCGCCCGGCGCGATCTCGATGATCGTGCAGTCCGGCGGCGGACGCCGCAGAAACGCGACCGACCGGGCATAGACGTCCCGGTACCGCTTGAACGAGGCCACGAGGCCGGGGTGCTTGCGCAGCGCGGCCATCGCGAAGGCCGACTCGAACCGCGAGGGGCCCCCGAAGACCCACGGCCGGGAGCGGATGACGAGTATCTTGCGCGCCCCCATTCGGTAGGCGTGCTCGACAGGAATCGGCGCGCTCACGCCGCCGTCCGCGTAGCATCGGCCCTCGAGCTCGACGAACCGGCGAAACAGGAGTGGCGCCGCCGACGAGGCACGCAACACCTCGTTCATGTTGGCCGAGGAAGGCCGGAGGTAGACGTCGTTGCCCGAGTCGACATCGGTCACGGCGACGTAGAACTGCGTCGGATTGGCCGCCGCGGCGACAACGTCGAGAGGATCCTCCGCCGCGAACGCGGCCCACAGGTAGTCGATGTCCAGCCAGTGCCCGCCGCGGAGGAAGCGCCACGCGTCGATGAACTCGGGGCGCGACATCTGGGTCGTGTAGCAGCGCCGATTGCGTCCGTGTTGTCCGGCGAGATGCGAGGCCAGGTTGCACGCTCCGGCCGATGCGCCGATGGCGACGGTGAATGGGTGGAAGCGCTCCTCGTGGAAGACGTCGAGCACGCCGGCCGCGTAGATGCCGCGCATCGCGCCGCCCTCGACAACGATCGCGGTGTCAGTACGGGTCATGGTGCCGCTGGGCCGCATGAATCTCGGCGACCAGCGCGAAGTGATCGGAGGGCCATACGCCTCCGACCGGCTGGTCCATCGCCACCCTAGCGCCGAGCGGTTCGCCGACCAGGTGTTTGCCAGGACCCCGAACGAACGCGTAGTCGATCCGTCGCGACGGCTCGCGCGCACGCAGGGCATACGGATTGCGCCGATCGTAGGTGAACCCGGGATCGGTGCCGGCCGACGTCGTCGCCCAGCAGTCCGCGAAGTAGACGCTCTTGCCCCCGAGCGCCGTCAGGCCGCGCAGATAGCGAATCTCGTCGGAGTCCGGATCAGCATTGAAGTCGCCGAGCAGCACGGGCGGCGGCCCATCCACGGGCGCGAGCAGCTCGACGTGGGCCGCCAGCGCCTTCACCTGCTCGCAGCGCACGTGCCCGAGGTGGAGCTGCCACGTCAGGTGCGTGACGAACACCGGCATCGGCCCGTGTGGACACGCGACGCGGGCGAACGCGACCGTGCGCGTGTCGAGCCCGTCAGGCGTCGGTAGCGCGAGCGTCTGCAGATCCACCAGTGGATGCGGCGACAGCACCGCGTTGCCGAACGTCAGGCCACCACCGATGTTCCACGCCGGCACGTAGTGGACGTTCCAGCCCAGTCCGTCGGCGATCTCGTGCGCCTGGCTCGGCAGGCCGGTGAACCCGAGCACCTCCTGCAGCCCGATCACGTCCGCATCGAGGGCGCGCAACCCGTCACGGATCAGCGGCAGGCGCTCCGCCCACGGGCCCTGCCGGTTCCAGATGTTCAGGGTCACGACGCGCCACACGTCATCACGATCAGCAGGCTCCACCATACGGTCGGCATCCTATGTACTATGCGGCCTCGTGATCGAGTACGACCCGCATCGCTGGCGGAGCCACTTCTTCGATCTCCAAGGCTCCCTCGTCAAAGAGATCGCGTACCGCGTCGGCCTGGTCACGCTGACCGCCGTCTTCGTGGCGATCGCGTTCCACTACCACGAAGACGTTGCCATCAACGGAACCCCCCACGCGCTCGTCGGCCCGGCGCTGTCGCTACTCCTCGTCTTTCGCACCAACACCGCGAACGACCGCTACTGGGAGGGGCGGCGGCTGTGGGGCGGCGTGGTCAACAACACGCGCAACTTTCGCCGCAAGGTCGATGCGCTGTTCGCCGACGAGCCAGCCACGGCCCAGGCCCTCGTCGATTGGACCGTCGCGTTCGTGTTCGCCATGCGCGGCCACCTGGTGCGCGAGAAGACCGTCGGCACGGGCTCGCGTCTATCCACGGAAGATCAGGCCCGCGCCCTCGCCGCCGCGCACGTCCCCGTCTATTGCGCGTCGAAGCTCACGGCCATCATCATGGATGCGCGGCGCCGCAATGCCATCTCCGATATCCAGCAGCAGATGCTCGACGCGGACGTGCAGGCCCTCATCGACTACCTGGGTGCCTGTGAGCGCATCGACACCACGCCCTTGCCCTTCGCCTACGCCGTCCACCTGCGCCGCATCCTCATCCTCTACTGCGCCACCCTGCCCTTCGCGCTCGTCTCGTACTTCGGCGAGTGGACCGTGCTCGTCAGCCTCCTCATCGCCTACATTCTCATCGGCATCGAAGAGATCGGTACCGAGATCGAGGGCCCGTTCGGCCGCCGCGAAAACGACCTCCCGCTCGACCGCATCTGCGAACGCCTACAAGCCAACCTCCTCGCCCCCGAGAACAAAGCATGACGAAGCACCTCCTCTCTGGTCACGAACGTTTCCGCGCCGAGTACTTCACCGGCGAGGGCGAGTATCTCCGCGCGCTCGCGCGTGACGGCCAGAAGCCGAGCGCCCTGTACATCGGCTGCTCGGACTCGCGCGTCATCCCCGAGCTCCTCACCACCTCGCAGCCCGGTGAGCTGTTCGTCGTGCGCAACATCGCCAACGTCGTCCCGCCCCTCGAGCACGCGGACGCCTCGGTCGGCGCGGCCATCGACTACGCCGTTGAGGTCCTCAAGGTCCCCCACATCATCGTGTGCGGCCACGACAAGTGCGGCGGCGTCAAGGCCGCCCTCGACGGCATCGACTCGCTCAAGCACCTCACGAGCCTCCACGAGTGGCTCGGCTCCGTCCTGCCGGCCGCCACCGCGGCGCGGGACCTCCACCCGCCCGTCGACGAGCTCCTCGCCACCGCCGTCGAGGAGAACGTCCTCGAGTCGATGTCGAACCTCATCAGCTACCCGCCGGTCGCCCGCGGCCTCGCGAACCACACCCTCAGCCTCCACGGCTGGGTCTACGACCTCTCCCATGGCGAGGTGCGTGTCTACGACGTTGGCACCGAGGAGTTCGTGCCTGCCTCGCGCCTAGGGCAATCCCCGGCTTGACCCCTCTGCCCGTCGCCCCCATAGTGCCCCTGAGTCTCCGCCTCGGCGGCGGCTCGTCTTTGACAAGGGGGCGTACCGGTTTCGACGAGGATGTTGACGTTCGGATCGCGCGTCGTGGCGCCCATGGCCACGTAAAAATGGGCAAACCATGCAACTGCGAACGATAACGCTGTTGCTCTCGCTGCCTGATAAAACCAGGTAACGACGGTGTCCGCGGCTTCCGTCTGTAGCCACGAAACACCGACACAATCAGACTGGGCCTCCTGACCCGCTGACGCATGGAGGCTGAGATTTAGTCAGCTTTTCGAGCTCGCAGATCGGCCGCTGTCGGCGAGCTCGAGAGATTAAATAGCGTGCCTACACGCGTAGACGTTCGCTCGGATGCATCTTCGGACGCGGGTTCGACTCCCGCCGCCTCCACGATTTTCCTTTGTTCTTTTATGAAGTTGCAGCCGCTGTAAGGGCGCTGTCAGGAGAAGTGCCCGCGACAGCTGCCTTCGGTAGCTCGATCACCTCGGCCTCCGTGCGGCGAGTGATGCGTAGCTTCGCGACCTCGCCACAGGTGATGGCCCACTGGCGCCCACGGTTGTAGCCGTCGAACGCCGAGCGGGACTTCTTGGTGTGCGTCACGCGCGTCTCGATCACGTGCGGGTCGGCGCCGTCCTCGAGTGCCAGCGTGATGAACGTGGCCCGCATGTCGTAGTGCCGGCGGTGCCGCCACGCGTTCGGCTGCACCTCGCGTAGCGCTGGCAGGTCCTCCTCGCGCCAGCGCTTGCCCGAGTAGTCGTGACCTCGGAACGGCTCACCCTCGCGTGAGCGCCGGCGCGCAGCGGCTTCCGGCGGCAGCGGCACGATCAGGTCATCGGGGGCCGGCGCGCGGCCGTGCATCGCCTCCCAGCCGCCGAGCTTCCACTCGGCGAGGATCGCGGCGAGCGTCGGGTGCACCGGGACGTGCTTTACCGCGTTCGTCTTCGTCGACTTCTGCCGGTTCTTGCGCGTGTTGTAGGCGACAGCGACGAGCAGCTTCCCGAGCGGCTCGATGGTCGCGTCGTAGTGCCGCCATCGCAACGCGGCCGCCTCGCCTGGCCGCACGCCGGCGAGCAGCTCGAGCGCGTAGACCACCTGGCGATCGGCCGGGATCACCGGGTGCGAGATGATCGTCTCGACCTCGGCGCGCGAGAACACCGCCTCGGCTCGCCACTCGGGATCCTTGTCGACGCGCGGCCCGAGCTGGCGCTCGTCAAGGATGCACGGTGTCTGCTCGATCTTGTCGGCGAGCTGGGCGTCACGGAACAGCGCGCACACCACCGAGTAGACGTTGTAGACGGTCCGCTGCGAGACAGTCTCGCCGGTGGTCTCGCTCGGCGTCGTGCGCACGTGGCGGACGAGCTCGACGATGTGCCGCGTGCGGATGCTCGCGATGGGCTTGTCGCCGATCACCGGGAGGATCCAGTGCTCGAGGCGGCCCGCGTCGTTCTTCCAGTCGAGGTCGAGCTTCTGGCGATCGGCGAGCCACGTCTTAGCAAACATCCGAACGGTGAGGACGCCGCCGTCCGCTGGCTTAGCGTCCTGCACTCGAGCCACGATCTCGTCGTACTTGGCCTGCGCGAGCTTCTCCTCCCCTACTCGGTGGCCGGTGGCCACGTTGCGCCAGCTTCCGTTCACATCCTTGAAGGTGATCCAGAGCTTGTTGCCACGGACGAAAACACCCATCGCTAGATCCTCCCTCTCTGGTCTGACTCCGGACGCAACCGCGCACGCAATTGGCCGACATGACCAGGCATGCGCGCACCGATGCTGCTCTTGCTGGCGTTGACCCTAGACCCCGTGCTGCTGGACGAGTTCGCTGCGATGCTCGAGGCGGGCGACTTCGTGCCGGAGGTCATCGCTTGAGCGCTTTCGCGCAGACCTTGCGGATCCATTCGGAGACCTTCATCGGTCGCGACTTGCCGCGCTTGGTTGTCACCGTGAACTTGGCGGCAGCAGCCTCGTACGCGGCGAGCTCAGACTTCGTAAGCCGGAACGTGATGCTCTCGGTGGACTCTTCCTCTGCACGCAAGGGGCGACCGATCACGGGCTCTTTGTGCTGCGGCTTTTTGGCCATAGCCCATGAAACTACTAGTGTCTGACAAAAGGCTGAAGTTTCCGGCCGCACCCTAGTTCGCCACCTTCGAGCGCACGCCGCGGATGCCGTCGATCCGCGCCTGGAACTCGGCATCGGACTCGGTGCCGGCGTACGCCGCCGCGTACGTCTCCGCGAGGCTGATGACACGGAGGTAGCGCTCGTAGCTGTAGACCTGGAGCGCCTCCATTGCAGTCGTCAGCCGGGACCACGGCAGCTCGCGCGTGCGGTCGTCGACGACGATCGGCGTGCGCTTCGGCTTGCGGCGGCTCACGCGGCACGCTCCTTGAGAGCGTCAGCCCCGTAGAGCGCGACCATGTTGATGACGAGGCGCAGCGCCTCGGGGTCGTCGGCCATGCTGTCCACCGTCTTGCGTGCGGTCTCGACGGCGCGCGCCTCTCGAGCCTCGATGATCTCTCGCTCGGCGGCTTCCTTGGCTTCGCGGGCGCGCTTCACACCACGGTTGCGGCACATGTTCCCCGCCTTCGTGGCCGGCGACGCCGTGAGCGCGGTGGGCTCGTTGTCGGCTTGCCAGATAGCGAGCTGCCGAAGCGCCAGCGGGACGAGCTCGGGGTGCTCGTGGGCCACCTCGGTCACCCACGCCGAGTCGACAGTGGCGAGGTCGCGATCTCCGATGACGTGGAGCGCGCGGAGGTAGCACAGAACGATGTGCTGTCCGTCGATGTGGAGCTTCCGGAACTCGGCCTTGAGGAATTCTTTGCTTGGGTGCTTGGGCATGCTCCTTTTGTCCAACAAATTGACATGCGAGCGCAATGCTTATTGTTAGACAATATGACGAATCTTGCCACTACCCCACCGCTACGCGATGTCATGGTCTCCTGCCCTCAGCCGCGCCGGATGTTGAAGCGCACGTCTTGAGTAGCTGCTTCAAATCACCACCCTTGGACCAAGCGTGAGTTGTGCGATGCCATATGTCTCGGCTTTCTCGGTCACCTCGACGCAGACCCACGCAATGCCGTCAGCGTTCTTGATGTTCGCGGTGATCGCCTGCGTTGTCGGAGTCGCGAAGCTCGTGCTTGTCGTCGTAAACTCGGCCTCTCCATAGATGGCGCCGCGATCGACATCGAGGATGGAGTCGCCACGCGGAGGCGTTCGGCTGATTGTGATGCGCGTCTTCGCTGAACTGCCATCCGTGGAGCGCGAGAATGGCGCCACGTAGACGTAACGGACGATCGAGTTCGAAAGTGCCTCGGCACCGAGGTAGATGGGCGCAACCGTTACGAGCTTGTAGAGGTTGCCGCTGCCTACGAGACTCGCCCCGTTGATCGCCACGTTCATCAGGTGCGGCGAGCTGCACGCGGTCTTGTAGTCGATGTTCGCGTTGACCAGGTGCACGAGCGCGGACTCGTAGCCGACATCGCGCGAGTATTCGCCGCCATCCGAGACCGATGACGAAATCAGCTCGACCGTCCCGCCAGCCGTGTTGGCCGTGTAGACGGCCTCTGCCTGGCCCACGGTGTACTCGTGCGGCGGATCGCCATCGAGGTCGCCCGTCGAGTTGTTCGCCGAGAAGGCGTGTGATCGCTGCGAGAGCACGGCTGTGGTGTACTCGTCGAACCGCACCCGGTAGAGCTTGGTATTGTCCCAGCCTGCGAGCCCCGTCGTGAGCGTGATCGTGTTGCCGCTCTGCGCCGCGACCACGTCACCCCACGAGAGCGGCGCGCCTGACGGATCGACCTCGATGACAACGATCCGATCGCCCACGTCGAACCACGTTGCGTCAGCGTCCTCGCTCGCTTCCGAATAGCTGTGCGCCTTGCACGTGAGTACCTTGGTCCCGGCGTTGTAGCCCGCGTTTGTCTGCGTCTCGTCGACGTCAGCCGCTGGGCCGTAGGCGTAGACGGTCGCGACGTCGAGATAGAACGCATGAATCTCGCCCCCGGCCGGCGCGGTGGAGTCCTCGCCGTTCGAGCTCGGCGTGCGCCCGCCCAGCTTGTACTTGTGCGACGTCACGAAGGCTGGCCGCGCGGCGGTTCCGCGCCGGCCGGTCACCGGGTCGCGCGCGAATTCATCCGTGATGGTCACCGTGTCACCGACCGAGAAGCCCTCCCAGTAGTGCGGCGTGATCGACCGGCTGATGTACTTCTTCGGCCGCGAGAACAGCGGAAACGTCGCAAGGTAACCGGGAATCAACGCCTCGATGCCGAAGCCCGTGAGCGCGAACTGGGAGTAGGTATTCTCGGCCTTGATGGTGATGGCCGGCGCATCGCCGTCGGCATCATCCACGGCCGCGGCATCCTCGAGCGTCACCGTCGATGCGAAGCCGTCGCCGCTCCCATGATCGGTGATGTCGCGGTTGTATTGGATCTTGACGATCGGTCGTGCCCATTCGCTCGTTTCGATCGAAGTCGTGCGGTGGTCGTCGCGCGTGCCCGCAGGCGCGGCCTTGGTGTCTTCGCCGAGCTCGGCCACGGAGTTCGCCACCGAGGGCACCTCCCACGTGGCGAACTCGAGGCTCTGATTCTTCCAGCGCGTGAACGCGCGGCGAAGCGCGAGGTCGCCCTTGAGGATGTCGTTGAGGTTGCGCGGCTTGTCGAGGATGCAGATCAGCGCGGCATCGGAACCTGGCAGCGCGTCGATCGACGCCTTCAGGTTGCCGCAGATGCCTACCGGCAGCCCGAGCCCAAGGCCGTGGCCGAGCACGTCGTACGTCGTGTCGTTGTAGCCGCTCGTACCCGTCGACAGCAGGATCCACTTGAGCAAGTTGGCCTCGGACGTCTCGAAGATGAAAACCTGCTTGATGCGGACGTCGGGCTTGCCGTAGGGGATTTGATACTCGGCGGCGAGATCGCTGATTGTCTGCGTCTCGCCATACGAACGGAGCGGCTGGCAGTAGTCGATAAAGTCGCCGTTGACGCGACCCCAGAACAGAAAACGGTCATCGATGAGGAAGATGCCAACAGGTCCCGGAGACGGGACCGGCCCTGTGCAACCAGTCGGCAGGGTGGTCGATTGGTCGACGATGGTTCCGCGAATGTCGTCGATATAGACACGCGGCAACGCCGAAGTGAGCGCCTGGAAGACGGCACCCTTGAGAGGCTCGGCGGGGCTCTTGTAGCGATGCGTTTCGCCGCCCTTGTTGGCGTTCTCGATCAAACCGCTGCCGGGCCAGCCCAGAAATGTCGCGAGCTCAGAGGTGGCGTCGATCATGAACTTCGCATCCGGTTGCGAGCCCGTCGACTCCCACCATAGGATCGTGCGTGGTCCCTCGGGCTCGTCGACCGGCGAGGCCATGTTGTAGAAAAAACCGAGACGCCCGGCTGCTTCCTCGCCTTGGAGCCACGCCGTGATCGTGCTGGCCAGACGCGGCAGGGTGTAGAGGCCGTACTGCATCTGGTTGGTGTTGGCCGGTCCGCCGGGCACGGAGACGAGCGGGCTGGCCTCCTTCCACGCGCTGCTAGACGAGACGCGATCCTGCGCGGAGAGCACCACGCCGGCGCCGATGTAAATCCCCTCCTGAATGCTCGCGCTCCACATGTCGCGCCCGAGCGACGTCTCCTTGATGTAGTCGAGCGCGTGCTTCAGGTTCAGCACACTGCATCCCGTCGCTGCGTCGTCGCCGGTCTCGGCGATGCGACCTGCGAACACGAGTTGTGCCTCCGAGCGCACGTCGAGCACGCCGCCAACCACGCGATGGATGTAGACGCCGACCCACTTGCCGATCCATACGGTGGGAACAACAGTCACGCGCGAACGCAGGATGGCGGCTTGAGGATCCGCGACCACGCGGTGGTGATGCGCAAAGCGATCCGTCTCGGAGCCTCCAGCCGGGAACGGCGACCACTTGCCACGGGTTAGCCCCGTAAACGTCGTCGACGTTTTGCCACTGTACGCGATGGCCTCGGTGCCGACGTAGATGGTTCCTGACGAGTCGAACGCGTTCGTGTCCAGCACGGACATGCTCGCATCGTTGCGATCGATCGACGCCGTCAGTTCCGTCCGTGCGCCTGAGCTGCGCTTGTGCAAGTCGATGCCGAACTGATCCGGCTCGTCGGCATCAGGATCGGCTGCGATGCGCAGCACGCACGTCCCACCGCTCGTCAGCGGATCGTAGGGGCTGATCGTCTGCGCGTTGTCGAGATCAACATGGAGCCCGCCAAGCGCCTCGGTCCAGTCTCCGTCGGAGACAGCGGCCCATGCCGTGACGGCCGCGCTCGGATCCTCCCAGTCAGTGAGCAGGTACGGATAGCCCTCGATGCCGACGACGATCGCGTAGCTCGTCGAGCCCGCTTGCAATGCAGTGAGCGTGGTGCCCATCTATCTCTCCATTCCATTCAGGAACTGCTCAGCGCAGGTCTGATAAGCGCTTGCCCACCCCGACCGCTGCGTGACACATGCAGGCGCGGGGGGTTGGTGCGCGGGGCCAACGGGTAGGCGGTCGGTCGATTGCGGGTCGGCGTCATAAATGATCACGATTCCCTCCGGCGCAGGCGCGGCCTCGGCTGTTGTCCCCTGAGGCCCATCATTCGCTGCTCCTCGGCCATCACTTCCCTCAGGTGCTCGCGCTCCTTCCGCGCGAGGGCGAGCTGACTCGCGGTCCTGCGGGCCTTCACGCTGACGTCAGCCAACCGGACGGCCGCGTTGATCGTCATGTGA
>JANRKM010000289.1:0-23902 GCA_033763475.1 Kofleriaceae bacterium
GGAATGTGCCCTGCCACCCATTCGGCCTCGTCTCGAACGTCGACCAGGTCGATGTCCTGGCTGGAGAGCAGCTCGGCCACGGCGGCGGGGGTGAGCGTTTCAACCATGGATCCGTTTTAACGGAGGCCGTCATAACGGACAAGGGGGAACTTTCGCGGATCCGCTGTAGCGGAGAGGCGCCTTCAGTCGCACTCGTAGGTACCCCTAGGCCGAAGCCCGAGGTCGATCCCGAGGATCTACGGCGAGTTAGCCGCGACCGGACTGGAGACGGTGCAGCGCGTCGACGAGGGCGTCGAGATCTTCGCGGACGTTGTAGAACGCGAGCGACGCGCGCACGGACGCCTCGAGGCCGTACCGGCGAAGGATCGGCTGAGCGCAGTGGTGGCCCGAGCGGACCGCGATGCCGTCCTTGTCGAGGATCGCGCTGACGTCCTCGGTGCGCTGCCCGTCGAGCACGAAGGACAGCACGCCCGCCTTGGTCGGCGAGGTCCCGATGATGCGCAGACCGGGCACCGTCGACAGCGCCTGCGTGCCGTAGACGAGCAGCTCGTGCTCGTAGGCATCGATGACGTCCATGCCGATGCGCTCGCAGTACTCGATCGCCGCGCCGAGGCCAACCGCATCGCCGATGCTACCAGTGCCGGCTTCGAATCGCATCGGTGGCGGGTGGTACCTGGTCTTCTCGAACGTGACGTCCTCGATCATGTTGCCGCCGCCCTGCCACGGTGGCATCGCGTCGAGGACCTCTTGTTTGCCCCACACCACGCCGATGCCGGTGGGCGCGTAGACCTTGTGACCGCTGAACACGTACCACTCGCAACCGAGGGCCTGGACGTCGACCTTCATGTGCGAGACGGCCTGCGCACCGTCGACCATCACGTGCGCGCCGAAGCGGTGCGCGATGTCGACCATCGTCTTCGTCGGCGTGATCGTGCCCAGGGCGTTCGAGACCTGCGGGATCGAGACCAGCTTGGTCCGCGGCCCCATCAGCTTTTCGTACGCCTCGAGGATCACGTCGCCGCGATCATCGACGGGCGCCACGCGCAGCCGCGCGCCTTTCTCGGCGCACAGCATCTGCCAGGGGACGATGTTCGCGTGGTGTTCGAGGTGGGTGATGACGATCTCGTCGCCCTCGCGGATGTAGCGGCGGCCCCAGCTCTGCGCGATGAGGTTGATGCCCTCCGTCGCGCCGCGCACCCACACGATCTCCTGCTTCGACGGCGCATTGATGAAGCGCCGGGCGCTCTCGCGCGCACGTTCGAATGCATCGGTCGAGCGCGCCGCGAGCGTGTGCGCCGCGCGGTGCACGTTGGAGTTCTCGTGCTCGTAGAAGTAGCTGATGCGATCGATCACCGTGCGCGGCTTCTGCGTGGTGGCGGCGTTGTCGAGCCACACGAGGCGCTTGCCCCCGTGCACGCGCTCCTCGAGGATCGGGAAGTCGCGGCGCACGAGGTAAGGATCGAAGGCGTTGCCTCCGAGATCCCGCACGAGGCGGTCGTCATTCTTTGGCGCCGGCTCGTACGCCTCGACGCGGCTACTGCCCGACTCGAGGCCGAGCGCATTCGCCGCCGGCATGAAGTACAGGCCCTCGCCGGTCGACGGCTCGTTGAGCACCGGTACGGTGAGGTGCATCGGGTCCGTGATCATCGCGCCGAAGTCGAGCGGCGCGCCGAACGGCGACGAGGAGGGCACCGAGCTCGCCGACGGTATGGCCGCCGGCGCTGAAGGCAGCCCCCTCGTCGCGCCCCCGGACGACGCGGTCGGCGTGATGCCCGAACCCACGATGTCCGAGCCGCGCAGGCTCGTCGACGACGGCAATCCGCCGAGCGCTCCTGCATTCGACGTGGTCGGCGCGTACCCCGTGCCAACCACATCGGTGCCCTGCTTGCTCGACCCCGAGGGCAGACCGCCGTACGCACCAGCGTTCGACGTGGTCGGCGCGTACCCCGTGCCCACCACATCGGTGCCCGGCATCGTCGTCGACGATGGCAACCCACCGGCCGCGCCGAGATTCGAGGTGGTCGGCGCGTAGCCCGTGCCCACGACGTCGCTGCCCGGGAGGCTCGTCGTCGACGGCAGGCCACTCACCGCCGCCGGAGCGGTCGATGTAGCAGCGGTGGCGTCGGGGCCTGGCGCGTTGGCGGCCACCAACGTGGGCGAGATGCCCGGCCCACCGGCTGCAGCGGAGACAGGCGCGGCGACACCCAACCCAGTACCAACCTGCGCCGGTGCGGGGATGGGCACCAGCGAGCTTCCGACAAGGTGCTCGCCGGCGATCCGCGACATGAGGAGCATGACCTGCGAGGGATCGCTGAGGTCGGGCACCGTCGGCGAGATCGGAGGCGCGGCCGCCCCGGTCGACATGCCGCCACCCGTCACGGCCCGAGCTGCATACGGCGCCGGCACGTCGGCCGAAACCGCGTTCGGGGGCGAGCTGGCATCGACCAGCGTACCCAGCGGGATACGGAATTCGAGCGGCGGCGCGTAGCGCGACGGATCGTCGGTCATGCGAGCGAGGCCTTCGGGTTAGGGGCCGTAGTCGTGGTAGCGGTCGACCTCGACGCCCTCGAGGCAGCCGATGGCGTCCTCGGTGAGCACGGCCGACGAACAGTACAGCGTGATCAGGTACTGCGAAGCGCCCACATTGTTGATGCCCATGAAGCGGACCGACATGCTCGGGCTGACCTCACCTGGAATACCTGGCTGGAACAGACCGACGACACCGCGCTTCTTCTCGCCGGTGCGCATGAGGAGGATGTCGGTCTTCTTGCCGCTGACGTGCAGCTTGTCGCACGGCACGATCGGCAGGCCGCGCCAGGTGAGCATCGGCGAGCCGAACAGCGTCGTCGTCGGGGGTGGAACGCCACGGCGGGTGCATTCGCGACCGAACGCCGCGATCGCGCGCGGGTGCGCGACGAAGAAGGCGGGCTCCTTCCACACCTTGGAGATCAGCTCGTCCAGGTCGTCCGGCGTCGGCGCGCCAGAGCGCGGCTTCACCTTCATCGACGCGTGCACGCTGTTGAGGAGGCCGTAGTTGCCGTTATTGATGAGCTCGTCCTCCTGCTTCTCCTTCACGCGCTCGACGGCGACCGTCAGCTGCTCCTTGACCTGGTCGTACGGGCTGCGGAACAGGTCGGAGATGCGGGTGTGGACCTCGACCGTCGTGGTGACGGACGAGAGAACGTACTCGCGCGGCTTCTCGTTGTAGTCGAGGAATGCGACCGGCAACGGCGCCGCGTCGTCGGGGCTGCACTCGACGCCGAACCGCTGGTCGATGACCCGGTTCACGCGATAGACGCCGGCCTCGACCGGGGTCCAGGGCAGCATCTGCACGAGCCAGCGCGGCGTGCTTCCAACCCAGTACGGCGGGGTCTTGGTGGTATTGGATAGCTGGCGGGCCGCGCGCTCGCCAAGCATCCTGCGGTCATCACTAGAGTCGGCCATGGTCGGTCCCCTTCGTAACACTCCCGGGAGCGAAGGGAAGCCCACGGTCATCCCGGATCCCCGGGATCACCGTTCGCGCAGGCGAATCGTCTTTGTAAGCAGATGGTCGTCCAAGAGACTGGAGAGGGGCCCTCAATTTCTGAGATTGACCTAGGGACGTCCGTGATAGCGTCCGCCGCGATGAAATCCACCCCCCTCTGGCTCGGCGTCCTCGCGGCGCTCACGATCGGCTGCGGCGGCCCGGATGGGCGCCCGAATGATGGTCGCCCCGACGGCGGCGGCAACAACGGAGATGGTGGCGGTAGTAACACCGACGACTGCTCTGACGATGCGAAGCTCGTCTACGTCGTCGACAGCAACAACATGTTCTCGCGCTTCGATCCGTCGACGAAGACGTTCCAGAACATCGGCGCGCTTGACTGCCCCGCGGAGCCCGACATCCTGGGGTTTCCGGCCACGCCGTTCTCGATGGGCATCGATCGCACGCCGACGGCGTGGGTGCTCTATAGCTCCGGCGAGCTGTTCAAGGTCAACACCGACACCGCGGCCTGCGAGCCAACCAGCTGGACGGCGCCGTTGAACCTGCCGCTGTTCGGCATGGGCTTCTCGACGGACGCCCAGGGCGGCTCGGCCGAGACGCTCTACATCGCTGGCGGCACCGACCCGGGCGCGGGTGGGCCGTCGACGTTCGCGTCGCTCAACACCAGCACGATGACGTCTTCGACGCTCGGCTCGGTGCAGGGCTCGCCCGAGCTCACCGGCACCGGCAACGCCGAGCTGTGGGGCTTCTTCCCGTCAGCCTCGGGCTCGCGCGTCGAGAAGATCAACAAGGCCAGCGGGGCGTCGGCCGGGACGACGTTCACGCTCTCCGGTCCGCTCGTCGGTCAGCCGTCGGCCTGGGCGTTCGCGTTCTGGGGCGGAGACTTCTGGGTGTTCCTCGAGAAGAGCACCGACAGCAACACGACCGTCTATCAGATCGACGGAACCAACGGGTCGGTGAAGGGCATGACCAACGCATCGGGCCGTTCCATCGTAGGCGCCGGTGTGTCGACCTGCGCGCCCACGATCATCCTCTGATCGCGTAAGATTGGCCTCCAATTCCGACGCGGAGGCGACGTGACCGGCGACGAATATCTCTACGCGCAAGTTCAACCGCTGTTACAGCCTGGCGAACAGGTGCTGCAGACGGCGTACATGAGGCGGCAGCCTGGCCTCCTCATGCAGATGCTTCTCGTCGGTGGCCTGCTGCTGTTCCTGATGACGAAGGCGTACTTCGCCGTCCTCACGAACCGTCGCCTGATCTTCATCCGCACCAAGATGGGGTTCTGGAAGGGCGGTCCGCAGCAGCAGAACCTCGGCATCGAGCAGTACGACGTCCGCGCGCTGACCAAGTGCACGACGAGCGGCATCGCGAACAACCGCTCGATGACGTTCCACATGTCGAACGGGCCGGCGCAGACGCTGCGCATCTCGCCCTGGTTCAAGCAGATCCGCGGCACCAAGGACTTCCTCGAGCAGGTGCCGAACCTCATCAACTCGGGGCAGCTCGCGCAGATGGCCGGTGGTGCGTTGCCGCCGGGCGCGCCGCAGCAACAGATGCAGCAGCCGATGGGCCAGCCGCCGATGCAGCAGCCCCAGTACCAGCAGCAGCCCCAGATGCAGATGCAACAGCCGGCGACGTTCCAGCCCGGCATGCGCGTCCTCGTAGCGCCCGGCGACGGGCAGCGCTACCAGGCGACGATCGTCGCCGCGGCGCAGGGGCAGTACCAGTGCACGATGCCGAACGGTCAGGCGTACTGGTTCCCCGCGCAGCAAGTCAGCGCGTCGTAGCGCGGGCCCTGCTCGACGCGCGTGGGGTCAGCTCGCGAGTGTCTTGACCAGCTTGCCTTTGCGGAACACCCACAGGGTGTTCGGCTCGCCCGTCACCCAGGTCTCGTCGCGCGTGAGCGGCATCGTCGCCACGACCGCAACGCGGTCCTTCGGCGTCGTGACCTCCGCAAAGTCGACGCTGACGTCCTCGTCGGCGAGCGTGGCCTTCTTGAAGGGGGCCTGCCGCACGATGTGGTGCAGCTTCGTCGCGCACCGCGCATAGAGCTGCTCCCCGTCCCCGAGCAGGAGGTTGAGCGTCCCGTCGCGGCCGATCTTTCCGCTGTGCGTGGCGATCGCCTCGGCAAGCTCCCCGTTCGCAGGCCGCGTGCGCTTGAAGTCATGCTCGATCGCCGCGAGCAAGGCGCAGAAGGCGTACTCGCTGTCGGTCTGCCCGATGGGCTTGAACCTGCCGAGTTTGAGCCGGCGTACGTTCTTCACGGTGCCGTTGTGGGCGAACACGAAGTGGCGGCCCCATAGCTCGCGCACGAACGGATGCGTGTTCGCGAGGCTGACGCCACCCCGCGTCTTGCGGCGCACGTGCGCGATCGCGAGGAGCGTCTTGATCGGATGCTCGCGCACGAACCGCGCGAGTGGCGATTCCGAGGCTGCCTCCGGATCGAGGAACACGCGCGCGACGCGCCCGTCGTAGAGTGCAAGCCCCCATCCATCCGCGTGCGGAGCGTGTTTTCCCCCACGTCCGGAAAGGCCAGAGAAGGAGAACACGATATCCGTCAGGACGTTGCACTCCATCCCGAGCAGCTCGCACATGGTCCTAGAGTATAAAATGAGCTGTGCCTCCCAGGATGCGGATCGGCGAGATCTTGCTCCTCCGCGAGGTGCTCGATCCATGGGTCTTGACCCAGTCGATCCAGCAGCAGCCCGGCAGCCGCCAGCGCCTGGTGTCGCTCCTCGTCAGCCGCGCCTTGATCGACCCCGATGACGGGACGCTCGCCTTGTCCGAGCAGCACGACTACCCGGGGGCGATGCAGCGCCACCTCGAACGCCGTGACCCAGCTCTGGCCGAGCTCGTCCCGGCAGAGATCGGGCGACGTTGGGTAGTGCTACCCCTCGGCAAGTCCCGCCGGGGCGGCCTGGTCGTCGTCGCGCGTGACCCCACCCCGATCCTCCAGGCCTCGCTCGAGCATGTAACCAAGATGCCAGTGGAGCTCGCGGTGACCGTCGCGGCGCACCTCGAGCGACTCGTGCGCTCGATCTACGGCGAGCTCGACCCGGATCCCGCGCTCGAAGCGGCGCCTCGCATCTCGGGCTCGCTGGCTGCCATCGACGTCAGCCAGCTCAGTCTGAGCGAGCACGAGCCCATGCCACCACCGACGCCGACGCCGCGCACGGTCTCGCGCATGCTCGACCCGGCGCTGCCGACGCGCACCATCCCCTCGGTCACCAAGGAGCTCGACGGCACGCTCACGCAGATCGATCGTGCGATCAATCGAGCCGCCGCCGAGCAGCACGCGATCACGTTTGCGTCGCGGCTCTGGCAGTCGGCACTGTTGCTCCGCATCGCGGACGGTGCCGCCCTCGGGCGCAGGGGCCACGGGCCGCGCCTCGGGGCGATCGACAGCATCATCCTGCCGATCGACGAGCCTTCGCTCGTGCAGGTCGCGTACGAAACGCGCGGCGCAACGATCAAGGCGCCCGGTGGCGTCGTGCAGGAACGGCTCGCCGCCTTGCTGGGTGATCCGGCTGGGCCCGCCGCGGCTCCGGTCATCGTCGCCGGCAACGTGGAGGCCGTGCTCGTCGTCGGCGAGCCGAGCTCGGAGCTCCGAAACCCGCTCGGCAAGCTCGCCGCTCTCGCCGATGCGCTCGGCAGCGCCTACGAACGCCTGGGAACAGCCTGAAGGCATACCGCTCGCAGCGTGCTTCGCTCGGAGGAGCTCGCAATGTTCAAGGCCTGGAGGCAGCGCCGCGCTGATCGGCGTCCTCGACGACACGCTCGTCTACTACATCATCGGCGACAACGGCGCCTCCGCGGAGGGCACGCTGCGTGGCTGCTTCAACGAGATGACCACGCTCAACGGCATGCCCGCGATCGAAACTACGGAGTCCTGACGGCGAACATCGACAAGCTCGGCCCCCCGCCGCCTACAACCACTACGCGGTCGGATGGGCACACGCGATGTGCACGCCGTATCGATGGACCAAGCAGGTCGCATCGCACTGGGGCGGCACCCGCAACGACACCATCGTGCACTGGCCGCACGGTGCCGCATGGAGCTCACGAGCTGCGGATGCAGTTCGCCTACGACGGCGGCGGGCTCGCGCGGAGTGGCAACGCAACACACGGTTCCGTTCAGCAGGGTTTCGGGCCTCGCGAATCGTCGCCATAGTAAGCATGTCATGAGCAGCGAGGACGGCATCACGCGACGACAGGTGATCGTCGGAGGAGCGGCGGGCATGGCATCGATGGCAGCGAGTGGGTGCGAGAGCGGACCGACAACGACCGCCAGCCCCAAGGGCACCGGGCCTACGACGGCGCGCGGGCGGATGCCGGTGGTGTTCCTCCCGCACGGCGGCGGGCCCTGGCCATGGATCGACATGTTCGATCGCAAGGAAAGAGCGGACCTCACGCGCTATCTCGACGAGGTGCGTGCGCTGCCCGCGCAGCGCCCCGCCGCGCTGCTCGTGATCTCGGCGCACTGGGAGGAGCGCGTGCCGACGGTGATGACCGCCGCACGCCCGCCCATGTTCTACGACTACTACGGCTTCCCCGCGCACACGTACGAGATCACGTGGGCCGCGCCCGGTGCGCCTGCTCTCGCGGCGCGCGTGCAAGCACTGCTCGGTGCGGCGGGCATCGCGAGCGCGAGCGACGATCAACGCGGCTTCGACCACGGCACGTTCGTGCCGCTCAAGCTCGTGTATCCGGACGCCGATATTCCGACCGTGCAGCTCTCGCTCAAGGCGGGCCTGGATCCGGCGGAGCACGTCGCGATCGGCCGCGCGCTCGCCCCGTTGCGCGACGAGGGCGTGTTCATCGTGGGCAGCGGCATGAGCTATCACAACATGCGCGGCTTCCGAGATCCGAGCCTGCGCCGCGACGCCGAGACGTTCGACGCGTGGCTACGCGAGGCCGCGACCAGCACACCTGCCGAGCGCGACGCCAAGCTCGCCGCGTGGGCGACTGCGCCTGCGGCCCGCGCCGCGCACCCACGCGAGGAGCACCTCGTGCCTCTCATGGTGATCGCAGGCGCGGCCGGCGCCGACCGCGGCGTGCTCGCGTGGAACGGCACGTTCGGCGGTGCGCGACTGTCCGCGTATCACTACGGCTGACCAGGCCTGATCAGTTAGTGCAGCTCGGTGTACGGCTCGATGTCGGGCAGCTGCCACGACTTGTCGAACGCCGCTGGCTCGGGACCATAGAGTCGGAAGAACGCGAACCAGTTCGCGTTCGGTGACGTATAGATCCAGTTCGCCTCGTGGCCCGCGGGCGCGTTGGGGCCGAAGTAGACGTCGACGGAGCCGTCGTCGTTCTTCGCGAACTCGTGATCGTACGAGCTCAGCTCGACGAGGGGCGCATCGCGGATGAACGCGGCGTCGTCGCGCGCGTAGACCGTGACCGCCCAGAATTGGCGCGCCGGGACGTCGGCGGGCACGTGGAGGCGATATGTCCGCTCGCCGGACAGCTCGTTACTCTCGGCGTCCTCGTAGGCCGCGAGGTAGAACGTCGCACGCCCCAGTTTCGCGGGCGGCGCGCAGGCTAGAAAGAAGATCTCCGCACGTGCGCGTGCGTCGAGCCCGTCGTCGGTAACGAACCGGAAGGCGGTCTTGGCGCCGACCTCGTTCGCGGTGCGCCAGTGGCGGCCGGCGTACGCCTCGGGCCCGTTGTTGGGCGTGGCCTCGACGAGCTGGTCGTGGGCTGCGCGCGCCGCGGCCCCGAGCAGCTGGCGCAGCGCGGGATCGGGCGCGAAGTTCTTGCCCTTCTCGATACCGAGCGTCGCCAGGACGCCGAGGATCTCGGCATCGCGTTCGAACGCGGGCTCCTCGTCGATCATGCGCCAAAGGCTCGCGAAGAACCGCTCGTCGAAGTGCATGACGCCGTCGAACAGCTTGCCCTCCATGTCGATAAACATCTGCTCGGGTGGCTGGTCGATGCGCGCGTACGGATACACGCGCAGCTTCTTGATCAGCGCGTTGGCGCGCTTCACGCCCTCCTCACTCGCGTCCTCGGGGCTCGAGCGGAACGCGAAGTAGCCGTTGTAGGTGTCGAGACGCACCGGGATTGCGTCCGGAATCGGATCGCCGTGATAGTCGGGCGGCAGCAGCACGTAGCGGCCTCCCTTGCCGCTGTCCATGCCTTCGGGACCGATATCCACGAGCGGCACCTGCCACGCATCGAGGATCGAGCCGAACAACCCGGCGCCCACCGCCGGCGGCACGTCGAGGAGCAC
This sequence comes from Kofleriaceae bacterium, assembly GCA_033763475.1. Classification (GTDB taxonomy): domain Bacteria; phylum Myxococcota_A; class Polyangia; order Haliangiales; family Haliangiaceae; genus JABFXX01. Next base: position 9,720 of record JANRKM010000289.1, read on the forward strand.
GGGGCCGTCACCGGTATTGAAGAAACACAGGACGTAGTGGGACGACGCGTTCGGCGTGGTGATCCGGAACTGCCAGTCCGCCGGGCCCGAAAGATAGACGATGTCGTTGAACTCCGCGCGCGCGTCGCGGAAGTACGCCTCGCGCATCGCATCGAAGCTGACGATCGGTGTTCCCCAGATCGCCGCATCGATCGCCTGCTGCATCGCGACGGTCGTGCCCGCGCGCAGCGCTTCCTCCGAGGTGGTCTGCTGATCCTTCGTCGGCATGGGTGCATTCCTCCGCGGAGGCAGGGTGCAACGTCCATGCACACACGCCTACCGAGGTTCTCGCAGCGCGTTCTTCGTATCCGCGATCGAGCGCATGCCCCAGTGCTTCGTGTAGTTCGCCGCGGTGGTCAACGTCCGCGACTGCATGCGATCGCAACACACGATGCCGTTCAGATGATCGATCTCGTGCTGCAGGATCCGCGCATACCAGCCGTTCGCCTCGCGCACGAACGAGTTGCCGTGCTCGTCGAGCGCCTCGACCCGCACGCGGCGCGCACGCGCCACGATCATGTTGAACCCGGCGAACGACAGGCAACCCTCGAAGTGCTCGATCAGCTCGTCCCCGAGGACGGTGAGCACCGGGTTCACGAGGACGTGGAACGGCACCGCATCGCGCTCGCGCTCGGCACGTTCCGCAGCCGTCATCTTGGCGTGGTACGCGGGAGGATCCTCGATCACCGTGAGTTGTAACGAGCGACCGATCTGCGGGGCCGCGAGCCCGACGCCCGGCGCCGCGCGCATGGTGTCCCGCATGTCGAGGATGAGCTGCTGGATCTCCGCGGAGGCGAGCTCCTCTCGGCTCAGCGTGCGGGCCTTCGCCCGGAGCACCGGATCTCCGACCTGCACGATCTCGAGGGTGGCCATGGTCTTCTCCTCACGAGCTGCACGACAACATGGAACATCCGGGCTTGTGGCGCGCCCACTCGGGTCGCTTCTTCGCGAACCGCTCGCGCCCCGGCTGCTCGGTGTACGGGTGGCGCAACACGTCGAGGAGCTCGAGTAGCGCCGTCCGGTCGCCCGCTTCCGTCGCCTCGATCACCTCTTGCACGAGGTAGTTGCGTGGCACATACAGCGGATTGATCGCGTCCATCCGTGCGCGGCGCTACGCCTCGCCGGTGCCTTCGGCCTCCACGCGAGCGGCGTATTGCGCGAGCCACCCGCGCAAGGTGCGCTGCTGGATCGCCGTGATCGCGTCGGGGGCATAGTACGCCTCGCGCAGCGTCTGCAGCTGAGCCTCGAACGGCGCCGCCAGCGGTACGCGCGCGAGCAAGCGAAACCACAGCGGCATGTCGGTCTCGACGTCGACGAGCAGCGCGCCGAGCTTGGTCAGCAGGTCCTCGTCCTCGGTGGCGAGCGCGCCGTGGCCGGTCAATCCGAGCTTGCGCAGGGTGCCGTTGCGGTAGTGGGACGAGAACTCGGTCACGTACCGATCGAGGGCGCGGCGCACGGGATCGAGATCGTCCACGAGCGGTGCCAGCGCCCGCGCGAGCTGCGCGAGGTTCCACTGCGCGATCTGCGGCTGATTGCCGAACCGATAGCGCCGGCCCGACGCATCGGTGATGTTGGGCGTCCAGTCGAGATCGAACGACTCGAGCCAGCCGTACGGGCCGTAGTCGATCGTGAGCCCGAGGATCGACATGTTGTCGGTGTTCATCACGCCGTGCACGAAGCCGACGCGCATCCACTCGGCGACCATCCACGCGGTGCGCTCCACGACCTCGGCGTAGAACCCCGCGATGTCCATGTGCTCGCCGTGCAGGTGCTGCGGATAGAAGCGCTCGAGCGTGAAGCGCACGAGGCGGCGCAGCGTCTCGACGTCGTCGCGCGAGCTGTGGATCTCGAAGCTGCCGAACCGGAGGAACGACGGGGCGACGCGGCACACCACCGCGCCTGGCTCCAGCTTGGGGTTGCCGTCGTACAACAGGTCGCGCTGCACCGGATCGCCGGTCATCACGAGCGACAGCGCGCGCGTCGTCGGGACGCCCAGGTGGAACATCGCCTCGCTGCAGACCAGCTCGCGCAACGACGAGCGCAGCACCGCACGACCGTCCGCGCGGCGCGAGTACGGCGTGGGGCCCGCCCCCTTGAGCTGGAGCTCCCACGGGCCACCATCGGTACCGGTGACCTCGGCGAGCGTGATCGCGCGGCCGTCGCCGAGCTGGCCGGCCCAGGTGCCGAACTGATGCCCGCCGTAACATGCCGCGTACGGCACCATGCCGGGGACGACGCGGTTGCCCGCGAGCACCTCGACGAGCTCCGGCGTCGGCGTCGGGTCGAGGCCGAGCAGCTCGGCGACCTCCGGGACCAGCACGAGCAGCTCGGGCTTCGATACTCTCGTCGGCTCGACGCGCGAGTAGCAGGCCTTCAGCACCTGGCGGAGGGTGTTGTCCGTCCGAGGATCCCCGGGCAGGTCGCACACGAAGCGATCCGTGAAGGGCAGTGTCGCGATCGAGTGCGTGACCACGTGCGCACCATACCGAGGGGCGCTCGGGATGGCGAGGCGCCGTGCTAGCGTCGGCGCGTGATCTTTCGCGGGCATGGTGTCAACTGCGCGCTGCTCGCGCGCCGGCTGGCCGACACCCACGCCACGGGCGCCACCCTCGCTGTGAGCCACGCCCGCGCGGAGCCCGGCGCCGCTCCTGGCGCGGATGGGCTTCACATCCGTGTGCGAGCTGGCCGTACTTGACGGTTAAATTATCGGTGCCCCCCCCCACGTCCACGTAGGAGCTCCATGACGATGAAGGTGATCGCTGCCGGCCTCCTCGCGCTGTCCTCCGTCGCGGCGGCGGAACACTACGAGCCCGCGCCGCCGCCACCGCCAGGCCCCCCCAAGGTCGTCCTTCCGTCGTCCGCGCCGGCGAAGCGCAAGCCCGCGGATATGAGCTATCCGCCCGAGACGCTCTCGCTGTTCGTCGACGCGATCATGCTCGACAAGGCAGGCAACCTCGAGCGCGCGGCGCGCACGTATCGCGACGCGAACGAGGCGTCCGAGCAGGCAAACACGTACTACAATCTTGGCGACGTCGAGCGCCGGCGCGAGCGCTACAAAGATGCGCTCAAGGCATACGCCAAGTACCTCGAGCTCGCGCCAACCGCGGCAGACCGTAAAGAGGTCGAGCGCACCATCACCGAGATCAAGAACACGCCGTACGTCGCGGTGATCGACGGCGACGATCCAGACGCGCTCGTGCTCGTCGACAACGTGCTGATCGGCCCCTCGCCGGTCGTCATCCAGCTCGCCTCCGGCTATCACCAGGTCGATCGCATCACGCCCATGGGGTACCGTGGCAACCTCGTCGAAGCGAAGCCCGGCGCTCAGGAGCACCTGATCATGAACCCGCTCGGCGAATTGAAGGTCGCGGGCAACGTGGTGATGTCGGGCTCGCCGGCAATTGGCTCGCGGGGCAGATGGCGCGACAAAGAAACGGGCATCGAATACCACCTACCGGGGCGCTTTCAGCTCGCGCCCGGACACTACGAGACGGTGCTGTGGGAGGCGGGCCGCGCGTGCGAGAAGATCGTGTTCGACGTCCCGAAAACGAAGGACCTTCTCTACGTGTATCTCGACGCGAAACCACCCGCCAAGCCAGGCGGCTGCATCCCGATCAAGCTGCGGACTCAGCTGATCAGGATGGCCCCACCATGAAACGCACCGCGCTACTCGGGCTCGCCGTCACGCTCGCAAGCGGCACATCGCTCGCGAACCCCAAACGCAAGACCACGCCCGACAAGTTCACGCGTGCGGCGAGCGAGTCGTTCATCGCCGCCGTCGAAGCCGACCAGAAGGGCGACCTACGCTCGGCGCTCGGCCTCTACGCGAAGGCCTTCGCGATCTCGCCGCACCCGAGCACTGCGTACAACATGGCCGACGTCCAGCTTCGGCTGAACATGCTGACCGACGCCGCGAAGAGCTTCGAGACGTACCTCGCGCTGGCACCGACGGCGCCGGACCGCACCGACGTGGAGCGCTTGATCGACAAGCTGCTCAAGGGCCTCACGGTGCTGACGGTCACGACGACCTCGGCCAGCGACCCTAACGCGATCTCGTTCAAGTGGGCCTACGTGCTCATCGACGGTGTGATCGTGAAGAAGCCGGGGGGCGCGCCGACCGACACCGCCGCGCCCAAGCTCAACTTCGACGTGGTGCCCGGGCGCCATACGGTCGAGGTGATCACCGACGTAACCTACGGCAAGCGCGAGTGCGAGCTGAAGCCCGGCGAGCAGGCGGAGTGCGAGGTCACCGCGCCGCCGCGCACCGACGGCACCATCGTGATCAGCGGTGATAGCCAGCTGTCGATCTGGCTCGTTCCGCCGGCACGCAATGGCGGGCGCCGCCCCGATGATCAGATCGGCAAGCGAGTCACGTTGCCCCCCGGTAAGCGCAAGCTGTTCCTGCGCGACCGCAACTTCGAGTGCGCCCCGGTCGCCGTCGATATCCCCGGTGGCAGCGACCTCGCATACCTGAACGTCACGACCAAGGAGGTCGACGATCTCCAGCGCTGCCGTACGATCGACATCAAGCGCTTGCGGCTCAAGTTCGAGCCGTAGCTAGAGCTGCGTCGCGAGCACGACGCCAACAATGGTGCCGAGCAGGAGCACCGCGATCCACACGATCTGCCGGATTGTCGCCTCCCGCGCGGCCATGCTCGCCATGTCGAACTGCTTCACACTCGGGCGCTGCTGCGGAAACATGCCGTGGGGTGGCGGCGGCGGATATGCAGAAGGCACCGATGGGTACATCGCATGCGGTGGGCCATGCGGGCTCGGCGACGGCGCGTACGGGTGCGGAAACACGTTCGCCTGCGGACTCTGCGGCGGCGTCCCGTAGGGCGCACCCGCGATCCCCCCCGGTGGTGGTATCGGTGGTGGTATCGGTGGTGGTATCGGTGGTGGCATCGGTGGTTGCATCGGTGGTGGCGTCGTTGCAGGACGCGGGTGGGCCTGGCCCACGAACGGCGGTGGGTTCGTGGGCGGGCGAGCACGACCGGGTGGCGGCGTGACGCGGATCGGCTTCGGGGTGACGACGATGTCGGGCGGCGGCTGTGGGCGCATCGGCGTGGGCACCGGCAGCAGGGCCAGCGCATCCGTGGGCAGATGCGTGGGCGCAGGCTCGCGAACACCGCCACGCGCGCGCCCGCTGCCGACGACGGTCAGCTCGTCACTGTTGATCTCGACCGGAACGGTGCGCGTCACTTCGGAGTCAAGCTCGGCGATCTTATCGAGCTCGGTGCCTACGGCGCGGACATCGGGGTAGCGGCGCTTGGGGTCGCGTTCGAGGCAGCGCATCACGAGTGCATCGAAGGCGGGCGGGACTTGGATGCGTTGCGCGAGCGGCATCGGGCTCGACGTGAGCATCTGCGCGAGCGTGGCCGCGGCGCTCTCCACTTCGTCGAATGGACGCCGGCCCGCGACCATCTCGTACATCACGATGCCCAGGGTGTAGATGTCGCTCTGGCCGGTGCACAGGCCACCGACCATCTGCTCGGGCGACATGTAGTCGAGCGTGCCGATCATCTGGCCGGCGTTGGTGAGATCGGTCGAGTCGAAGTCGCTGTCGCTCAGGATCTTGGCGATGCCGAAGTCGAGGACTTTCACGATCTCATCGCCATCCGGCCCGGGCTCGAGGTGGATGTTCGTCGGCTTGAGATCGCGGTGGATGATGCCGAGGCCGTGCGCTTCTTCAAGCGAATTACACAGAGCGCGCGCGATCGCGACCATCTGTCGCCACGGGATGCGGCCTTTCGCGCGGAAGCGCTCGAACAACGTCACGCCGCGCAAGAGCTCCATCACGATGTAGAGCGTGCCGTCTGGTGCCTCACCGAGCTCGTAGGCGGTGATCGTGTTCGGGCTTCGCAACGCGGTCAGCGTAGCGCCCTCGCGGCGAAACCGCGCGACCACACCCGGATCATGCGTGAGCGAGGGCAACAGCACCTTGAGCGCGACTTGCTGATGAGAGGCCAGATGCTCCGCGCGATAGATCGCACCGAACCCGCCGGCGGCGAGGCGCTCGTCGATGCGATAGCGCCGATCGAAGACCGCGCCGATCAGCGGGTCGACGCGCTCGACGAGCGTGCGATCGTTCAGATCTTTCGCCACCTCAGCTCCAGCGTACTACTTCCAGCTCCAAGCTAGCCAGGTGATGCCGTAAACCGCACCGACGGCAACGAGAGCCCAGGTCGCGACATCGGCGCCAAACGCGTCCGCGAGGAGCCCGGCTACGATCGACGAGGTGCCGATGGCAAGGGTCGCGAGGCCATAGTCAAACGACAGCACGCGCCCGCGCAGCGCATCCGGGGTGGCGATCTGGAGTCCGTACGTCGACATCGACCACTGCGCACCACCGCCGAGGTGGGCGATCGCGACGAGCGCCATCGCGATCGCGAACGCGGACACGAGTGGCAGCAGCGCGTAGGTGGCCACGTACAGCAGCGTGGAGATGCCACATACGAGCACGATCGCGCGCTGCGTCGGCTGCTTGCCCGCGAGCGCGCGCGCGAGCATCGGGCCCACCATCGCCCCGAGGCCGCGCGCCGCGAACAACAGGCCCGTCGCGATGTTGGTGCCGGCGTACTTGCTCTGCGCGAACGTAGGCAGCAGCCCGACGATGCCATTGGCCCAGCTCACGCCACCCTTGGCGAGCACCAGGCGACGCACGGCGCGATCGCGTCGGATGTACCCCCACGCTTCACGGAGGTCGCCTTCTCCTTGCGGGGCGGCGCCGGTGCGCTCCTGCATGGGGCGCTCGATGCCCGCGATGAGCCACGCGCTCGTCGCAAACGACGCGGCGTCGATGATGAACGCGGCCTGCGCACCGAGCACCTCGGCGACCACGCCGCCGATGCCCGCGCCGACCATCAGCATCGAGCCCCACACCGCGCCCATCAGCGCCTGCGCGCGTACGAGCTGCTCGGGCGGCACGAGGTTCGGCGTTGCCGCACTCGCGACCGGATCGTGGAAGCTCGCCGCGACGCCGAGCGCGATCATCGCGCCGAGTGCGAGCACGACCGAGCCCCACAACGCCGCCACGCATAGCAAGAGCGCGAGCGGAACGCGTACGAGGTCCGCGATCACGAGGATGCGCTTGCGGTCGTAACGGTCGGCGACCGCGCCCGCGAGCGGCGATGCGAGAAACACCGGCAACACGATCGCCGCGTAGACGAACGCCGCCGCGCCGGGACGCCCTGTCAGGCGGGCGACCAGGTCGGCGACCGCGACGAACGAGAACCAGTCCCCCGCGAGCGACACGACGCTGGCGAGGAACAGCCGCCGGAAATCGCGATGCGTCGACAACAGCTCGCGAAATGACGACACGAGGCGCGCACCTTAGTCGACGCGCGGTGCGAGAGCGAGCCGGCGCGGGCGGCAAGCATCTCGTGGGACGCCCGAGGTCGGGCGGAAGGCGGGTCGTGCACTGATCACGCCGCGGCGGCTTTGCCTACCCCGGCCTGCATCATGGTCGTGATGGCGCCGTAGGCCAGCTTCCACTGATGCTCGACCTCGGGGCTCCACCCTCGGCGGCGACCTCGGCGAGGGTCGCCAGCAACGCATCCCCGACCATGCCGTACATCGCATCGGTGACGCCGTAGTTGACGTGCCGCGCGCCGAGCGCGCCGAGCGTCGCCTCGAGCCACGGTGCATCGTCGAGGTGATCGAGGACCGCGGCGATGGCGCCCGCGAGCATCTTTGCCTGCGCGGCGCGATTCGTGCTGAACATCGGCGCGAGCTCGGGGTAACGCGCGAACAGGATCTCGTAGAAGCGTAAGGTCAAGTCGGGGCGGCGGTCGATCACAAGCTCGAAGCTCGAACGGAGGATCTGGGGGTCGAGGGTCATGGCGTTCTCCTTGGTGCCCGTCGCTAAGAGCACGGGATATGCCGGCATACTGCCATGTGATCTCGATGGGTTACGCTCTACCTCACACCGTGCGAACGCGTGCGGACCGCGTGCGCGCACGCGATCGGTCTGGATGTCGCCTGGCGTCGGCTCACGCTAGGAGTCGGCGAGGGCGCGAGCGATCAGGTCGGGCGGCACCTTGGCCTTGGGCAGCTTGGCCTTGCGGCCGAACCATGCGCGGGGGTCTTCCTCGAGACCCACCCCGTGCATGTAGTTGTAGACGGCGGTGCGTAGACCCGCGGCCAGCGCAGCGTGATCGGTGCCCGTGGGGTCATCGAAGCCGACGTCGTTGCGCGCGAACCGAGGGGCGCGCGTGCGCGGTGCGCGATGGAGCTTGATGCCGAACAGCTTCGGCTGCTTGCCGATCGGGCTGTGCACGGTCGCCGTGAACCGGTGCCAGAACGCAGACTGCACGCAGCCTTCGGCGAACAGCTGGCGCACGCGCTCGAGAGCATCGATCGTGTCCTGCACGGTCTGCGTCGGGAAGCCGTACATGAGGTACGCGTGCACCATGATGCCCGCGTCCGTGAATGCGCGCGTCACGCGGGCGACCTGCTCGACGGTGACGCCCTTCTGCATCAGCTCGAGCAGGCGATCCGACGCGACCTCGAGGCCACCGCTGATCGCGACGCAGCCCGAGCGCGCGAGCAGCTGCGCGAGCTCCGGCGTGAAGGCCTTCTCGAACCGCACGTTTCCCCACCACGTGATCACAACGTTGCGCCGGATGAGGGTCTCCGCGAGCGCGCGGAGCGCGGCCGGCGGCGCGGCTTCGTCGACGAAGTGAAAGCCCGTCTGACCGGTCTCGGCGATCATCGCCTCGATGCGATCGACGAGCAGGTCAGCCGGCGCGCGATCGTAGCGCGCGATGTAGTCGAGCGAGACGTCGCAGAACGAGCACTGCTTCCAGTAGCAACCGTGGGCGACGGTGAGCTTGTTCCACCGCCCGTCGGACCACAGGCGGTGCATCGGGTTGAGCATCTCGAACAGCGACAGGTAGCGCTCGAGCGGCAGGCCCTCGTACGTCGGCGTGCCGGTGGCGATGATCGGCACGTCATGCAGCGAAGCATCACTAACGAGCTCGACGGCGCCCTGTCTCTTCACGAACGTGCGAAGGAGCGGCTTCGCCTCGTCGCGCAGGTGTTCGAGCAGCGCGAGCAGCGGCGCCTCGCCGTCGTCGAGCGTGAGGTAGTCGACGTAGTCGAACACGCGCGGATCGGCGAGCTCGCGCAGCTCGGTGTTCACGTAGCCTCCGCCGAGGAGGGCACGGGTCTTGGGCGCGATCGCCTTGATCGCGCGCGCGATCCTGAGTGCGGCGTACACGTTGCCGGGGAACGGCGCGGTGAGGCCGATGACGTCGGGGCGATGCCGCGCGAACAGCTCCGCGGCGAGCTCGTCGAGCATGACATCGATCAGCGTCGGTTCGCCCTCGAGCGCATCGCGCAACGGATCGAACGTCGGCGCACTCGCCGCGAGCCGCTCGGCGTAGCGCGCGAGCTCGAAGTCCGGCGCGATGCCGTCGCGGATCGCGTCGGCGAGGTCGTCGATGTAGAGGCTCGCGAGGTGCTTCGCGCGATCGGCGATGCCGAGGCCGCCGAACGCCCAGGCGAGCGGATCGTCGTCGTTGGCGCCGGGCCCCTCCACCGTCGCCGCGAACCGCGGGCCTTCGGGCAAGACGTCGCGCCCGACGATGCGCAGGGCGAACCCCGGATCGCGCCCCTGGAGAAAGCGGACCACGGTGTCGATGGTCGCGACGTAGCGGTCCGCGTTATCGAGGAAGCTCGCGATCGACGGCGGTGGTTCCTCGTCGGTCTCGGCAGCGCGGGCCACGAGCTCGTCGCGTACGCGCGAGATTCCCGCACGGCTGAACACGCGCAGGAACAGCTCCAGCGCTGCATCTGCCTGCATCACCTCGAGCTCGAGACGCGCGGCGTGCTGGCGGAGAAATCCCGTCAGGTACGCCGTCGCTGGGTACGGCGTGTTCAACTGGGTCATCGGCGGCGTGATCAGGAGCAGGCGCACGCGGCGCCCACCCTAGCGCAACCGGCGCAGCTTGGCGCGTTTACACTAGACGGCTTACTTGGCCAGCGCGGTTACCTTCGTAGCATCGAGGAACAGGCCCGAGTTCAGCTGCAGCCCTGAGGTCGGATCGAGTTGCCCTGTCTTCATGTGGCGCAACTTCCCGGTCGCTTCGTCGAGATAGACCCTGTCCTCCGAGCCGGTCTGCCCGGGCGCGTTATACGCATCGCACACCGTTTGCATCATTTCGAGCTCCGTGAGACCGGTCGCCCCGAGACCACTCCACATCTGCTTTCCGCCCTCCTCCCCCATGTAGAACGCGTTCTCGCCTGACCACAGCCCCTGTGGGTGCCGCGCCTTGTAGTGATAGCGGCCTTCAGGCGGGCGGAAGTTCTGGAAGTAATAGCGACCACCCGGGACGAGGCCCACCCGAGCACCTGGCTTGTCATTGCCCTCTTTCTCGGACGGAGGCTTGGTAACCGAGGTCACGTCGAGGTCGGTTTCGCCGTCCGGGCCCTGAAGCTTGATGCCGAATGGCGTGAGGATGAAATAACCCTTCTCTGGCTTCTTGCCTTCGCCCGGGCCGAATAGCTGGTTGAAGCGTTGGTCGCCCAGTGACCGGCGAATGGTCTCGAAGAAGAACACAAAGATGGTCAACCTACACTCGACGAGGGTTGGACCCTTCAAGAACACGGCGAGGGCCTCGGATGCCGTGACGGAGGGCAGCACACGGAAGCACATCATTCTGACCCGCTCGAAGTAGCGCGCATCGGCAAGCCCCAGCTCCTTGTCGGCGGCGAATGGGTCATTCTTGTAGACCTTCTGGTACGTCTTCGCCGCCGCCTGGTCTTGCTCCCAGCGGGTCCTCTTGTCGAGTTTGTCCCAGCGTGCCTTCTCTACGCTGGAGGAGAAGACGCGGTGGGAAGGATCCCACTTGCCATCCCACATGGTGCCGTACTGCGTATCTGGATCGTCGAACGAAGTGCGATCTAGATCGTACGCTAGCCCCGAGGAGTTGCTGTTCTTCATCTGCTCGATATTGGAAGCGTTTATCTGCGCCTGCGTGTATGGTGTCTTCCCCGCCTGCAGCACCGTTTGTGTGAACGCGTTGCCGCAGGTCTGTTGGAGGTAACCCAGCATCGCGGGTTCCTCGCCGCGATGGCGTTGGAGAAGGTCGTTGATTACGTCTGGCTCTCCCCCTCCTTGGAGGGCTCGCTCGAGCGCGACGACGCCAGGACTGCGCGCGCCGGAGTGGTCAACAGCATCGGTGCTGTGCGCCGTTAGCTCATCCAGCTGGTGCTCGCGCCGATTCTGCATGGCGTCCATACTACGCACGCAGGTGGGGATGGTTCCCCGATAGATCATCCCGCTCGCCGAGAGACGACCGCGGCTTGGCGCGTTACAGCGTAGGGGACGCGGACATGTCGTGCGGGCGCGGGCGGCGCAGGCGCAGGCTACTCGGGTTCCGCTTCGGGGTCACCGACCGCCCAGGACCGGTTCACGCGCCCCGGCATCGTCGTGAACAGCTGCTCGAATTGGCCGTCGACGTGCGGCCACTGCACGTACGTCAGCGAGCTCCGTTCGACGACGCGGACGAGGTCTTTGCTGTCGATTTCGTGCTTGCGCTGCCCCGGGACGACGGGCGCGTCCTCGGCAGCATCATAGTCGGGAATCGCGTACTCCTCGACCAACGCCGGCTCGACGAACGCGGGGCTTGGCGCACGCACGCGATCCGCCGCAGCGAGCAGCGCGTCGATCCGCGTGCCGCGCTCCGCTTCCATCATCACCGCCCGCCCGCACGTCGGCCCCGGATCCGTACGGTCCTCGCCACCGCCCCACGGATCGAGCTTGCCGACGCGCCGGCGCAGATCCTGGAACAGCAGCCCGTGGAGCCGCGCGACATCGCCGCTCGCCGCGATCGCCTCGCGATTGGCCGCCCACCGGCAGTCGCGCGCGTACCACGTGCCGTCGGCACCACGCTCGAGCGCGTGGCCCTCGGTGTCGTACAGCATCGTACGCGCGCCGAGCTCGTGGCGATACAGCCGCTCGTCGCCCTGCGCGAGCAGCTCGAGCGTCGTCGACACGCGAATCGGCGAGCCGACATGGACGCGGCGTGCGAACCCGCGCGCGTCGGGCTCGACGTCGATCACGTAACCGCGCCCACCGTCGACGTCGGCTTGCTCGCCGGCCCACTGCCCTGGCGTCTCACGCCACGACGTCGCGACCAGTGAGCCATCCGCCGCGAAGTGCTTCCAGCGCTTCGTCACCTCGCCGTTGGCGGCGAACGCGCCCTGTGCGATCGGCGTGCGCGCGGGCGTGTCGTAATAGAACGTCCACCTGCCCGTGCGCTGGCCGCGCGTGAACTGCCCCTCGGCGGCAACGTTCCCGCTCGGGTGATACAGCGTCCACGGACCGTGCGCGCGGTTGTCGACGTACGCGCCGTGCGCGCGCCGCGTGCCATCGGGATAGAAGCTCGTCCACGCGCCATTGCCGCGCTTCATGTCGCCGCTGCCGAGGAGCGCGCCCTCTTCGCTGGTGACCTTCCACGCGCCTTCCATCTTGTTGCGCTCGAAGCGCCCGGTCGCACCGTCGCGCTGGAACGCACCGTCGCGCGGATGTTTCACGAGGTCCCACGTGCCCCATACCATCACCGAGGGCTCTGCGTACGCGGGCTGGATCGACGCGAGCTCGTCGAGCGTGAAGCCCGAGCTCGCAATCCACGCACGCACGGACGGCTCTGCGGCTGCGATCTCCTCGAGAAACGCGAACCGATGCTCGCGCGCGATGTCCTCCGCGGCCGCGCGCCCGACGGAACGCTCGATCAGGTAGCCGACCGCGCACACGTTGCCGTCGTGATCGATGAACACCGGCGAGCGCCATGGCAGGTACGTGTTGACCGGCGTGGTGCCCTTCGCGATGTATTCGTCGAGGTAGCCGAGGAGCTCGCGACGGCGGGCCGTGAGCGCGGGCGCCGTCGCTGGTAGCTCCGCCAGCATGCGGCGGACGTACACGAGGTGCGCGCGCATGCGCAGGGGCTCGGGATCCGCGGCGGTTGGCGTGCGCCCATAGGCCATGACGAACGAGTCGTCACCGAGGTGATGGTTTGCACCTTCGCGGTATCGCGGATCGGGATCCGGAGGGAGCGCGGAGGCGGTCGCCGAAACGGCGAGGCACAGCGAGAAGAGCAGCCAGGCGCGGCGCGGCATCCTCGACTCAACGCTGGTCCGCGCCGCCCTATTCGCGGCGCAACCAGCGACACATGCGGAACATCGCCAGAGCCGCCCGCCGCGGGATCCGGACATCTGCGTCATAGGGTAGGCTGCGGACGTCCGTGCGTCTCAACAAGTATCTGAGCGAGAGTGGCGCGTGCTCGCGACGCGAGGCCGACACCCTGATCGCCGAGGGCCGCGTGACCATCAACGGCGTACCCGCGACGCTCGGCACGCAGGTCGACGAGGGTGACGAGGTCAAGCTCGACGGAGATCGCGTCGGCAACGCCCGCAAGAAATCCAAGCCTGTCTACATCGCGCTCAATAAGCCGGTCGGCATCACCTGCACGACCGAGCGCCACGTCGCCGGCAACATCATCGACTTCGTCAACCACCCCGAGCGGGTGTTCCCGATCGGTCGCCTCGACAAGGACTCCGAGGGCCTCATTCTCCTCACCAACGACGGCGACATCGTCAACGAAATCCTGCGCGCCGAGCACAATCACGAGAAGGAGTACATCGTCGCCGTCGATCGCGCGTACGGCCCCGAGTTCCTCGAGCAGATGGCTGCAGGCGTCCGCCTCTCCGACGCCACCACGAAGCCCTGCAAGGTCTCGCGCCTCGGCCCCAAGATGTTCCAGATCATCCTGACCCAGGGCCTCAACCGCCAGATCCGCCGCATGTGCGAGGCCCTCGGCTACACCGTCGAGGGCCTGCGCCGCGTGCGCATCATGCACATCCGCCTCGGCGAGCTTCCGCTCGGGCGCTGGCGTCAGCTGACCGCGCAGGAGATCCAGCCACTGATGCCCACGCAGAAACAGCACGCGGATGGCGATGGCAGGGGAGCTCGCTCCAACGCCAGTGGCGGTCGCGGCGGTGGGCGCCACAGCGCCGGCGGCGGTGGTCGGCCCGGTGGTGGTGGGAGTGGCGGCGGTGGGAGTGGTGGCGGTGGGAGTGGTGGCGGTGGGAGTGGTGGCGGGGGGAGTGGTGGCGGTGGGAGTGGTGGCGGTGGGAGGGGT
>JANRKM010000290.1:0-32817 GCA_033763475.1 Kofleriaceae bacterium
TTCACCGACAGCTTCGCCACCATGCGGCTCGCGATTGCGCGCGCCATCGCGCGCTGGCTCCCACGTTGCCCAGCTTGCCACGCGCCACGTCACCTGCGGAGCCGCGGCCCGCTAACATGACGCAGTAGTGTTAGCGGATCCCGGGGGGGGGCACGTGTCACGTGTCACGTGCTCGTCCACGTCCACGATCAGCGGAGCACGTGACACGTGAGACGAGCACGACGAAAGTCCTCAACTGACCAGCAGCGCCGCTAGCGCGAGTAGATGGCGCCCGCGTAGATCGAGGCACGCCGAAACGACGTCTCGGCGTCGGGGCCGAGGTTGCGCCAGATCGCGGCGCGCGCCTCGAGCGACCATGCCTCGGAGAGCGGCTTGCCGAGGCGCAGCTGGAGCGAGCTGCGGTTCTCGTCGTCGATGTTGGTGAACTCGGAGCGCTGATTGTCGGTCTTGATCACGAGCCCGTCGGGATACTGGTCGATCTGCAGCGTCGCGAGGCCTGTCGCGAAGATGCCCTTGGGTAGCGAGGTCGTCGCCGACAGCGTCGCCTTGTGGCGGACGAGGGACTGGCCGTAGCTGTTAGAGTCGATCACCGTGAGCTGGTAGCCCGCACCCGCCACGATGCGCCCCGAATAGGTGACCTCGGCGCCGATGCGTGTCGAGCGATCGCGACGCTGTAGCGACGTGCCCGCGGAGCACTCGTCGCTCGGATCCGCGTCGGGCATGCACGCGCTCGACAGGGCCGTCGCGTCGTACGAGCGTGCCTCGAACGCGGCGTAGGTCGCGAGCTCGAGGCTCCGCGTGCCGCCGGACGGCTCCCACAACGTGTAGTCGAGGCGCGCGCTCGCGGCCGGGCCGGTCCAGTCGAAGTCGTGGTTCGGCTTGTATGTGAAGTCGCGGATCCCGAACCCGAGCGTCAGGTGGCGATCGGCGCCACCGTCGAGCACGAGGAGCCCGTCCGCGCCGAGGTTGGTGAACGTGCGCGCGCCGATCTCGTCGGTGAGCGGGCGCGAATCGGCGGCGACAACGCCGATGCCAAGCGACGCCGAGCGCTCCTTGATCGGCCGCAGGTAGCGCGCGTCGCCCGTCAGGAGCAGCACGTTCTCCGTCGAGGTATCGGGGTTCGCGACCACCCGCGTGAGGAAGCCACCGAACATCGACAGCGCACCGCCCCACAGTGCACCGCGCCGTTCGAGCCGGCCTCCCATGCGCGCGACGCCCGCGCTGATCCGCCGGGTTTCTAGTCCCGGGCCCGTCTCCACGCGCTGCACGTTGGAGTCGCCCTCGGCGCCGCCTTCAAAGGTCATCACCGTCGACGGGCTGGCTTGCGCGATCCCACAGGTGCACGCGAGCGCTGCGAGGGTTCCTCGCAGGGTCGCCGCGGCGCCGTGGTCCATCGTCGCAGGGTATCGCAGCTCACGGGCCGTCGTGGTACGCAGCGGCATGCGCCGCAGCTCTGTCCTCGTCACACTCTTCGTCGGCCTTGCCGCTTGCAAAGGCGACCGTGGAAAGTGCGAGGAGATCTGCCGGCACGTGTTCCAGGTGTCCTACTGGGAGGCCGCGGATGCCGAGATCGCCGCGGCGCCGCCCGAGAAGCGCGAGTCGCTGAAGAAGCACAAGCTGGTGGAGTTCTCCAACAAGCTGGAGAACGGCGTCGAGCTGTGCGTGAACCAGTGCGCGTCGGCGAACAACGATGATCTGAACGCGTGCTTGCTCGCGGTGAAGAACACCGCCGACATCAAGAAGTGCACGGCCGACTGACCGGACCGAGCTACGGGCGCTAGCGGCGGTGATCGCGGATCTTGGTGTCGCGATCGTGATCGTCTTTCTTGTCGTCGCGGTGGTCGCGCACCGTCGGTGCGGGCGTCCGCGGCTCTTCGCGGCGGTGATCGCGGATCTGGGCGTCGCGCGACTCGGTGCGGTGGTCGCGCACGGTTGCCTCGGTGCGGTGGTCGCGCACGCGGTCTTCGGTTCGGTGGTCGCGGATCGGCTCGAAGATATCGGTCCCGACGCCGACGCCAACACCGGTCCCGACGCCGATCAGCACCTCGCTCGAACCGGCCTCCTCGAAGTGTGAAGGGTCGCTCCAATAGCCCGCCTGCCATTGCCAGCTCCCGTTCAGCCATACCCAGCGGCCGGGCGTCCAGCGCGCACCCGGGAACGGCGGATCGCCCGGCTCCTCGGCGAGCAGCGCCGGCATCGGCGGCCGCGGAATCGCACCGAGCGCGACGAGGCGCGCGCGGAGGTCGGTGCGTGCACGCAGCGCGAGATCGAGGCGGCGCTGCTCGAGATCGAGCGCGAGGCGCGCGTGGGCTTCGGCCTCGATGCGGTAGGTCTCTTGCGCCTGGTGCGTCATCGCCTGTTCTTGCAGCGCGATGCGCGTGCGGTGCTCCGGGTCGGCCCCCTGGCGCACGCAGCGACCACGCAGTGCATAGCGCGCCTCCATCGCCACCGAGCGCGCGTGCGCTTCGGCCTGTGCCTGCACTTCGAGGCGCGCCTCGACGCGCGCGCGTGCTTCCGCTTCGACCCGCAGCCGCGCTTCTGCCTCGGCAGCGCGCCGCCGCTCGAGTGCGCGTGGATCGGCGCCGTGTGCGACGAGCCGCGCTTGCAGCTTCCCGCGCACCGTCATCGCGGCGCTGTTGGTCGCCATCACGCGCAGGCGCGCTTCGGCGTCGAGGTCGCGGATGCGCGTCACCTGATAGCTACCCATCACATTCGGATCGTCGGCGGCCGCGGTCACCGCGCAGACGCCTGTGCCCTTGGTGACGACGTGCACGGTCTGCGCGAGCCGTCCGCGCCCGACGTCACCCGGCGGCAAGTCGACGGCGTCGTCGATGGCGCGCGTCGCCACCGCGCCGCCGATCGTATCTGCGGGGAGCCGGGCGTCACCTTCGACGGTCACTGTACCGCCCGGCGTCTGGACGTAGCCGTGCATGCTCGGTGCGACGCTGCCGACCACCGCGCTGGTCACCGAGGCGAGCCGCTGCCGGTCGCGCTCGCGCTGGGCGCGCAACTCGGCGAGGCGCCGGGCGCGGTAGTCCTCGAATGCTTCGCCCGCGCTACCGGTGAGCTCGACGCCGGGGCAGGTCACCGTCCAGTCGATGATCTGTGCGCGCGGCACGTCGAACCACAGCGCGAGGTCGTACGAGCCTGGCGGCAGCGTGATCCCCTGTCCGATCGCCCATGGCGCGACCGGATTGCCCGCACTCACGACCGCGGCCGCATCGGTTCGCGGTTGCATGATCGCGGTGCCCCGCCCGACGACCTCGGTGTGATAGCGACTCGCGCAAGCGGTCACCGACAACAACGCGGATCCAAGCAGAAGGAGCCTCGGCATCGCCGGCAAACGGTGCAAAGCAGCTGCCACGGATGTGGCCTCGCGCTTGCCTCGTGATCACGCCATGACCGAGCGAGGACTACGTGGCAATGCCTACTTGGACGCCGTGCGCGACGGCAGAGCGATCATCGCGGCAGCGGTGCGTGAACGCAGCGCCACGCCGCGCCGTGATGGCGTGGTGACAGCGGCACGCTGGTGGTTTGCGATCTCCGCACTCGTGCTCGCGATCGCCGCATGTGGCGGCGGCAAGAAGACCGACACCTACGCACGTGGCACCCAGATCCAGGAGCAGTGCTGCGAGAACCTGTCGGGCGCCGAGCGTGATGCGTGCCTCAAGGAGGTCATCCGCGTCGACGATCCCGCGGCCCAGCAGACCGCGACCAATCAGCAGACCTACGCCTGCATCGTCGAGCATTTCGTGTGCGATCCGCGCACCGGCCGCGAGACGCAAGCGAGTGCGCAGGCGCAGCACGACTGCACCGACGACATCCAGTGAACGTCCGGACGGACGGTACCGGCTGACCGTCGCACGCGATCAGCAGGCAACGGCGAGAAATGCGATCGCAGCACCGAGCACGAGGGCGAGGAGCCCGATCGCGACGTGCGCACCACGTGACGAGACGTGGGCTACGGGAGGGAGCGTCGGCGCTGCCATCACCGGAAGGGCGACCGCAGCGTACGGCGCTGTCGGTGCCAGCGGGCTCGCGTCATCTGCCGTGCCCTCGGCGAAGCGCAGCGGCGGCGTGTTCGTGCCTCGCGCGCGCAGCGGTTCCGGGAACAACGCGACCGTGGAGAGCGCGGTCTCGGCAGAGAAGGGGAGGTCACCGAGCCACGTGTCGTCCTCCTCGAGCGCGAACGGGCTCGTCATCGTGTCGGAGCGCTCGAGGTCATCGGTGAGGATCTGCACGAGCGCTGCATCGAGCTGGCCGACCGTCGCGTAGCGCGCTGTTGGCTCCGGATGCAGGCAGCGTGCGATGACGTCGTCGAGTGCGGCAGGAACGTCAACGCGCGCGGACACCGGCGTGAGCTCGCCCCCGACCAGTGCGGCCAGCTGACCGCCGTCGCCCTCGAACGGCCGAACACCCGCGATCATCTCGTACATGACGACACCGAGCGTGAAGATGTCGGCCAGCGGTGTCGCTGGGCTGCCGACGATCTGCTCGGGGGCCATGTAGTCGAACGTGCCGAGCAGCTCGCCCTGCCGCGTGAGGTCGCCGTCGACGACGCCGGGCTCGATCCGCTTCGCGATGCCGAAGTCGAGCACGCGCACGAGCTCGGGGAGCCGGCCGCGCGCCTGCAGGAAGATGTTCGCGGGCTTGAGGTCGCGATGCACGATGCCGAGCGCGTGGGGCTCGGCGAGCGCGCCGCACACGCCGCGCGCGATGGTCACGACCTCGCGCCACGGTAACCGGCCACGGATCATGAACCGCGCGTGCAGCGTCTCACCACCGAGCAGCTCCATCGCCAGGTACGGCGCGCCCTCGGCGGTGCGGCCGCTCGCGTAGAGCACCATCGCCTGGGGCCCCTGCAGCTCGCGCAGCAGCTCCGCTTCGCGCACGAAGCGGGCGACGATGGCCGGATCCGTGATCAGGTGATGGTGGAGGACCTTGAGTGCAACCGGGACACCCGTCATCACGTCGGTCGCGCGGTAGATCGCGCCGAAGCCGCCGGCAGCGATTCTCTCCGCGATCCGGTACCGGCCCGCGACGGTGCCGCCAACCCGAGGGTCATGTGACGGACCGTGCGCGCCGGGGACGTGCTCGCTCTGCCTCATGCAGAGTTCAACGCATGATCGGCGAATCGTATTTAGCGGCCGAAAGAGTGCAACGGTCCCCACATCCGGCGTGGCTATCTGGGCAGAATCATGCGCGCGTAGATCGACGGCGAACGCACTGCGCGACGCCGACCGTAGAGGCAACCGCGGCACCAAGCGGCGTACAAGCGGAGCCCGCGTATGCCCGAACGTACCGAGTGCCGGATGAGCCCGGACCACCGGCGCGACCGATTACGTCGTGCCGAAAATGAAAAACGGCGCCCACGCGTGGCGCCGTCCGTTTGCATGCGCTGGAGGGACTAGAAGTCCATGCCGCCCATGCCACCCATGCCACCGCCGTGACCGCCGCCCGCGGGAGCCGGAGCTTCCTTCTTGGGCTTCTCGGCGATCATCGCCTCGGTGGTGAGGAGCAGCGACGCGACCGAGGCCGCGTTCTGCAGCGCCGTGCGGACGACCTTGGTCGGGTCGATCACGCCGGCCTTCACGAGGTCGCTGTACTCGAGGGTCGCGGCGTTGAAGCCGAACGGGCCCGTGCCCTCCTTGACCTTAGACACGACGATCGAGCCGTCGACGCCTGCGTTCGCCGAGATCTGGCGGAGCGGCTCCTCGATCGCGCGGCGCACGATCGAGACGCCGAACTGCTGCTCCTCGGACAGCTTGATGCCGTCGAGTGCGCTCTGCGCGCGGAGCAGCGCGACGCCACCACCGGGAACCACGCCCTCCTCGACGGCGGCGCGGGTCGCGTGGAGCGCGTCTTCCACGCGCGCCTTCTTCTCCTTCATCTCGACCTCGGTCGCAGCGCCGACCTTGATCACGGCGACGCCGCCGACGAGCTTCGCGAGGCGCTCCTGGAGCTTCTCGCGATCGTAGTCGGACGTGGTCTCCTCGATCTGGTTGCGGATCTGCTTCACGCGCGCGTCGATGTCGGCCTTCGTGCCTTCACCGTCGACGATCGTGGTGTTGTCCTTGTCGACCGTGACGCGCTTGGCGCGGCCGAGGTCCTGCAGGGTGAGGTTCTCGAGCTTGAGGCCGAGGTCCTCGGTCACCGCCTGGCCGCCGGCCAGCGTCGCGATGTCCTTGAGCATCTCCTTGCGGCGGTCGCCGAAGCCCGGCGCCTTGACGGCGCAGATCTGCAGCGTGCCACGGAGCTTGTTCACGACGAGCGTGGCGAGGGCCTCACCGTCGACGTCCTCGGCGATGATCAGGAGCGGCTTGCCCTGCTTGGCAACCTGCTCGAGCACCGGGAGGAGCTCCTTCATGTTCGAGATCTTCTTCTCGTGCGTGAGGATGTAGCAGTCGTTGAGGACGACCTCCATGCGCTCCGTGTCCGTCACGAAGTACGGCGAGAGGTAGCCGCGGTCGAACTGCATACCCTCGACGACGTCGAGCTCGCTGTTCAGCGTCTTGGCCTCTTCGACCGTGATCACGCCTTCCTTGCCGACCTTCTTCATCGCGTCGGCGATCATGTTGCCGATCTCGGTGTCGCCGTTCGCGCTGATCGTGCCGACCTGCGCGATGTCTTCCTTGCCCTTGGTGGGGGTGGAGAGCTTCTTGAGCGAGTCGATGATGGCAGCAACGGCGGTGTCGATGCCGCGCTTCAGCTCCATCGGGTTGTGACCGGCAGCGACGAGCTTGGAGCCCTCGCGGTAGATCGACTGCGCGAGCACGGTCGCCGTCGTCGTGCCATCACCGGCGTTATCAGACGTCTTGGAGGCGACCTCCTTGACCATCTGCGCGCCCATGTTCTCGAACTTGTTCTCGAGCTCGATCTCCTTGGCGACGGTGACGCCGTCCTTGGTGACCGTCGGGGCGCCCCACGACTTCTCGATCACCACGTTGCGGCCGCGCGGGCCGAGGGTCACCTTGACGGCATTCGCCAGCGTGTCGACGCCGGTGAGCACGCGGTTACGAGCCTTCTCGTCGAAAATAATGTCTTTGGCAGCCATGGTCGTTGCTCCTTAGCCTTCGAGGACGCCGAGGACTTCGTCCTCGCGGATGATGATGTGGTCCACGCCGTCGACCTTGATCTCGGTACCGGCGTACTTCCCGAACAGAACGCGGTCACCCGCCTTCACATCGAGCTTGACCAGCGTGCCGTCCTCGAGGCGCTTGCCCGAGCCAACGGCGATGACCCTGCCTTCGAGGGGGCGCTCCTTGGCCGAGTCGGGGATGATGATGCCGCCGCGGGTCTTCTCGACCTCCTCGACGCGACGAACCAGGATGCGGTCCTGCAGGGGGCGAACGTTCATGGCTTCTCCGTTGCTCGTGGCTGTTTCTGGAAGGTTTGACTTTTGTTAGCACTCACCTCCGGCGACTGCTAACGGTCGCTTTGGTAAGATCGCTCCGACCTTCGCGCAAGCCCCTAGCCAACGGATTTCGTTTGCATCTACATCCGCGCCGCGCGGTGCGGGTTCGCCCGTTCAATCCCGGCATCCGAAGCCTTCCGGAGCCGTTCTAACCGATCGGATTATTACGGGAACTTGCAATGGCCCCGTGTTCGCTGATGATCGGACTATGGACGTTTGTTTGGCTGCATCCGTGGACGAGTACTTCCACGAGGTGGTGAGCGACGCGCTTAGCGCGGTCGATCTCGAAGCCTCCCAACCCGCGAGCTGGTACCTGGTGGGCCTCCTAGGCGACTTCACCAAGGCTCGGTTGACCGATGAACCCCTCGGTCTCAAGCTCGCCGCCGCCCAGAACGAGAACCTGGGCGAGCGCGTCCGAAACTTGAAGCAGGTCGGTGACACCTCGCTCTACGTCGCAGGCTTCTTCGCCGAGTCGCTCACGCGCTCGCTGGTCGACGTCGACTACTACGTGGGCATCGGCCAGAACGCCTACGCGCAGCTCGCGCGGTCGTTCGGGAGCGGCAAGCCGATCTCGGATGTCTACGAGGAGCTGGCCGCCAAGTTCCCCAAGTTCGTCGACGTCCTCACCGAGGTCCGGAAGCGCACGCACCTCGCCGAGCTGAACGCGACCACCGACATCGCCAAGCTCTACGAGATCTGGCTGCGCACGCGCGACGAGTGGGTCGAGAAGAAGCTGCGCGCTGCAGGCCTGATCGTCGACCCGAGCCAGGTGCCGCAGTAGTGGCGCCGCACCCGGGGACGCTGGCTCGCGTGCAGCGTGGGCTCGAATCGCTGTATCGCGTCGAGACGGGTGTGGAGGTGGGGGACTTCGTCGTTGGCACCGAGTACAGGGACGAGCTCGCTCCCTCGCGCAAGGCGCGCGAGCAGCTGCTCGTCGTCGAATTCGATGGCGAGATGAACATCGCGCTCTACCTCGAGGAGTCGATCATCACGAACCTGTCGACGCACGATCCGGCGCGGCGCCTCGGCGATCACAACCTCGGCGACTTCTTGCTCGCGATCGAAGGCGTGAGCCACTTCATCTACACCGTGTGCTGCGCGCGCGCCGAGCGCCGCGTCTCACAGCTCGAGCTCGAGCTACAAGCCGAGGTCGACAAGTACGTCACCTGCCTGCTCACCACCGAACCCGACATGGAGCTGTCCACGGCCTTTCGCCGCCGGCTGTTCGGCGAGGCGGAGTACGAGCCCGACCTCGACGACGACGAGCAGGACCGCTATCGCGTCGCCAACGACAACGCGCATCGCTACGCGACCTGGCTCGAGGAGACCTTCGTCTCGCGCCGCCGCATCCCGGAAATGCTCGCCGAGCTGCGCGGCTTCTATCGCAAGGGCCTCGCGGCCAAGCTCGCGACCATCGCGCGCACCGGGTAGCCCCAGAGGGGGCGCACCCTACTTGCTCGACTTGCGCCGAACGTCGTTGCCAGCGCCGGCGCTTACTCCTCGGGCGCGGCGGTCTTCGCGCCCGTCTTGTCGATGTAGAACGTCTGCCCGGCCTCGACCACGCGCGCGGTGCCATTGCAGAACGCAAAGGCATCGTCGTACCTCGGCGCGATCACGATCTGACCGCGGTCGTTCATGAAGCCATGCTTGCCGTGCGCGCTGATGCGGAAGAAGCCCTCCTGGTAGTAGTCGGGCCCGTTATCGAACATGAACGCGTGCGCGATCGTCTTGCCCGTCGGGTCGATGAACACGAACGGGTGTTTGGGGTCCGTGATGTCCTTCTGCGCCGGCATCACCGCGGCGAAGCCACCCGGCCAGAACTCCCACGCGTGCTGGTACTGCGCCGGGAGCACCACGGTGCCCGCCTTGGTCTTGTAGCCCCAGAGCTCCGTCGCTGGATCCTGAAACGCGACGCGATCGTGCTGGCCCTCGGGCCACGCGGGGGTCCACGGTTCGCATGCCGGCGGTGTCTTGCTCTCGCCGACGGGCACGACGTCGGTGGCGGCACCAGCGGCGGAGGTACGCGTGTTCGCGGGGGTGCTCGGCGCGGTGGCCTTACCGCCACATGCCGCGAGCATCAGGACGACGGCAGTTCGAGACATCCGCCGAGTGTACGGCGGATCGCGGTCAGCTCGGCGCTTTGAGCGTCACCGTCACGCTCGTGCCGCGCGCGAGGCCGAGCTCGAGCTTGGTGCCCGGCGGTGCGCGCAGCAGCGTCCATCCGGTCGACCAGCCATCCCTGGTGATGTCGACGCCGTCGATCGAGACGATCACGTCGCCTACCTTGAGGCCGCTGTTTGCCGCGGCCCCCTTGGGATCGATGAAGCTGATCTCGAAGGTGCGCTCGTCCGCGCCGGGCGGTGACTCCTTGAACCGCACGCCGAGCTCGCCCGCCTGCTCGCCCTCCTTGAGGCGCTTCTTCAGGACCGTGATCTCGCCGAGGTCGACGGTGCCGCTGCCCGTCATCGTGTCGCTGATGAACTCGAGGTTGTCGTCGATGACCCGTCCGCGCCCGCGCAGCGCCACAGCAGCCCCGACTCCAGCCCCGATCTTGCGACTCATGGTGGCGCACTCTACGACAGCCCACCGAGCCCGCGGTTGCATTCGTTAGCCCCGGGCCACCGCCGCGCGCCGCCGCGCATTGCCGAGGAACATCATCAACCGTTGCCTGCGCTCCACCACGAGGCGCCCGAACGCCACCGCCACGACGTCGTCCGCGCGCCCGATGCGCAGCCGGCGCTGCAGCTCCATCGCCTCGAGCACCGGCAACGCCTCGAACAAGGCCATCAGGTCCTGCTCCCTCTTGTCGTTGCCCACGCGATGCCCGTCACGCGGATCGATCGGGCGGATGATCGTCGCGACGAGCTCGCGCTCGCGCACGGGATCCAGCGTCGGCAGCGCGGCAACGCGCATCGGCTGCGTTGGCTCCTCCCAGATCGGCTCGCTCGCTCGTGTGGTGGTCTCCGCAGGCACCGACGTCAACGCCACCCACGCTGGTCCGCCTCGCTTCTGCGTCAGCGTTTCGGCGCGATGGGCAAGGCTCGGCGTGTAAGCGAGGGCGGCGGCGGCTTTGGACATGGGCCACGTGTCGGCCTACCTCATCGCAGGTTGCGTGCGCCCGTAATCGGTTGAATCGCATGCCGCGGTTGCTCAGGCGGCTGCGTATGCGTTGCCGCGCGTGCTGCCGAATCTATCGGGCGACGAGTCCGACGTGGCGTACGTCCGTGCACGCGATGAAGCTCGCGTTGGCTCGTGATGCTGCTCGCCAAGGCCCATCGGATCGCGCCGCCGAATCTATGGGGGCGATGGCCGAATCTCCTGGGCCACGTCACATCCAGAACAAGGTTTCGTGCTCGCCGTGAAGCTCGCATTTGCCGTCGCCGTCTTGCTCGCCGCTTGCTCGGATGAGGGTGGCGTTGGACCGGAAGGTCCGCCAGGTGCTGATGGTCCCGAGGGGCCGCAAGGCCCCCAAGGCCCGCAGGGTCCGCAGGGTCCGCAGGGTCCCGCAGGACCGGCTGGCGGGCCCGCGGGTCCGCAAGGGCCTGCAGGTCCGGCAGGACCTGCGGGGCCGCAGGGACCGATCGGCAACACCGGTGCGATGGGCCCGATGGGCCCTGCGGGTCCGATCGGCGCGACCGGCCCGAAGGGCGAGACGGGTGCGCAGGGCGCACGAGGCCTGCAAGGCCCGCCGGGCGCGACGGGACCGCAAGGCAACGCAGGACCTCAGGGGCCCGTCGGACCGTCGGGCTCCGGTTCAGAGTACGAGGATCCGGCGGCCTTCGCCGGGTTCACGCCCACCACGTACAACGGCAACGCGGGCGGGCGGCACGTGATGCACGCACGCTGCGCAGCGGCATTTCCGGGTTCGCACTTGTGTCATTACTTCGAGTACTCGCTGACCAACTCGGCGATCGATATCCCCGCCGACGGCGCCTGGATCGACCACAGCGTCATTTCGAGCGGGGGTGGGTTCCAGAGCGGACGCGCGTCCGTGAGCGGCTGCACCACCTGGATCGACACGACCGAGCCCGCAGGCACTGCGTTGGTCCCATCGGGGAGCGTGATCGGGAACGCGGCTTGTTCGTCGATGAAGAAACTCGCGTGCTGTAACGGCGTGCCGAAGAAGGTGTTCGCCGGCTTCACGACCGCGGTGCGCACGGGAAACCTCGGTGGACGTCCGCGTGCAAACGCGCTGTGCGCCGCGGAGATGCCAGGCTCGCACTTCTGCCACGCGGCCGAATATCTCCGCGCGGTGTCCACGACTGCCGTGCCTGCCGCCGGCGCGTGGGTCGACGACAGCACCGCAACGGGCGGCTTTCCGACGGCCGTTCGCTCGTACCTCGGAGGTTGCTCGACCTGGATGTCGTCACTCGACGTGGACTATGGCGGCAGCATCAGGAACAACGGCTCCATCGAGACCAAGGTGTGCAACACGTCCCGGCCGCTCGCCTGCTGCATGTGAGCGCTTCCTCCTCTTGTTCGCAGCGGACCGGAGCCGAACTCGTAGTGGTGGAGCGCGCCGCTGCGGTTAATGGGCGAGCACGCGATTATCGATCAGGCGCGTGGTGCCGACGAATACCGCGAGGGCGAGCACGGCCCGGCGCTCGACGCGCTCGAGCGGCGTAAGCTCGTCGGCATCGCGCAGCTCGACGTAATCGATGCGCGCGAGCGGCTCGGCTTCGATCGGCGCACGCGCGGCGGCGAGCAGGGCAGGGACGGAGCGTTCGCCAGCGCGGAACGCGCTCTCGGCGGCGGCGAGCCCGCGCGACAGCGACAGCGCGGCGGTGCGTTGCTCGGCGGACAGGTACGCGTTGCGCGACGAGAGTGCGAGACCGTCCGCTTCGCGGACGATCGGCACGCCCTGGATCTCGATGCCGAAGTCGAGGTCGCGCACCATGCGCCGGATGATCGCGAGCTGTTGGTAGTCCTTCTCGCCGAACACCGCGAGGTGCGGCTTGGTGATGTTGAACAGCTTGCAGACGATCGTCGCGACGCCCGCGAAGTGCCCCGGACGGCTCGCGCCACACATCGGCTGCTGGAGCTCGCGCACCTCGACGAACGTCTGCGCGCCGGCCGGATACATCGCCTCGACGGGCGGGCAGAACGCGAGATCGATGCCGGCGGGACGTGCTTTCGCGAGGTCGCCCGCTTCGTCGCGTGGGTAACGCGAGAGGTCTTCCTTGGGCCCGAACTGCGTCGGGTTGACGAAGATCGTGAGGATGACGACGTCGGCGCGGGCGCGCGCGTGGCGGATCAGCTGGAGGTGGCCCTCGTGAAGAGCGCCCATCGTGGGGACGACGGCGATCTTGCGACCATCGCGCCGGAGGTCCTCGACCTTGGCGCGCATCGCGGCGGGATCACGGAAGACCTCGAACGGGATCTGCACGCGCGCAGCTTAGCAGCTCTGGATCGCTTCCATGCAGTCCTGCGCGAGCGCGGAGGCTCCGAGCACGTTCTGCAGTGAGAGCACGTCGCAGTCGAGCTGGTCGATCTTGGCGAGGCAGCGCTGGCCGGCGGCGCAGCTCGGGGCCTTGCCCCCTCCAAGTTGATCGACGACATCGCACATCGGCGTCAGCTGCGTGGTGCCGCAGCTCTTCGCGCGCGAGCAGACGTGGCCCATCACGGTGAACATGAACTGGTCCTGCATGCCGAGGCCGCCGAGCTGCGCGAGCGGGTTTCCGCCGAGGCTGCCGAACGGATCGAACGTGCCGCCGTTGTTGCCTCCACCGTTCGCGAACGGATCCGCCGAAGGATCGTCGGGATCGAGCATGTCCGCGTCGTCGTCGGGAGGCACGGGCTGCGCGTTCGGATTGCCCTTGCTCCACGGGTCGATGCCGCTGCTCTTGGGCGGCACGACGTTGCCGTTGCTGCTCGGCGGCGGCAGCGGATTGGTCTCCATCCGTTCGGGCGCGGGCGGCGGCGCGAGGCGCCGCGAGTCGGCTTTCGCCGTGCCTGCCGGCGGAATGACCATCAACGCGACGGCGGTGGCGATCGCGAGCGACGCGAGCACGATGACGATCACGGGCCAGTTCCGGAGTAGCGAGCGCTTCGGCGCCGTGGCGTCCATGCGGCCCGTGGGACGCGGCGGCAAGATCGGGCGCGCCGCGTCAGCGCCAATCGCCACCGCGAAGACCGGCGGCGCGACGGGCTGCGCGACCGGGGCCGAGCCGTGTGGCGCGTAGGGGGACGCGGGGACAGGTGCAGGAGCTGCCTCGATCCCCTGGCGCAACGCGGGCAGCGCCGCAGCGGCCGCAGGACGCGCTGCACGCAGCGCGGCGATGTCGGTCTTGCAGTGCTTGCAGCGACCTGCGATCGGGTGAACGAACCCGCCGCACTGCGGACACGGCACACGACCATCCGAAGGGCTAGGAGAACGCGCCACGGCCATAGCCTTGATGCTGTCGCAAGAACGGGTGCGATGCAAAGCTAACTGCGCGTTCAGCTTCGTGGCCCCTGGCAAAGCTGGGTGCGAAGATCGCGTGGCATTGCCATGCTCCCGCGCGCGCCTCAGAGTGCGTGCCCATGCCAGCACCGGTCCCGCCGCGCGTCACGCACCTGGATGTGAAGATCGCGGGCCTCGATCCTCGACACGACGGCGCACGGATCGTCCAGCTCTCGGACAT
The DNA here is from genome assembly GCA_033763475.1 of Kofleriaceae bacterium. Taxonomy (GTDB): domain Bacteria; phylum Myxococcota_A; class Polyangia; order Haliangiales; family Haliangiaceae; genus JABFXX01. The sequence goes on from JANRKM010000290.1 coordinate 14,038, forward strand.
CCACGTCGGTAACCTGACGCCGGCATCGCACATCCGCGCCGCCATCGACGCCGCGAACGCCGCCAAGCCAGACGTCGTCGTGCTCACCGGTGACTACGTGTGCTGGCGCCGCCACGAGGTGGCTCTCGCGGCCGAGCAGCTCGGCGGGCTGCGAGCACCGCGCGTGCTGGCCGTGCTCGGCAACCACGACTATTTCGTGTGGGGCGCGGGCGTGCGCACGGCGCTCGAGACCAATGGCTACGAGGTGCTGCGCAACCAGACGACGATCGCCCACGTGCGGGGAGCGCCCCTCGCAATGGTCGGCGTCGACGATCCTGTCACCCGTCACGACGATCTCGACGCCGCATTTGCGGGCGCCCCGAAGACAGGGACCCGCCTGGTGCTCTGCCACGGTCCGGATCGCGCACCTGCGATCGCAGCGCGCGGTGCCGATCTCGTGATGTCGGGGCACACCCATGGCGGGCAGATGTACGTGAAAGGCATCACCGATCGGATCATGAAGCGGATCGGCATCAACTACCGCCGCGGCATGTACGAGGTCGGGGAGGGCACCGCGAAGAGCCAGCTCTACGTCACGCCAGGCGTCGGGTTCTCGGGCGTGACCCGCCGGTTCGGTGAGGGCACCCACGCGGAGGTGGCCGTGCTTACGTTGCGAGTTGGGGAACAAATCGCGGCGGCCGCCAGTTAAGCTCTTTCAGATGGCTCGCACGTTCACCGAACGAATCTGATCGAGAGCTGCGGCCGCGTTCGCGCGGCTGTTTCCAATCTCGATGGTCCTGTTCGCCTTCGCGTTCATCGACGAGGCAGCCAGCGGCATTCCCACGATCAACACGACCGCGATCGAGCAGTCGTTCGCGACCTCGCACGCCGAGATCGCACTCGTGTTGTTCGTGCTGCCCGGCGTGTTCGCGATGATCGTCGAGCCCGTGGTGTTCCTGTACGCGGACCGCTATCCGCGCGCGTGGTTCATTCGCGGCGGCGCGACCGTGCTCGCGGCGAGTGCATTTGCGGCTGCGCTCGCGCCGAATCCGGTGGTGCTGTCGGTCGCCGTGTCGTTCGCGTGGGTGGCGACCGGTGCGTCCGTCGCGCTCGCGCAGGCGACGCTCGTCGATCGCACGCCCGATCAACGCGGCCGCACGATGGCGCGCTGGACATTGCTGTCGTCGTTGGGCGACTTCGCGGGGCCGATCATCGTCGGTGGGCTCGCGCTCGTCGGGCTAGGCTGGCGCGCGTCGTACCTCGTGATCGGGGCGGCGCTCGCGGTGTGGGCGGCGATCACGTGGGCCACGCCGTTCACCGATGCGCGCGGCGCGGGGGATGACGACGAGGAAGCGCCCGGCGTGCTCGCGGCGTTGCGCGATGCCCTGCACGACCGCGTGCTCGTCGCCTGGCTGTTCGGCATCGCGCTGTGTGACTTGCTCGACGAGATCCTCGTCGTGTTCGCTACCATTCACGTGCGCGAGCACTTCGGCGCGGGCACGCTCGTGCAGAGCGCTGTCGTCGGTGCGGGCATGGTGGGCTCGACGCTGGGCCTCGTGTGGCTGGAGCGCCTCCTCGGGCGCCACGGCGAGACGAAGCTGCTGGTGTGGTTTGGCTCCGCATGTGCGGTGGCGTTCGTGGCGTGGATCGTCGCCCCGACCGCGTGGGCGAGCGTCGTGCTGATGGTTCCCGTCGGCGTGTTCGCGAGCCCGCTGTATCCGCTCGCGGCGGCGCAGGCGTTCGCGCGTCGGCCCGAGCAGTCGGGCACGGTGCTTGCGGCCGGCCATCTGTTCACGCCGCTCGGGCTCGCGCTGCCGTGGCTGGTCGGGCTCATCGCGGATCATGCCGGGACGTTCGTCGCGCTCGGCCTGTTGATCCTCCAGCCGCTCGGGCTGGTCGCGCTGGTCGCGTTCACACGGAGCGATGGTCCGCGTAGATCCTGAGCGCGAACTGTCCCGCCGGTGACGCGCGCCACGCATCGACCTGAGCCCGCGCCTCGCCGTCGAGGTCCTCGAGTTGCGGCAAGCCAAACGGGCGCCCCGCGGGCAGCACCACGGGGCCGGCGAGGGCGGCGAACGCGAGATCCGCGGCCGTGAACCGCCCTCCGACGAGGTAGCGGCGGCCGTCGGCGAGGAGATCCGCGACGCGCGCGAACGTACTCGCGATCTTCTGGCGCGAACGCTCGGCGCCGGCCGCATCGATCTTCAGGCTGCGCGAGAGCATGCGCACCGCGAGCGGGCGCGACCACTTCAGCGCCGTCGCCTGCCAGCGCGGGGCTCCGCGGACGATCAGGTGATCGAGGTCCTTGCGCGGCAGCATGTGGTAGTAGCCCCAGCGCCGCGTCGCGGGCCCGAGCTGGGTATCGAAGTCATCCTCGAGCGCGAGCACCTCGGCGCGTGCTTTCGGCTCGGGCGGCAACAGCGTGCCGGGCTCGCGGGCATCGGCCCACGCGACGATGTCCGTGGAGTCGGTGAGCAAGAGCTCGCCGTCGACGATGACCGGCACCGTACGCTTCGCACCCGCGCGCCGCACCGCCAGGTAGTGGAACAGCGGCAGGTGACCGTCCTCGCGGTACTCGATGCCGCAGCGATCGAGCGCCCATCTCGCCTTCTCGCAGTAGTGAGAGAACGGGATGGTGATGAGGGTGGCGGTCACGCCCGCACTGTAACTCAGCGCCGAGACATCGCGCCGCGCATGAGATCGGTGAAGCCGCCCTGGCCCTCTGCCAGCATCGCGTCGAGCTCGGTGCCGACGGCGCGGACCTTCTTGCGCGCGGGGAAGGCGAACATCGCGATGATGCCGACGGTGATGACGATCGAGAGGCGCGCGCCCGCCATCGCGACCCAGCCCGACGCGCCGAACCCGAGTACGCCGAGGCGGAGCAGCGTGCCGAGCGGCTCGCTGACATCGCCGAACATCCGCCGTGGTGCGAGGGCAGTCGGGCGCGGCGACACCATCGAGCGCACGGGCTCCTCTTCCTTGGGCTTCCCCTTCGCGAGCAGCGCCACCACGTCGCGCGCGCGCTGCGGCCGCTTGTCGGGATCCGGATCTGTCATCGCCGTCAGCGCGGCGCGCAGGCCGTCGTCGAGCGAGGGCAGGTGCTTCGCGAGGTCCATGCGCAGGCCCTTGCGCGGCACGTCCTCGGGCTCGACGCCGCCGGCCAGCGCCACGATCGTCGCCCCGAGCGCGTAGATGTCGGTCGCGGCCGTCGCCTGGCCGTGCAGCTGCTCCGGTGCCATGTAGCCAAAGGTGCCGACGATCGTCGAGCCGCCCTTGTCGCGCGCAGCGTCGAGGACGCCGCCGAAGTCGACGAGCGCGATCTTGCCATCCGGCGCGCGGACGATGTTCGACGGCTTGAGATCGCGGTGCACCACGGGCGGCGTGCGCGTGTGCAGATAGTCGAGGATCTCGAGGCAGCGAATCATCACGTCGCGCAGCTCGGTCACCGACAGCCGCCTCCGCTCGGTCAGCTCGCGCAGGTTCTGCCCCGGCGCGCGCTGCATGACGAGGTTGAACGTGCCCGGTGGTTCCTCGATCGTCGCGAGGTGGCGCGGCACGCCGGCGTGACGTAGTTGTGCGAGCACGCGGCCTTCGCGCTCGAACAGCTCGAACGACTTCCACGTCCCACTCGGCGTCAGACGTTTGACGATGACCTCACGGTCCTCGGCGCCTTTGGCCTTCTCGTCGCGGGCCAGGAAGATCTCGCCCTGCGAGCCCTTGCCCAGCCTGGGCCCGAGTCGATAGCGGCCCCCGAGCAGGGGGCCATCGAACGGGCTCGCGGGCATGACGGCGTTCTTAGCATGCACGCGATGCACGCGCGGGCTGCGACAAGCTCGCAGTTACGTACACGCTCGACGTTGCATGCACGAATGTGTCACTGCGCGTGGTCGTTCACGATCTAGCGTGGCGCGGGGGCGTCATCTCGTGCCGGCTGTTCGTACGGAACGAAGCGGGCCTTCGACTGCTTGTGCGCGTTGTATGCGGCGAGCTCGGTCAGCGAATAGGCGTACTCCGACCCAGCCGGTAGGTGCGTGCGGATGAACGCGATGATCAGTTTGCGCGAAGCCTGTCCCGCAACCACGAGCTCGTCAGGCCCCGTCTCCTCGATCTCGTCCCACATCTCGAACAGCGCCTGCTTGCGTGCCGCTGGATCGCGCACCGTCGCGCGCAGGCGATCGAGGTTCTCCTTGGTGATCCGTGACGCCTTGGCGAGCTGCTCCGACTTGTAGCGCTTGCCCATCTCGACGCGCTCGTCGCGCGTGGAATCGAGGAACGCGAGCTTCTTCGCCGCGTACGGATCCGCGCCCTTGCTGCGCATGATCGCGTCGGTGATGTCGAAGCCGCCGCCGGCGATCGGAATCGGCGCCTTGGCGGTGTCGATCTCGTTCCCCTTGCCGCGCGCCTCGCTCAGGTCGGTCTGGCCCTCGATCGCTTCCTTGAGGTTGATCCGGCTCTCCCCGGGGCCGGGGCCACTGGGACGGCCAAGAAAGCCGACGGGCTTGTCATTATCCCGGTACCAGGTTGCGACTGCCGTGCCGGCGCCACGCACCAGCTTGCCCGGCTTCGCCAGCGGGATGTTGATCCGGAGATTCTTCCCATCCTTGAGCGACACCGACCCGTCCTTCGCGATCTTCGCGGTGAACACGCCTTGGTCGGAGCGATACGTGCCGCCACCATCGGGCTGGAGCTGGCCACTCGCGGCTACCTCCGGCTTGGCGCCCATGCCCTCGGGGACGTGGTGGTCGAGCGCGTCCCCATAGTTCGTTGGCCCGAGGCCGAGGTCGCGCCGGCTGAGGTTGCCGGGGCGGCGCATGTCGAACATCGAGGGCTTGCCGGGCTCTGTCGTCGTCGTGGTCGTCGGCTCGCCGGATGTGGTGGTCGTCCCGTTGGTCTCGACCAGCGCGCGCCCGGGCGCGACGGTCGCGATGGCCTCGCGCTTGTGCGCCTTGGCGTTCTCGCGTGTCGGCTCATGCGCCGGTGTCGTCGGCGACGGAGGCGGCAGCTCCGGAATGCGCGCCGTCGTCTCGGGCGGCAACACCGCGACCTCCATCGCTGGCGGCTCGTCCGAGTAAGGCGGCGGCGGCAGGGTCACGTCGATCACCTCGACGTGCGGCGCCGGCTGCGGACGTTCTTCGCGCTCCAGCTCCACCGTGCTGACAATGCCGACCAGCGCGACGTGGACCGCCGCGGAGATGGCAACAGCAGCGGGGAGCTTCCGCATACGAGTGTGACCACTGTAGTGCGGAAATGGATGGCCGCTACGTCGGAGAATTTAGCGGGCGCGCTTGGCCATCTTGTTGGTTTTTGCGGCTCGCACCTTGGCGAGCTTCGCCTTCATCGCTGCCTTTTGCGCAGCGCGCAGCTTGTCCTTGGCAGTGTTCGAGAACAAGGTGGGCGCTGGCGTGCGCGCCACGCGCAGGTCCTGGAAGAATACGACCGAGATGTCGCCGCTCGAACCCGACGTCGGCGGGCCATCGGAGGACGCGTAGAAGATCGGGCGAATCGCATCGTAACCGCCGGGCAGGCGCGCCGCGCCGAGCTCATCGGTCACCACCGTATCGGTGGCAAGCGGCAGGTACTCCGCGATCTCGGTGGGAAGGTCGGGCATCGTCACGCTCGTGCCGGTGTACGGGGCCAGGATTTCCCAGGTCCACCCGCCACCATCGCGACCCACGTACATCTCGTACATGGCCATGTCGGGCATGATGGTGCCCGTCGACTCCCACGAGACACGGCGCGTCGCCGCGTCGTAGGTCGGCGTGCTCGAGAACGACGGGAGGATCTTCCCGGTCGCATCGAAGGCGTGCGTGGCGGCGGTCGCCTGCCAGCTGAACAGCGCGTGGGTGGACGACCCGGTAGCGAGGAAGCTCGTCAGGATCGACTTGGAGGGTGTCGGAAGTGGCCGCTCCACCATGACGCTCGCAGCACCGGACGCGAGCGCCGTGCTGTCGCCCACTTCGTAGATGTTGCCGTGCGGGGTGACGATCTGGTTCTCGAGCTCGAGGCCCGAGAACTCGGCCGGGAAGTTGGAGAACGAGAAGGTCGCGTCTGGAAGCGCCGCATACGTCTCGGCCGCGAAGTCCAGCGTACCTGCATCCGCGACCGTGACGTTGGCCTTGTAGAAATAGCCGATCGGTAGGCTCTCATCGTCGAAGCCGATGACGATGATGTCGGCGGCTCCATTGCAATCCCACAGCGTGATGGAGTCGGACTGGCCGGGAATGACGACGTCCTCACCGCACGTCGTGTGCAGCTCGGCGTAGCTGAGATTGTTGTTCGTGGGCAGGGTGACCGTCGCGGTGATCGAGGAGACGCTTCCGCCCCCGTCCTCGATGAGCAGCTGGTCGCCCGGCTCCACACCGGCCCAGGTCTTCAGCTCGTGATCGATCGGCCGCCCTCCGAACGACGGAAGCGACGGCGCTCTGGCATCGACGGCGGTGACCCAACCGCCCGTCATCATCGTCGCGGACGCCACGCCGCTCGCATTCGTCGCCACCTTGGCGGCGAGCGAGCCGTCCGGGTTCTGGAAGTACACGTTCACGCCTTCCACGGCCGCTCCGTTGTCGCGGATCGTCACGGTGACCGTGCCCGACGTGGGCGGCGCATCGATCGGCGGAGCGTCATCGGCGACCTGGCTATCAATCGCCGCGTCCGCCGGCGTCGCACCATCATCGCCGCAGGCCATCAGGGGAAGGAGGCAAAGAAGTTTCTTCATGAGCCGTCCACGTTAGACCAACTCCCGGCGGGATAGTAGTTTCGCGGAGCTAGGTGTGATCTGCGCAACGCGCGACACCCGCGCCAGGGTCATTGACACCTGGGTGTATGACTCCCCTGGGGACGCACCGATGATCGCAGCTCTGTTCGCGCGGTTGTTTCGATCCGGTCCCGGCGCCGACCTGCGAGCCGCGCGCGCCGGTGACCGGGAAGCGATCGCGCGGTTCTACGACGCGCACGTCGATGGCCTGTACGCGTTCGTGTTCTACCGGGTCGGGCGCGACCCGTCGCTCGCCGAAGACGTCGTGCAGGAGACGTTCGCGAACGCGATATCGCGCGAGCAGGACTACGATCCGGCGCGTGGCTCGGTGAGCAGCTGGCTCACGGTGCTGTCGCGCAACGTGATCCGCGACCACCTGCGCGCGCACAAGCGCAGCGACGAGCTGCAGGCGCGCTGGGAACGCGTCGACGTCACGCTGTCGCAGATGTTCGCGGCGATGGCCGAGCGGCCGTTGCCCGGGGACGTGCTCGAGCGGGCCGAGACGCGCGACCTCGTGCACATGGCGGTCGCGAATCTGCCGGAGCAGTACCGCACGGCGCTCACCCGCAAATATGTCGACGGCGAGAGCCTGGAAACGCTCGCAGGCGAGCTCGGTATCTCGGTCGACGCAGCCAAGTCCCTTCTTGCCCGCGCGCGACGCGCGTTCCGCGACACATTCGCGACGCTGTCCGCCAACCTCTCGGAGGTTTCGCCATGAGCAACGAATCCAAGGATGTCCTCGAGCGCAACGTGGAGACGCTCCTCGAGACCGGCGGCGAGCCGCCGCGCATCTCGGACGCGGCACGCGCCCGCATTCGCAACCACTTGCTCGCGCGCGCATCCGAGGCGCCGGTGCCGCGCAGATCGCCGATGTTCGCGATCGGCGTGGGGCTCGCAGCGACGGCTGCGGCGGCGCTGATCGTCACGCGCGTCGTCGGTGGCGACGCCCCGAAGATCGCGGTCACGCAGGGTGGTGCCGTGCAGAAACTCGCCGACGGCTCGACGTGGACCGCGGCGCCCGGCGGCAAGGTCACCGTGCTCGGCGAGCGCCGCGTGCGCGTCGAGGGCATGGCGCTGCTCGACGTCGCGCCCGGCAAGGGCACATTCGTCGTCGAAACTGCGCGCGGCACGATCGAGGTGCTCGGCACCCGGTTCGTCGTCGAGGCAGCGGCCGAGAAGACCACGGCCTCGGTCGTGCGCGGGCAGGTGAAGCTCGCGAGCGAGAGCGGCGACGTGCTGCTGCACGCGGGCGAGCAGGGTGTGGCCGAGCCGGGCCGTCCGCCGACGCGCGGGCCTGCCCCGCGCCTCTCGCACCTGACGTCGTGGGCCGCCCAGGCGCGTCGCCAGGAGGAGAAGGACGTCACGCCGCTGCATCACGGGACCTTGTTCGCGCGTGACCCCGGCGTGCGCTCGCATCCGCCGTGGGGCGACGAGTATCCGCTGCCGATCAAGAAGCTCGGCGTCGACATCGTCATCGAGAACCAGGTCGCGCGCGTCGCGCTCGATCAGACGTTCCACAACAATCGGCCGGAGACGCTCGAGGGCGTGTATCGGTTTGCGATTCCGCCCGATGCCGCCCTGCAGCGGCTCGCGATGTACGTCGACGGCAAGCTGACGGAGTCGGCGGTCGTCGAGCGCATGCGCGCGCGCCGGATCTACGAGGAGCTCGTCTATCGCCGTGTCGACCCCGCGCTGCTCGAGTGGGCGGGCACGGGGCGGCTGTCGCTGCGCGTCTATCCGCTGCTCGGCAACCAGGACAAGCGGCTCATGCTCGCGTACACGCAGAGCCTGCCGCGCCTGTACGGCGACTGGTCGATCAACGTGCCGCTGCCGGAGATCGATCAGCCGGTCGGCGAGGTGGCGTTCGACGTCACCGTGAAGGGCTGCGCGAACTGCGAGATAACGTCCACGAGCCACCGCATCACCGTCGAGCGCAAGGGCGAGGATGCGCAGGTCAGCTATCGCAACACCAAGGAGACGATCGGCGACTCGCTCGTCCTGCACGTGCGCGATCCGCGGGGGCAACCGACGGTCGCGAAGCACACGGCGAACGGTGACGCGTACCTCATGGTGCGCGCGCCAGCCGAGCTGCCGCGCACGGCGCAGACGTATCGCCCGCGGACGTGGGTGATCCTCGACGACGTGAGCGCCTCGCGGGGGGCGTTAGAGCGCCGCGCGCAGGCGGACATGATCGACGCCTTCGTGCGGGAGCTCGACGAGGAAGATCGGCTCGCGGTGATCGCGTTCGACGTGACGGCGCGCACGAAGCTCGCGCCGACGCGCGTGCTCGACGTGGATCGCACGGCGCTGCGCGCGTCTCTCAAGGACGAGGGGAACGTCGGTGCGACCGATTTCGCCGTCGCGCTCGACGCCGCGACCGGCGTGCTCGCGGGCGTTGCGCCCGAGGACGCGATGCTCGTGTACCTGGGCGATGGCGTGATCACGAGCGGCGCGCGCAACCTCGATGCGCTGCGTACGCGGCTCGCCGGCAAGGTGACGTTCGTCGGTGTGGGCGTGGGCGATGGACCCGACACCCAGACGCTGCAGGCGCTCGCCGCGGCGACCGGTGGGTACGCGACGACGATCGACCTCGCCGACGACGTCGGGTGGAAGACATTCGACCTGGTCGCCGCGCTGCATACGCAACGGGTGACCGGCGTCGAGGCGCGGCTCGTCGATGCGAGCGGTGCGCCGGTGCCGTCGACGCTGTACGTGCGGTCGCCGCAACTCGCCGACGGCGAGGAGATCGAGCTCGTCGCCCGGCTCGCGGGTGGTGGCACGCCGGCAGCGGTCGAGCTGTCGGGCACCACGCGTGGCGCGCCGTGGCGTCGTACGATCCAGCTCGCGAGTAGCGCGGCGGTCGACGGCGGCTACCTGCCGCGCCTGTGGGCTCAGCGGCACATCGCGGCGCGCATGCTCGCGAAGCACGAGGCGGTAATCGCCCCGCCGTGCGCGCCCGGCGTCGGGCGGTGCTCGACCGAGGCCGAGCTGCGCCAGCAACGCGACGAGCAGATCCGCCGGGAGGTGGTGCAGCTCGGCAAGCGCTACTTCCTGCTGTCGCGCCACACCTCGCTGCTCGTCCTCGAGAACGACGCGATGTACGCGAAGTATGACGTCACCAAGGGCGCGGGCGACACCTGGGCGCCGTACGCGTTGCCTGCAACGATCCCGGTCGTCACCACGACGAGCACGCCGGTCGTGACCGACGTCGCCGACGACGCCGAGCTGGTGCGGACCCCGGTCCAGGTGTTCTACGGCGACGGCTACTTCGACGACGGTTTCGTCGATGCCCGCCAGCAGGCGCTCGAGACGGCACGCCTGGTCGGCGTTCTCGGTGGCGAGACGCTCTCCACGGACATCGGCTCCGGAGAAATCGGTCACGGCGCGGGCGGTGGGGGAATTGGCAGCGGGTATGGCGTGGGTCCGACGCGGACGCGCAGCAACCTCGGCCTGCGGGACGAAGTCGCTGCCCCCCAACCGCCGGCGGTCACCACGTCCCCATCTGCCGAGTCCGCCGACGGTGAGCCGCCGTCGCCGCCGGTGGGCGCCGACGCGCCGGTCCTACCCGCCGATCCGGCGATCGGCAAGAAGGGCGACTTCGATCGCGCCGAGACCAAGTCGCGGCACCGCGACCGCGTCGCGAGCGACGAGATTTCTGGGGGCCTGCTCGCCGGCAACCTCCAGTTCGAGACCGACGGGAACGGCCGTGGCCGCGCAGGCCTGCGCTCCCGTCGCCCGATGCTGGAACAGCGCTTCTCCGACCCGGCCGACCAGGCGTTCGATGACGTCACCAGCTGGGTGCCTGCGTTGTTCACCGACGCTGCGGATGCCTGGCGGGTGCGGCTTGGGGCGCGCAACGAGAACGCGTATCCGATGGACGACGCGGCGCGGACGCTGCTCGCGCAGGCCCGCGCGGCGTTGCCGTCGGGCGTGTATCGATGGAATGACGTCGAGCTCGCAGTCGACGCCGCGCGCCGTATCGGGTGGCGCCGCACCACCGACGCCGACCTCGCCGAGACCGCGTCGTACGACGGTGCGATGTGGACGCGCCGCTACGCCGAGCTCGGTCTCGACGTGACCCGCGCGGTCAGCACCGATGACATCGCGATCGCGCTGGCGTATCTTCCCGTGTGGATCGCCGAGCCCGCGCACTACGCCCGCTACTTCGAGGTGCGTGCGAAGGACGCGCGCACCATCACCCTCGCGCGGCCGGTCGCCGGCACGTCGGCCGTGATGTTCGAGCTCGCCTTCGACGACCGCGCGCGGCTCGTCGCGCTCCGTGATGCCAGCGGCGGCGAGCTGCTGTCTGTCATGTGGGGCGATCGCGGCCCGACAGCGGCGCGCATCGCCGGCCGCACGATCGACGTCGGGTTCGCGGGCCAGGCGGTCGCGGACGCGATGTCGTGGGCACACGGCCCTGGCTCCACGCCAAGCGTCGTCGTCGAGCTTCCCGGGCGCATGCCCGCGTACTGGCAGACGCGCGTCGCGAAGGAGCGAGTAGGTTCGGCGGCGTGGCGGCATGCGCAGCGCCAGCTGATGGTCAGCCTGGCGGCAGTCAACAACCGTGTCGCCCTGTACTCCGCGTACGAGGCGCTGAAATCGAACGGCGGCGTCGAGCTCGGTGACCTTGCTCTCGCAAGTGGGGGCATCGCGAGCGGCGCCACCGAGGCGCAGTTCGCGCCCGCGCTCGCGCCGTTCACCGCGCCGGGCTCGCCGGGGCTGGCGCTCGCGCGGTACCTGATCGCCGGCCGCGCGTACGGTACGGCGTCGCGTCCCGAGAGCCTGCGTGCGGAGATGACATCGGGCCTCGTCGGTGCGCTGTGGCAGCTACGCGAGGCGACCGCCTACGCCGTGGCCGACAAGGGTAGTGTGGCCGTCGATCGGATCGTCGCGATGGGCAACCGCGCGCTGCAGCTGCGCTTGATCGGCGTCGCGATGGTGTCGCAACGCACGACGCTGACGCCCGCGGAGCTCGTTCGCCTCTGGGACGCGGTCGCGATCGGGCGGTATCGCAACGTCGCGCGCGCGCAGGCCGCGATCGCACTGCTCGATCGAGGACACGTCGACGAGGCGTTCGATCGCGTCGCCTCGATGATCGCCGATCTCGACCTGCACGCACTGCCGCCGGTGCTCGACCAGGTGACGTATCGCCTTCCGAGCTCGCGCCGCGGCAATGCTGGCTGGCTGATGCTGTGGGCGCAGTGGCGTGACAAGGCGCTCGCGAGCACCAGCTTCGAGCATGTGATGGCGCTGGTGTCCGCGGTTGCGCAGCAACGCGACGACCTGCCCGCGATCCTCACGCGTGCCGCCGAGCTCGCCGGTGGGAATGCCAACAGGCGTACCGCCGTGATGCGTCGGGCGCTAAGCATGGGCATGACGGCGTGGGCGCAGACGGCGATCGAGCCGATGCTCCGGAAGTATCCGTCGCGCGAGCTGCACCTGCTGGCCGCGCAGATCGCGCTGTCGCAGGCCCGCTCCGTCGAGGCGCTGGGCCACCTCGAGGCGGCCCAGCGCCTGGCAGGTGATGATGCCGTCGGGATCTCGACGGTGCGCGCCGAGCTGGGCGCGATCCTTGCGGTCGCCAAGCAGGCGGCGAAGGTAACCTACGGTGCCGATCGTGATGCGATCGTGGTGCGCGCAGCGGTCTGGGCGAACAAGTGGCGCGCGATCGACGAGGGCAACCCGGACATCGATCGCACCCTCGGCGAGATCTACCTGGCCGTCGGCAACAAGGAAGAGGCATGGCGCCAGCTCTCGACGGTGATCGAACGCGATCCGATGGTCGGCGCGGGCTACATGACGGTCGCCGAGGCGTTCGAGCGCCAGGGGCGCGTCGAGGATGCGCTCCCGTTCTGGCAGCAGGCAATCGTCATCGAGCAGACGAACCCGACGCCGCGGCTGCGCAAGGCGCAGGCGTTGATCGCGCTCGGCCGGCACGAGGAAGGTGACGCTCTGCTGCGCGAGGTGGCCAACGGCAAGTGGCACGACATCTGGAGCAGCGTGCAGTACCAGGCGAAGTACCTGCTGCAGCAGCGGCGGTCGTCGTCGCCTCGGTAGCGATCCCCCGCTGGCGATCAGTGGTACACGTGACAGGTGCCGACCGACGGTGAGCTCGAGCTCTCGTTCTACGACAAGTTCCTGTGGAGCAAGGGACTCGAGCCGTATCCCGTCCAGGAGCAGGCGATCGCCGCCATCTTCGCGCGGAAGAGCGTGCTGGTCACCGTCCCGACGGGCACCGGCAAGACGCTGATGGCCAAGGCCGCGCTGCATGCCGCCGTCGGGCGCGGCGAGCGCGCGATCTACACGACGCCGTTGCGCGCGCTCACCGAGGAGAAGTACCGCGAGCTGTGCGCGGACTTCGGGGAGAGCGAGGTCGGGTTCGCGACCGGTGACTACAAGGTCAATCGCGAGGCGCCGATCCAGGTCGAGGTCGCCGAGATCCTGTGGAACCGGATCGTCGCCGAGAAGCACGTGTCGCCGGCCGAGATCGTGGTGATGGACGAGGGGCACTACTTCAACGATCCCGAGCGCGGGTACGTGTGGGAGCAGTCGATCATCGGGCTGGATCCGCGCACACAGCTCGTCGTGCTGTCGGCCACCGTCGGGCGGCCGGAGCAGTTCACGCACTGGGTGGAGCTCACGCGGCGCATGCCGATGGCGCTCGTCGAGTCGCGCGAGCGCAAGGTGCCGCTGGTGCACGAGTTCCGCGAGGAGATGCTCATCGACACCGTGCGCGAGCTCGCGCATACGGGCGACATCCCGGCGATCGTGTTCGTGTTCGGGCGCGAGCAATGTTTCGAGGTCGCGCGCCTGCTCAAGTCGTGCCGGCGGTTCACCACTGACGAGGAGAAGGCTAAGATCGAGGAGATGTGCAATGCGACGCTGCTCGAGTCAGGCGTGGCGCGCGAGTTGAAGCCGCTGCTCGCGCACGGCATCGGCATCCATCACGCCGGCATCCTCCCGCGCTACAAGCAGCTCGTCGAGCAGCTGGCGCTCGAGCGCCTGATCAAGTTCGTGGTGTCGACGGAGACCATCGCCGCGGGCATCAACTTGCCTGCGCGCACCGTGGTGTTCCCGTCGCTGCGCAAGTTCGTCAAGCAGCAAGCGCGCCTCGTCACCGCGGCCGAGTATCACCAGATGGCGGGGCGGGCAGGGCGCCCGCAGTTCGACGATCGCGGCCTCGCGATCACGCTCGCGCCCGAGGAGGTTGTCAGCGATCTCAAGAAGGAGCTCAAGGACGCGGCGAAGCGCCCGGCGTATGACGAGGCCAAGGTGAAGCGCAGCGTCTACGGCCGCGCGAAGTCGGATGCGCAGCGCAAGGGCGACATCGTGTGGACGCCCGAGATGCACGCGGACCTCGTGAAGGGCGAGCCCGCCGAGCTGCGCAGCAAGACCAAGATCAGCGCCGAGCAGGTGCTCGCGATCGGCCTCCCGGATCTCGCGACGGAGACCCTGCCCGGCGATATCGTCGCTACGCGCATGGCGGAGGCCGAGAAGTCACTGCCGCCATCGATGCGGCTCGACATCGTGACCGTGATCGACCATCTCCTGCTCGGCGACAAGGATCGCCGTGAGCTGCAGAAGGTCCTCGCGCAGCTGGTCGCGAATCTCAAGGCGATCGGCGTCATCGACGAGCACGGCAAGCAGATCGCGGGCGACATGATCCGCCAGCTGCAGGGCATGGACGGCCTGTTCATCTATTACGTGCTGTTCAACCACCAGCTCGACTACGTGGAGCTCCGGCAGCTCGTCGAGTACTTGCTCGACAACGACATCATCCAGCGCTTGCTCGACCGCAAGGGCGAGGATGCGAAGCGCGAGTGGATGCGCGCGAAGCTGCGGGAGCTGCGCGAGGGTGGCTCGCAGGCGTCGTGGGAAGACGTCGAGGCGCTGTGGGAGAAGGAGTTCCCGCGCGAGCTCACCAAGATCGAGCTCATCCACAGCGAGTTCTCGGGGAAGGTGCCGCACCCCGAGCTGCACGGCGGCAAGAAGCCCAATAACGTGTGGGCGCAGCTCGAGGATGCCGGCCTCACGTTCCTCGAGTTCGTCGACAAGCACGGCCTCGATCACGAGGAGGGAAATCTATTCTCGTACCTCGTGCGCGTGATGAACTTCGCGCGCAAGCTCTACGAGGCCAGCCAGCTCACCGAGTTCGAGGACATGGCGGAGCGGGTGCAGAAGCTGCTCGCGCGCGTCGACGTGCGTCTCGTCGACGACGCGAAGTGGTGGTGACGTGCTCGCGCTGATCTCCGCGATGCCCGAGGAGCTCGCCGCGATCGTCGCGATGATCGATCGCGAGAGCGTCGTCACCATCGGCAGCCGCGAGTTCCACGTCGGCACGTGCCACGGCCACGAGGTGGTGTGCGTGGTCAGTCGGATCGGGAAGGTCTCGGCCGCGACCACCACCGCGATCCTGCTCGAGCGGTTCCAGCCACGCGCCGTGGTGATGACCGGGCTCGCCGGCGCCGTCTCCCCCGCGCTGGCGGTCGGCGACGTCGTCATCGCGGACCGCCTGATCCAGCACGACCTCGACGCGCGGCCGCTGTTCCCGCGCCACGAGGTGCCCCTCCTCGGCGTGTCCGAGATGCCCACCGATCCGGACCTGCGCGCAGGCCTGGTCCGCGCCGCCGAGGCCATCGAGGTCACCCCCGAGCTCCGCGACCTCGGGATCACCCGCCCGCGGGTTCACGTCGGGCTCATCGCCTCGGGCGACCAGTTCTTCCAGTCCGTCGACGCCGTGGCGGGCCTTCGCGCCGTGCTCCCCGACGCGCTCGCCGTCGAGATGGAAGGGGCGGCCGCGGCCCAGGTCTGTCACGAGCACGCCATCCCGTGCGCGGTCGCCCGGGTCATCAGCGACACCGCCGACCACGGGGCGGCCATCGACTTCTCGCGCTTTCTCTCGGTCGCGTGTGGCCCCTACGCGCGCACCCTGGTGACCGGCGTCCTGAGGTAGCATCGAGCCACCATGGCGGAGCCAGCTTTCGCTGAGCCGACACCGTTTCCTCGCTTGGACACGGTCAGTGATCCGCTGGTGAGCTGCGTCGAGCTCTGCTTCAAGACCAAGGCGCACGGCAAGATCGCCGTCGACGATGTCAAGACGTCGATGGAGGCTGGCAGGTTCGTCTGGATCGACGTCGACGTTACCCAGACCGAAGACGCGCGCAAGCTGCTCGCCAAGCTCCAGCTGGTCGGGTCCGAGATCGTCGAGGACGCCCTCACGCGGGAGCCGGCGACGCAGATCGGACGCTACGAGGACTACCTCCACCTCGTGCTCTCGGGCTGCCGCCTCGTCGGGCACAAGTTCGATCTCGAGCGTGTCGACGTCGCGTTCGGCGAGAACTTCATGCTCACCCTGCACAAGGGTGCGCCGGTGTTCCTCGAGGCCGTCCGCAAGTCGTACGTCAAGGACTTCGTCCGCTTCGCGCAGAGCCCGAGCTTCTTGCTCTACGAGCTGTGGGACAGCCTGATCGAGAACTACCTCGCGGTGCACAAGAAGTTCGAGGAGCGCGTCGACGAGGTGCAGCGTCGCCTCGTCGGTGAGGTCGACGAGACCGTGTTCGGTGAAGCCTCGGAGCTCGGTGCTGACCTGCTGCACCTGCGCAAGGTGGTGCTGCCCGCGCGCGCCGTGCTCACCGAGCTCTCGACGCGCAAGTCACCGTTCGTCAGCGAAGCGACGCAGCCATACCTCGGCAACATGGTCGGCACCGTCGAGCGCGTGCTCCAGGACGTCCTCGTCGATCGCGACATCCTCTCCGGCTCGCTCAACAACTACATGTCCCTCGTCGCGCACAAGACCAACAAGGTCATGAGCCGACTGACCGTGGTCAGCATCATCTTCCTGCCGTTGACGTTCTTGTGCGGCGTCTACGGCATGAACTTTGACACGCTGCCCGAGCTCCACTGGGAGCACGGTTACTGGATGTTCTGGGGCGCCGTGGCCACGATCGTCGGTGGCCTGCTTTGGCTCATGCGCCGCAACAAGCTCCTGTAGCTTGACGCGTTTTTGACTCGGCCTTGACGCGGGCAGTGCGCGTTGCACACCACGATCAGAGCGTGCGCGAACGTTCCTCGCGACCTGTAGCCGCCCTCGCCCTGGCTGCGCTCGGCGTTGTGTTCGGAGATCTCGGCACCAGTCCGCTCTACGCTCTGCAGGAAGCGTTCGCGGGCCATCACGGAGTCGCCGCGACGGAGGGGAACGTCCTCGGCATCATCTCCCTGTTCCTGTGGTCGCTCGTACTGGTCGTCAGCATCAAGTACGTCGTGTTCTTGATGCGCGCCGATCAGCGCGGGGAGGGCGGCATCCTCGTGTTGCTCGCACTGACCGGTGCACGCGCCGGACGCCGCCATGCGGCCCTCGTGATCGGGCTTGGTCTGTTCGGGGCAGCGCTGCTCTACGGCGATGGCGTCATCACGCCCGCGATCTCGGTGCTCAGCGCCGTCGAGGGCCTACAGGTCGCGTCGCCCTCGTTCCAGCGCTTCGTCATTCCGATCACCATCGCGATTCTCGTCGGCCTGTTCGCCGTCCAGCGCCATGGCTCTGGCCGCGTCGGACGCTTGTTCGGTCCGGTCCTCGCGCTGTGGTTCGTCGTCATCGCCGTCCTGGGCGCAGCGGCGATCCGCCACGATCCGGGCATCCTTCGCGCGATCGATCCGCGCCACGCGGTCGACTACTTCGTGCACTACGGCCTCCACGGGGTGCCGATCCTCGGCGCCGTGGTCCTCTGCCTCACGGGCGGCGAGGCGCTCTACGCCGACATGGGCCACTTCGGTGCGCGCCCGATCCGCTTCGCATGGTTCCTGCTCGTGCTTCCGGCGCTCATCCTCAGCTACCTCGGGCAGGGAGCGTACTTGCTCGCGCATCCCGAGGCGGCGGCGCGCCCGTTCTACGCGTCCGCGCCCGAGGCCGTGGTCGTGCCGCTCGTCGTGCTCGCGACCGCAGCGACGGTGATCGCGTCCCAGGCGCTGATCACCGCGGTGTTCAGCCTCACCCGTCAGGCGATCCAGCTCGGCTACTGGCCGCGCACGCACATCGTGCACACGAGCGCGGACGAGGAGGGCCAGATCTACGTGCCCGGCTTCAACTGGGCGGTGATGGTGGCGACCATCGCGCTGGTCCTCGCGTTCAAATCATCGGGCGCGCTCGCCGCGGCGTTCGGCCTCGCGGTCGCCGGCACGATGACGATCACGACGGTGCTCTTCTTGCTGGTGGCGCGCCGGCTGTGGCGGTGGAGCGCGCCGGTGCTCGCGTTGTTCGGCACGGTGTTCCTGACGATCGATCTCTTCTTCCTCGGCGCCAACGTGATCAAGATCGAGGACGGTGGGTGGCTGCCACTCGCGATCGGCGTCGGCATGCTGGCGCTCATGCAGGTCTGGGGCTACGGGCGTCGCCTGCTGCGTGACCGCCTGGCGGCGCGGATGTTCGACCTCGATACGTTCCTCACGAGCTTCGGGCTGGAACCGCCGGTGCGCGTCCCTGGCACGGCGGTGTTTCTGACCGGCAATCCCCAGGGTGCGCCGCTTTCGCTCCTCCACTACCTCAAGCACGCCAAGAGCCTTCACGAGAAGGTGCTCTTGCTGTCCGTGATCACCGATGACGTTCCCCATGTGCCCGAGGGCGAACGGCTCGAGGTGCGGACGCTCGAGCACGGCTTCGTGCAGGTGATCGGGCACTACGGGTTCATGGAGAGCCCGGACGTACCGGCGCTCATGCGGCGCGCTCAGACGCTCGGCGTGAATGCCCCGAACCCGACGTTCTTCCTTGGTCGAGAGTCGGTGGTCGCGTGTCGCGGCAACTGGCGGGGCTGGCGCGAGCGGCTGTTCGCGTTGATGCACCACAATGCCCGCCCCGCCGCGGAGTTCTTCGGCATTCCACCGAACCAGGTCATGGAAGTCGGCGCGCAGGTCGAGCTCTAGCAGGGCGCTGAGAAACGCCGCACCGCGGCGGTTCTCGCGCCCTGCTCCCGTGCCCGTGCCCGTGCCCGTGCCCGTGCCCGATCGCTCGCGCGGCGCCGGCCGCGACAGGCCGGTGCCTTGGCGGTCTATGTCGC
>JANRKM010000291.1:0-5028 GCA_033763475.1 Kofleriaceae bacterium
CGTCGAGACGGACGCGCTGATCGGCTACTTCCTGAACACGGTGGTGTTGCGCGCGAACCTCGGGGGGAGCCCGAGCTTCGCGGCGCTACTCGATCAGGTCAGGGACGTGGCGCTGGGTGCGTACGCGCACCAGGACGCGCCGTTCGATCAAGTCGTCGAGGCATTGCGCGTGCCGCGGACCACGGGCCGAAGCCCGCTGTTCCAGGTGATGTTCGTGCACCAACGCGCGGGCGACGAGGCGGCCGCGACCTGGGGCCCCTCGCTCGCGGAAGAACCCGTGACGCTCGGTGGGCGGCAGATGGCGAAGTTCGAGCTGACGCTGAATGTGCTCTCGCATGCAGATGGGGTGACCTGCGCGATCGAGGCGAACGCAGCGCTGTTCGATGCCGCGACGCTCGAGCGGATGCTGGGGCACTACGAGAGGCTGCTCGGAGCGCTGGCGGCGGAGCCGGGACGCGCGATCGACGCGGTGACGCTACTTGCGGAGAGCGAGCAGGCGCAGCTGGTCGAATGGAACGCGACGGCGCGCGAGTACCCGCGTGACACGCTCGTGCACGAGCAGTTCGAACATCAGGTCGAGCGCGCGCCGGATGCAGTGGCAGTCGTGTTCGAGGACACCGCGATGACCTACCGCGAGCTCGACGAGCGCGCGAACGCGCTGGCGCATCGGCTGATCGCCGAGGGTGTCCTGCCGGGCGACTACGTCGCGACCCTGCTCGAGCGCGGGATCGGGCTCGTGATCGCGCAGCTGGGCATTCTCAAGGCAGGCGCGGCGTACGTCCCGATGGACGTACAGGCGCCGAGCGAGCGCCATGCGTGGATGATGGCGGACTGCCACGCGCGCGTGGTGATCTCCGATGGGGAGCGGGCCGTGGTGGCAGGGGCCACGGTGGTGCGGATCGAGTCCGTCGTCGGGCGCCCAGACAAGCCCACGGTGGCGCGGGCGGCGACGGATGTGGCGTACGTGATCTACACCTCGGGCTCGACGGGTCATCCGAAGGGTGTGATGGTGACGCATCGCGGGATCAGCCGGCTGGTGCACAGCCCGTCGGTCGCGGTGGAGGCGGCGGACCGGGTGGCGTGGCTCGGCAATCCCGCGTTCGACCTCAGCACCTACGAAGTGTGGGCGCCGCTGGTGCGCGGCGCGTGCCTTGTCGTCATCTCGACGGAAGAGGCGTTGCACGGCCTGCGCGACGTGATCGAACGTCGCGCGTTGACGGTGCTGCACCTCACGGCAGGCCTGTTTCATCAGATCGTCGAGGGGCTGGGCGCGGGGTTGGGACGGTTGCGGATGTTGCTGATGGGCGGTGATGTGGTGGACCCGCAGGTGGTGCGCCGCATGCGCGCGCATGCGCGGAAGGTCGTGCACTGTTACGGGCCGACCGAGACGACGACGTTTGCGACGACGTACGAGGTCGGCGAGGTGGACGCTGGCTGTGCGCGGTTGCCGATCGGCCGACCGATCGGCAATACACAGGTCTACGTGCTCGACGCGCACCAGCAGCCGGTGCCGATCGGGGTGATCGGCGAGCTATACATCGGTGGCGACGGCGTGGCGCGCGGGTATCTGAACCAGCCTGCGCTCACGGCGGAGCGGTTCCTCGCGGATCCATTCCGAGGCGAGCCGAGCGCACGGATGTACCGGACCGGTGATCTGGCGCGCTACCTGCCGGACGGCAACCTCGAGTTCCTGGGCCGTAACGACCACCAGGTGAAGATTCGCGGCTATCGGATCGAGCTCGGGGAGATCGAGGCGGTGGTCGCAGCGCACGCATCGGTGCGCGAGGTGACGGTGCTGGCGCGCGAGGATCAGCCCGGAGACAAGGTGCTGGTCGCGTATGTCGTCGGTCGCGACGGTGCGCCGGATCTCGAGGCGTTGCGAACGCACACGAGCGCGTCGTTGCCCGGGTACATGGTGCCGTCGACGTTCGTGGTGCTCGAGGCGTTTCCGCTGACGCGGAACGGCAAGCTGGATCGGAAGGCGCTGCCAGCGCCCGATGCGATGCAGTCGAAGCGCGCGTACGAGGCGCCACAGGGCGCGCTCGAGGAGCTGCTGGCGCAGATCTGGCGCGAGTTGCTGCGGCTCGAACAGGTGGGGCGAAACGACAATTTCTTCGAGCTGGGTGGGCACTCTCTGTTGGCGATCCGCCTGCTCGCGCAGCTTCGACGGCGAGGATGGACGGTGGAGGTGCGCACGCTGTTCGCGACGCCCTCGCTGGGTGCGCTCGCGGCGACGATGCGCAGCCACCACGAAGTGACCGTCCCGCCGAACGCGATCGGTCCCGGCAGCGCGACGATCACGCCGGATCAGCTACCGCTGATCCAGCTGACGCAAGCGGAGATCGATCGGATCGGCGCGACGATTCCGGGTGGTCTCGCGAACGTGCAGGACATCTACTCGCTGACGCCGCTGCAAGAGGGCATGCTGTTCCATCACCAGCTCGCGCCGGAGCAGGATCCGTACGTCATCGTGTCGCGGGTCGCGTTCCCGAGCCGCGGAATGCTCGACCGCTACCTGGCGGGTGTGCGGCAGGTGATCAAACGGCACGATAGCCTGCGGACGGCATTCGTGTGGGAGGGGTTGTCGAAGCCGGCGCAGGTGGTGCTGCGAACCGCGCGGTTGCAGGTGACGGAGCTCGCGCGATTGGACGAGCTCGAGCATGGCGCGTTCGATCTGACGCAGGCGCCGCTGCTGCAGTACGTGATCGCGCCCGAGCCCGGGACGGCGCGCTGGGTGATGGTGCAGTTGATGCACCACCTGATCAGCGACCACGAGTCGCTGGAGATGATGTGGTCGGAGGTGGCGCAGGTGATGGAGGGGCGCGAGGCCGAGCTGCCGGCGCCGTACCCGTTCCGGAACGTGGTGGCGGCGGCAACGCTGGGCAAGCGCGCGGAGGCGCACGAGGAATACTTCCGCACGTTGCTCGGGGACATCGATGAGCCGTCGACGGCGTTCGGGCTGGACGAGGCGCACCTCGATGGCACGGAGATCGTCGAGGCCTCGCAGATGCTGACGCCGGCGCTAGCCGCGCGGCTGCGCATGGTGGCGCGGCAGTTCGGCGCAAGCGTGGCGAGCCTGTGTCACGCGGCGTGGGGCCGCATCGTAGCGCGGACGAGTGGGCGCACGCAGGCGGTATTCGGGACCGTGCTGTTCGGGCGCATGCAGGTGAGCTCCAGCAGCGCGTTCGGCCTGTACCTGAACACGCTGCCGATGCGGCTCGATCTGGACGACATCAGCGTGGCGGATGCCGTACGCCGCGCACACGCGGTGCTTGCGGAGCTGATGGAGCACGAGCATGCGCCGCTCTCGCTCGCCCAGCGTTGCAGCGGCGTGGCGCCGCCCGCGCCGCTGTTCACGTCGCTCCTCAACTATCGCCACAGCGCCGGGGAAGGTGACGCGGCTGCGGCGAGTCCCTTCGATGGGATGGAATGGCTCGGCGGAGAGGATCGGACCAACTATCCGTTGACCATTTCTGTCGATGATGACGGCACTCGCCTGAACCTGAGCGTGCAGGTGGCAGCGTCGGTTTCGGGCGCGCGCGTGTGTGCAATGTTCGCGCGCGCGCTGGAGCATCTCGCGACACTGCTCGAGCAGGCGCCGCACACTCCGATCCGCGATCTGGACATCCTGCCCGCAGAGGAGCGCGCGCAGCTGGCGCAGTGGAACTCGACCGTCCGGGACTACCCACAGGACGTTTGCTTGCACGCGCTGTTCGAACAGCAGGTGGATCGGACGCCGAACGCGGTGGCGGTGGTGTTCGAAGACTCGCAGCTGACCTATGCGGAGCTCGATCGGCGCGCGAACCAGCTCGCGCATCACCTGCGCGCGCGGGGCGTGGGGCCCGACGTGCTCGTCGCGTTGTGTGTCGAGCGCTCGCTCGACATGATCGTGGGCATCCTCGGGATCCTGAAGGCCGGCGGCGCGTATGTGCCGCTGGATCCGAGCTACCCCGCGGAGCGGCTGGCGTTCACGGTGGAAGATGCGGCACCTGCGGTCGTCGTCGCGCATGCCGAGCTGATCTCGGCGTTGCCTTCGACCCGCGCGCATATCGTGCGGCTCGACGAGGACGCGGAGCTCCTCGCGCGCGAGCCCGCGGAACGGTTAGCGCCCGCTTCGAGCTTCCTTGACCTGGCGTACATCATCTACACGTCGGGATCGACGGGGCGGCCCAAGGGCGTGATGATCACGCACGGCAACGCGACGCGGCTGTTCGCGGCGACCGAGGCTTGGTATGGCTTCAGCGAGCGTGACGTATGGACGTTGTTCCACTCGTACGCGTTCGATTTCTCGGTGTGGGAGATCTGGGGCGCGCTGCTGTACGGTGGCCGGCTGGTGGTGGTACCGCACCAGACGACCCGGTCGCCGGACGAGTTCCGCGCGCTGCTTGCGGCCGAGGGTGTGACGGTGCTGAACCAGACGCCGTCGGCGTTCTACGAGCTGATCCGCGCCGATGCGGAAGCACAGACACCACTGGCGCTGCGGCTGATCATCTTCGGCGGTGAGGCGCTGAGCTTCGCGAAGCTCGGGCCATGGTTCGAGCGCCACGGTGACCAAGCGCCGGTGCTCGTGAACATGTACGGGATCACCGAGACGACGGTCCACGTGACGTATCGGCCGCTCGTAGCGGACGACGTGCGCTCGCGCGCGAACAGCGCGATTGGTGAGGCGATTGCCGATCTCACGCTGTACGTGCTGGATCAACACCTGGAGCTCGTGCCGATCGGGGTGGCGGGGGAGCTGTTCGTGGGCGGCGCCGGGCTGGCGCGCGGCTACTTGAATCGTCCGGAGCTGACGGCGGAGCGCTTCATCGTGAATCCGTTCGGACCGGGCCGACTGTATCGCACCGGTGATCTGGCGCGGTGGCTGCCGGACGGGGAGCTGGACTACCTGGGACGGATCGACCACCAGGTGAAGATTCGCGGGTTCCGGATCGAGCTCGGGGAGATCGAAGCCGTCCTCGCGGCGCACGCGACGGTGCGCGAGGTGGTGGTGCTGGCACGCGAGGACGTGCCCGGGGACAAGCGGCT
>JANRKM010000292.1:0-7485 GCA_033763475.1 Kofleriaceae bacterium
ATCCACGCCGACGCCGATTCCGACGCCGACGCCGAGCCCGACACCGACGCCGAGCCCCGGGCCCGAGGCCGACGCCGACGCCGACGCCGACGCCCGACACCGACGCCGACGCGACGCCGAGCCCGACACCGACGCCGAGCCCGAGGCCGAGGCCGACGCCGAGCCCGAGCCCGAGCCCGACACCGAGCCCGAGGCCGACGCTGCGCCCGACGCCCGACGCCGACGGCGGACGCGTGCCCCGCGTTCGCCGCGGCCCCCGCGCGAGCGACGGTGCGTGCTCACCTGCCGAGCGCGCCGTGCCTCGACGAAGCTCGCTGCCCGCGCGCGGCTCTCGCGGCGGTGAGCCCCACGGCCCCCCGGGGGGGCCGGCTGCGTCGACTGCTGGGCCTCGCGGAACGTGCGCGATACCGACGCCGGATTGCCGACGCCGACGCCGGATGCCGACGCCGATGCCGACGCCGATGCCGACGCCGACGCCCGACACCCGCCGAGACCGAGACCGAGACCGAGACCGAGACCGAGACCGAGACCGAGACCGAGACCGAGACCGAGACCGAGACCGAGACCGAGACCGAGACCGAGACCGAGACCGAGACCTGCTAACGCCGGTGCCAAGGCGAGCCACCCAACGCACACGCCATGCCCTCGCCGCAAACCGGTACTAACGGCCGTTCGAACGTGATCGAGGAGAGCGCGTCCCGACCCAATGTGGATGAGCTCCTCGCCGTTCGTACAAGAGCCAGGCGAGCCTGCCCCGACGCCGGATGTGAATTCCGCTGCCGCTGCTGAGGCCGATCCCCGGTTCTTTCATGTCCGCCCGGCTTAGCGGGGCGCCTGCTGCGCCTGCGCGAGATTGTAGACCTCGCGCTGCCGCGCCTTCGTTGCATGGCACCTCTCGTCGAATCGTGGGCGCGACCTTCCGATCCAGTCGGGCTCGTGTCGGTCGCGGCCGTTCGGTCTGGTCCTGGGATGTGGACGTCGATGCGAGATCTACATTCGCGGCCCGGTCGATCTCGTCGGTGACGCACGGGCACGCTGGACGGCCGTACGCGTGACGGCCGCGCATCGCGTGCGCGCACACCCGCGTTGCGTCGAGATCAATGGGCGAGACGCGATTCCCTCAGGAGCGCCGGCCCGTGGTTCAAGCGCCAGCTCGATTCGGACAGTGTTCGGCGTCGAAAGCCGGTCGGCGTCTCGGCACTCCTCAATTTCGTACGAACGGCCGTTTGGACCGGTTTCACCCACATCCGGCGTCCGGACAGGCTCTCCTCGATCTCGTACGAACGGCCGTTCGTACCGGTTTGCGGCGAGTGCGTTGGGTGGCTCGCCTCAGCCTCGGCAACAGGCGCGGCAGCGGTGGCGGCCCCGGGGGCCTCGCGCCGACGAGCCTGGTCGCTAGTTCGTCGTACCGGCGTCGTCGGGCGATGCTGCTGGTGCTGCGGCGGCGGCAACCGCGGCCGTGTCAGAGCGCTCGCGCTTCACGCGGAGCGGTGTTGCGGGGGCTTCCTTGTCGGACTTGGCCGCGCCCGGCTCGCTCGCAGCGCGGGTGACCTCGGGCGGCTTCATCTGGCGCTTCTTCTCGCCCTTGTCCTTCTCGGCGAGCTTGCCGTCGGCGAGCGTCTTGGTGGCCGCGTTGGCCGCCTCGCGCTCACGCTCGAGCTCGCGCTCCTCGCGGCGCTTCTCGCGCATGCGGCGGAGGCCGCCTACCATGATCTCGGCGATGAGCTGGTCGTACTCCATGCCGATCGCCTTGGCGATGAGCACGAGGTCCGAGTAGTCGGGCGTCAGGCCGGGGAGCGGGTTCACCTCGAGGACGTAGATGCGCCCGTCCGCATCCATGCGCAGGTCGACGCGCGCGACGTCGCGGCAGTCGAGCGCCCAGAACGTGGCGCGGGCGATCTTCTCCATCGCCTTCTGCTCGGCTTCGGTCAGCTTGGCGGGGCACTCGTAGTAGACGTGCTCTTCCCACTCCTGCTTGACGCCATAGTCGTAGACCGGGCGCGGGTTATTCTTCTTGAACTTGATCTCCATCGGCGGGAGCACGCGCGGGCGCTTGTCTCCAAGGAGGCCCACGGTGAACTCGCGGCCCGCGATGTACTCCTCGACGAGCGCGGGCTGGCGGTACTTCTCGACGCACAGCTTGACCGCCGCGCGCAGCTCTTCCTCGGTGTCGACGACGTTGGTCGAGTCGATGCCCTTGCTCGAGCCCTCGGCGTTGGGTTTCACGATGAGCGGGAACTTCATGTCGCTCGAGAGGCGCTCGCGCGCCGACTCCATCAGCTGGAACTTGGGCGTCAGGATGTCGTGCTGCATGAGCACTTTCTTCCCGAGAGCCTTGTCGAGCGCGATGGCGAGCGTGGCGGAGTCCGAGCCGGTGTACGGGATCCCGAGGAGCTCGCAGAGGGCAGGGACCTGCGCCTCGCGGTTACGACCCTCGACGCCTTCGGCGATGTTGAAGATGAGGTCGACGTCGGCTTCGGCGAGCACGCGGGGCAGGTCGGGCGTCGCCTCGAGGTGGACGACGATGTGGCCCTGGCGCGCGAGCGCGTTGGCGATCGCGATGATGGTCTCCGGCGGATCCCACTCGGCCTCGTCGTCTCCGTCGTGGCTGCGCTTCACGTTGTAAGTGAAGCCGACGCGGATCGGCTGCGCCTTGCGACGCGACGACGAGACGCCGAGCTGGCTCGCAGTCGCGAGGCCCGAGCGCAGTGCCGCCGCGTTGAGGATGGCGGCGATGGTGGAGTTGTAGGTAAGGCCGACCTGCGCAGTGGCCGCGAACAGTGACGAGTGCGTGGCGAGCTGAGGCAGCGCATTCGCCTCGAGGAGGTAGATGCGGCCCTCCTGCGTGACGCGATAGTCGAGGCGCGCGAGGTCGCGCAGGCCCAACGCGCGGATCGCGTCCATCGAGATGGAGCGGAGGCGCGCTGCGACGTCGCGCGGGATGTTCGCGGGGCAGCGGTACTGGACTTTACCCGGCTCGACGTTCTTGAGGCGGTAGTCGTAGATGTTGAACTGGCGGTCGCCCATCGACGCGTTATCGAACAGCAGCTCGACAGGCGTGAGGAGGCCATCGTCGTGGCCCACGCCCTCGATGAACCCGAGCGCGATGTCCGAGCCCTCGATGTACTCCTCGACGAGCACGCCGTCGGGATACGTGCGCAGCGCGACCTTGAGTGCGCTCATGAGGTCGCGCGGCTCGCGAATGACCGAGCTGCCGAGCGCACCGTTGTAGATGCCCTTGCTCGAGCCCTCGTGGTTGGGCTTCACGATCACCGGGAACGCGAGGCCAAGGCCACGCTCGGTGACGTAGTCGAAGTTCTTCACGGTCACGAGCTGCGCGCGCGCGGTGTCGATGCCGGCGCGCTGCACGACGAGCTTGGTGAGCCACTTGTCGAGCGTGATCGTGTTGGTGTAGGCGTCCGAGCCCGTGTACGGGATCCAGAGCTCCTCGAACAGGCCCGGGTAGAACGCTTCGCGCATGCGTCCCGTCTGGCCCTCGGCGGTGTTGAAGATGATGTCGGGGTCGATGGCCTCGAGGCGCTCGAGGAGGTTCGCGGCCGGGCCGGAGACCTCCACCTTCTCGACCTCGTGACCGGCCACTTCGAGTGCCGTCGCGAACGCGCTCACCGTCTCGGCGCTGTCGTACTCGGCTTCTTTTTCGGTTTCCCGTACGTCGGTCAACCGAAGGTTGTGAGTGAACGCGACCTTCATGGAGTGATCACCACATAACAAAGCGGTGTGACAGCAGCCCAGTCAAGCGTTAACTCGAGGTTGTCCTTGAGCATCCTGCGGCGAGGTACGCAGAAGAGATCCCGTCCTACTTCTGCAACGACGGAACCCATGCGGTCGTACGCCCGCCGACCTCTTCCCGAACGATGCGGTGGCCGCCGATCTCTTGCGCACCACGCCCACCGCCCCAGCGATGCTCGAACAGCCACGTTCGGGGATACCGCTCGTGGTCTGCGCCGACGTCGACGGCCTTCGCGACCACCGTGCGGATCGCGCGGCGCAGGGCGGTCACCTCGCGCCGGTCGAGGGACGATGCGACGCGCTTCGGTGAGATGCGCGCCTGATAGAGCACCTCATCGACGAGCCAGTTGCCCAGCCCAGCCAGGACGTTCTGCGCGAGGAGCAAGGCCTTGATCGGGATGCGGCGGCGTGCGAACAGCGCGGCCAGCTCGGTGGGCGAGGGCAGGTCATCGTAGGCATCTCGCCCCAGGCGCAGGATGCGCGGCTCCGCGGCCGGTTCGGGACCGAGCCAGATGCGCCCCAGCCGGCGCGCGTCGGTGAACGCGATCGCCTTGCCTCCTGGGACGTGGATCGAGAGCCGCAGGAACCGCGGGCGTCCTTCCTCGTCGTCAAACGGCGCGTCACCATGCGCTTGGAGGCGCACGCTGGCGGTGCCGACCTGGCGGATCCATCCGGTCATGCCGAGGTGGCCGTACACCGTCGGTCCGGGGCCAGCGAGATCGATCCAGAACGTCTTCCCGCGCCGACCGATCGCCCGCACCGTGCGCCCTACGAGTGCGTCCTCGATGTTCTTGGGGGACGCCTGGAACACGAGCTTGTCGGGTACGACCTCCACGCGCTGAACACGCTTGCCGACCAGCACGCGGCGCATCAGGCGACAGACGGTCTCGACTTCCGCAAGCTCGGGCACGGTGCCCGCAGCATAGCGGACCCGCTGGACAGCCAGCGATAACGTGCGGTTGTCCTCGCGCATCCGGGACACCCCTTCGGGCCCGCTCGTGCGTCATAACTAGGCATGCAGCTCCGCTGGACTACGATCGCCCTCGCCTTTGCCCTCGCGGCCTGCGGTGGACGGTCGTCCTCGTCGACGTTGTCGAAGCCTGCGCCCGCGATCACGCCCGCGGCAGATCTCGCCGAGGCCACGTCGAAAGCACCGAAAGCGGATCCGACCGATGCGAGCGCGGTCGCCAAAGATCCGCGCGTCATCGATCTCGACATCATTCGCATCAAGGCATCGCCGTCGGGCGTGGGCGGGGAGCCCGAGCTGACATCGGTTGCTTCCGCGGATCTGTTCACGCTCGCGACCGAGGCGGCCAAGGCGGGACGCACGCAGGCGGCGATCGCGCAGTACCGGCAGCTGCTCGCGGAGTTCCCGGACTCGAAGTATGCGCCGCTGTCGATGCTCAACATCGCCGCGATTCTCGACGGGCAAGGCGACATCCCTGCCACGATCACGACCCTGCGCGAGCTGGTCACCAGGTATCCGACCTCGCGCGAGTCGATCGACGGTCACCTCTACATCGTCGCGCTCCAGGCCGACAAACAGCAGTGGGCCGATGCCCTGGTCACGTTGGAGGCCATCCTCGCGCGCCCGAACCTGACCTACGCCGATCGCATCGAGGCCTACGCCCGTAAGGGCTACGTCCAGCTCGAGCAGCAGCAGCTCGATGCCGCCGACGCCACGCTCGCGCTCGCCGTGGCGGAGTGGCGCAAGGCGCCGCGCATCGAGGACCCGTACTACATCGCGATGGCCCACTACTACCGCGGCGAGGTCGCCCACCGCAGGTTCGAGCTCGCGCCAGTGCGCCTCCCCGACGACCGGATGGTCGCCGACCTCGAGGCCAAGCGCGTGCTCGCGGTGCAGGCCTACGATCGCTGGCGCGAGGCGCTCGGGTTCAAGCACGCCTACTGGGCGACGGCGTCGGGCTATCAGATGTCGCAGATCTTCATGGAGCTGTGGGAGGCCCATGTCAAAGCGCCGTACCCCGCGCGCGTCGACACCGCCGCGCGCCCAACGTACGTCGTCGAGGTTCACGAACGGGTGCGCGAGCACCTCGCCAAGGCGCTCGAGGGACACCGCATGAACGTCGAGCTCGCCAAGGCGTTTGGCGTCGACACGGCGTGGAGCAAGGGCTCCGAGCAGCGCGCGATGCAGCTGATGCAGCTCCTCGCCAAGGATCAGGCGGGGCAGTTCGAGACGCCCGCCAACTAGCGACGCTCAGACAGCCGCGCTGCTGCCGAGCTCCTTCATCGCCACCTTCTGTATCCAGTCGTGAATGAAGGCCGCGAACTCCGCGGTCTCCTCTTTGGTGTCGGGGACCGGGAACAGGGTCACACCGAACAGCTTGTTCTTCGCCACCACCTTGTCGTAGGTTGCCTTCACGGCGGCGGCGGTCTTCGGGCCGATGAAGCCATCGACCTGCAGGGGCTGGAAGCCAACGATGCTCGCCAGCTTGTTAAGGTCGCGCTGCAGCCCGAGGAACTCGTCGTGCACGGCGCCTGCGCCATACGCGATGTCGCCCTTGGTGTTCCAGTCCTTGCCCTGGCCGCGCTCGTAGACGCGGAACGGGCTCACCTTGAGCGTCTTCGCCGCAGTGCCGTGCAGCCAGTCGCGAATGCGCGCCGCGTACTTGGCGACCGCCTCCACGTTGTCCGGCGTCGTGAACTCGACCGGGACGAGCAACGAGTTGGCCGCGAGCACCGCCTTCACGATCTTGTTGGCGGCCTCGACCGTCTTCGGGCCGATCACCCCATCGACCACCACGGGATCGAACCCGACCGCCTGGGCGTACTGGTTGAGATCTGCCTGCAGTCCGCGGAATTCGGACTTCGCCTCACCGGTCCCCGAGATCGTCGAACCATTGGCCTTGAAATCTTTCCCCGCGACGAATTCGTTCTTCATGGCGGTGACCGTACCGACGCTATTCGGGAGCGCGAAGCTGCTCCCGGCGTGAAAACCAGCTATGCATCTCGTCCCAACGGGAGGAAAATCCCATCTTGGGCGTTGACGCTCTACTGGGCGTCATCTATACGTCTCAGCCTCTCCACCTGCTGCACCTTCGGGAAGGCGAGCGATCCTGCTGGCGTAGCTCAACTGGTAGAGCACCTGACTTGTAATCAGGAGGTCGCGGGTTCGAGTCCCGCCGCCAGCTCTGACAACTGAATCTTTCGAAACTCCTGGACGGATGCCCGAGCGGCCAAAGGGAGCAGACTGTAAATCTGCCGGCTTATGCCTACCGTGGTTCAAATCCACGTCCGTCCACCACGTCTCCGAAGTCTAGTTTGTGTTGTTCGTCGCGGGCGTAGCTCAGTTGGTAGAGCTCCAGCCTTCCAAGCTGGTTGTCGAGGGTTCGAGCCCCTTCGCCCGCTCGCATGTTGTATGGAAGAAGCGCCGACTGGCGACGCCGAGCCAATGCTCAACGCAGGGATCGCTCCCTTCGCCAACGCATCGGTTTCTGATACAACGCGCGCGTCAACCCATCCCGCCCTCTTAGCACAGTGGTAGTGCACTTCCTTGGTAAGGAAGGGGTCGACAGTTCAATTCTGTCAGAGGGCTCGTAAGTAAAAAGAACCGAGAGGATCGCAGGAATGTCGAAAGAGAAATTCGTCCGTAACAAGCCCCACGTCAACATCGGCACCATCGGCCACGTCGACCACGGCAAGACCACGTTGACGGCTGCGATCACCAAGGTGCAGTCGACGAAGGGCTTCGCGAAGTTCACGGCGTTCGACCAG
>JANRKM010000293.1:0-102066 GCA_033763475.1 Kofleriaceae bacterium
AGCTCATCGATCCCTGATCGTCGACGGTGTCGATCAGGACCACGGTATCGTTCCCGTTCCCGAGCGCGGCCACGATCACGGTGTCGATCACGGCCACGGAACCGGCCACGTAACTCCTCTTTTTCAACGCCCTGCTAGTCCCCTGGAAGCGTTCTCGTTGCAAGAACTCGCGACGAAGTTCGGCCATGAGATCGATCGGTTGAACGACGTAGGGTCGGTGAGGAATCACCGATCCAGGGGACTAGTCCCCGACGGTGGTCGGGCACTGCGTCCCGCCACCGCCGCCGCCGCCGCCGCCACCACCGCCACCACCGCCACCGCCGCCGACATCGACGATCGTGCCGCTCAGCTGGGTGCGGGCAAGGCTCGCGCTGCATCCGCTCGCGACCTCGACATTGGTCACCGGATCTACCTCGCCGAGCACGAGGTTGGTGATCGTCGCGGCGACCGGCTGACCCGCGGCACCGACGGCCGTAACCTGCACGGTGCCACCCTTCGCGAAGTACACCTTCTGGTCTGCCGCTCCCTTGTTGCCGATGGCCCGCACGCACACGCCGCAGGTCTCGTAGCTCAGCTCGTTGCCGGTGAGCTGATAGGTGCCCGCCGCGACCGTGCCGCCGCTGAACGCACCGAGCCCGTCCCAGAGCTCGAGCTGGACGATGTCGACCGGGGAGCCGGGCATAGACGCGTAGAGGCGGAACCACTTGCGTGTGCCCTGCGAGCCGGGGACGTTGCAGCGCTGCGATGCCGTCGCGGTCAGCGCACCGGTATCCGCGGTGGTATCGGGCAGCGGACACGCCGCCGCCGCCGCATCCTCACCGGAAGTCATGCCTGCATCGGGTGCCTGACCGTCATCGCTGCCACCACCACCACCGCCGCCCGAACCGACCATACATCCCGAGAGCGCGATCGCGAGCACGAGGGCCTTCGTCATGAGCGAGCTGCGCAGCAAAGGATATGCCTGGCGCAACTCGCACGAACCCGATGACAACGATGTAACGGGCGTTTGAAGGTGGGACCTGGATCCTCCACGCCTTCTCACCAGGCCCTCGGTTCCAGAATTGACATCCGTGTAACCACCGGCCGCGCGCGACCCAGAGACGATGACGCAATGAACACGCGCTTGCTGGCTGTGATCGCGGTGGCTCTCGGCGCCTGTGGAGACGACGGCGGATCGCCGCCGCCCGCCGCCGACGCGCCCTCCGCAGTCGACGCGCCGGCCCCCATCGATGGTGGAGCGGTCGATGCGCCGCCCATCGATGGTGGTGGCGCGGCGTGCACCGGCGCGGCGTATGATCCGTGCACCGGTAACGGTGATTGCATGTCCGGCAACTGTCGCGTCTTCCAGGGCGCCGGGCTGCAGGTGTGCACGCAGACCTGTGATGGCAGCAACCCGTGCCCGACGCAGAACGGTCAGGCCGTGCATTGCAACGGCATGGGCATCTGCCGCCCGCAGACCGCGAACGCTTGCACGCCGTCGTGACGCAAACCTCCGCGCTCTCTCTATCTCCGCTACGTCACCAGCGCTTACTTCGCCTTGACGAGCGCGACGAGCACTGCCGCTGCCTCGACGCGCACGACGCCGCTCTGATCCGCGAGCGCCGCGACGAGGCCCGGGGTGATCTTGCGTGCCCCGCGGTGTGCAGCGGCTGCCGACGCGCGGCGCTCCTCGCCACCGCTTGCATCGCGCATCGCGGCGTCGAGTGCCTCGGTGCCGCGCGGATCGCCGTGCTCGGCGAGGTCGGTTGCGGCCTGCAACGCGAGCTCGGGATTCGCGAGCGCCTCGGTGAAGACCGCGGCGGCAGCAGCCTTGTCACCGTTGTGCGCGAGCACGCGCGCAGCGGCGAGCCGAACAGTGAGCTCCTTGTCGGAGGTCAGTCGGCGCGCGAGCTCGGTGCCCTTCTCCTTGCCGAGCGCACGCACTGCGAGGTTCGCGGCACCTGCACGAAGCGCCCAGCGGTCATCGGCAGCGGCACGATCGAGCGCCCGCGCAGCGAGGTCGGGACGCTTGGCGTAGATCGCAGCCTCGGCGGCGACGAGTGGGTCGGGATCGGTCTCGGCGAGCGCCACGAGATCTGACATGCGCTTGGCGGCGACGAGCAGATCGATGCCGGCGAGGCGCACGGCGAGCGCGCGATCGGCGAGGGCTTGCTTCGCGAGCGCGGGAAGGTTGCCGACGCCGATCTGCGCGAGCGAAATGGCCGCGGCCGCGCGCACGCTCTCGTCGGGATCTTTCATCCGGCGGGTGAGCAGCGTGACCGCGTCCTTGTTCTCGAGCTGGCCGAGCCAGCGAATCGCGGCGCGACGCACGCGCGGATCCGGATCGGTCGCGGCGTTCTGGAGATCCGCGGCGGCCATGCGTCCGACCTTCTTGCCGATGCCCTCGACGGCGATTCGCCGCGCTTCGGCGTGCTCGGAGCGCAACATGTCGCTCGCGACGCCGGGTGCCTGCGGATAGCCGCGGAGCACGGCGATCGCCGCGGCGGCTGCCACGCGATCGTCGTCGTCGCCCATACGCTCGGCGACCACTTCGGCGAGCGCGTGGATCTCGGAGGCCTCTACGGCCTGGATCGCTGCGATCTTCATCTTCACCGACGGCGAGGCGAGCGCCTGCTCGAGGGTGGCGATCGCCAGCTCGCGGAGTAGCGCACGATCGTCCTCGTGGATGACGTCGCGGTAGCTCGCGTAGGCCCGCGCGATGCCATCCCGATCGCCCTGTGCGAGCGCCGCCCGTACGCGCATCTGCCACAGCCCTTCATCCTTGGGGTGGGTCGCGAGCCCCGAGTCGGCGGCGCGCGCGGCACCCGCGTAGTCACCCTTCTCGTAGAGCGCGACCGACTGCTTGTTGCGGCTTGCGCAGCCAACCAAGGTCAACGACAAGGCCAAAGCGGTACCGAGGACAGTTCGCATGGTGAATCAACTCCGGTCCGAGTGTGACACACAGACAGTGCTCGCCATTGCGGCCGCGGTTACAGGGTCCGGCATGTTATCAACGGGCCGCAGTGCCGACGATCCGTGGCTTCTTGTTCGACCTCGATGGGACGCTCGTGGACTCCGAGCGCGAGAGTGGCGAGGCGATGGCGCGCGCTCTGCTCGCGGGGCAGGGCATCCAGGTCGAGCAATACGACCGCGACTATGTCGTCGGGAAATCGTGGGTTGCCATCTACGAGAGCGTCAAGACGCGTTACCCGAAGCTGTCGTGGAACATGCACGAGCTGATCGCCCAGACGGCCCTGTTCCGGGATCAGGTGATCGCCGAGCAAGGTATCCACGTCATGCCAGGCGCGCGCGAGGTGCTCGCCTGGACCCGTGGGCGCCCGCGCGCCCTGGTCACGGGTAGCTCGCGCGTCGAGGTCAACCAGGTCCTGCCGCTGTTCGCGGAGCCCGACACATTCGACGTCATCTTCGCCGCGGAGGACGTCCCGCGCAGCAAACCGGCGCCGGATGGCTACCAGATGGCACTCGCTAAACTGGGCCTCGCGCCCCACGAGTGCGTGGTTGTCGAGGACTCCACGGCAGGGATCTCCGCAGGCCGCGCCGCAGGCTGCATCGTCGTCGGCGTTCGTGCCGGTAACTTCGGGGGCTGGGACCAGTCCCACGCGCACCGCCTGATCGACTCCCTCGACGCCTTCACCCCCTCCCTGCTCGACGAGCTAGCCGCCATCGACCCGCGGGACTATGGTTCGGGGATGCCCGGGCCACGTACAGGGGGGAGCCCTACCGCTAGGGGGGGCGGAAGCCCCGGGGGAGATGACGCACCGTGAAGCTGCCTGCCGAGGTCTCGATCTACGAGGTCGGGCCGCGCGACGGCCTGCAGAACGAAGCGCGCCAGGTTCCGACCCCCGACAAGCTGAAGTTCATCGATGCGCTTGTCGGTGCCGGCATTCGCGCCATCGAGATCACGAGCTTCGTATCGCCCAAGTGGATTCCGCAGCTCGCAGATGCTGCCGAGGTCGCGCGCGGTGTGCACCGCCCCTCGGGCGTTCGGATGAGCGCACTCGTGCCCAACCGCCGCGGCCTCGAGACCGCGCTCGCGGCGGGCATGAAGGAGATCGCGGTCTTCCTCAGCGCGTCCGAGACGCACAACCGCAAGAACATCAACAAGACCATCGCCGAGGCGCTCGCTGCCTTCGACGACGTCATCCCGCACGCACTCGCCGCCAAGGTCCAGGTACGCGCGTACGTGTCGACGGTGTTCGGGTGCCCGTACGAGGGCGACGTCGATCCCGAGCGCGCGGTCGAGCTGATGGGTCAGCTGCGCGACAAGGGCGTCTATCAGGTCTCGCTCGGCGACACGATCGGCGTCGCGAATCCCGCGCAGACCGAGGACGTGCTGGGCCGCGTGCTCGCGAAGCACCCGGCCGACACCGTTGCGGTGCACTTCCACGACACGCAGGGCACGGCGCTCGCAAACTGTCTTGTCGCGCTGCAGATGGGCATCACCACGATCGACAGCTCCGCCGGCGGCCTCGGGGGGTGCCCCTACGCACCGGGCGCGGCAGGCAACCTCGCCACCGAGGACGTGGTCGCGATGCTGCACTCGATGGGGGTTCGCACCGGTATCGATCTCGACAAGCTGACCGAAGCGTCGCGCACGGCGTCGGCGTTCGTCGGTCACGAGCTGCCGTCGAAGTACCTCAAGGCTCATCTCGGCAAGCAAGCGCGCGCGCGCCGTCAAGCGGAGCGGGCCGGCTCGTAGTACCGTCCGCCGCATGTCCGACGTCCTCGTCGAGAAACGCGGCACGGCCGCATGGATCACCCTCGATCGTCCCGACGCGCGCAACGCGCTGTCGCTCGCCGTCAATCGGCGCCTCAGCGAGATCGCCAGCGAGCTCGCGCACGACGACGACGTGCGCGCGGTCGTGATCACCGGTACCGGTGACAAGGCCTTCTGCGCCGGCGCAGATCTCAAGGAGCGCAAGGGCGTGCCCGCCTCGGAAGCGGGTCCGTTCCTCCGCGCGATCGGTGGCGCGATCAACGACATCGGGGCGCTGCGCAAGCCGACGATCTGCGCGATGAATGGCTCCGCGTATGGTGGCGGCCTCGAGCTCGCGCTCGCCTGCGACTTCCGGATCGGCGTCGAGGGCAGCGAGGTCGGGCTCACCGAGGTGCGGCTCGGTATCATGCCGGGCGCTGGTGGCACGCAACGCTTGCCGCGCCTCATCGGCGAGGCGCGCGCGAAAGAGCTCATCCTGCTCGGGCGTCGCATCCCGATCGCGCGTGCGCTCGAGATCGGTCTCGTGAATCAGGTGGTCGCGCGCGGCCAGCTACACGCGGCGGTGGAGGGCATCCTCAGCGAGCTCGGCGGGTGTGCGCCCCTGTCCGTCGTCCAGGCGAAGACGGCCATCGAGCGCGGCTACGGTGTGCCGATGGACCAGGCCCTGGAGCTCGAGCGCACGTGTTACGAGGTCACGCTGTTCAGCGCAGACCGCAACGAGGGCCTGGCCGCGTTCGCGGCGGGTCGCCCCCCGAAGTACGAAGGCCGGTAGCGGTTCTCGGCTCGGTCGAACGTTTTCTGCACAGTTTCGTAAGGATCCCGGAGGACTGGGGGAGTGGTCTGGGGCTCGAGCCCTCAGGCCGGCCGCTCCACCCAACGCGAGGGCTCTCGATCCGACGGCTTGCACGTGCTGCGGGAGGTCTCCGGCTGGCCTGCGGGGTGCACTCACCCCGCGGCATGCGAGCCATCGACACCCTCATGAGGCGCCTGGGGTTGGTCAAGCTGGAAAAGTACGGGCTGGTGTTGACCCCTGAAGGCCGCGTGATGTCGATGCGGCCGGCCGTGCTGGATGACGGCTTTGGCGGCAAGATCGTGGGCTGGGAGGACGGCGATCTGGCCGCCGCCGAGCTCGAACAATGGCCGTCCGCAAAGCTCATCGGGCCGCGCGCGACCGCGCCGATGCCGGTGACGCCTCCGTCCGGGCCGCAGATCGCGCGCCCGGTCGCCGCCCCGGCCGCACCGGTCGCCGTGATGCCGGAGTGGGCCGCGCCCGTCGTGGCTGCGCCGGCGCTCGGGATGCAGCTGGCGCCCGTTGCGGTGGTCTCGGCCTCGCCGGAGGAGGATGATTGGGAATGGACGATCGCCATCGCCCGTGCGCGCGCCGCCGCCGAGGAAACCGAGCAAGCACTCGCACCACCGCCGCCGGCCCCGCGCCCCGTCGCGCCCAAGGCGCCCGCGAAGCCTACGTCGGTCGCGAAGCCTGGGCCGGTGACGAAGCCTGGGCCGGTCGCGAAGCCTGGGCCGGTCGCGAAGCCCCTGGCCGTGACGCCTACCCATCCGCCGAGCACGCCGCGCGTGGCGCGCGGTACGCCCGCTCCGTTCCCGACGCACGCATCGACGACGCCGCCGTCGACGGTGATTCCGGTGCCCGCGCTTCCTTCGATGCAGGGAGCACGGCTCGCGCCCGTCGTGCGGCCCTCGAAGATGATGCAAGCACCGAGCTTCGAGGACACGGTCACCGCCGTCTCCCCGGCCCCGCCGTCGGAAGACACCGTCCCGCACCTCGTGCTGTCGCCGCCCTCGCGCGGCACGCCGCTGCCGAGCATCAAGCGCCTCGGTCGGGCGTAGCCTTGCGGTTCGCACCGCTCGCGCTCGCGCTGGCGAGCGCCCTCGTCGCGTGTGGTGGTACAGCGAAGTCGACAAAGAAAGCCGACGTCGGCCCCGCGATCGACGAGCGCGAAGCAGAGAGTGATGCGAAGGGTGCGCTCGAGGAGATCTACGGCTCGATCAGCCGCGGCAAGCCCGACAATCTGTTCTCCGTCGTCGACGAGAACGTGATCGTGTTCGGTCCGCGCAAGGCGGATGGGTTCGCGAACCGGACCGACGCGATCGTCGCGCTCAACAAGGTGATCGATCTGAGTGAGGCGAAGGCGGTGCGCTCGCGGAAGCTCGCCGTCGCCGTGTCGCCGGGCGGCCGCTCCGCATGGGCGTTCGATGTGGTCAACGTCGACGGAACCTCGATGGCGATGATGGCGATCCTGTCGAGCGAGGATGACTTCTTCCGCCTCACCGCGGCGGCCATCGCACGGACGCCCTCGCTGCGCGACATCCGCGCTGAAGCGAAGAAGGTCGCGGTCGTACCCCCGGGGGCTTCGGCTCCGGCGGAGGTCGACGACGAGGCCGGTGGTGCCGTCGAGCGGTTCAAGAAGGGCCTGCTGGATCAGCAGCTGTGGGGTGACGATCTGGCGAGCCGCAGCTCGGCGCTGGTAATCGGGCCCGCGAGCGGCGAGGTCACGCGCGGCACGAAGGACATCAAGAAGCTGTGGAAGAAGCGCCTCGAGGCTGGAACACGGGCCGCGACCGCGGGCGACATCGCGGCGCACACCACGGCCGATGGCCAGCTCGCGTGGGTGACCGCGGCGGTGACACGCGTGGAAAAGAATGAGGAGCCGCTGCCCTTGCGCGTGTTCGCCGTGTTCGAGAAGAGCGAGGTGGGCTGGAAGATGATCGCCCTGCACGAGGCGCTCGCGCTCGACGAGCCCGGCGCGGGTGCCGAGTTCGTGAAGATCCTCCCGCCCGCGGTCAAGGAGCCCGAGCCGGCCAAGGCCGCGGAGCAGGACAAGCCGAAGCAGCCGGCAGACAAGAAGAAAAAGCAGAAGAAAAAGCGATCGTCGGACGACGACGAGTAGACCTGCGCTCGACCTTGCTCACGCCGCGACTACCGGCGGATACTGGAAGAGGGTTCGATGATGCTGCGTTCACATCGTCTCGCGCTTGCCGTCGCAGGCCTGCTGCTCGCTGCGGTCCCAGCCGCTGCCGAGACGCCACCGTGGTCGGTGGGCGTCTCCGAGGCGCAGAAGAAAGAAGCGCAGAAGAGCCTCGACGCGGGCAACGCGAAATTCCTCGACCAGAAGTACGCCGAGGCGCTCGAGAACTACAAGGTCGCGGTCGCAGCGTGGGACCACCCGGCGATTCGCTTCAACATGGTTCGCTGCCTGATCTTGCTCGACCGCCCCGTCGAGGCCTCGGACAACCTCAAGCAGGCGCTCAAGTACGGTGCGGCGCCGCTCGAGGACACGGTCTACGCGGAGGCGCTGTCGTACGACAAGCTGCTCGCCAGCCAGATCGCGGACCTGTCGGTCACCTGCAAGCAGGCGGGCGTCAAGATCACGCTCGACGGTCAGCCGTTCGCGACATGCCCGGCCGCGGAGAGCCGCCGCGTCGCGCCGGGCTCTCACCAGGTCGTCGGCACCAAGCAAGGCTACCTGACCCGCACCGTCGAGGTGGTGATCGTGGGTGGCAAGCGCGATCAGGTCACGCTCGATCTCGATCCCATCGAGAAGGCCGCGCGCGTCGTCCATCGCTGGCCCGGCTGGGTGCCGTGGGTCGTGTTCGGTAGCGGGTTCGCCATCGCCAGCATCGGCGGCGTCCTCAACCTGTCGGCGGCCGCCGATATGGAGAGCTACGACCGCACCGTCACGCAACAGTGCTCGGTGCTCGCCTGCAGCGCGGACGACCCCCGCCTCGGGGACTTCGCGAAGCTCGACGATAGCGCCCGCACGAAGAGCCAGCTCGCGATCGGCATCATGACCGCCGGCGGCGCGACGGTCGTGACCGGCGCAGTCATGCTGTACCTCAATCGCGGCCGCACCGTGTACCCGGAGAGCATCGAGCGCCTGCGGCCGTCGGTGACGCCGATGCCGGGTGGCGCTGCGCTCTCACTCGGCGGCACGTTCTAGCGATGC
Source organism: Kofleriaceae bacterium (assembly GCA_033763475.1). GTDB lineage: Bacteria > Myxococcota_A > Polyangia > Haliangiales > Haliangiaceae > JABFXX01. The sequence continues at coordinate 8,683 of JANRKM010000293.1, forward strand.
GCCGCGGGCTCGCCGCGGTCTTGTTGTCGGCGGGGGGCGATGGCTAGCTACTCGAGCTTGTCCTTCAGCTTCGTCGACAGCTTGCGCTTTTGCTCCTCGAGCTCCTTCACCTTCGCCTGCTCGGCATCGAGCTTGATCTGCAGTGCGGCCTTGGCCTTCTGGGCCTCCGCTTCTTTCTCCAGAGCGCGCCTTGTCGCCGCCTCGGCGCGCTCGCGCGCAGCACGAGACTCGTCGGCCAGAACGCGCAGCTCGGCGTTGGCCTTTTGGAGCTCTTCTTTGCTGAGCCCGAGGGCACCCTGCGCCTGCTGCGCGGCGATCTGCGCGGCGACGCGGTTCTTCTCGGCCATCGCGAACTGTTCCTCGGCGAGCTTCTTGCGGTCCTGGGCTGACAACCGCTCGGCGTTTGCCCGCTCGAAGTCGGCGAGGCGCTGCTTGGCCTCCTCGGCATTCGCTTGCGCGGTCTGCTTGAGCTCGCTCATCTGCACGTACGCGACCGACGCAGCGGTCGCGATCCCCGCGAGCACCGTGAACGAGCCGACGAGCACGAACCTGCGGATGCGCTTGCCGCGCCGACCGAGCGCGAGCACCGCGAGGAGGAACGCCTCGTCGCGCGAGGGCAGGGCGCTGCTGTGGGTCTTCTGCCACCGCTGCGCTTCTTCCATCGCCTCACCGCGCCACAAGAGGCCGTTCGGACGACCCTTCGCGTCCCACTGCTTGGCCGCGGCGGAGAGCTGCGCGAGGAACGCCGCATCCTCCTGCACCTCGTCGAGCCAGCGCTTCAGCGTGGGCCAGCGATCGATCAGCGATTCGTGGACGATCTCGACGGAGCCCCCACCTGCATCCGCGCGTGTCTGTACGACCAGCAGGCGCGCACCCACGAGCTGATCGATCACGCGGGCGATCTCGTCGGGGCTGTCGCCTTGTTGGCGCGCGTGCTCGCGCAGATCCGAGAGCTCGACGATGGCGCGCGTGCGATCGGGCGTGACCAGGTGGCGGAACACCTTCTGGGTCAGCTTCTGCGCCGCGGGGCTCATGCTCGCGAGGACCTCGTCGGCGTGCGCGGCGAGCGCACCACTGATGCCGCCGATCGCCTGGTAGCTCTGCATCGTCAGCAGCTGCCTGCCGCGATCGCGCGCATCCCACAGCTTGGCGGCGGCGAACTGGAGGAGGGGCAGCGCGCCCGGAGTCGAGGCGAGGGCATCGAGCATGTCGCCGACCATCGTCGCGTTCTCGAACCGATAGCCGACCATCTCGACCGGTTGCTCGAGCGCCTCGCGCAAGCCCTCGCGATCCGGCGCGGTGAGGAACACCAGACCGCGCGATAGCTCCTCCATGAAGCGCGGGTCCTCGCCGACGCGGTCGAGAAAGTCGGAGCGCATCGACACGATGACGCGCAGTGGCGACGCGGCATCGTCGGCAACGGCGGCGAGGGCCGCGGTAAACGCTCGCCGCTCGTCGACGTCGGGGACCAGCGTGTAGAGCTCCTCGAACTGGTCGACGAAGATCAGCGTGTGACTGTCCGTCGCAGCGGCGTGTGAACGGAGCGTGGCGCCGAGGAAGCCGGGCTCGTGGCGCAGGCGCTCCATCAGCTGCTCGTGCTCGTTGAGCGTCGTGGTGACGGAGCTACCGACGCGCGTCGTCAACCGCTCGACGACGCCAGCCAGGGCGGCGATCGGTGCACGACCGGGGCGCAGCGTGACGACGTCCCAGGTCTCGCCCGAGACCTTCAGCGCGGGGCCCACGCCGGCGCGCACGAACGACGACTTCCCGACGCCCGAGGGGCCGACGATGCCGGTCAGCGGCAGCTCGCGCACGCGCGCTACCATGCGCGCGACGTCACGACTCCGGCCGAAGAAGCGGTCCGCGTCGTGCTCCTGGAACGCGGTGAGGCCCGGATAGGGACTCTCACCCTCGGCCAGCTCGCGGCCGCGGCGGCCAGGGAGCAGATGCTCGAGCCGACGCGCGAGCTCGTTCGCGCTCGCGATGCGATCTGCCTTCTGCTTGACCAGGCAGTCATCGATCGCCTGCGCGAGGCCGTCGGGCATGCCGAGGGAGACGCCTCGCGCCGACCGCATGGGCTGCGGGCTCAGAAGATTCTCGACAAGCGCCTCGGTGCCAACCGGTTGCACCGGATGCCGACCGAGCAACATCTCGAACATCATGAGGCCGACGGCGAACAGGTCCGAGCGGTGATCGATTTCGTCGAGCCCCATCTGCTCGGGCGACATGTACGGCAGCGTGCCGATCATCGCGCCCTCGCGCGTGAGCGTCATGCTCGTGTTCTCGACGTCGGCGAGGCTGGGCCGCCGCCGCTCCTCGCGGACCGCGCTGTTGAGAGCCTTCGCGATGCCAAAGTCGAGCACCTTTACCTGCCCGGCGTTGGTGACGTGCACGTTCTCCGGCTTGAGATCGCGGTGCACGATGCCGAGCTCGTGGGCGCGGGCGAGCGCGCGCGCGACGGGCAAGATCAGCTCGACCACCCGCGAGGGCGGCATGGGCTGGCCATCGTTGAACGGCCCGATCAGCTCGCGCAGGGAGCGGCCCTCGAGGAACTCGAGCACCATGTATGGCATGCCCTGCCACTCGTCGACCTCGTAGATGATGACGATGTTGTCGTGGTTGCACTGCGCCGTGGCACGCGCCTCGACGAGGAAGCGATCGACGACCTCGCGATCCACCGTGCGGAGGAACTTCATCGCGACGCGGCGCCCCAGCTTGATATCGCGCGCCGCATACACCACGCCCATGCCACCGCGGCCGAGCTCGCGGATCAGCTCGTACTGCTTGATGCAGGTGCCGGGCTGGAGGTCGACGCCGGGCTTGCTCTCGCTGTCCCACTCGGGGCGTGGGATGCTGGTCTGAACCGTTGCCCCGGTCTGGGCGATCCCGTGGACCTGCCCCGCGTTGCGGCCGCCAAGCGGGCGCGATGCCTGTCCCTGCCGGCCGGGATTCGTACCGTGCGAGGGCGTCTGGGGGCCTATGCCGATGAACGTGCCGGAGTCCAGGTCGTCGAGCTCATGCGACACGGGTCAAAGCGTAACACGCGGATCGACAAGGTCACACGCGCATCCCGGGAGCCTCGCGGCCCGTCGACGTGACGTACTCATCATAGGTGCCACCGTAGATGCGGGGCCCGGCCGATGACAGCTCGAGCACGCGATTGGCCAGGGCCCGCAGGAACTGCCGGTCGTGGCTGACGAACATCAGGGTACCCTCGTAGTCGGCGAGGGCGCGGACCAGAGCGCGCTTGGTTACGATGTCGAGGTGGTTCGTGGGCTCGTCCAGAATCAAAAGATTCGGGGCGTCGTACAGCAGCTTGGCCAGCGCGAGCCGCGCGCGCTCGCCACCCGACAGGACGCGCACGGGCTTGAACACGTCGTCGTCGTGGAAGCCGAAAGCACCGGCGAGGCTGCGAAGCGTGCCCTGGTTGGCCATCGGCGCGTGCTCTTGCAGCTCGTCGAGGATCGTATGGTCCGCGGTCAGCGCATCCATCACGTGCTGCGCGTAGTAGCCCATCGAAACCGACGCGCCGATCGCCGCGGTGCCAGCATCCGGCGCGAGTACGCCGGCCACCATCTTGAGTAAGGTCGACTTGCCCGCGCCGTTCTCGCCCATCACCGCCCACCGCTCCTTGCGTGCCACGGTCAGCGTGAGGCCGGCGTGGACGGTGCGCGTGCCGTAGCGCTTCTCGATGTTCACGATCTTCACCACGTCGTCGCCCGAGCGCGACGGCGTGCGGAACTCGAAGTGCTTCTCGACGATGCGGCGCGGTGGCTCGACCTTCTCCACCTTCTCGAGCTTCTTGATCCGGCTCTGCACCTGTGCCGCCTTCGCGACGTGGGTCTTGAAGCGCTCGATGAACCGGCTCTCCTTGGCGAGGCGCGCCTGCTGCCGTGCGTATTCGGCCTCGCGGCGCTCGGCTTCGATCTCACGCGCGCGCTCGTAGAAGTCGTAGTTGCCGGTGTACGAGCGCAGCTCGCCGCCGTCGATCTCGACGATCTTCGCGACGACGCGGTTCATGATCTCGCGGTCGTGGCAGGTCATCACCACGGTGCCCGTGTAGTCGCGGAGGAACTGCTCGAGCCACAGGATCGACTCGAGGTCGAGGTAGTTGGTGGGCTCGTCGAGCAGCAGCAGATCCGGCTTGGCGAGCAGGATCTGGGCGAGAGCGACGCGCATCTTCCAACCGCCCGAGAGCGTGCCGACGTCGTTCTGCATCTGCGAATCGGCGAACCCGAGGCCGTGCAAAATGGACTGCGCGCGCGCCTCTAGCTCGTAGCCGCCGAGGTCTTGGTAACGGGCCTGCACCTCGCCGAACCGCGTCACCACGTCGTCGAGGTCGTCCGCTGGATTCTCGAGCTTGGCGGTCAGCTCCGCGAGCTCGGTGCCGAGCTCGGCGACCTCGCCGGCGCCCGCACAGGTCTCGGCGAGGATGCTGCGGCCCTTGAGGTCGCCGACGTCCTGGCGGAAGTAGCCGAGGGTCAGCTTCTTCGGGCGCTCGATCGCGCCATCATCGGGCTGCTCCTCGCCGGCGAGCATGCGGAAGATCGTGCTCTTGCCGGCGCCATTGGGGCCGACGAGGCCGACCTTCTCGCCAGGGTTGATCTGGAACGAGGCCTCGACGAAGAGGATCTGGCCACCGTACTGCTTGCTAACCGAAGAGAACGCGATCACGGCGGCGAGACGTATAGCATCCCGTGCGAGAATGCAGCGTTCTATCGCCTCTGGATCCTGTCTCTTCTGAGAGCTGCCCGAGCGATTGCTAGCTATTCGCGATCGCGCGGCTTGGGCGAGCGCTGGCGTGCCTTGCGGTGCTCGGCGAGCTTGAGCGCTTTTTCCTGCCGCTTGATTGCATCGTCGCGCTCGGCTGCGAGCTTGTGGAAGCTGGCGAGCCGATCCACACCAATCGCGTCACGGACGGCACATCCGGGCTCGTCGCGGTGCTGGCAATCGCGAAACCTACAGCTACCGGCGAGCTCGGCGATGTCGTCGAACGCCTGCTCGTCGTCTTCTTCGATCCACTGCGCGAGCTCGCGCATGCCGGGCGTGTCGATCCACAGGCCGCCGTCGTCGGCCATGAAGAGCTCGCGGCGCGTGGTGGTATGCCGGCCGCGTTCGTCGGCGCGAATGTCGCGCGTCTCCTGGCGCGTCCCGATCAGCGCGTTCAGCAGCGTCGACTTGCCCACGCCCGAGCTGCCGAGCAGCACGGTGGTGCGTCCCGGGCCGCCGAGCGCCCGCAGCTCCGCGAGGCCCTCTCCACGGTGGCTCGACGCGGCCAGCACGCGCACCTCGCCGACAGCGCGCAGCGCCGCGAGCAGCGCCGCGGGATCGGGGGCGAGGTCGGCCTTGGACAGCACGAGCACCGGCTCGATGCCTCCATCGCGCAGGATGCCGATGTAGCGATCGAGGCGCGCCGGCGAGAGGTCGGTGTTCGCCGAGGTCATCACGAGCCCGACATCGATGTTCGCCGCGATCGGCTGCGGCAGCGTTGCTTCGCCCGCCGCCTTACGCACCAGGAAGCTTCGCCGCGGCAGGATCTCGCGCACCACGCCGGCACCGCTGTTCGCGACGGCCGCTTCCCACCGCTCGACGAGCACCCAGTCACCTACGGTCGGCAGCTCGCGCTTGTCTGCCGCGCGATGAAATGTGCGTCCGGGGAGCTCGACCCAGGCGAGGCCGCCCGGGCCCGTCGCGTGATAGGCGCCCCGGTGCTCCGCGGCGATCCGCACCGGCTGCCACGCGCCCTCGGGATCCACCGCACGGGCACGCTCCGCCCACTGGGCGTCCCATCCAAGCGATGCGGGTGGCTCGATCACGCGTTGGCAGTGTAGCTGGTAAGTTGTCGGCCGATGGCCGAGAAGGACGACGACGAACGCATGCGGCTGCGCCTCCGACTCGTCCGTAGCTTCGCGGAGAACGTGCCGCATAACCACGCGCTCGGCATCGAGATCCTCGACATGCAGCCGAGCGAGGCCGTGTTTCGGCTCCCTTATGACGAAAAGCTCGTCGGCAACCCCGACACCGGCGTCGTACATGGGGGCGTGATCACCGCGCTCCTCGACGGAGCCTCCGGCGCGGCCGTGTTCGCGGCGCTGCCCATGCCGGTGCCGATCGCCACGCTCGACCTGCGCATCGACTATCTGCGCCCGGCGGATGCCCACCGCCCGATCCTCGCGCATGCCACCTGCTACAAGCTGACCAAGAACGTCGCATTCACGCGCGCCGTCGCATACCACGACAATGCCGACGATCCGATCGCGCACTCTGTCGGTACGTTCATGGTCTCGACGAAGGCGGGGAGCCGCAAGCCATGAGCGCCGGACCGACGCTCGTCGAGCGGCTGACCGCGGCGAAGGCCGCGAACAACCTCGGCGCCGTGCTCGAGCTCATCCCGTACGTCAAGTGGCTCGGCCTCACGGCATCGCTCGACGGAGACGAGCTCGTCACCACGCTGCGCTACAGCGATCATCTGATCGGCAACCCCACGCTTCCCGCATTGCACGGCGGTACGCTCGGGGCGCTGCTCGAGTCCGCCGCGATCTTCGAGCTGTTGTGGCGCGCTGAGACGATCGTGCTGCCCAAGACCATCACGCTCACGGTCGACTATCTACGTTCGGGCGCGCCCGTCGACACACACGCGCGCGGCATCATCACGCGCCAGGGCCGCCGCGTTGCCAACGTTCGCATGGAGGCGTGGCAAGCCGAACGCGCTGCGCCTGTCGCGACCGCGCACGCCGTGTTTCTGGTCAAGCGGAGCTAGCCCTCAAGGCGGGCCCCGGAACACGCGAGAATCCCGACCGCGTACTTCTGCATCGCCCGATCTCGCACGAGCGCTACTGTCGCGCAGCCCGCGGGCGGTGCGCGATGGCGCTCATCGGCGGCCACCGAGCGCCTTGACCGCCCGGTGAGCGATCGCGAGTCCGATGCTTGCACCTGTCAGTCGTTACGTCGCGCAGCGCGAATTCCCGAGTCGCAGGGAGGGACATGGCCCATTCGGTTGAGCACCAGGCTGGAGACTTCGACAGCGTTGTGGTCCACGGCGAGACGTTCGATCTCGTCAGCAGGACGCGTGCGGGTCACCGGGTGCTCCTCAAGATTCCCGTCGACGAGGACGGCGCCGGACGGTTTCAGCGCCAGCTGCAGCACGAGCTCGAGCTCGCACGGCCGCTGAACGACACCGCGGTATTGCGCCCGCTGCAGCTCGATCGTGTCGACGGCCGACCGTGTCTCGTGTTCGAGAATGTCGCGGTCAAGACGCTCGCCGACGCGTATCCCGGCGGCATGGAGCCCTCGAGCTTCCTCGCGTGTGCGATCGCGATCTGCGAGGCCCTCGGACACCTCCACGCGCATTCGATCATCCACAAGAACCTCACTCCACAAACCGTCCTGATCGACAGCCAGGGCATCGTGCGGCTCTCGGACCTGCGGTTTGCGACGCTGGTGCCGCGTGACCAGGAGCTCGCGCCCGTGCCCGAGCCCGTCGAGCGCATGCTGCCGTATGTCTCCCCCGAGCAGACGGGGCGGATGGGCCGCATGCTCGATTCGCGCAGCGACCTCTACAGCCTCGGGATCACGTTCTACTGGATGCTGACGGGCGGCCTGCCGTTTTCGGCCCAGGACGCCCTCGCCTGGATGCACTGCCATCTCGCGCGCGTGCCAGCACCGCCGTCGCGCGTACGCCCGACGGTGCCCGAGGCTCTGTCGGACATCGTGCTCAAGCTGCTCAAAAAGAACCCGGAGGAGCGCTACCAGAGTGTGAACGCGCTGCGCGCCGACCTCGTCGAGGCGCAGAGGCTGTTCGCTGCTACCCGCGAGATCGCTGCGTTCCCCCTCGCGCGCACGGACGTCCCGGAGCGCTTCCGGATCCCGCAGACCCTGTTCGGTCGTGACGCCGAGCTCGCGACGCTGCTCTCGACGCTACGCGCGGCGAAGACGTCCGAACGCAAGCAGCTCGTGCTTGTTCGCGGCCCGGCCGGGATGGGCAAGAGCTCGCTTGTTCGAGAGCTACAGGCTGCGGTCGCCGCCGAGCGCGGGTTCTTCCTCGTCGGAAAGTTCGGGCCTCAGGACCGCGATGTCCCGTATGCGACGCTCGGGGCGGCGCTGCGCGCCTGGATCGATTGGCTGCTCGGCGAGAAGCCCGTGGTGATCGAGACGTGGCGACGCGAGCTGCGCGCGGCGCTCGGGCTGTCGGCGGGGCTGGTCGCGGAGCTGGTTCCCGAGCTCGCGCAGGTACTCGGCCCGCTGCCGGTGGTGCCCTCGCTGCCCACGCAGGATGACCAGCTGCGCATGCACGGCCTCTTGTTTCGGTGCGTGCAACTGCTCGCGACGGCCGAGCACCCGGTGGTGATGTTCCTCGACGACGTACAATGGGCAGACCCCGCGAGCCTCGCGTTCTTCGAGTACGTGTTTGCGCAGCCGCAACCGCTACCCATGCTGGTGGTGTTCGCGTACCGCGACAACGACCTCGAGGTCGAGCCGCACCATCCGCTGCACACGTGGCTCGCAAGCGTGAGCGAGCTCGCGCTCGATATCACCGACATCGTGCTCGGACCTCTATCCGTGGAGAGCACGGCTGCGATGATCTCGGCGATCACCTTTCGAGGTGGCCGTGAGGTGGAAAAGCTCGCGGAGCTCGTGGTCCACAAGACGGGCGGCAACCCGTTCTTCGTGGCGCAGTTCTTGTCGGAGATTCATCGCGAGGGGCTGCTCGCCTTCGACCGCCCTCACCAAGAGTGGGCCTGGGAGCTGGAGCAGATCGCGCTGTGGCCAGTGTCCGACAACGTTGTCGATCTGTTCGTCGCGAATCTGTCGCGGCTGCCGGCCTCGACACTCCAGGTGCTGCAGGCGTTCGCAGCGCTCGGCGTGTCGATGACCGATGCGACGCTGCAGGCTGCCACAAACTTGCCGGCCGAAGAGGTCGAGCGGGCGCTCGCACCGGCGATCCTCGAGGGCATGGTGGCCCGCGCGCGCGACGGTTACGTGTTCTTGCACGACCGCATCCATCAGGCGGCGTACCAGACCATCGCCCCCGACGAACGCTTGCCGCTCCACCTCGAAGTGGGGCGGCGGCTCGCGGCCCGCATCGATGGGGACAACGCCGACGCGCGGGTCTTCGAGGTCACCGCGCAGATCAACCGAGCGCAGTCCCTGGTCATCGATCCTGCGGAGCGCGCGCGGTTCGCGGCTCTCGATCTGCTCGCCGCGCGGCGCGCCAAGCGGACGGCAGCCCACGCACTCGCGATCTCGTACCTCGACGCGGCGTGCGTGTTCCTCGACGCGGAGGCAGCGCACGTCGATCCGACGACCCTCGAACGGGTCCGCCTGCTGCACTCCGAGTGTCGATATCTCCTCGGCGATCAGGCCGGCGCGCTGGCCTCGCTGTCTTCGCAGCTCCAGGTGCCTGCCGGCGACGTGCACCGCTCGGCCGTGTTCCGCCTGCGCATGATCGTGTACACGACGACCGGTGAGCTCGGGCTCGCCGTCGACGATGCGATCCGGTGCCTCGCCTTGCTCGGCGTGCACATGCCCGCGCGCCCGACGGACGCCGAGGTTGCCGCTGCGCACCGCACCGTGCGTGCGCTCGTCGGGAGAAAGCCGATCGCGGACCTCGTCGACCTTCCCGCGATGGAGTCGCCGACGATGGCCAGCGCGATCGACGTGATGGCCGATCTCATCGCCCCCGCGTACCTCACGGACGAACGCTTGCTCGATCTCGTGGCGTGCACGATGGCGAAGCTGAGCCTCGAATACGGCAACGCGCGTGGCTCGACGCTCGGCTACACGGTCTACGGCATGATTCTCGGGCCGCGGTTCGGCGAATACGAGGAGGGCCGCGAGTTCGGGCAGCTCGGCATCGCGCTCGTCGAGAGGCTCGGTGCGTTCGAGTACGAGCCGCGCGTCCTCAACTTCTACGGCAACTACATCGATTTCTGGACGCGGCCGCTGCACCGCGGTCTCGAGTTCTCGCGTGCAGGGCTTGCCGCCGCGATCGCGAGCGACGACATCACCTACGCGTGTTACCACAGCTTCCAGCTGGTCGCGTTTCACTTCGCCGCCGGCGATCCGCTCGAACAGGTCGAGCAGGACTGCAGGGAACGGCTGGCGTTCGTGCATGCGGCGAAGTTCCCGTACATGGAGCGCAGCCTCACCGCGTTCCTGCGCTTCATCGCGAGCATGCGCGGTAATACGCCCAAGCTCGGCGAGCTCGGCGACGCCGACTGGGACCGCGAAGGGTTCGAAGCCACGCTCGAAGGGACGAGTCGCGGGCAGGAGCGCGCCTTCTATCAGATCGTGAAGCTGGGGGCGCAGTGCTTCGCGCGCGACTTCACGGGGGCTGTCGCCACGGCGGCGGCGTGCGAGCCCGAGATGTGGGCCTCGCGGCCGCACGTCCTGTACCCGGTGTTCGTGTTTCTTCAGGGCTTCGCGATCGCGCAGGTCCTGCGGACCTCGAAGGAAGCGCAGCCTGCGCTACGCGACAAGCTCGCGCGCCGTCTCGGACAGCTGACCAGGTGGGCGGAGCTATGCCCGACGAACTTCCGGTCCAAGCACGCCCTGCTCTCCGCGGAGGTCGCGCGACTCGGCGGGGGGCGCGAGGACGTGCTGGCGACGTACGAGCTCGCGATCCGCAGCGCCCGTGAGGAGGGCAGCCGGCACTACCAGGCGCTCGCCCAGGAGCAGGCGGCCAGCCTCGCGGCGGAGCTCGGGCTCGAAGAGATCGCGCGGCACTTCCTGCAGGATGCCGTGCGTACGTACGCAGCGTGGGGCGCCGCCGGCAAGGTCGTCGCCCTCCGCGGGCATCCGCGCGTGCCGTCCCTATCGCCTGCCCACGACACGGTCGTGGATGCGAAGTCACTCGACCTCATGGCCGTGCTCAAGACGAGCCAGGCGTTGTCCGAGGAGCTCGAGGTCGCGCCGCTCTTGCGCCGGCTGCTCGATGCGATCGTCGAGAGTACCGGCGCTACGCGCTGTCTGTTGATCGATAGCCGCGGCGACGAGCTCGCGGTTTGCGCCGAGGCCACCACCGCCTCCGGCGCGATCAGCGTGCGGGTCGTCAACCCTGCGCGCAGGCTCGATGGCCACGAGCTCCCGGTCCAGCTGGTACGGGCGGTGTGGCGTTCGGGAGAGGCCGTGGTTCTCGACGAGGGAGACTTCGCACGCTTCGCGACCGACCCGTATCTGACGTCCGGCACCGCGAAGTCCGTGCTGTGCATTCCGCTCACGCGCAGCGGTCAGCCCACCGGGCTGCTCTACCTCGAGAACGAGCTCGCGTACGGCGTATTCACCCCGCAGCGCATCGTGTCGAGCGAGATCCTGCTCGCGCAGGCGGCGATCTCGATCGAGAACGCGCGCCTGTACTCCGTGCTGCGCGACAGCCAGGCCAAGCTCAAGCGCCTGTACGACTCGAACATCATCGGCGTCGTGTTTTGCGGCATCGATGGAAGCATTCAGGATGCCAACGACTACTACCTCGACATGATCGGGTGCACCCGGGTGGAGCTCGAGAACGGCACCGTGAGGTGGGATGAGATCACGCCGCCGGAGTACCGTGCCGTCGACGAGCAGGCGATCGCGAGCCTGATCATCACCGGCACGGTGGCACCCTACGAGAAGGAGTACGTGCGCAAGGACGGCCGCCGGGTGCCCGTGCTCGTCACCGCTGCGAGCCTGCGTGATGGGACGCGGCACATCGCTGCCTTCGTGCTCGACATTACCGAGCGCAAGCACGGCGAGCGTGCGCTGTCGTTCCTCGCGGAGGCCAGTCGCAAGCTCGCGAGCTCGCTCGACCACGCCTCCACGCTCGCGCGCATCGTCGAGCTTGCGGTCCCGCGCGTCGCGGACTGGTGCCTGATCGCGGTGCAACATGCCGGCGCGCCGCTCCGCCTCCTGTGCTCCACGCACGACGCAAAGAAGGCCACGCTCGCGCACGCGCTGGAGCAGCTACCGTTTAGCCACGATGCGGATGAGGGGCTCGCGCGCGCCATGCGTACGGGGGAGGCCGTCCTCTACAGCCGCGTGCGCTCCACACAGCTCGAGGCGATGGGGGGCGCGCGCCACGCCGAGCTCGTGCGCGGCCTTGGCATGGAGTCGGCGATGGCGGTGCCGTTCGCGGTGCGCGACGAACAGCTCGGCGGGATCCTGCTGGTGTCGTCGGATCCGCATCGACTGTTCACGGCCGCGGATCTCGCCGAGGCCGAAGAGCTAGGCCGCCGCTGCGCGGTCGCCATCGACAACGCGTACCTCTACCAGGAGGCGCTGCGCGCGGTGCAGATGCGCGAGGACTTCCTGTCGATCACCTCGCACGAGCTGCGGGCGCCACTCTCGCCGTTGCGCATGCAGCTCGATCTCGCGCGCGAGATCCTGCACACGGATCCCGACAAGGCCTTGCAGATGCTCGAGCGCGCCGACAAGCAGGTCGATAGCCTGGTGCGGCTCGTGGATGACCTGCTCGACGTCTCGCGGATCACGGTGGGGAAGCTGCAGATGCAGCTCGAGCCCGTCGATCTTGCCAATCTCGTCGAGGATGTGCTCAAGCGGTTCGCGCCGGAGCTGGCGCGCGCGAAATGCCGGGTGGTCTCGCGGCTCGAGCGCGGCGTCGTCGGCTCGTGGGACCACGGGCGGATCGAGCAGGTCGTGGTGAACCTCCTGTCCAACGCAATGAAGTTCGGCGCGGGCAAGCCGATCGAAGTCGACGTGTGTCGGCTCGATGGTGGCGCGGGGCTGCGCGTGCGCGATCACGGGGTCGGGATCGCGCACGAGGATCGCGAGCGCATCTTCGAGCGGTTCGAGCGCGCGACGCCCGTGCGCCACTTCGGTGGGCTGGGGCTCGGCCTCTACATCGTGCGCGAGCTGGTCGCCGCGCACCGCGGCACCATCGAGCTCGAGAGCGAGGTCGGCAAGGGCAGCTGCTTCACGGTGAAGCTGCCTTGCCGCTGATCACCCCGGGACGGCTGCCGGCAGCGACATCGTGATCACGGCGCCACCACCGGGCCGCGGTGCGAGCGTGACCTCGCCACCGAGCGTGGCCGCGACGGAGCGCGCGACGCCGAGCCCCACGCCGACGCCGGCGCCACGTGCCGACGACCGAAAGAACGGATCGAAGGCGCCGCGGATCTCCTCCGTGGTGAGCTCGCGACCATTGTCGGAGACCTCGACCACCACGTTCGGCGAGCGCTCGCCGACGGAGACGTGGATCCGGTTGTCGGGCAGGGCGGCGCCGTCACCGTCGAAGCCGGAGCCCGAGAACAGGAGCATCGCGAGCACGGCCTGGCCGATGCGCGACTCCTCGCCGGTGACCGGACGTACGGGCAGGATCTGCCGCACCACGTGCGCGCGCGGCTCGAGCGTCGGGGCGGCGAGCCGGAGTGCGGCGGAGACCACGGCCGCGAGGTCCACGGTCTGGGTCGAGCTACGCGTCGCCAGCGTCTGCAGCGCGCGCACGTTGCTGGCGATGCGCTCTGCGCCGGTAGTGATGTCGTCGAGACAGCGCAGGGCGGTGCGTTGCGCGGCCTCGGGCATCGCGGCGAGCTGCTTACGCAACGACCGCAGGTTGAGGAGGACCGACGTGAGCGGGTTGTTGATCTCGTGCGCGAACCCCGCGGCGAGCGCGGCGACAAGACCGATGCGATCCGCCTCGAGCAGCGACATGTGGAGCTGGTGCTGCGTGCCCGTGGGACGCACCAGGATGACGTAGACCATGCCGTCCGCGATCGCGTGCTGCCCGAGCGCGGCCTCGACGTTCACGCGCGTGCCGTCCTTGTGAAGCAGCTGGATCTCGATGGCGGGGGGCATCGGTTGGCCTGCGCGCACGGCCTGCGAGAGCCGCTTGAGGTGCGGACGAAACTCCGGCGCGATGTACTCGAACGGCGTCATCGCGCCGATCTCCTCGAACGTGTAACCCAGCTGGGTGGCGGCATTACGGTTCGCGTACCACCGCTCGAAGCCATTTCCGCGATCTGCGAGCACGACGAGCGCGTTGCCCGACGTCCCGAGTGCGTCGAGCAACGCGGGCATCAGCTCCGTGAGCTCGTCGCCCGTCTTCATGCAGGTACCTTGACGAACGTCCCGAGGGCCCTGTCCTTGGTGACGCCAGGGAACTGCAGCACTTGGTTGTGCATCGCGACGTAGACGCCCGGCCGCACCAGCTGCACGGCGAGCAGCGCCTCGGTGAGGTTCTGCAGCGCGTCGGTCGAGCGCAGCTCGTAGGGCCGCATCGCGCCGGTGAACACGACGGGCGTCGCCGGCGTGCCGAGCTCGCACACGCGCTCGCCCGAGACGGCGAGGCGATCCGTGCCGTGCACCACGACGACGCCCGCGTGTTCGCGCGCCAGGCGCACCGCGGTCTCGGCGATCAGCGTGTGATCCTCGGGCGACATGTCGAGGCTGTCCTTGTTCATCAGCTGGACGCGCGTGATCTCGATGCCGCGCAGCTCGATCGAGGCGAGCATCACGTCGAGCACCGAGACGTTGTTCGCGAGGACCCCCGACAGTTCGTCATAGGTCTTCTCGATCGTGCCACCGGTCGAGATCAGGGCGATGCGACGCTTCATGGACATGCAGGGCTGGCGGCGCCGTGGGCGAGCGCCTTGAGCCGATTGTAGTTGTCCTGCATGCCACGGACGACGTCGCCCGTGCTGCCGCTGACCGCGTCGAGGTGCTCGACGAAGGCGAGCTCGGTGATGTTCGGATCGTCGGTCGCCAGCACCTGGACCGTGCCCTGCGACAGCCGGATGAAATCGCTGCCCTGGGTCTTCTGGTGCCGGATCATGCCGAGCTCAGGGGCTTCGGTGGTGCCTTCCACCACGCCGTAGCGCCACTGGTCGTCCCACTCGACGGTGAGGATGTCGCGGACGATGTAGTGGACGAGCCAGCTCGCTTCGTACATGGGCTCGTTGCCCTCCGCGACCACGGACTGCTCGTCGGTCGAGCACCGCGCGTACATGGCGGCGGGCTGCTTGGCCAGGGCCCACAGCGAAGCGGGGGCCGAAAACACCAATCCACGTCCAAAGACGTGGATGTGGTCGGTGTCCTTCGATTCGGTGACCAGCTCTTCGCCGGTCGGGTCGCCGACGGGATTCTCCTCGAGGGGCTCGAGGCCCTCGGGGAAGGGCGTGGTCACGTTGTCCTGGCACGCGGCCAGGAACGCGAAGACGGTGGCTAAACTAGCCCTGCGATGCACCCGACGGTTTATACCTCGCCATCGCGGTCGGCGTGATCTTGCGGTTGACCAGAACGAGGGTCGCGATCGGCACGACCAGCTGGATGGCGATCGGGATGAACGCGGCGACCATCTTGGGCTGACGCATGATGTGCGCCATCGCCTTGAGCATCGGCCAGTTGACGTAGATGGCCATGAGCACAGCTGCGACGGCGAACACGGAGCCGATGATGCGGCTGTGCGGGCTCATGCGGATGAGCTCGTAGCCCGCCCACGCCTGCAGCGCGACGAGACCGACGCTCCACCAGATCGAGCGCAGGCCCGCCGGCGCCATCATGAACATCATCTCCGTCATCTCGTTGCCCTGACCGGTCTCCCCCATGATGACCTGGGGAACCGTGATCGACGCCGAGAACATCGCCATGCCGAACAAGAGCCAGCCGAGGCCCGTGAGGCCCGAGTCCGGCGCGCGGCGGTGGACGCTCGCACCTTCACCGGCCATGAGGTCGACGAACTGCCGGTCGCTGAAGAAGCGGCGAATGATCATCGGCCACGCGAGCAGCAGCCAGCAACCCCCCGACACCAGGGCGATGAACACGACGTTGGGGCGGCCCATCATGAAGACGAGCAGCAGGGCGCCCGCGGCGCAGAACGAGGCGAGCACGCCGAAGTTCGCATAGCGGTTCGCGAGCTCGACCGAGCGGTCGAGGTTGGTCTCGCGGAGGCCCGAGAGGCCGGCCTGGACGTGGAAGATCGAGCGGATGAAAAGCATCACGACGGCGATCAGGACGAGGATGCCGACGCCGTGCTGGAGCAGGCCGTCCATCTCGGCGACCATGAGATAGAGCACCAGGCCAGAGCCGAGCGCGCCGCATGCGCCGAGTACGGTCATGAGGACCGACGCGCCCTCGAAGCCCTTGTCCTCGGGGACGGGGAGGTCGGTCTGGAAGCGACGGAATCGCGGCAGCTGCATCAAGCCGGCGAGCACCGCGGGCCACAGCGCGAGGCCGGCGCAGCTCGCGAACACGAACTTACCGTCGAGCTTCAACTTGAACTTGAAGATGAGGCCGAGCAGCAAGGTGTGGCCGAGCGCGACGAGGACATAGCGCTTGATGCCCGCCAGAGGCGACGCCTGCCCGTCGAGGGTCTGGCGGCGGTACAACAGGTCGCCACCGGCCATGCGATGGAACACCGAGCGCGCAACGCTAGCCGCGGCGATGAGGAGCATCATGCCCTTCTCGCCGCCGCGCCCACCCGGCATCATCATGAACGTGAACAGGATGAGCGCGCCGTACCCTGCGAAGATGCTGCCGGCGAGCTGCATGAGCAGGCCGAGCGTCGACAGACCCTGGTCCGCGGGGACGTTCGGGTCAACAAGGCGGTTCTCTTGCGCCTGCGGCGCCTGGTGATCTTGCGACATCGCTCCTCCCAAATTGCCAGGCGACAGGTACCCCGGCGGCTGGTTGATAACACGGTCGCCCAGAGGCTCACGAGGCATTTCGGGCGAAGGCTGAATCGGGAACATGGCGCCCGTCCGGACGGAGCCTGTGATCAAACAGTCGCAAGCGCGTGTCGACGCAGCCGATCTGTCAGGATCGGCAAGCGATCTTGGCCCCACGTCACCAGGTCGCCGACCTTGAACGATGGGACGCCCCACAGCCCCGCACCGTTGAGATCGGCGGCATTTTCCGCTGCCGCTTTAGCGCCGGAGGGATCCTCGAGGACCGCCCTGGCCTCGTCCCACGGCAGGCCGGCGCGCTCGATGAGGTAGCGCAGGTCGACGTACTCCCCCGGGTCGCGCGCCTCGGACCAGATGCCCGTGGTCGCCGACTTCGCGAACGCCATCCCCGCGCCGCGCTGGTTGGCCCAGTGCTGGATCGCGAGGCAGTAATCGATGCCCTTGCCGAGCGGGTCCACGATCTCGCCGAAGGGAATGCCGAGGCGATCCGCTTCGCGCTTCGCGTCGCGCACGATGTACATGCGCTTGACCTGCGGCATCTGCGCGCCGCGCATCACGAGCGGTGCGACCTGCCGCAGCACGAGCGGGATCTTGTACGGCGCGAGGATGTCCTCGATCTGGTGCAGCGCGATGTACGAGTACGGCGAGCGGAACGAGAACCACATCTCGCAGGTCAGCGGCTTGTCGGAGAGCTTCTCCGCGCCGCGATCGGACTCGGGCCGCGGCGTCACGACATGCGCGACGTCGGTGCCGAAGTCCTTCGCGAGCTCGGCCTCGAGGTAGGGCAGGCGATCGATGCCCCAGTACCAGGTGCTGCCGTACTTGATCATCGCGCCCTGGTAGTGGCCGGCCTTGCGCAGCTCCATGTACGCCGCGTTGAGGACCGGCGCGACGGAGCCATGCGCATCCGCGCCCCACTTGCCGACGAGCGAGGTGAGCTTCTTCTTGTCGTTCGCCCATAGCGCGCCCGAGAGCTCTAGCGCGCACGTGAGCTGCTCGCGCGCGGGGCGCTCGCGGATCAGGACGGTTCCGATGTCGCGGACCATCGACGGGTCGGCTTCCTTCTTGCCGGCGAAGTCGAGGTCCCAGTAGGCGGCGAGCTGCTGCGCATCGCGCACTGCGTACTTCGCACGGAGGGCAGGCGACGGGTCGACGTCGGACGCCGGCGGGGTGATCACCGTGAGCTCGAGCTCGACGGGATACGCCTCGAGGAGGCGCGCGACCGCGGTGGCGGTGAGGTAGCTCCAAGGATCGACGATGTCGAAGTAGAGCTCGAGCTTGCGCGGTTCGTTGGCGAGCTTGTCCTTGACGCCGGCGACGGCGCGGCGCATCGCGTCCCCCGTGGGTCCGAGCCACGCCGAGATGGCTTTCGCTTTGAGTCGCTTGGCGATGATCATCGAGCAGGTCAATATACGCCGCCGTGGATTCAGACAAGCTCGGAAGGCTGCGCGAGACCATCGAGGTGCTCGAACACCTCGCAGAGGACATGCGCCGGCTCGCCGAAATCGACGAGGACCTGCGGATCCGCTTGGTCACGGCCGCCGGCCAGCTCACCCGCCCCGATCGCTATACCCGCAAGGCACTGGGCAAGGCGCTAACCCGGCAGAAGTTCCGCGCCAAGCGCGACGCCGACCGCGCGATCCTCGATCAGACCGGCATTCGCGCCCTCCGCCGCGAGCCCGTGTTCCGCACGCCGCTCCCCAAGCCCCAGGACATGGCCCTCGATGCGCCGGTGCGCGACGAGGCCGAGCAGGGCGAAGAGGTCGACGGCTGGGCGGCCGCCGAGGCCGAGCGCATCGACGGTGCTGCCCCTCTCGCGCGCGTGAACAACGCGCGCATGTGTTACGTGTGCAAGACGGAGTTCCACGAGCTCCATCACTTCTACGACCAGATGTGCCCGCCGTGCGCGGAGCTCAACTGGAAGAAGCGGACGCAGTCGGCCGACCTCCGCGGGCGTGTCGCGCTGGTCACTGGTGGACGCGTGAAGATCGGCTACCAGGCCGCGATCTTCCTGCTCCGTGCCGGCGCCGAGGTGATCGTCGCGACGCGGTTCCCGCGCGACGCGGCGCGCCGGTTCGCGCGCGAGCCCGACGCGGGAGAGTGGACGCACCGCCTGCACTGTTACGGCATCGATCTGCGGCACACGCCGAGCATCGAGCTGTGGTGCCAGCACCTGAACGCGACCTATCCGCGGCTCGACGCGCTGATCAACAACGCGTGCCAGACGGTGCGCCGCGCGTCGGGTTGGTACGATCACGTCCTCGCGGGCGAAGCCGAGCCGTACGCGCAGCTGTCGGCGCCGGAGCGGGCGATGCTGGGTCGCAACCGGTCCCTCGGAGAGGGCCTCGTGCGCGCGGCCGGCAGCGAGATCCACGCGACCGGTCTCTGGAAGAGCGCCGTGCTCTCGCAGGTGCCGCTGCTCGAGGAGGATCTCGAGCGCGGCGAGCACCTGTATCCGCAGGGGCGCCTCGACCAAGACCTCCAGCAGGTCGATCTGCGCGACACCAACAGCTGGCGGCTCACGCTCGCCGAGGTGCCGACCGCCGAGCTCCTCGAGGTGCAGCTCGTCAACGCGATCGCACCGTTCGTGCTCAATGCGCGGCTGCGGCCGCTGCTCGCCAAGGTGCCGACCAAGGACGCCCACGTCGTGAACGTGTCGGCGATGGAAGGGCAGTTCTACCGGCGGTGGAAGACCGACAAACATCCGCACACGAACATGGCGAAGGCCGCGCTCAACATGATGACGCGCACCAGCGCCATCGAATACGTGCGCGACGGCATCCACATGAACAGCGTGGATACCGGCTGGGTCACCGATGAGGATCCGCTGGCGCACGCCGAGCGCAAGACCCGCATCCATGGGTTCCATCCTCCGCTGGACATCGTCGACGGTGCGGCGCGCATCGTGGATCCGGTGTTCGATGGCATCAACACGGGGAACCACCTGTGGGGCTTGTTCCTCAAGGACTACAAGCCCGCGCCGTGGTGATCGGGTGAGCGCGTTGCGTACACGGGAAAACGACGATTCTAGCGGGACGTATGGCGCGATACCTGGTACGTTGGATCAGATGAGCTCGGGCGGGCCTCGCATGACCCTCGGCGTGAGCCTCTGGGATGGGCAGGTCCGCGGCACCTTGCCCAACACCGCGACGTTGATGGCGCCGGCTCCCCCGCGGCGCAAGCTGGCGACGCCGCGCGAGCTGTTCGTGGACGCCTACGCTCGGTTCGCCGCGACGTGCCGCGTGTTCGACGAGCCGGGCCTCGCGGTGATCGCAGTCGACGAGAGCAGCGGTCGGCCGGCGGGGATCGTGAAGCTGTGCGCACGCGTGAAGCGCCCGGTCGGTGCGATCGTGGGTCGTCACGATCGTTGCGATCTGTACCTGCAGGGACGCGAGGAGCTCTCGCTGCGGCAGCTCGCCGTGGTGCTCGAGCCAGTGACCACCTGGGAGCGCGGCGCGACGAACGTTCGCTATCGCATCCTCGATCTGCGCACGCAAAACGCGATGTCCGACGAGGACGGCAACGAGCTGCGCGGCCTGGTCGCGGAGGGGCCCGCGATCGTCCGGGTCGCCGGGTACTGCTTGTTCGCGCTGCCGCTCGGGGATCCGACCGACTGGCCCGATAATGCCGACGATGCGTGGGCGATGTTGCCGGCGCGCGTGTACCTCGACGAGCTCGATCGCTGTCCGCGGGGCTCGCTGCCGCGCATGCCGCCCCCTCGGGGCTCGGACCGCGAGACGTTCATCACCCGCACCGGCGGTCCGCGCGACACTATGGAGCGGCTCGCGCAGGGCGATGGCGCCGGTGTCCTCGAGCTCTCCACGCCACAGCGCCAGCTCGCGCTGACCATCGGCGAAAACGCGCTCAAGGATGGCGTGCTGCTCGGGCGCTACGGTCGCTGCGACGCGCGCGAAGCCGCCACCGAGGACGAGTCGTTATCGCGTGTGCATGCGCTGCTCATTCGCACCGGGGAGCGCCTGCTCCTCGTCGACACGGCGAGCAGCAACGGCACGTTCGAGAAGGGGCAGCTGACCCGGCTCGTCGTCGTGGAGCGAGACACCGAGCTCCGCCTGGGCAAGCGCACGTTCCTGCGCTGGCGCTGGCTGTAGTTACGGGCACACGGCGACGTCGAAGCTGCCTTCGAGCATGTCGCCACCGAACGTCAGGGCGTACGTCCCGGCGATGCACACGCCGGCGGAGGTGATCGCGACGGTGCCGGCGTTCGCTTTCACCACGTCGGTGCCGTTGGCTTCTTCGACGACGGCGAGCGCCTCCCCCGCGCCGCAGGAGAACAGCGACTCGGGGACGATCGCGTAGTCGGTTTCGGTCGGCTGTTCGCAGAATGCGATCACGAGACGGCGACCTTCGGCGGGCGCGGTGCCGCAGGCGCCGGGGGTCTCGTCGAGCACGAAGGCGTGCGTGAGCGCGAACCGCCGCGACGACGTCGCGAGCTGACCGGCGCGCACGAAGGGCCCGAGCGGGGCACCGGCGACCATGCTTTCCCCGTCCGCGAAGCCGTCGGGCAGACAGCGATCGAGGTCGTTGTTGTCACCGCAGCCGGCGAGCAGCGCGAGCACGACGACCGACCGCATCTGCTCAAGCTTTACCACTGCGGCGGCGGAGCAGCCGGCGAGTGAATGCGTGGGCCTCGGGAATCTGCGCGAGCGCCGTGCTGCCGAGGTAGACCACGCCGAACACGCCGATCGCCACGATGGCCGACATCCAGCGATGCGCACCGAGGTGCGTCGCGAGCGCGCTCGCGCCGTACCCGCCCGCGCCAGCGACGAGGGCAACGGCGAGCGTGCCGAGTAGGAGCTTGGTGGGAACCGGGACTGCACCGATCCGGCGGGCGAGCCAGCGCCGGAGCAGGGCGAATTCGATCC
Source organism: Kofleriaceae bacterium (assembly GCA_033763475.1). Taxonomy (GTDB): domain Bacteria; phylum Myxococcota_A; class Polyangia; order Haliangiales; family Haliangiaceae; genus JABFXX01. The sequence goes on from JANRKM010000293.1 coordinate 30,179, forward strand.
ACGCAGCGATGCCCGAGCCCGCCATCAAGCCGAACGCGAACCATGCTCCGCTGAATCCCGGCGGCTCGATGGGCCTCTGGGCGAGGACATCCGCGACGCCACGCCAGACGTCCGTGTAGCCGAGGGCCGCGCGCAGCGGCAACGCGACGATGAAGCCGAGCGTAGCGTTGACCCCGACGCGGACGAGCGCAGCACGGAGCGGCGGTTTCGGATCGCCGAGGGCGTAAAACGCGGAGGCGAGTAACCGGCCGAGTGTGCTGGGCACGAGGCCGATCGCGGAGCCGCACAGGATGATCCACACGACCTGCGTGTCGTCGGCGGTGAACTTCCCCGTCTGAAACAGGAGCGCGACGATCGCGCCGCCGATGGTCGCGAACGCGATCGCCGAGGGGACGACGAGGAACGTGACCTTGCGTAGCCCCGTGTCCAGGCGGTTCTGGAGGTGTGCGGCGCGCGCGGCCTCTCCACCGGTGGCGCTCGACATCTCCGGCAGCTCGGCGGCGGACACCGCCATGCCGAACAGGCTGACCGGCAGCGTGTACAGCACCTGCGCGTTGGCCATCGCGGAGACGATGCCTTTGCCCAGGTAGCTCGCGAGCGCCTGATCGATGTACGCGGAGATCTGGACCGAACCGCGACCGAACAACACCGGCACGAACGCGCGGAGGGTCTTGCGCACGCCATCCTCGCGGACGGCGAGGGATGGGCGCACGCCGCGCACCAGGGCGATGACCGTGGGGAGCTGCACCAGGAATTGAGCGGCCGAGCCGATCACCGCGCCCCAGCCGAGCCACACGGCGATCGCGTCGTCGTGCCCGGCGAACCGGCGGCCTGCCACGATCGCCGTCGCGATCAGCGCAGTGTTCCATAGTACCGGCGAGACGTACGACAGGAAGAACCTGCGGTGACTGTTGAGCACGCCCAGGCACCACGCGCTCATCACGAGCAGCACGACGCCGGGGAACATGATCTGCACGAGCTGTACGGTGAGCTCTTGGGTCGCAGGGTCGTAGCCCGGTGACAATGTGTCGACCACCGGGCCTGCGGCGAGGATGCCAACGAGGGCGAGTGCACTGGCGACCAGGGCGAGCAACGTCCCGATCGCGCGCGCGACGAGCGAGGCCTCCTCGGTGCGCCCCTCGGCGAGCAGGCGCGCGTAGACCGGGATGAACGACGCCGACAGCACCCCTTCGCCCAGCAGGTTCTGCAGGAGGTTGGGGATGCGCAGGGCTGCGCGGAAGGCATCGGTGGCGGTGCCTTGCCCGAGGTAGTGCGCGATCGCGCGCTCGCGTACGAGGCCGGCGACCCGCGACAAGAAGATGCCGGCCGCGACTGCCAGCGCACCACCACCGGAGCGACGGGCTGGAGGGGAGGGCGGCATCGCGCAGATTCTCGTCGGCGAAGATCGCCGCAGCAAGATCCCAACGCAGGGTCGGACCCTAATAGTCCAACTTGCGTTCAACGTACGCGAACAATCGGACAATCTCGGACACCGGGGTTCGGCGCGTTCGCGTAACCTATCTCTAGGTTGGGCAAATAGGGTCCGACCCTCAGCGCAGAGTGAGCGTGATGGCCAGGGGCTTGCCCCCCCGCTTGCCCTGCAGGGTGACGCGAGGCAGCTGGTCGAGCTTGGCGTAGAGGTCGAGCATCTGCTGCGCCGTCTTGATCGGCTCGCCGTCGATCGCGTCAAGGAGGTCGCCGCTCTTGAGGCCGATCGCCGCGGGCGCCGACGTCTCCTTCACGCCGACGAGGCGTACGCCCTGGACCTCCCCATTCTTGACCACCGGCACGATGCGAGCGGCGCCGGGCTTGGCCGCACCGGTGACCAGCTCCCGCACGAGGTCGCGATCGACGTCGTAGGTGTTCTCGCCGGTCTGTTTGACACGCTCGGCGAACGGACCGGCGGCGGGCGCGGTAGGCGGCGTTGCCGCGCCACCTTCGCGCCCGACCGCCGCCGTGCGCAGCGACAGCGTCGACCGCCTGCCTGTACCGTCGACGATATCGATGGAGGTATGGCCGATACGCGCCACCGTCCCGACGCCCGGGATGCGCTCCCCCAGGCCCCAGCTGCCCTGCACCTCGGTGGCCGGCACGCGCACCGTGGCGAAGGTGCCAAACGTGGTGGAGATCAGGAGCGCCTCGAGGGCAGGCGTGGAAGAGGGAGACCCCGTCGGACCTGACGCGGCAGCATCGCACGAGGAACAGAACATGTTCCGCGCCACGAACGCCGTACCGTCGGGCACCGTCCGTGGCGGAGGGACGGCGCGCGCGGGCGTGAGGCCACGCGGTAGCGCCGGCTCCTGCCGGGACAGTGCGTCGACCGTGCGCACGGCGATCACCGAGCACACGGCGATCGCCGTGACGGCGACGAGCCAGGTCCGACGGACGAAGCCGACAAGGAGAGAGTGAAGCGGGGAGAGCATGTCGGCCTCGCCCCTTCGCTTCATCACACCGCGTGCCACGGCGCGCGCGCCGCTAACCGTTGGATCCGCCGTGCTGCCGGCTCCACGTCGCGCACGAGTGGCGGTCGTCCCCGGTGATCCGATGCCAACCTGTCAATCGTACGAGCTACCGTGAGGCGTGAGCTTCAAGATCGTCCATCAGGGACGCGGCGGCTACATCGAAATCGCGGGGCGGCAGTACCCGATCGAGCATGTGGCCGAGGGCCGGTTTTCAATCCACGTCACGGCGCGGACGCCAGCGGGCGACCGGGCGGTGCTTGACGAGCTGGTCGCGGCGGAGCCCGCGAAGTGGGCGCTCACGGGCGCAGCGGGATCGCGCTCGCGCTCGCGGCGTTGAGCGGCGTCGAGATCGCGACCTTGCTCTCCGACAGCATCCAGGCTGTCACCGCCGCGGCCTCGTCATCGGTGAGCGTGCCGGGCTCCTTGAGCGGCATCTTCGCCTTCACGAAGACCAGCACGTCTCCAGCGGTCCGGAACGAGACCGTGGCCCGCAGCTTCGCGCTCGTCGGAGCGGCCTCGGGCAAGGCGCCATCGCCGATCACCGCCGGGTTCTTCGGATTTCCCTGCCCGTTGGCCTCATGACAGCTCGCGCACTTCTTCTCGATGTAGAGCCGCTTGCCGAGGTCGTACTGCTCGGCAAGCGCAGCTTGTGCGACGACGTCGTTCGCCGGGGAGGCGGCCGGCGCCTCGGTCGAGGACACCGCCGGCGGGGGGACGGGCTCCGGACGCGCAGGGGTGGGGGAACGGCCACCGCATGCAACCAAGGACAGGATCACGAGCGAATGCTTCACCATCTTCATCGCTACGTAGTACCAGCGGACGGGTTACTGTGGGCTGTGATCGCACGCATGGGCTGGTCGTGCTCGCCGTGGGATGCGCGCGGAACACGGCCGAGGTGATCCCGAGGGCAGCGCGGACGAGAAGACATGCGTGGCGCCGAATGTATCGGGCTACGGGGACTCCCGAGCAACCATTCCGTGCGCCGCCCACGGGGACAGCGAGGCCAGGGGTATATGATGGACCACGGTGAGCAGTCTGCCCCCCAAGATGATCGGCCGCTATCAGGTCGTCGACCGGATCGCGACGGGTGGCATGGCCGAGCTCTTCAAGGCCACGCTAACCGGCGACCAGGGGTTTGCGAAGCCAGTTGCGATCAAGAAGATCCTCCCGCACCTCGCGCAGGACAGTTCGTTCGTCGAGATGTTCTATGACGAGGCGCGGATCACGGCGCAACTCGACCACCGCAACATCGTGCAGGTTTACGAGCTGGGCACCGACGCGGACACGCCGTACATCGCGATGCAGCTGGTCGACGGCGTCGACGTGCTCGCGCTGCTCCGCGAATGCGCGCGCGCGCAGATCCGGCTGTCGCCCGAGCTCGCCGCACTGATCGCACGCGACGTGCTCGAGGCGCTCGATTACGCGTATCACGCGCACGGCGCCGACGGCCGCGAGCTGCGAATCATCCACCGCGACATCTCGCCGGGAAACGTCCTGTTGTCGTGGCGCGGTGACGTGAAGCTCACCGACTTCGGCATCGCGCGCGCGTCCGAGCGTCGCCACAAGACCGAGGCCGGCACGCTCAAGGGCAAATACGGCTACATGTCTCCCGAACAGGTCTCGGGCGGCGCGATGGACGCACGCTCGGACATCTTCTCCGTCGGCATCCTCCTCGCCGAGATGGTGATGGCGCGCCGGCTGTTCACGTCGTCGAACGACCTCGACATCCTGCTCATGGTGCGTGATGCGCGCCTCGATCGGCTGCACAAGTACGCCGACGAATTCCCCGTCGAGCTGCGCGCCTTGATCGTGCGCGCGCTACAGCGCCGCCCGGAAGATCGTTGGCAGAGCGCGGCCGATTTTCGCGACGCACTCGACGAGTGGATTCGGCGTACGGCTCGCGTCGGCTCGCGCGACCTTGCTGCGCTGATTGGCGCCGTGATCAATGCGCCGACGGCGGACCTCGAGCCCGAGCTGCATACCGAGGAGCAGGTGAGCGGTCTCTCCGGGCCGGGCACGCGGATGGACATGGCGGTCGCGGAGAAAGAGCTCGCGCGCGCACGCGCGGAGTACATCGCTGGCGCCACCGAGCCCGTGCCCCGCGTCGATACGCCGATCCCGATCACCGATGACGATCTGGTGGTGGAGCAGATCATCGAGGCTGCGCCGGAACCTCGCGAGGTAGGCGAGATCAAGGATCTGCCGGTGCTGCGGCTCCTGTATCGCCTCGCGACGAACAAGACCACGGGGCTGCTCGTGCTCGAAGGCCGCGCGGGCGTGCTCAAGGAGGCGTACATCGTCGAGGGGCAGCCGCAGTTCGTGAACTCCAACGTGGAGTCCGAGCGGCTAGGCAGCTTCCTGATCGCGCAGGGGGCGCTGACGCCGCCGGCGCTCCAGCGCGCGCTGTCGGTGATGCACCACTTCGGCGGCAAGCTGGCGGACACGCTCGTCGGCCTCGACATCCTCGATCCACTCGAGGCGTACCGGCTGCTCGCGCGCCAGGTCGCGGCGAAGCTGATGGAAGCGTGCTCGTGGCAGAAGGGCCGCTACTCGTGGGCGCCGAACCATCCGAACCCGTGGAATGCGCGGTCGCTGCATCTCGATCCCTTCCGCGTGATCGGTGCGGGCGCCGCCGAGCTGCAGGAGCCGCTCGTCGAGGACTGGCTCTCCGCGAACAGCAAGGCGTTCATCGTGCGCGAGCCAGCGCAGGAGAGCGCGCTCGGCCAGTTCGGCCTCGGTGACGCACTCCTGCGTGTGTACAGCTTGCTCGATGGGCGCACGCGCCTGGGCGAGCTGGCCAACAAGGTGCGGTCGGCGGAAGCGCGGCTGAACCTCCTGCGCTTGACGTATTTGCTCGTGCAGACCGATAACGCCCAACTCTCGTGACGTCGTGAGCGCGCTGTTAACCGTTCAAGGGCTCGAGAAGCGCTACGGTACCCGTCGCGTCCTCGCTGGCGCATCGTTCGCGCTGCACGAGCGCGATCGCGTCGGCATGATCGGCGCCAACGGCGCGGGCAAGTCGACGCTGCTCAAGATGCTCGTCGCGCGCGCGATGGGCAACGACGATCCGGCGCTCGTGCCCGACGACGGGCTGATCACGTGGAAGCGAGATCTCGTCCTCGAGTACGTCGCGCAGGAACCGCGCCTCGACCCCGAGGCGGCGGTCGCCGCGTCGCTCGCGCGCGAAGGCGTCGCGGAGCACGAGATCGCGACGATCGCGAACGCGCTCAAGCTGCCGCCGATGGACGCGAAGACCGGGCAGCTGTCGAACGGCGAGCGACGGCGCATCGCCCTCGGTCACGCGCTGCTCGGGCGCGCCGAGGTGCTCGTGCTCGACGAGCCGACCAACCACCTCGACACGCCCACCGTCGAGTGGCTCGAAGGGCGGCTAGCGAGCTGGCCCGGTGCGCTGATCGTCGTCACCCACGATCGCTACTTCCTCGATCGCGTCGCCACGAGGATCCTCGAGGTCGATCGCGGCAAGGTCTACGCGTACGAGGGTGACTACGCCGAGTTCCTGATGAAGCAGGCCGAGCGGCTCGCCACCGAAGCGGAGGCCGAGTACCAGCGCGTGTCGTTCATCCGGCGCGAGATCGAATGGATCCGCCGCGGCGCGCCGGCGCGCACGACCAAGGCGAAGGCGCGCATCGATCGCGTCGATGCTGCGGTGGGCGCCGCACCGACCTCCGACGACCAGCGCCCGGCGCAGCTCGCGCTGCGGCTGCCCACGGGACCACGTCTCGGCAGCACGATCGTCGAGCTCGACCGCGTGACCAAGCGCCTCGGCGGCAAGCTGCTGTTCGAGAACCTGACGCTGGTGATGAAGCCCGGCGATCGGATCGGCATCGTCGGTCCCAACGGCGCCGGCAAGACCACGTTGATCCGCACCATCCTCGGCGAGGAGCCGCCCGACAGCGGCGTGGTCACCGTCGGCGTCAACACGCGCCCGGCGTACCTCGAGCAGGGCCGCAGCGAGCTGCGCGACGAGCTCACCGTGCTCGAGGAGGTCGGCGACGGCTACGACTACGTCGAGCTGCCCGACGGACGCATCCACGTGCGCAGCTTCCTCCGCATGCTCGCGTTCCCCGATTCGGTGGCCGACACGCGCGTCGGACAGCTCTCGGGTGGCGAGCGCAACCGCGTCCAGCTCGCGCGCCTGCTCCGACGGGGTGGAAACTTGCTGGTGCTCGACGAGCCCACCAACGATCTCGATCTGCCCACGCTCGGCGCGCTCGAAGAGGGCCTCATCGCGTTCCCGGGCTGCGCGCTGATCGTCTCGCACGATCGCTGGTTCCTCGATCGCGTCGCGACGGGCATCCTCGCCTTCGAGGGGAACGGCAAGGTCACGTTCTACGAGGGCAGCTACGCGTTCTACGCCGAGCGCCGGCCCAAGTCCGTCTCCGAGGCGCGTCCGAAGACCGAGAGCAAGGACACGCGCTCGCCAAAGCCGGCGGGGCCCCGCAAGCTGACGTTCAAGGAGAAGGCGGAGCTCGCCGGCATGGAGGCTGCGATCGCGGCCACCGAGGCGCGCGTCACCGAGCTCGAGGCGAACCTGCAAGATCCCAACGTATTCAAAGAGCGCGGCGCCGAGGTCAACCAGCTCGTCGCCGAGCTCGACGCCAAGCGCGCCGAGATAGAGCGCCTGTTCGCACGCTGGCAGGAGCTCGAGGCGATCGCCGCCGCCTCTGCGTAGACGTGTCTGCACGAGGCTGGAGGAGATTCATCATGGTTCGGAGTAGCTCGCTTGCAATCGCGCTCTTGATCGTCGCCTGCAGCGGCGACGGCTCGGGCCCCGATGGCGTCGACGGTGGTTCGGGCTCCGGAACCGATGCGGGATCGGGTTCTGGATCGGACGCCGGCTCGGGCCCCGATGGCGGCTCGAATGGGCTCACGAGCACGCTGACCTCCTCGTGCGCCACGCTCCAGGGACGCGCGATCGTGAACTACAACTCCAACCTCGGGATCGCCTTTACCGAGGACGACATCCCGTACACGTCGCTCGGTTCGGTCTCCTTCGAGCTGCCGGCGGGCTTCTCCGGCAATGTGCCGAACCCCGAAGCGTGGGATGGCTCGAGCCCGCGCAAGGTCGTCGCGATGACTACCGCGAGCTTTCAGACTCACGGCAACCACTGCTGGCTCCAGACCACGCCGCCAAGCCCCGGCTCGGTGACGATCCACGAATGGCGACCGAACGACGGCGTCGTGCGCGCGACGTTCAATGCCCTCGCGCTCAAGAGCTGCACCGGGTCGACGGTCTGTACGATCAGTGGGACGATCGAGACGACGGGCGAGGGTGTGTTCGACTGAGCAATCGCGTCAAGATTGTTACTCCCTGACGCGCGGTCTTCCGCCGTAGACGATCCGCGTGCGGATCGGAATCATCGGGACAGGCCCCATCGGCGGAACCCTGGCGCGTCGCCTCGCAAAGCGCGGCTATCGGATCGCGATCGCCAATTCGCGTGGACCTCACACCCTCGTCGAGCTCGCTGCCGAGATCGGCGCGACCGCCGTGTCGACACACGAGGCCGCGCGCGCCGGCGACGTCGTCATCGTCGCGATCCCGCAGAAGGCGATACCCGCGCTGCCGCGCGATCTGTTCGCCGGAGTGCCCGCGAGCGTGGTTGTCGTCGACACGGGCAACTATTACCCAGAGCTCCGCGATGGGCGCATCCCCGCGCTCGAGGCCGGCACGCTCGAGAGCGTGTGGGTCGCCGAACATCTTGGGCGCCCTGTCGTGAAGGCGTTCAACAACATCTATGCGCAGAGCCTGATCGACAAGGCAACAGAACCAGGCACCCCCGGGCGCATCGCGCTCTCCGTTGCCGGTGATCCGCACGCGGCCCGGGGCTTGGTGTTCCGTCTCGTCGACGAGGTCGGCTTCGATCCGGTGGACGTTGGCGGCCTCGACGAATCGTGGCGCCAGCAACCCGGCACGCCGGCGTATTGCCGCGACCTGGATGCGCCGACGCTCACGCGCGCACTCGCTGCCGCGGATCGGAGCCGCCTCGCGGACTACCGGCGCGAGCAAGAAGCGCGAGTGCGGGCCAGCATGCTTACGGAACGTTGACCTTGATGCCGGCGTTCTTGCAGGGCGGTGCCTCGGAGACCTGGAGGAACGAGCCGCCCTCGAGGCCCTGGACATCCCACGTCTCGGTGCCGTTCTTGCCGACGCACCGGCCCCGACGGTGCGTCGAGCGCGAGGCCCTGGATGTCGGCGCCCTGAAGCCGCGCCGCATCGAACGCGAAGCAGAGATAGTCCTCCCCGTGTCCGTCTGCGGGTCGGCACGAAAGGGCAGCACCACCGTCGAGCCCGCCTCCTCGGTGCAGCCCGCAAGCCCGAGCAAGAGAACGTAGGCGCGCACGCTCATCGGAACGGCGGCGCTCCAGCGGCGGCGTTCTTGCTCGCGAGCATGCGGCGCAGGCGGTTGCCGATGTCGAGCCGGACGCTGTTCTGGTTCGAGCGCTCCTCAGGGTCTGCGCGGAGATCGTAGAGCTCCTGCTCGAGCCCGCGCTCGATGTACTTCCAGCTGCCTTGCACGATCGCGCTCGCGCCCTTCGGCGTCGACGCGTCGGCGGGCATCGCGATGAAGGCCGTGCCCGCGTCGTTGACCGGTTGGCGCTTGCCGGTGGCGAGATCCGCGAGCGTGCGGCCGTCGAGGCTCGGATCGAGGGGCGGGTGGTAACCCGCGAGGTCGAGGATCGTCGGTACGAGATCGAGGAGGCTAACGGTCTCGCCGAGCTTGCGCGCGCTGATGCCGGGGCCGGAGATCACGAGGGGTACGCGCGTCTGCGTGTTGTAGAGGTCGGTGCCGTGGAACTGCGCGCCGTGATCGCCGAGGCCTTCACCGTGGTCCGCGGTGACGATGACGAGCGGTGCGCGCTCGCCGGGCACGTTCGCGAAGCCGCGCAAGAGCTCGCGCAGCGCAGCGTCGGCGTGCTCGAGCGCCGTGAGGTAGCGGCGACGATCGAGCGGCTCGACGGGAATGCCGGGGTTCGCGGCCGGCCAGTCATGCGGCTCGTTCAGGTGCATCCACAGGAACAGCGGTGCGCGCTCGTGCGCGGGGAGGCGCTCGGCGAGCCACTTGTTCGCGGCGCGCGCGAGGCCTAGGCCCGACGGCTCCGCGACGAGGTGGGCGAGGCCGCGCTCGAGGCCCGTGCGCTCCCACAGCGTGGAGCAGCACACGAACCCCGCGGTGTCGTAGCCCGCGGCGCGCAAGCGTTCGGCGAGCACCACGTGCCGAGGGTCGAGGCGGAACGCGGCGCCATCCACGGTGCCGCGCATGCGATTCGTGGCGGTGCCCGTCGCGATCGACGGCAACGAACGGCGCGTGAGATTGCTCGGCGCGAACGCCCACTCGAACACGGCGCCGCGCATGCCGAGGTCGCGCAACACGGGCATGTCGGCGGGCCCCCCATACGGGGGCGTGTGATCCGCCCGGACGGTGTCGAACGTGACGAGCACGATGTCGGGATGACGTGCGCCGGGACGCGCGATCGGCCGCATCGCATCGAGCGGCATGTGCGAGCGGATCGCGTGGATGTCGAAGAAGGTATCGAGGGCGAGGGTCGCGAGCGGCCGGCGGCCCCACACGTCGAGCGTGGCTGCAGGACGGAGGCGCGTCCCGAGCGCGGCGAAAACGATCACGCCTGTGCATGTGACGACGAGTGCGATCGCGGTGATGCGCCGGACCAGCCCGGGGCCGCCGAGCGCGTGCGCGGCCGCGGTGGCGAGCACGCCGACGAGCGGGCCGAGCACGAAGGACGTGTCGATGAAGCCGAACCGGGGCTTCACCGCGAGGGTCCACATCGCATAGCCCACGGCGAGCCCGGCGAGCGCGGACGCCGAGAAGAGAATGCGCGGCGTCAGTAGCGTGCGCCGGCCCCATTTCCGCCACCGCACATCGAAGCGCCGTGCGAGCGCGGTGAACAGGCGCACCGCAGGCCACGACGCGGCGACGATTACGGCGACGGCGCCGACGGCGACGACCGGCTGCGCGAACCCGACGGCGAGCGGCTTGAACGCGGTCAGTTGCGCTAGCTGCCAGGTCCCCATGAAGGTCGCCCACGACAGCGCGGCCGCGCCGAGCCAGAGCGTGGCAAGCCACCCAGCGAGGCGCGGCATGCCACCGCCGTCCTCGACCAGCGACGCCGCGAGCTCCGCGGGCCGCCAGCTGGCCACGACCGCGCGCACCGCCGCGCTTAGCACCAGGAGCGGCCCGAGGAGCAGGAGTGCGACCAAGCCGATCGTGGCCACCGAAAGTCCGCCCGTCAGGCCTTCGTGGATGCCGGCCGCGAGCGCACCGGTGGCGGCGGCAGCGACGCTCGGGGCGAGCCAGCGCAGGGCGCGCTTGATAGCGGACGGCTCGGCCAACGGTCGCGATATTCTACCGCGCCTCGGGGCGTACCAACCTCGGGACGGTGCAGCGGCCCTCGGTCTTTCGCTGTCGGCGAATGGCGGTGCGCTTCCTTCTGGGCCCCGCGTCGGGGCTGCCGCTGTACCTGACCGGCAAGACGCTGCAGGCGAGCTTGGCCGGGGCGCGGCGGTTCAAATGATGCGCCCCATCTCGCGGTATTCGAGCCGCGCGGCCTCGAGCAGATCTTGTGTGGTCACCGAGCGCTTGGCATCGACGGCGATCAGCGCGGCGCGCAGCGCGGCCTTCTTGATGTAGCCGCCTGCCATCTGAAACCGCTGCGCCACGAGCTCCCAGTCGATGTCGTCGGCGAGCGGCACCTTGGGCGGAAACATGCTCCGCCACAGCGCCTTGCGCTCGTCCTCCTCGGGGAGCTCGAACTGGACGCTGAACCGCACGCGGCGCTTGAACGCCTCGTCGAGCCCTTGCTCGAGGTTGGTCGCGAGCAGCGTCACGCCGTCGTACGTCTCCATGCGCTGGAGGAGGTAGTTCACCTCGAGGTTCGCGTAACGATCGTTACTCGACTTCACCTCGGTGCGCTTCGCGAATAGCGAGTCGGCCTCGTCGAAGAACAGCACCGCGTGTGAGGTCTCGGCCTCGGTGAAGATCTTTGCGAGGTTCTTCTCCGTCTCGCCGATGTACTTGTTGACGACCTGCGAGAGGTCGATACGGTAGAGGTCGTAGCCGAGCTCCTTGGCGAGCAGCTGCGCGACCATCGTCTTGCCGGTACCCGGCGGCCCCGCGAGGATCGCCGACACGCCGCGACCATACGGTAGCTTCGCCGAGAAGCCCCATTCCTCGAGGAGGAACGGCCGGTAGTGCGCGAACCGCACCACCTCCTTCAGGGCTTCGAGGGTGTCCTTCGGCAACACGAGGTCGTTCCAGGTGAACCCCGTCGGGATCCGCTGCGCCATGGTGCCGAGCCGGTGCGAGAACATGAGCCGCGCGGCGTCGCCGAGGTCCTCGAGCGTGACATGCGGGGCGTCCGGGTCGCGCAGCCGTGCCGCCGAGGCAGCGCGTCCCGCGGCGCGCACGATCGCAGCGCCCGTGAAGGCGTAGCGGCTCGCGACGGTCTCGAGATCGTCGGGCGTCACGAGCGAGGAGGGAAGCGCGCGCCGCCACAGCTCCACGCGCTCGCGGAACGACGGCGCGGGTACGTCGAGCTCCACGAGCGTGGGCACCGCCTGTACGAGCCACGTCGGATGCCCCGTGAAGGTGAAGATCACCGGCACGCGCAGATCGCCGAGGCTGTCGGAGATGGCGTGGATCAGCGTGCGCGGGACGTCCTTGTCGATCGCCGTGCCGCCCTCGAGGATCGCGGCCGCATCCCGCAGCGCGGCCTCGCGCAGCGCCGCGGCGATGCGCTCGTTGATCCTGCCTTCCTCGACGATCGAGGCGAGATCGATGCGCAGCGCGGTGCGCCCGGTCTCCGCCAGCAGCGTCTCCACGGCGAGCGCACGACCGGCGCCATCGGGGCCGGCGAGCAGCACCCGTGGCGGGCCGGCGCGCATGTCGAGCGCGCGCGCGATCCGCGCGAGGAGCTCGGGCGCGATCACGATCGCCTCGCGCGAGAACAGGGTCTTGGTCCGGCGCACGTGCGTGTGCACGAGCTCGTCGACGGTGTCGTGGCCGCGCAGGAACGCGACGATGCGATCGGCGAGCCGGGCAGGGCGCATCGTCGCCGCGGCATCCTGGGCACCCGCGCCGACGCTCACCAGTCCATGCCGCCGGAGCGGCGCTGCATCGTCAAACCGCTGCAGCACGCGATCGATCTGCACCGCATCGTGCGCACCGATCAGCCGCGAGATGAAGCCGATGTCGCCGCGCTTGCGCGTGAAGTCGTCGAGCGCGAACGAGTACGCACGCTCGAGCTCGGCGTCGAGCTCCGGTGCGAGCAACACGCACGCGATCACGATGTCGAGGTCCGACAGCGCGAACACGCGCTGCAATCGGGCGAGCAGCGGCTCGGGCTGCACGGCCAACGCCTCCCGGAGGGCGCGGTCCGCCGCTTCCACCGTCGCGTTCACCGCCTCGAGCGGCGGCAGGCCGGCGCCACCCGAGAGGGTGACCACCACCTCCGCGCTCGAGGGCCCGAACGCGCTGGGCGTGGTCGCGTCCTTGCGTCGGTGCGCATGGATCGCCAGGTAGCGGGTCAGGTGGGCGCGGGCCAGCTCGACTGCAGCGCGCATCGCGTCGCCCGATATCATCGGCCACAGCGTAATCAGGGGGCAGGTCCAACTTCTACAACTTGTCGGCCCAAGTTGTGCGAGTTGTGCCCGACCCTGCTGAAAACTGGCTCAGGGGCCCTCACGTCCGTAGCGTGGTCCGGTGAGGTCCTGGCTCGTGATCCCGGCGTTGGGCGTGGTGTCCGCCGCGGGGGCGGTCGGGCTCGGTGCGCGCGCACCATTCGACGTCGTCGCGACCGGCGCGCTCGGTGCCGCCGTCACCGCTTCGGTCCGCGCGCTCATCGGTGATTCCCCCGCCTCTCTCGCGGGCGCGATGCTCGCGCCGCTGCTCCTCATCGCCATGCTGTTCGATCCATCGGTGTCACACGCCGGCATAGCACGCGCCGCGCTCGCGATCGCCGCCGCCGCCTGGACCGTGGTCGAGCTGTCACGTCCTTCCACTTCACCCCTCGTCGCCGTCATGCCGGCGGTCGTGACCGCGGTCCTCGAGCCGGCCTTCGTGGCGCTCGTCGCATTCGCCGGCGCCCGCCTCATGACCGCGCCGTGGAAGCGCCCGCCGTGGGCGATCACCGGGCCCATCGCGGGCGGCGTCGCGCTCCTCCTGGCGCTGCATTCGGGCACGGCGAAGAGCGGCATGATGCATACGCTCGGCTCCCACTGGTTCGGTCCGGCGGCACCGAGCTCCACCTCCTCGCTCGCGACCGCCCTCGCCGAACGCCTCGGTCCCTTTACCTCAGTCGCGGCCATCGTGGGCCTCGCGTCGCTCGCGCGACCGCGCCACGCCGAGCTCGCGCTCGCCTCGTGTGCGCTCGGGGCCGTCCTCGTCAGCATGCGCGCTGGCGTCGTCGGTCCTGCGCTCGTCGGGGTCGCCGCGATCAGCGCCGCGCTCGCCGTCGCACGCTTCGCCGCGCTCATCCGCATCGCGCCCGGTCAGGCCTGCACTGGCGCGACCGCCAGCCTGCTGTTGCTCCTTCCGCCCGCTTGGGCCGCGATCGAGCACGGTGTGCTGCGCGGCGCATGAACGGCGCGCGCGCGTCGCGACGATGTGCCTCGCGGGCTGCGCGAAGGACCCCGTCGTCGACGGCATGATCTTCGCGCGGTGCGGTACGCGCGTCACGTTCTCGAGCCACGGGCCTCGACCGACCCAGGGACGAGCGTTTCGCGCTAGGGTTCGCGCATGGAAGTCGTCCGGGGTCACCAGCATTGCCCTCCGTGGAGTGGTGCGGCCGTGGCGATCGGCAACTTCGACGGCGTGCATCTCGGCCATCGCGCGTTGATCGAGGGTGCGAAGGAGCTCGCCGCGGCGAATGGCGATGCGAAGGCGGTCGCGCTCACGTTCGATCCGCATCCCTCGACGCTGTTCGCGCCGAGTAACGCCCCCAAGATGATCTGCTCGCTCGCACGCCGGCTCGAGCTGATGGAGGCCGCCGGGATCGATGCCGTGGTGGTGGAGCCGTTCACGCGCGAGCTCGCGGGCCTGTCAGCGAATGCGTTCGTCGATGACATCGTCCTCGGCGCGTTGCGCGCGTGCGCGATCGTGGTGGGCTACGACTTCAACTACGGCGCGAATCGCAGTGGCACCGCCGAGGCACTACGCGCGCACGGTGGGCGAGCGGGGGTCGAGGTGGCGATCGTCGCCCCGGTCGAGGTGGACGGCGAGGTGGCGTCGTCGACGCGCGTGCGCGGCTGCTTGCGCGCGGGCGATGTGGTGGGCGCGGAGCGCGTGCTCGGGCGGCGCTGGGACATCGATGGCACGGTCGTCCACGGTGCGAAGCGTGGGCGCGCGCTTGGCATCCCCACGGCGAACATCGCGCCGGGGTCGGACCTGCTGGTCGCGCCCGGTATTTACGCGGTGACCCTGTCTGCGGAGGGGGGGCCGGCGATGCCTGCTGTCGCCAGCCTAGGAACAAACCCTACATTCGTGGACCAGGGCGGCCTCGTCCTCGAGGTCCATGTCCTCGACTGGGACGGGGATCTCTACGACAAGACGGTGCGAACCACGTTCGTCGCCCGGCTCCGGGACGAGGCCAAGTTCGCGAATGTCGACGACCTGATGGCGCAGATCTGGCGCGACGTGGCTGCGGCGCGGGCGATCCTGGTGACCTGAGGCGTACCGGTCTCGAAAGCTGACGCGCCCGGGTCTCACACGGGATCAAAGATGTCATCCCTGGCGCGTTGGCGGGACCGCCGGCCACGTGTCTGATACCGCCCGTAACTCGGGAGGTTCCATGCGCTTTCGTACCATCGCCCTCGGGGCCGCGTTGGCGGCCGCTCTGTTCTCGACCAGTGGCGCTGTGGTGCGGCCGAAAGGCGCAGAAGAACCGATGGTCACCCCGGACCGTGCCCCCAGGACGCACCGCACGATCGCGTGGTCGCGGGCCTCGCAGCTCGCAGCCGCCGGTCTCCCGGGCTGGACCGCGATGTGGGATCGCGACACCGACGTGCCGGTGCGCCTGTGGGGACCGGGTGTCCACGCGCCCGGCGCGGTCGCCGACGCTGCCATCGCCGAGGCCGCCGCGCAGCAGTTCCTCGCGCGTCACATCCAGCTGCTCGCGCCTGGTGCGAGCGCCAGTGACTTCGTCGTCGTCGCCAACGAGCTCGGCGCGGAAGGTGATGTCCGCAGCATCGGCTTCCAGCAGTACGTGCGCGGCGTGCGCGTCGTCGGCGGCTCGATCGGGTTCTCGTTCAAGCGCGACCGCATGATCTCGGTCGGCTCGACGGCGCTTCCGAACGTGACCGTCGACACCACTCCGCGCAGCGTCGACGTGACACGCGCGGCGGCCAGCGCGATCGGCTGGCTCGGCAACGCTGGCCACAAGGTCGCCGCGCGCTCGTTCGCGCCCGAGCGCGTGATTCTTCCGGTGATCCGCCCGCGCGGGCCCGGGGGCGTGGATATCAGGTACCGGCTCGCGGACCAGCTCTCCGTCGAGGCCACCACCTCGGCGGGGCGCTGGGATGTATGGGTCGACGCCACGTCGCATGCGCCCCTCGCGCGCAAGTCGACCATCTTCTTCGCCTCGGGGCGCGTCCTGTACGACGTTCCGGACCGCGCGCCGACCATGACCCGCAGCCCGAAGCCGGCGCCGCTGGTCAATCACCTCGTCGATAACATGTCGAAACTGGCGACCGCCGACGGCATGATCTCGTGGGAGGGCGCCGCGCCGGCGACGGTGGGGCCCGGCCTGCGTGGTCCGCTGATCTCCGTCAGCAACCGCGGTGGCTCGCTGGTCACCGGCACGGTGGAGCTCGAGGACGGCGGCGAGGTCGTGTGGAGCCGCGCGGAGTCCGAGCTCGACGACGCGCAGCTGTCCGCGTTCGTGTTCGCGAGCACCGCGAAGGACTACGCGAAGACGCACCTCAACGAGCAGCTCGCGTGGCTCGGCGACACGCTCTCGGTCAGCGTCAACGAGAACGACACGTGCAATGCGTACTCGACGGGCGACGATATCCACTTCTACAAGGCGTCGACGGGAACGCCGAGCCCGTTCAACCCGACCTGTCAGAACACGGCACGGCTGTCGGACGTCGTCTATCACGAATTCGGGCACTCGCTGCACGCCAACTCGATCATCGAAGGGGTCGGTCAGTTCGACGGTGCGCTGAGCGAAGGTATGTCGGACATGTTCGCGGCGTTCATCACGAAGGATCACGGCATGGGCCGCGGCTTCTTCTTGAGCGACAGCCCCCTCCGCGATCTCGATCCCGAGGGGCGCGAGAAGCGCTGGCCCGAAGACACGACCGGTGAAGTGCACAACGACGGCGAGATCATCGGCGGCACGTTCTGGGATCTGCGCACCGCGCTGATCGAGCGCCATGGCGAGGAGCAGGGTGACCAGATCGCGCGCAAGATCTACTACGGCACGCTGCAGCGCGCGGCGGACATCCCGACGACGTTCATCGAGGCGCTCGTCTCCGACGACGACGACGGTGATCTTACCAACGGCACGCCAAACCAGTGCGAGATCAACGCGGCGTTCGGCGCGCACGGCCTCGCCGATCCGCAGATCACGCTCGGCCTCACGCCGCCAGTGCGCGACGGCTACACGATCACCGTGAAGACCAAGCCGCCGGCGAGCGTTGCGGGCTGCACGCCCGTCGGTGTCACCTCGGCGAAGGTCGCCTGGAAGCTGCGCGGTGGTGCGACCCAGACGCTCGACCTCGTCCCCGACGGCACCACGTTCTCGGCTGCGATTCCCGAGCAGCCCGACGGCTCGGTCATCGAGTACCGCGTCACGATCGAGATGTCGGACGGCGCGAAGCTCGTCTATCCGAACAACGTCGCCGACACGATGTACCAGATGTACGTCGGCCCGGTGGAGAACCTGTGGTGCGCGGACTTCGAGAACGGCCTCGGCGAGTGGACGCACGGCGCATCGCCAGCGACCCGCGACGAGTGGGAGGTGGGCGCGCCGATGGGCCTCGGTGGAGACCCCGCCGTCGCGCATGGCGGCACCAACGTGCTCGGTATCGACCTCACCGACGACGGCGTGTACCGCCGCAGCATCACCACCTTCGCGCAGTCGCCCGTGATCGACCTGGCGAGCGCGTTCGAGGGTGGCGCGCAGCCGCAGATTCGCCTCCAGTACTACCGCTGGCTCGGCGTCGAGGACGGGTTCTTCGACCGCGCGCACATCCAGGTCAACGGCGCCAAGGTGTGGTCGAGCTATGCGAGCCAGAGCGATGCCGCGGGCTACAACCACGTCGATCGTGAGTGGCGGTTCCACGACATCGACATCACCGCCCAGGCGCAGACCGGCGCGGTGGACCTCCGCTTCGAGCTCGCGAGCGATGCGGGCTTCAACCTCGGCGGTTGGACGATCGACGACGTGTGCGTGGTGAAGATCGCCGGTCCCGCGTGCACGCCGGGCGAAGAAGGGTGCGAGGAGGAGCAGGACGTGATCAGCGACAACGGCTGCTGCTCGATCGGTGGCAGCCCGCAGGGCGCGGCTGGCCTCTCGCTGCTGACGCTTGGCCTCGTGCTGCGCCGGCGTCGCCGCCGCTAACTACCGCGCCTTCTCGGTGCAGATCGCCGAGGGGCCGTGGAGCTTGAGCTCGGTCGGCGTGCACACGATCCGTCCGTCGCGGATCTTGGCGCGAATCTCCTCCTGCTGCCTCTGCCGCTCGGCTCGCTCGAAGATCTCGCGCCTGCGCGATTCGATGCGTTCCGGGTCGTGCTCGATGACCACCTCCGCATCCTCTTGCGGCGCGGCATCGACGGGCGCCGGCGCCACCTTGGCGGGAGCGCTCGGGGCAGGGCGGGAGCATCCGAGCATGAAGAGGAGGGCGAGGACGCGCATACCGTCGAGACATCGGACCAAGTGACGTGGTTGCGAGTCGCAGCGCGAGCCGAACACGGGGCCGCGGACCGTGCCGGCTACCACATGCTGCTCGCCCGTACTCGTGTCATCAGAGCCGCAGGCGGCGACGAGCAGGGCGGGGAACAGCAGCCAGAGAGACGTGATGGTGCGACGCACGCACGGTACGCGCGAACCATCGTGCAAACCCACACGCGTCGCGCGCGATCATACCGCGACGGGGAGGACGCGGCGGCGCACGAGCTTGATGCTCAGCAGTCGGTACAGCATCTTGCTGACCTCGAAGCTGCCCATTCGCGACTTGCGGATGATCTCCTTCACCGAGTTCTTGCCGTTGACCAGCTCGAGCACGGCGAGCTCCTCGCGCGTGAGGCGTCCACGGCCCATCTGCGCGACGGAGTCCTCGTTGCGGAGGAACACGACGTCGAAGTTGTCGATCGCGCGCTCGATGAGGTGCCACTCGTCGACGCGGCGGTAGCCCTCCATGAGCACCGCCTCGACGTCGAGTCCGAGCGCGGCGTCGATCACCGACGGCGGCAGCACGAGGCCCGCCGCGAATCGGAAGCGGCCGTGGCGCCAGCGCAGGATCTCGTAGATGAGCTCGCTCGACTGGCGCGTGAGGCAGGTCTTGAGGTCCGCCTCGTTGAGGTACCCGAGCTTGACTAACTGCGTGCCGATCAGCTTGCCCTGCGGGCCGGTCTTGGTCGCACGCGACTCGAGGAACGCCTCGAAGTCAGCGCGCTGCATCAGCTCGGCGTCGAGGACGAAGCGGCCCAGCAAGAACTCCTCGGGCACACCCTCCGCGATCGCCTGGTCGACGCGGCCGCGCCGGAAGTACATCTCGACGCGCGCACCCGAGCGCTCGACCGTGAGGATGCCCGACTGTTCCTGCACGTCGAGCAGCTGTAGCACCTCGGCAAGTGGCACCACGCGCAGATCGCCGCGCAGCCCGGGCGTGCCCTCGGTGAACAGGCTGGGATCGAGGTTGCCGAGCATGCGCGCGAAGGTCGCTTCGTCGAGCGCGGCGCTCGCGGCCTCGCGGATCGCGGCGGCATCGGTCGACACCTTGGAGTCGCTATCCGATGTCGAGCCCGAAGTGGAGTCCGCGAGCGCGAACAGCGCCGCGATTCGCGTCGCCACGATGTCGGTAATCTCGGAGCGCAGCTTCGACACCGCCGACTCGCGCGCATGCGAACGGTCGGCGTCGTCGGTTGCGGCAAGGTCTTCGCCCGTGACGAGGGACGGGTTGTCTTCCTCTGCCGTGCCCGCCGACCCGTACTTGCCGATCGTGTGCTGGACCACCGCCGTGATCGCCTCGGGCGAGAATGGCTTGGTGATGTAGTCGACGATGCCCATGACCTTGACGAACCGCTCGCCCACCTGATCGCCCTTGGCGCTCATGAGCACGACTGGAATGTCTCGGAGCTTGGAATCGGCTACCAGCTCCCGACAGAACTGGTACCCGTTCATGCGGGGCATGACGAAGTCGAGAAGGATCAGGTCGGGGCGTTTTGCCCTAACGGCGGCCAGGCCGGCTTCGCCGTCTGGAGCGGTTTCGACCTGATACCCCGCCTTCGTCAGCACCAACTGAACGACTTTGGTGATCGTTGGACTGTCATCGATCACCAGGACGAGCTCGCCGGCCATGTCGGTGTTCCCCTCACTCCGCGGCACAAGCCGCGGGGATCGACATCTTAGGAGCTTCGAAATCGCGCTTCAATCGAAGGCCTTACCGAATTGGTAGCGGTTTAATCACCGTGGTAGGTTCGAAGAGCGTGGCGCTCCACGAGGGAGACCTGGAGCATTACCCCAGGAAATTCGGCAAGTATCACTTGCTGGGACCTCTCGCGCAGGGAGGTATGGGGGCGCTCTATCTCGCGGTCACCGGTGATCGCGGCCTCGAGCGGCTCATGGTCATCAAGACCGTGCTGCCCCATCTCGCCGACGCGGAGTACGTCGCGCGATTCCGAGACGAGGCAAAAGTTGTCGTGAAGCTGTCGCACGGGAATCTGATCCCCGTGTTCGACGCCGGCCTCGTGGGTGGCGAGCTGTTCCTCGCGATGGACTTCGTGGAAGGCCGCGACCTTCGCGCCGTCTGGAACCGCTGCGCAAAGAAGCAGGTGGCGTTTCCGATCGATGTCGCCGTCTACATCGTCAAGGAGCTGTGCCGCGGCCTCGCGTACGCGCACTCGTTCCCCGACCTCAACCTCGTCCATCGCGATATCTCGCCGCCAAACGTGCTCGTTTCGTACACCGGCGAAGTGAAGCTCACCGACTTCGGGCTGGCGTCGTCGACCCTCAAGCTCGAAAAGACCGCCCCGGGCATCATCTACGGCAAGGTCGCGTATATGTCGCCAGAGCAGGCGCGCGGCGAAAAGCTCGACGGTCGCTCCGATATGTACGCGGCGGCCATCGTGCTGTGGGAGCTGCTGACGGGCCGGCAGCTGTTCCCGCCCGGCAAGGACCAGCCGCAAGACCTCCTGGCGCGCGCGAAGAACCCGGAAGTGATGCGCCCGAGCAAGCGCGCACCGCGCGTGCCGGTCGAGCTCGACGAGATTTGCGTGAGGGCGCTCGCCAGCAAGCGCGAGGATCGTTACGCGAACTGCGACGAGATGCGCATGGCGCTCCAGGCGTGGCTCGCGCAGGCCGCGCCCACCACGGATGGCACGCGCATGTCCACGTTCCTCCACGAGCTGTTCGCGGACGACATTCAGCGCGAACGCGGCGAGCGCGCCGAGCTGCTCGCGCGCGTGCGGACGCGCGCGTTGACCCTACCGCCGACCGACGAGCTGCGCCAGCTGATCGAGAAGAGCGACAAGATTTCGCTCGACCAGCTCGACATCGCGCCGAGCCCGCCGGTCCGCAAGCCGGGCTCGATCGGCCGTCGCGCCACCGATCGGGGCGACGAGGGCAACGATCGTCGCAAGGCCGCCGACCGTCGCAACATGGCGCCCCCGCCGCCCGTCACAGCGGATGACCGCAGTGGTGCCGCCGCGGCGCTCGCACTCGCCGCCTCCGAGGAGGCCGAGCCCGAGTTGCTCGGTACGATCGTCGACGACCGCTACCGCATCATCGAGCTGATCGGTGAAGGCGGCATGGGCAAGGTCTACCTCGCCGAGCACGTCGAGATCGGCAAGCGCGTCGCACTCAAGGTCCTGCATCCCAGCTACTCGCGCATGCCGGATCTGGTCGAGCGCTTTCGTCGCGAGGCGCGCGCGGCCTCGAAGATCGGTCACCCGAACATCGTCGACGTCACCGACTCCGGCACCACCGCCGACGGCAGCGTGTACTTCGTCATGGAGTACCTGGAGGGGGTCGAGCTCGGCAGCGTGATCGAGCGCGAGGGTGCGATCGATCCGGCGCGCGCTCTCAAGATCTGCAGCCAGATCTGTCGCGCGCTCTCGGCGGCGCACGCGCAGGGCATCGTCCACCGCGACCTCAAGCCGGAGAACGTCTTCCTCATCACGCGCGATGGTGCGGCCGACGTGGTGAAGGTGCTCGACTTCGGCATCGCCAAGACCACCGAGGCCGAGGCGGCGCGCGAGCGTCGCCTGACCAGCCCGGGTATGGCGATGGGCACGCCCGAATACATGGCGCCCGAGCAGGCCGCGGGCCGTCCGGCCGACGCACGCTGCGACATCTATGCGCTCGGCGCCATCATGTACGAGATGGTGACGGGGCAGCCGCCGTACTCCGGCGACAACTTCATGGAGATCCTGACCAAGAAGGCCACGCAGGATCCTCCGCCGCCCAACGCGATTCGTCCCGACCTCGCGCCGCAGGTCTCCGACCTCGTGATGCAGGCCATGGCGCGCAACCCCGACAACCGTCCACAGACCATGGAGACGCTCGAATACGAGCTCAACAAGTGTCTGTCGGGCCGCGGTACTGCGGTCGCGAACATCATCGGTCTCGGTATCGGCATGACGTCCGATCCAAACGTCATGGCCACGCTGAACCCCGGCATCTCGATGCGCGTGCAGGACGAGGGCGTCGTCAGCTCGCGCACGCAGGGCTCGTCGCCCTCGATCCAGGCGCGCACAACCACCGGCAACGAGCTCGGGGGCATGTGGTCGGGCCCGACGATGATGACGGGGCCCGGCGCGATGCGCCCGTCGAGCGAGTCGATACACTCGGCACCGGCGCGTGCGGCCACGCCGCTTCCCATTCGCGCGCAATCGACGCCGGCGATGACGCCACCGGCCCCCGAGGACGACGCGTCCTCTTCACCCATCCCGTCGCCGGCCGTGCTGCCGCCGGCGCCCAAGCGCAGCGCGGCGGGCCTGCTCGGCTGGCTGCTCCTCGGTGCGCTGCTGTTCGGTGGCGTCGGCGCGCTCGTCTATTTCGCGATGGGTGAGCGTGGCAACAAGGCGCGCCCGGGCGTCGAGGAGTCGACGAAACCCGACGAGAACCCTGACGAGACCAAGGTCTCGCCGTCCTCGACCGACGACACGCAGGCGTCCAAGGACACGGACGACAAGAAGGACGCTCGCAAGGACGCCAAGGACAGCAAGCCGAAGTCGCCCCAGAAGGACGATGACGCGCCCACCGTCGGCAAGGGCACCGACGATGATCCAAAGACCAAGGACGGCAAGGACGGCACCGCCAAGAAGCCGAAGGACACGAAGAAGATCGCCGTGAGGGTCGCGGCTGTCGACGAGAAGGATCCGAAGGCGCTGCTCAAGCAGGGGGCGGCCCTCGAGGCGGCGGGGGATTGGGAGCAGGCGCGCGCGCTCTACCAGAAGCTGCAGAAGCACAAGACGTACCTCGGTCAGGCGCTCTACAAGCAGGCATGGGCCGCGTTCCAGGACGGCGATCCGGTCGCAGCGCAGGAGCTCGCGGACAAATCGGTCAATGCGAAGGGTGGGACCAACCCGTATCGCGTGAAGGCGCAATTCCTCGTCGGGGATGCGCTGTTCAAGCAAGGTGCGACGGCGCGCGCGAAGGCCGTCTACATCGCGCTGTATCGCAGCCTCGCCGGTGACGACAAGGCGCTGGCCGCCCGCAAGGTCGCGACCGTCAACAAGGCGCTCAAGCTGCCGGATGCCGACGGCCTGTCGGCCCCGAAGAAGTAGTCGGCGGATCGCGCGCGGGGATCCGCGGGGGATTCGCGTGGGGTCGGCGTTGGCATATCTTCGATCGGTGCGCGCGATCTCGTCGTTGATCTATGTGCTCGTTGCGTCAGCGATGCTCGCCTGCGGTGCCGGCGGGGCGACCGGGCCGACGCCTGGCGTCTACTGCTTCAACTGTCAGGGCGTTACGCGGGTGACCTTCACCTACGTGCCGAGTCCGGCACACGCCGAAGTGGCGAAGGTCAACATCACGTTTCCGGGCTGTCCAGACGCGCCCACGACGCTCCCACTCGCCTTCGACAACGGCTTCGTCGTCGACACCATGCTTCGGCCCGAGGCGTCGAGCGCCAAGACCGGGTTTGCCTCGGGGGAGCTACAGATCGAGCAGTGCAGCATGGAGCATCTGCGCGCAGGGTTCTGGTTGCAGCGCGAAGATGGGTCCCGCATCGAGGGCCGCGTCGATGTTCCGCTGCGCGTCGAGAGCCCGTAGCTCGCAAGCGCTGGGATTAGACCATCGAGCCGGCGAGCCAGTCGGCGAGCAGGTCGACCGAGGACAACATCTGGTTCGCCTTGCGCAAGCGCTCGGAGAGCGTCTTGACGACCTGGACGAGCAGGATGGACGCGGCGCGGCCATCGTTGCGGATCAGCTCGCGCAGCTGGTCGTGGGGCAGGCGGAACAAGAACGTCGCTGACATCGCGCTGACGCTCGCGGAGCGCGGCGCGGGCTCGACGAGGGACATCTCTCCGAAGAACTCGCCCCCGGTGAGCGTCGCGAACGTCTGCTGGCCGCGGTGCACGGCCACCTGACCCGAAAGGATCAGAAACAGCGCATCTCCGAGGCTGCCCTCGGCGACGATCGCCTCGCCCGGATTGTAGCTCTCGATCTCGCCCGCGCGCGCCATGCGTTCGAGCTGCTCGGGCGACAGGTTCACCAGCAAGGGATGCTTCTCGAGCAGGGTCGGCGTCGGCACGTGCCCAGTATCACCGATTCCGCGTGCTACCGTCGCGCGCAGAGGTCGATCCATGCGTACGCCCCTGGTCTCGACGGTCCTGATGGTAGCGACAACGGTCCACGCTCAGGGTGTGGATCGCCGGTCCGCCGCGGAGCCGACCGATGGCATGGCCAGGCCCCTGGCCCCGCTCGCCGGCGAGCACGACGCGCGCGCCGTTAGCGTCAACCCTGGCGGGCTGGCGCTGCTGCGCGGTGCCGAGCTCGCCCTCGCGCTGGATCTCCAGAATGCGGACGTCGCCACGTCGTCGGGCCAAGGCTTCGGCGCCTTCCTCGCCAGCACGTTTGGCGGTGGCCTGTTCCCCAAGCTGGCGTTCGGCATCGGCCTCGAGTGGCTGCGGCCCGCCCGCGAAAACCTAACGCCAGATCCAGGGGAGCCGTTCCGGTTCACGCTCGCGTATGGCGTGCCGATGGGCAAGAACGCGGGCCTCGGCTTCGCCTGGCGGCACTTCGTGGACGATGGCCTCCTCGACGGTGTCGATACCTTCGATCTGGGCCTGTCGACGCGGTGGGGAAACCACCTCGCGATCGGCGCCGTGGTGCGGGACCTCGCGACGACGGAGATCGGTGACGTCCCGGTGCAGCGTCGCTACGAGCTCGAGGCGGTCGTGCGCCCGTTCGGGACGTCCGCGCTCGAGCTGGCGGCGGGCGGCCGGATCGGCGAGACCCGGCTCGACCTCGACGGCTGGGCGCGCATCTCGGCGCGGATCGCGCGCGGCGTGACCGTGCAGCTCGGCCTCGAATCGCGCGCGCTGCACCCGCTCGCGTTCGACGCGGTCAGCGGCCTCGCCGAGCGCGACGGTCGCGATATCCGCGCGATGGCAGGCCTCGACATCTCGTTCGGTCGCATCGGTGTCGCGGGCATCGCGACCGGGCTGCGCAACGAGCTCGGTGATCAGCGCGCGCTCGGTGGTCAGCTGCTGCTCCGCTCGTCGGCGGTGCCCACGCAATCGGTGATCGGGACGCCGGATCACATCGAGCGCGTCGAGCTCACGGGCGCGATCGGCCTGCGCGAGACGACCGCGCTGGTCGCCCGGTTGCGCTCGATCGCGCGCGACAAGACGGCCAAGGCGCTGGTCGTCACGTTCGATGGCGCCGAGGGTGGCTGGGCCACGCTCGAGGAGCTGCGCACCGAGATCCTCGCGGTGAAGGCCGCGGGTAAGAAGGTGTTCGCGTACATGGTTTCGGGGACCGGCCGCGACTACTTCGTCGCGAGCGCCGCCGACAAGATCTATATTGACCCAGCGGGTGGCGTGCGGCTCGTCGGCATGGCGGGCACGACGATGTTCTTCCGCGGCGCGTTCCAGCAGATCGGCGTGACGCCGCAGTTCGAAAAGATCGCCGAGTACAAGTCGGCGCCCGAGCAGTTCACGCAGACCGGTCCGAGCGAGGCGGCGACGAAGATGAACAACGACCTCTACGACGGCCTGTGGGAGCGCTGGATCGTCGCGGTCGCCGAGGGCCGCAAGCTGACCAAGGACGAGGTCAAGAAGCTCGTCGACAACGGCCCGTACACCGCGGGTGACCTCGCACGGGACCAGAAGCTCGTCGATGCGGTCGCGGCGCCTGACAAGATCGCGGAGCTCGTGATGAAAGAGGTCGGCAGGCCGATCGGCATCGGGCGCCCGCCGGTCACGCGGCCGACGACGTGGAACCATCCGCAGGTCGCGGTGATTTACGTCGAGGGCGACATCACCGACGGGCCGTCGCGCTCGCTGCCGCTCGTCGGTACCAAGATGGCAGGCAGCGAGACGCTGGTCGGCGCGATCGCCGCGGCGCGTGGGAACCCCGACATCGGCGCCATCATCCTGCGCATCGACTCGCCCGGCGGTAGCGCGCTGGCGTCGGAGCTCATCTCGCGCGAGGTGTTCGCGACGCGCGGCGTGAAGCCGATCCTGTGCTCGTTCAGTGATGTCGCGGCATCGGGCGGCTATTTCATCGCCGCCGGGTGCGATGTGATCTTCGCCGAGCCGATGACGATCACCGGATCGATCGGCATCTTCTTCGGCAAGTTCGATCTGAGCGGGCTCGCCAGCAAGCTCGGCATCTCGACGGTGGTCTACAAGCGCGGCGCGCGCTCGGACGCCGAGAGCTACTTCCGCCCCTACACCGAGCAGGAGCGCGCGGTGCTTCTCGACAAGCTGCGCTACATGTACGGACGCTTCGTCGGGGCGGTCGCCGAAGGGCGCAGCATGAAGAAGGACGAGGTCGACGCCGTCGGCCGCGGGCACGTGTACACCGGCGAGCAGGCCAAGACCGCACGCCTGGTCGATCGGTTCGGTGGCTTCGGCGACGCCCTCGACGAGGCGAAGCGCCGGATGAAGCTCGCGCCCGACGCGAAGGTCACGCTGGTCGAGCTGCCCAACGTGCCGACGAGCCTGTTCGGTGCGCTCGGCAAGCTGTTCGGGGTGCGCGCCGAGCAACAGCTCTCGGTCACCGACCTGCCGGTGTTCAAGGAGCTCGTGCGGGGGATTCCCCCTTCGATCCTGATGTCACCGGAGGGTGCACAGGCTCGGCTGCCGTACGAGATGACCTGGGACTGAACGTTCGCCAGGGGCGCGTGACGCGCGTATGGATCGCTCCTATCTCATCGAGCTGATCAAGCGCCACCAGCTACGCTGATTAGCGAACGAGGGAGCCGTCGGACTTGAACTGCGCGTGCTCGCTGGTCGCAGCACCGGGGGGCGCGAACGTCAGCTCGTAGACATCCCCGGGCAGCTTGCGCGCGGACCGCGGCGCGCGCTGCGGGAAGTTCTTGGCGAACGACTGCATCACGGGCACCGGAATCTCGCCGAGCTCGATCGCCCCCTCGGGGGCCGGTGGCTTCATCGGGATGATGCGCTCCGGTGGATCTCCGGCGGGCTCGTAAAGCCAGTACCCGAGCCCGACGTTCAACAGGCCGATGAGGATCATGCCGCCCGTGACCGTCAGCCAGTACTTGGCGTGCTTGCGCGAAAACGGGGCCGCGCGATCCTTGGGCACGTCGATCGTCTAGCACAGCGCCCGGTCGTTCGCTCGTTGGCGGGAGCGGTGTAACGTCGCGCGGTGGGCCGCTGGCAGCGCTACTGGTTCGCCGAGGGCGGCCGCTGGGCCAGCGCGTGCGTACGGATCGCGATCGCCGTCGCGGTCCTGATGAGTCTGTCGCGGATCGCCGAGGTGAGCCCGCTGGTGGCCCCAGGTGACGTCTACCGCCCGGTCGGGCCGTGGCGCCTGTTCGGAGGCGCACCGCCGCCGGGCGTCCTCGTCGACCTGATGTGGGTCGGCGCCTGGGGCGCGACGGTCGCCATGCTGGTGGGGGCGGGCACCCGCATCGCAACGCCGGTGAGCTTCGCGTGCGCGATGCCGCTCGCCGCCATGACGTTCTCGTCGACCGGCCACTGGTCACACCAGTACAACGTTGTGTTCCTCGCGCAGCTCGCGTTTCTCGGCGCGCGCGCCGGCGACGTGCTGAGCGTGGACGCCTGGCTCCGGCACCGGCGCGGCCTCCCCGCGTTCGATGTCCCGCGCGGCTATATGTGGTCGCTGCGCCTCGTGCAGCTCGCGGTGGCGCTGATGTTCGCCGGCGCGGTGACCCACAAGCTGATCTCCGGCGGACCCACACTCGGCTGGGCACTGTCCGACAACCTGCGCCACCAGCTGCTCGTGCGCTACGACCTCGCGGGCCTCGAGCGGCCACCGCTCGTCGAGTGGCTCATCGACGATGTATGGAAGTTTCGCATCGCGGCGCTGCTCAACCTGGTGACCCAGCTGGTCCCGATCATCGCGTGCATCTTCGTGCGCCGGCCGTGGCTGCGCGTTGCGTGCGCCGTGCTGTTCGTCGTCGAGGTGCTCGCGCTCGCGCTCGTCGTCGATCTGTGGAACCTGCAATGGCTACCACTCGCCGCGGTGTACATCGACTGGGACTGGGCGCTTCGGCGAGCGGCACCGCCTGCACCCGTGACGCAGGCGGCGTGGAAGGCACCGCGCGTGCCGCAGGTGTTCGTGGCGCTGTTCGTGCTGTACGACGCGGTCGTCGCGTTCGCACCGAGCGGCGTCGACCAGAAGCTCAACACGTATCCGTTCAGCGGGTTCCCGATGTTCGCCTCGGTGCGCGCGCGCCGGCCGTTCACGGAGCACCAGCCCTATTCGGTGGCCGGCGATCACTTCGAGCCGCTCGGCGCCGAGCTCGGGCAGGACGCGATGGACTGGATGGATCATCGATTCCGCGGCCTGTACCGCGAGCGCGACGTGGAGCGCCTGCGCGAGCGGCTCGCGTACGTCGTCGACAAGGCGCGCATCTCCGACCTGCCCATCACCGGCGTGCGCCACCACCTCGTGATCTTCGAGGCCCCCGCGTACCCCGCGCGTGCGCGCTTCGAGCGCCACCCGATCGCGGTGACCGCCGAGCTCTCTGCAGGCGGCACGTTTCGTACGCTGCTCGGCACCCTGCATGGCACCACACTCGAGCTGCGCCCGCGCGGCATCGACACGCAGAACGTGAAGCTCGTGTACTACGCGCACGATCGTCCCGCGCCCATCGCGCTGCAGGCGACGCGCTCCGGCGATCGCTTCGAGCTGCCACCGATCAGCGCCAAGCCGCTTTACATCGTCGCCATCGTCGACGGTGTGCCGTGGCTCGCGGCCGCGCGCTGAGGTGGCCGATCCTATCGGGCGACTCTCGCCATCCGGGACCGTCTGGACCGGGCATGAAGCAATTCCTCACTGCCACCGCCCTCCTTCTCCTCACGACCACCGCCGCCATCGCCGGCACCATCCGCGTCGAGAACTCCGATTCGAAGGAGCACACGATCGTGGTCGATTGCAGCGGCTCGAAGAAGACGATCGAGATCAAGGCGTCGACGACGACGAGCTACACGTTCCACTCGTCGGACAAGTCCTGCAAGATCGCGGGCGGCTCGGTCTCGTTCCCGACCGGCACGCTCGAGGACGGACAGAAGTGGAAGATCAAGGACGGCGCCGCGAAGCCGAACTGATCGCTACGGCTACTCGCACTCGCCGAACAGCACCTGCGGCGCGACGGACGCACAGCAGCCGACGGCACCTTCGAACTCGAACGTCTTGCTGCAGGTGAGCTGGCCCGCGGTCGTCCGCGCCGCACAGCCCGGGCCACTCGCGGTCAACGCGACGGTGGAGTTGCGGCACGCTGCCTCGCACTCCGTGTAGCCGTTGCGCTGCCAGCCGTCGTCGCACGCGCCCAGCTGATGCGGATCGGTCGGATCGTCGCTACACCCGGACAGCACCGCGATGAGCAGGACGAAACGCATCGGCGCATCTTCGTCCACGATCGTGCGATCCGCAAACGCTGCTGCGCTAATCGAGCAAGGCGGCGAGCTCGCGCGGCAGCGGTGCCTCGGCCGTGACGCGATGCCCGCTCGGGTGCGGGAACGTCACGCGCGCCGCGTGCAAAGCATGCCGGGGCAACACGAACAGCTCCGCGAGCTCTGGCACCAGGCCCTCGTCGCAATAGCGCATGAACGCGTCGTCGCCGTGCGCGTACAGCTTGTCGCCGACGATCGGGAACCCCAGCGCGGCGAGGTGCGCGCGGATCTGGTGCTGCCGCCCAGTGACGAGCGTGCAGCGTACGAGCGCATGGTCCGCACCGCGCTTCTCCACCCGCACGCGCGTGATCGCATCGAGCCCGCCCTCGGCGAGCGACGACGGCATCATGCGGACGTACGGCAGCTTCGTCGGATCGCCGGGCTGGGCGAGCCGCAGTGGCAGCTCGATGACTTGTTCCCCGACGCCATCGTCGGGCCACGGTGGTTGCCCGTGCACCACGGCGAGGTATTCCTTCTTCACCGCGGTCTTGGTCGCGAACGCGCCCTTCACTGTCACCGCCGTCGCACGATCGCGGGCCACCACGAGACAGCCGGACGTCTCGCGATCGAGGCGATGGCAGATCTGGAGCTCCGGCTCGTCGGGAAACCGCTCCGCCATCACGCGCGTGAGCGTGTTGAAGTAGAACTTCGCCGACGCATGCACCGGCAACAGCGCTGGCTTGTCGATCACGTACAGCTGCGGATCCGCGTGCAGCACCGTGAACGTGCGCGGGCAGGGCGGCTCGGCGCGGGCGGGCCGACGGATGATGTAGTGCTCGCCGGCGGCGACCGACGTCGCGGGCTTGGGGACGAAGCCGTCGCTGCGGCGCAGCTGGCCGCCGATGATCCCCTGGATCCTCGTGCGCGACAGCCGCGTGATCTGCGTCTTCACGAAGTGATCGAGGCGCAGGCCGGCGAGCTCGGGCGGCACGACGAGATGACGCTCTATGATCTTCGGCGCGCCGTCGGGCCCGAGATGCGAGGTGAGGCCCCAGTCGAGCGACGTGTCGGCGCCGGGCGGCAGCGTGAAGACGTCGACGCCGCCGACCTCTTCCTCGCCATCGCCGTCGTCGCCCGCGGGCTCGATGCTAGGCGTCGGCTTCGGACTCGTCGTCGACACCGGCAGCCTCGATGTCGTACTTCTTCATCAGCTTGCGGAAGTACTTGCGGTCGATATCAGCAGCGCGCGCAGCGTGCGAGATGTTGCCGTTGTTCCGGCGCAGCATCTGGAGGATGTAGTCGCGCTCGAACGAGGCGACCCAGCGCTCCTTCGCATCCTTGAACGTCACGCCTTCGCCGAGGAGCTCCTCGGGCGGCGCGGGCGCTGGCGCGTTTGGATCCATCGACACCACGGGCGGCTGATGCCCCGAGGGCGCCGTCGGGGCGCGGCGGGTGTTGCTGGTTACCGTCGACGCGCGAGCTCCGGGCCGCGCGCTGCGCACGTAGTCGGGCAGGTCGCCCACATCGAGCTGCTCGCCGTCGCAGAACGACACCGCGCGCTCGACGACGTTCACCAGCTCGCGCACGTTGCCGGGCCACGGATAGTTCTGCAGGGCCGTCATCGCCTCGCGCGAGATGCGGCGGACCTTCTGCGTGCCGTTGACCTTGTTGTACGAGCCGATGTCGAGGAAGTGCTGCACGAGTAGCGGGATGTCATCGGCGCGGTCGCGCAGTGCCGGCAGGTGCAGGCGCACGACCGAGAGGCGGTAGAACAAGTCCTGGCGGAACCGACCCGCTTTCACCTCGTCCTCGAGGTTGCGGTTGGTCGCCGCGATGATGCGGACGTCGACCTTGGCCGCCTTCGTCGAGCCCACGCGCCGCACCTCGCGCTGCTCGAGCGCGCGCAAAAGCTTGGGCTGCAGATCGATCGGCAGCTCGCCGAGCTCGTCGAGGAACAGAGTGCCGCCATCGGCCTGCTCGAACAGACCTTCGCGCGTCATCACGGCGCCGGTGAAGCTGCCCTTCTCGTGACCGAACAGCTCGCTCTCGATCAGGTTGGGCGGCACGGCGCCGCAGTCGAACACCACGCAGTCGTTGCGCGAGCGCGGCGAGAGGGAGTGGATCGCCTGCGCGACGACCTCCTTGCCGGTGCCGGTCTCGCCGTCGATGACGACCGTGGTCGCGGTGGGCGCGATCTTCTCGATGATCGCGTAGATCTCGCGCATCTTCGCGTTGCCGCCGATCAGGCCGGCGCAGCGATCGGCGCGCGAGGGAACGATCTGGACCTCGTCCTCGCGCGCGTTGAAGCGCAGCTGGCTCTGACCGACGGACAGGGTGCAACCTGGCTTGAGGAACGCCTCGCGGATGCGAACCTTGTTGACGAACGTGCCGTTCGTGGAGCGGTTGTCGATCAGCGCGTAGCCGGTGTCGTCCTGAATGATCCGGCAGTGGTAGCGGGAGACCGTGTCGTCATTGATGACGATGTCGTTGTCTTCCATCGACCCGATACGGATCTCTTCTTTGTCGAAGGACCACTCCTGGGAAGGGTCATCGACGCCCTGAAGGATGCACCGCCGAAGGTGCAGCGTCGGACCGCGGTCGAGGTAGGCGACCTTGGTCGGCGGAACGAAGTCAGGAAACTTCTTCATGGCGGTAAGGGTCTTGGCATCATACGCCCAAACGAGGCACGTGGGCTGCACCGAGACAGCTCATGCCGGTTCACGCCCGCAGATCACGCCCCCCACCCGCGGAGGTTCCGGGGGCCGAGGGCTTCCTGCCCGTCGAGCACAACTTGCACACCCTGCGCTCCGCCGTTGCAACCTGCCACGGGTGCCCTCTGTACAAGGGCGCGACGCAGGCCGTGTTCGGCGAAGGCAGCGCGAGCGCCCGCGTGATGCTGATCGGCGAGGTGCCCGGGGACTCGGAGGACCTCGCAGGCCGCCCATTCGTGGGGCCAGCGGGCAAGCTGCTCGACGAGGCACTCGCCGCCGCGGGGATCCCGCGCGCGGATAGCTACGTCACCAACGCGGTGAAGCACTTCAAGTACACGCAGCGCGGCAAGCGGCGCATTCACGACAAGCCGACGCGCTACGAGATCGAGGCCTGTCATCCGTGGCTCGGTGCCGAGCTCGAGATGGTGGCGCCCCAGATCGTGGTGCTCCTCGGCGCGACCGCCGCGCAGGCCCTGCTCGGCTCGACGTTCCGGGTGACCAAGGCGCGGGGCAAGCTGCTGTCGACCGACCTCGCGACCTACACGTTCGCGACCGTGCACCCGGCCTCCGTGCTGCGCGCCCCCGACGAAGAGGCTCGCCACGCCGCGCGCGTCGAGTTCTTCGCCGACATCGCGCTCGCGGGCGAGTACTACCGGCTGCTGTGATTGCGGCCGAGCACGTACAGCGCCGCGAGGGCCACCGTCAGGCTCGCGAGCACGCCGAGCACCTGCCCCAGCGATGCGCGGCCATGCTCCACACCCGCACAGGTCGCGTCGTCGGTCAGCGGGGCCTTGTCGGTGGCGGTGAACGAGAGGTCGAGCCCGTCATCGGTCAGCGGGCCGCCGGGGCCGACGAACCGGTAGTCGTGGGTGGCGTCGTCGGCGCGCCCGACCCGCGCGTGATGGATCGTGATGCCGAGCCCGTCGTCGACCTTGACCTCGGTTTCGCCGGGGCGGGAGATGCGGAACCGATCGCGGAGCTGGACCGTGTGCGTGCCGCGCGCCGACGGGAGGCAGGCCCAGGCGATCAGGTCGATCGAAAACGCGCCGCCGGAGGTGCTCGGGGTGCCCATGCCGGCCGAGACTGTCGACCAGCCGACCTTGGCGGGCGTGCCGTCAATCGATACGTCGAGGCCAGCGGCGACCTCCCCGGCAATACGGTCGGCGAAGCGCTGCGCCTCGGCATCGCTGATCTGTCCGTCCCGGTTGGCGTCGATGGTCCGCCGCATCTGCGCGCCGGGGACCTCGCCGAAGAACACCGTGTAGGCAATGCGGACGCGGTCGGCGGCCGGTGTAACCTTGAGGTAGCGGTTGTTGTCGTCGACGGAGGGCGCGACGTGGGCCCGGGCGTGTGTGGCGACAAGCGTGATCGCCAGCACGAGGACCCTGCGCATGACGGGCATCCTGCCACGACCGCCCCGCGGCTGTGATCGTTCCCGTTGACCCGGCCAGACGCGCTGTGCTCAAGTGCCGCCGATGCGGACCCTTGGCCGTCTTTCCTTGATCACTGGCCTTCTCCTGGCGGGGGCGTGCGGCGACGACGGCACCGACAAGCCGGACACGCTGTTTCCGGACAAGCCGGAATGCGAAGGCGCCGCGATCCAGCCATTCGCGGGCTCCAACCCGATGGTGATCTCGAAGCTCGCGATCGGCTCGGCTCAGGATGGTTTCGATCTCGACAACGACGGCGACCCCGACAACAAGCTCGCTGCCGTCGGCAGCCTCGCGCAGAGCTCGATCGACGACTCGTTCAAAGAATACACCATCCTCATCCCGTTCGAGTTTTTCGACCTCGCGGGCGCTGCGGCCGACACGTGCGTGAAGTTCGGCATCTACCTCGGCGACTACATCACCGACAAGGACAGCGACGGGGACGGCGCCTACGTCCCCGACGGTGACTGCAACGACAACGTCGCGGCGATCAAGCGCGGCGCGACGGAGATCACGGACAACCTGTTCGACGACGACTGCGACGGCCTCGCCGACGAGGACGGCCAGGACAACCCGTCCGCCAACGACGTCGACGGCGATGGCGACGGCATCAGCCCGATGGACGGCGACTGCGACGACACCGTCATGTCGATTCATCCGGGCGCGACCGAGGTCTGTCACGACGGTCTCGACCAGGACTGCGATGGCGTTGCCGACCGCAGCGAGGATGCGCAAGGCAACGCGACCGCATGCAGCCCCTTCGACCCGGGAAAGAACGACATCCCGCTCGACCCGCTCTCCCTCAAAGACGGCGCGCCCGCGATCTCGTTCTCGTCGGGCGAGATCAAGTCCGAGGGTGGTGGCCTCAAGCTCTACGCCGGCCCGTCGATCTTCAGCGTCAACATTCCGATCACCGACGAGCTGTCGCTCGACCTCCGCATCACGGGCGCGCAGATCGTCGCGGACGTGGTGGAGCAGGGCGGCGCGATCGTCCTCAAGAACGGCCACCTCGGCGGCGTGATCGACTCGGTCACCGCCGACACGATCCGCGGCCTCGAGGTCGAAGACATCGGCCTGACGATGGAGAACTCGCTGCTCGACGCCGTGTTCGCCAATCTCCTCGGCCCGCTGCTCGCGCTCCCGAAGGCGAACGATGCGGTCACCGGTAAGTACCCAGGCTGCCGCACGCCCGACATCGACGTCGATCAGGACGGGCTCGAGGCGTTCTGCGACAGCTGCGCGGAGACGCCCGACGCCGAGGGTTGCCAGAAGAACACCATGGGCGAGCCCGCGAAGGCGGTCGACGTCTGCATCGACGGCGATGGCACCGAGGTGCGCGACGTGGTCGGCGCCAACGGCATCGCGACGATGCAGTGCACCGAGGCGGTCGAGGGCGGTAAGCGCCGCTTCGTCGACGGCATTTCCGTCGAGCTCAACTTCGAGACGGTCAACATCAAGTCGATCAAGCCGCCGCGGTGAAGTCCACGTTGGTGCTGGCGTCGGCTTCGCCGCGCCGGCGCGAGCTCCTCGAACGCGTCGGGTATCGGGTCGTCATCCGGCCACCCGAGATCGACGAATCCATGCAGCCCGACGCTACGCCGCTCGCGTACGTCGCGCAGATGGCGTACGCCAAGGCGCGCGCCATTTCACGGCAGCCTGGCGAGTGGGTGATCGCCGCCGACACCATCGTAGTCCTCGATGAGGAGGTGCTGCACAAAGTGGAGTCGGCGTGCGAGGCCGACGTGATGTTGCGCAAGCTGGCGGGGCGCACGCACCGGGTCAGCACCGCGTTCGCGATCCTCGGCGAGCGCGAGGGCGTGGTGGTCACGCATCAGGAGTGCGTCGGCACCGACGTCGAGCTGCAGGCGCTCGACGAGGCCGTGCTCGCCGACTACCTCGCGTGTGGAGAGTGGAAGGGTAAGGCGGGGAGCTACGCGATCCAGGGCATCGGCGCGGCGCTCGTGCGCGGGATCCACGGCTCGGTGACCAACGTGATCGGGCTGCCGCTGTTCGAGGTGCTGGCGGCGCTGCGCCAGCTCGGTGGGCCACGGCCAGCATTCACGCTCGGCGTGTCGTCATGAGCATCGCCACGCGGTGGGCCGAGATCCGATCACGCGTCGACGCGGCGTGCGCGCGCGCGGGGCGTGCATCGAGCGACGTCACGATCATCGCAGTGTCCAAGACGCATCCCGTGGGCGCGGTGCGCGAGGCCCTCGCCGCCGGCGCGACGGACTTCGGCGAGAACTACGCGCAGGAGCTGGTCGACAAGCGGCGCGAGCTGTCGGACGTGCGCTGGCACTTCATCGGCCGCCTGCAGCGCAACAAGGCGAAGCTCGTCGCGGGGCAGGTCGCGCTCGTGCATGCCGTCGACAGCGTCGAGCTCGCGCAGGAGCTCGCGAAGCGCGCGAATGGTGTGTTGCAGCCGGTGTTGCTCTCGGTGAATCTCGGCGGCGAGGAGACCAAGGGTGGCGTCACGGCGGCGCAAGCGGAAGCGCTTGCGCGTGCGGTCGCGCGTGTTCCCGGCGTGCGCCTCGACGGCCTGATGACCATGCCGCCGCCATCGGACGATCCGGAGGCGAGCCGCCCGGTGTTCACGCAGCTGCGGGTGCTGCGCGATCAGCTCGCGGATGCGCTCGGTGCGCCGTTGCCCGTGTTGTCGATGGGCATGTCGGGGGACTTCGAGGTCGCGATCGCGTGCGGCGCCACGCACGTGCGCATCGGCACCGCGATCTTCGGCGAGCGTGCGTAGCGAACGATCGGTAGCGCCCTGAGGTATCGTCGTCCGGTGCCGCAGCCGGCGCCGCCCAGTCCGTCCGTCGAGCGCGACCTCGGTTCGCTGGCGTCGGAAATGCGCGCCTTGGCCCACACGCGCACCGTGGCGCTGCTCGCGCCCGGGACGATCGTCGTCGACGACTACCGGATCGAGCGCGTGCTCGGGCTCGGCGGCATGGGCGTGGTGTACGCGGCGCGGGATCTGCGGCTCGGTCGCGACGTCGCTCTCAAGGTGCACGTCGAGGCGAACCCCGAGGCGCGCGCACGGCTGATGGCGGAGGCCAACGCGCTCGCGCGTGTCTCGCATCCGAACGTCGTGGTGGTGCACCGCACCGGCGAGCTCGGCGAGTCGGTGTTCATCGCGATGGAGCTCGTCGACGGCGCCACCCTGCGTGGCTGGCTGCGCGAGCGCGAGCCCGGTGCGCGCGAGATCTACGCCTGCCTCGACGGGGCAGGGCGAGGGCTCGCGGCGGCGCACGCAGCCGGGCTCGTGCACCGCGACTTCAAGCCCGAGAACGTGCTCGTGGGCCGCGACGGACGCGCGCGGGTCGCCGATTTCGGGCTCGCGATCGTCGAGAAGCTGGACCTCACCGCGCCGCGCGCCGGCACCCCGCGCTACATGGCGCCCGAGCAGGAGCTCCACGGCGCCGTCGACGCGCGCGCAGATCAGTACGCGTTCTGCGTAACTGCGTGGGAGGCGTTGACGGGGCAGGTTCCGACGGAAGCGCGCGCGCCGAGGCTGCCACGGCGCGTGGAGGCCGTGCTTCGGCGCGGGTTGGCGCCCACGCCCGACGCACGGTTCCCTTCGATGATGGCGCTGCTCGAGGCATGGGCAGCGGCCATGTCGACGCGGAGGCGGCGCATCATCGCGCTCGGCGGTGCGGCGCTCGCGGGCGCGGTGGCGACCGGTGTTGCCCTGATGGCGACGCGCACGCCGCCCGTCGATCCGTGCGCCGAGCCCACACCAGCGCTCGCCGCGAGCCAGCTCGATGCCGTCAGTGCGCGGCTCGACGCGGTGCGCGCATCGTGGGCCGCTCCGGTCCGTGATTCCACGCGTTCGCTTCTCGAGGCGCAGACGGCCGCGCTGGTCGACGCAGAACAGCGCGCGTGTCGGGCGCGCGTCGCGCACACGTGGACCGACGTGCAGATCGAGCGCGCGGCCGACTGCCTCGCGCGCCGCACGCGCGAGCTGCAGGCCACCGCGTCCACGCTGATCAGCCTCGACGACGCCGCGGCGGCGCGCGCGACCAGCATCGCCGCGCAGCCGGGCGACCCTGCGCGGTGCCTCGATCCCGCGCGCGCGACGACGCCACGCCCGCGCGATCCGGCCAAGGCGCAGGCGATCGGGCTGCTCGAGACGCGGCTGCTCAACGTCAGGATGCTGACCCTCAGCGGCAACTATCCGGAGGCGCTCCGCCAGCTCGACGCGCTCGCCGCCGACGTGCGCGCCACCGGGTTTCCACCGCTGGTCGCCGAGCTCGTCTCGACGCAGGCGCGGCTCGCGAGCCGGCGAGGGGGCGACGTGCAGGCTCTGCACGACGAGGCGTGGCTGGCCAATCGGCGCGCGGGGTTGGTCGACGAGGCGGTGAAGATCGCACTCGAGGCCGCGATCTCGTCGGCGTCGAACCGCGAGGATGCGGAGCGCTGGCTGCGCATCGCGGAGGCCGACATCGAGGGCTTTCAGCTCGGCGACAAGCTTCAGGTGACGCTCCTCCGCACGCGCGCGGCCATCATGGACATGACGAATCGCTCCGTCGAAGCGTTGCCCCTCGCGCGGCAGGCGCACGCGATGGCACGCGAGCTGGGCAACCCTGAGTTCACACGGCGGGCGCTGGAGACCCTGGCGACCGTCGCCGACGGCGCGGGCGCGCACGCGGAGGCGGCGAAGCTCGGCCAGCAGCTGATCGCAGAGTACGAGCGCGCGCTCGGTCCGACCCACCCCGAGCTAGTCGTGCCGCTCGCAAACCTCGCCGTCGCGCTCAACGAGGCCGGCGAGCTCGAGGCCAGCGCGAAGGTCGGGCGCCGCGCGGTGGACCTCGCGCGCGAGGTGCACGGCGTCGAGAGCGAGCGCTATCACAACGCGCTCATCAACCTCGGCACTACCCTGACGGTCATGGAGCAGCGCGACGAGGCTGTCACCGTGTTGACCGAGGCGCGCGCACGCGTGGTCGCGCGTGCCGGCGAGGATCACCCCGACGTCGCGCTGATCGATCTCAACCTCGGTGAAGCGCTGACCTTGTTCGGCCGGTTCGACGAGGGGCGCACGCACCTGACCTCGGCACTCGCGGCCTCGAAGAAGCTCGGCGACGACGACGTGCAGATCGCGCAGGCGCTGCGCGGGCTCGGCATCCTCGAGCTGCGCGCGCACCGACTCGCCCTCGCGGAGCGCTACTTCGGCGAGGCGACGGAGGCCTTCCGCAAGGTGCAGGGCGCCGAGACGTCGGTTGCGAGCACGCTCGCGTTCCGCGCCGAGGTGCAGGCCCAGCGCGGCGATCGCGACGGTGCGCGCAAGACCGCGCAGGAAGCGCTCGCCCTCGGCGACGCGGCCGCGCAATACCACGACAAGCTCGCGAAGCTCGCCGCGCCATAGCCACGAGGGTGCGCGTACGCGACACGAGCACACCCACGTCCACCACGATGATCGAAGACCTCGTGCGGGCTGATCATCCCTTCCGTCCGTCCCTCGCGAGGCCGCCCGCCGCCGCCCGCTTCGCTCCGTCCGGGCTAGAGCTCCGCTTGCGTGGCCCCGATCGTCCACGTTCCCGGCGCGGGAAGCAACCGCGCGGCGAACATGTCGTGGCGCACGATGGGCGACCATCCGCGTGAATCGGCGTAGAGCGTGACGGTGGGCGTCGAGGTGCGCGGCGCGATGGTGTCGTACGGCGCGGGCAGGCGTGGGAACGTCAGCGATGCGGCCCCGTCGCGGGGCGCAGCGAGCGTCCAGCGACGCGCTTCGGTCGGCACGCTGACCACCACGTGCGACGCGGCGGCGCCGCCTGTGGTTTCCGTCCACGCGATCGTTCGCGCGGTCGTGTCGACGCTGGCCGCCGTCACGAAGGCCGGCAGCACGCCAGCGAGCGAGAACGTGTGGGGGCCCGTGCTCGAGGGCTGGCGCCAGAAGCCGGTGGCCCCGCCGTAGCTCCCAAGGAGGCTGGTGCTCACGAGCAGGTCGGTCGTAGGGGCGGTCGGCACGAGGAATGTCGCGCTGAGCGTTCCGTTCGTGATCGAGCCCTGGACCGCCACCCCCCTCGCGACATCGGCTCCGGCCATCGTGCTCGCGGCGATCAGCGCCGACTGCGTCGGCGGCGGCACGCCCTGGATGGAGATCTCGGAGGAGATGAAGAGGTTCAGGCTGTCCCAGAACGTGTCGGTCATCGTGTGCGTGCCGTTCGCCGTGAGCGGCACGGCGAGGTCCTGCATGAAGCTGTTCACCCCGGTGCGCATGGCGATCACCGTGATCGGCGAGGTATCACCGCACGCGTCGATCGTCACCGACGTGGTCCCGTTCCCGACCTGCCTCTCCTCGCAGTTGGTGGCGACGATGTAGCTGGCATCCTGGTCGACCGGCCAGGTGACCGTCATGCGCTTGCGCACGGGCGTGGGTGGCTCTTCGCGCACCTCGATCACGTCTCCCGGCGCGACGCCGAGCAGGGTGCGCACGGCGCTCGACGTCACCACGGTCACCGAGCCACCGTCGGGAAGCTGGGCCTCCGCCGCGCCCGCCGGCGCATCGGCGACCGCGACGACGCCGCCGTTCCGATCGAGGAAGATCACGTCGGCATCCACGGTGTCGACGAGCACGACGCGCACGGGGGCGGGCGGCGCATCGATGTCGGGCGCGGCATCCACGTCGGGGGCGGCATCGACGTCGGCGGACGGCATTCCGTCGTCGCCGCAGCCGGCCAGGAGCAAGGGAAGGAAAAGCAGGGAAGGGCGCATCGCTGGAAGGATGCAGCTCGCGCGGCTTGTGACGCTCAGATGCTGGTGAAGCTCCGGGTGCTCGTTCCGATCTCGACGGCCCACGGATCGAGCACGTAGTTCACGTCGAAGGCGCGCCTCCGCATCGCCGCGCTGAAACCGAGCGAGTGATGGCTCAGCGAGATGGAGGGTGAGCCCTCCGCGTCGAGCTCGACGGTGTCGTAGGGAGCAGGCAGGCGTGGGAACGTCACCGTGGTGGTCGCGCGCCGCGGCGCCACGATGCGCCAGCGTTGATTCGTCGACGTCCGGATGCCGACCCGGACGTTCGTCGGGATCACGCCACCGGACGCTTCCACCCAGGAAACGGTTCGCGTGCTCGGATCGGTCGCCGCCGAAAGTGGAAGCGAAGGCACGTTCTCCATGAAGCCGAGCTCGATCGACGGGGCTGCCATCGACGGCATTCGCGCGGCCTTCTCGAAGCTCTCCGACCCGGATAGCTGCGCGGAGAGCCCGACCCAGACCTGCCCACCCTCGACGAGCGGTAGTGGTTCCTGCGATACGAGTGTGGGCGTGATCTGGTTGCTGAAGAGCAACCGGCTGTTGCCATAAATGGTACCCAGCTCGGACAGGAGGCGCGTTTCAGCGACGAGCGCGGGCGTCTCCGGGACACCCGTGATGCGAACGTGGGTGGTGGTGTTGATCGGTGCGACCGCCCAGTTCGCCAGCGACATGGTGTGCGTTCCGCCGGTCACGTTGCCGTCGAGCATGAAGCGGTCCGGCCCATCGGCGGCGCTCGACTCGACCCGGATGTACGTCGACGGGGGGCAGAACGCGATCTCGAAGGACGTCGTCGAGGCGCTCAGATTGGGCGCGCCGCTGCAGTTCGTGCTGATGGCGTAACGCGTGACATCGAAGCGCGCCGGCCAGCTCACGGTGACGTAGGCGAGCTCGCCGCCGGGCGGCTGGGTCGGATAGGCGCCGGCGAACGACAGTACGTCGCCGGGCTCGACCTCGGTGATGGTGTCGATCCGCGTGTTCTCGGGGTCGACGACGGTGACCGAGCCGCCCGCCTCCATGGTCGCCTCGGCCTCGCGCGCGGCGTTGGTCGTGGTCTTGGCGACCAGCGCGCCGTCCGCGGCGAGGAAGATCACGTCGAGCCCGGGTGTACGGGTGATGACCTTCACGGGGCCGGTCACCGGTCCCACCGGGGCATCGGGCTCGGGCGTCGCATCCACCGGGCCCGCACCATCGGGCGTTGCCATCGTATCGTCCGTGCCGCACGCCCCTGCGAACAGGGCGATGCTCGTCATGATCCTTCTCGACATACCCGAGGGATGCAGCTCCTCGGGTTTGTGACATGCGATCACGCGCCGGGCGCGAACGCGCGGATGCTGTCGACGGTGTAGTAGGTCTGCGGCGCGTCGTCGCCTTCCGTCGCGAGATCGAACACCTGCGCACGTGACGCCGGCGTCCAGCCGCGCGAGTCGACGCGGAGCTGCAGGGTGCGCCCGGTATCGTCGGAGACCGCGAGCGCGTGTGCGGCGGGCAGCGCGGGCAGCACGAGCTCGCTCGCGTTCGCGACCGCGAGGGTCCACGTGATGCTGCCCGCGCGCAGGCTGACCTTGGTGTACGTCGCGGTGGCGCCTCCGGCCGCGGACCAGGTGACCGTTCGCGCGGACGGGGCGTAGCTCGCGGACGTGATCTTGGCCGGTAGCTTGCCCGCGAGCTCGATGCCCGTGGCGGCAGCGCGCGCGTCGCGCGCGTACACCTCGAACACGCCGGTCGGGTGGTGCAGCGTCGAGCGCGCTACCAGGTCGAAGCCACTCGCCTCCGGGGTGATCAGCGGCGCGCGGACCTCGCCGGGGGTGTCGGGCTCCGCGAGGTACCCGACGCGGAAGCCTCCCGCCGGGCCGATCAACGAGAGCGAGGTCTCCGAGGCCGTGACCTCCGGCGGGACGTCCTGGATGCGATAGCGCCCCGTCCCGGCGAGCAGCGGTTGGGGCGTCCAGCTCTGCGCGGGAACGGAGAGCGTGGCCTCGTCGGGCGTCTGGGCACTCGCGAACAGGTGGTATCGGGTCTCGAAGCGCGTGGTCGCGGTGACCAGCACCGGTCCCGTATCGCCGCAGGCGATGAGCGTGGCACGGGTGACCTCGGTGAGGTCAGCCTCCTCGGCGCAGTTCGTGCGCACGTTGAAGGTTCCCCCGGTGAGCGCGGGGAAGCGCACCGTGATCGGGCGCGGCGTGCGCGGACGATCGGTGGGGAAGAAGCGCAGCACGTCGCCCGGCATCGCGCCGATGATCGTGCTGGCGCGTCCTTCCACGCGATCGATCACGGTGACCGTCGCGCCCGCCGTCGGTACCTGGGCCTCGACCTCGCCGTTTGGACCCGTGGTGCTGATCGAGATCACGCGATCATCGCTGCCCTGCACGATCACGTCGAGCCCCGCGCGTGGGCCGCCAGCGGTGCCCGCGACGATGCGGATCGGCGTGGGATCGAGCGGGTCCGTGGTCTCCGCATCGGAGGCAGGAGGTGCATCGTCGCCGGGGGTTATCGGCGTGTCGTCACCGCAGCCGGACGCGAGGAGGCCGAGCAGAACGACGCGAGGCAGGAGCTGAGCCATGCACGAGGGATGCAGCTCATGCGATTTGTGACGCGAGGTGCTTCCGCAGGCGCTCCTTGAGCCGCTCGAACCGCTTGCGCAGCGACGCCGACAGCCGTGCTCTGTCGGCCGCACTCGCGCCGGGTTCCGCAAGGAGATCGACCACTTCGGTCCATGATAGGCCGCGGTCGACCCGCAGCGCGAGCAGCTCGCGATCATCGTCGTCGAGCTCGGCGCGCAAGGCGGCGAACTTGTCTTTGACCTCGGTGCGCTGCCAGAGCGGCGTGCGCGAGCGTTCGGCCGCAGCAGCCACCGGCTCGGGAAGCTCGGAGAGGGGCGTGCCACGGGCGCGGCGGCGGTACGGATCGCGCCGCAGCATGAGGGCGGCATTGCGGGCGAGCCGATACATCCAGGCCCGCAGCGGCGCCTCCCACCGGAACGCAGGGAGACCCTTCCAGGTCGCCTCGCACATGGTGTTCAGGGCGTCGGCCGCATCGGCATCGTCGCGGAGCATCGCCTCGAGGTAGCGCCCGAGCTCCGCGCCGTACGCGTCGATCGCCAGGCGCGCGGCTTCGGCGAGGTCGCCGCGCGTACACGCGTCGCGAACCTGCGCTTCGAGCTCCTGGTCCTCCATGCCTTCCCGGACGATATCACTGGGCGCCACGCCTCGATGTCGGCCCGACGCGCCCGTTGCCGACGGAGCTCG
The DNA here is from genome assembly GCA_033763475.1 of Kofleriaceae bacterium. Lineage (GTDB taxonomy): Bacteria > Myxococcota_A > Polyangia > Haliangiales > Haliangiaceae > JABFXX01. The sequence continues at coordinate 74,028 of JANRKM010000293.1, forward strand.
AGCAGTGTCTCCTCGAGCTGCTGGCCGGCTATCTGGCGACGCACAGCACGCCGAAGGAGCTCGGGGAGATCGTCTCGTTCGTCGAGTTCGCGGTCGCAACCCCTATGATGGATACCTGATAGGTTCGTACCGTGCGCATCCTCGGAATCGACCCCGGTAGCCGCGTCTGTGGCTATGGCGTCATCGAGGAGGTCGGCAGCGAGCTGCGCTACGTCGAGTGCGGCATCCTGACCGCGCCCGAGGACTGGCCGATGGAGCGGCGGCTCGGCGAGATCGCCTGCGGGCTGCGCGAGGTGATCACCGAGCTCAAGCCGTCGATCGTCGCGGTCGAAGACGTGTTCATTCATCAGAACGCGCGCAGCGCGCTGGCGCTCGCGCAGGCCCGCGGGATGGCGCTGGCGGTGATCGGTCTCGCGGGGCTCAGCGTGACGTCGTATCCGCCGGCGGTAGTGAAGAAGTCGGTCTCGGGCACCGGACGCGCCGACAAGACGCAGATCGCGCGCATGGTGCAGGTCCTGATCGGCCTCAGAAGTCTTCCGCGTGCCGACGCCACCGACGCCCTGGCGGTGGCGATCACCCATGGTCGCTCGGTGCGGCCGATGGCGGCGCGAATCACCCCGGCCGTGGTAAGGCCTGGGCCATGATCGCCCGGCTCGAAGGGACGCTGATCCGCGACGGCGAGCACGTCATCGTCGATTGCAACGGCGTCGGCTACGAGGTCGCGGTGTCCGCGTACACGCTGGCCGCGCTGCCGTCGCACGGCGAGAAGGTCACGCTGCGCGTGTACACGCAGATGCGCGAGACCGCGATCGCGCTGTACGGCTTCATCGACGCGCACGAACGCGATCTGTTCGACCTACTCATCACGGTGAAGAACGTGGGCCCGTCGACGGCGATCGCGATCCTGTCCGGGGCGAGCCCGCGCGATATCGCGGCGCTGATCGCTCGCCAGGACGTGACGGGGTTGACCAAGATCAAGGGCATCGGCAAGAAGACTGCCGAGATGCTCGTCGTCGAGCTGCACGAGAAGTGCGAGATGCTGGCGATGACGTGGAACGTGACAGGCGGCATCAAGCCCGTCGCGGCACCCGCGGGCACGGTGCGCACGGCGAAGGCCGCGCGGCACCCGCTGCTCGCCGAGGTGATGAGCGCGCTCGTCGCGATGGGGTGGCGGCCGATCGAGGCCGAGGCCTGCGTGGCCGAGCTCACCGTCGATGAGGGATCGACGATCGAGACCCTGCTGCGCCAGGCGTTGCGCAGCATGCCGAGGTAACGACCGTGGCCCGCAAGAAGCACATCGACGGAGAGGGCACCCCCGAGCCTGCGCGCGAGGTCGCGCCCAGCGAGCGCGGCAGCGAGCAGCAATGGCAAGCGGCGCTGCGCCCGCGCACATTCGAGGAGTACATCGGCCAGCGCGAGATGATCGAGAACCTGAAGGTCAGCGTGCGCGCGGCCAAGCAGAAGGGATGGGCGCTCGATCACTTCCTGTTCGCGGGGCCGCCCGGCCTCGGCAAGACGACGCTCGCGCACGTGATCGCCAACGAGCTCGGCGTGAACCTCAAGGTCACGAGCGGTCCGGCGATCGATCACAAGGGCAAGCTCGCCGCGATGCTCACGGGGCTCAACGAGGGCGACGCGCTGTTCATCGACGAGATCCATCGGCTCACGCCGATCGTCGAGGAGAACCTCTATCCGGCGATGGAGGACTTCAAGATCGATCTGTTCATCGGCGATGGCCCGCACGCGCAGGCCGTTACCATGCAGATGCCGCGGTTCACGCTGCTCGGCGCGACCACCCGCATGGGCCTCCTCTCCGCGCCGCTCCTCGATCGCTTCGGCTTTCATTGGCAGCTCCGCTACTACGACCTGCCCGATATGTGCGCGATCGTGAAGCGCTCGGCCTCGCTCATCGGCGTGCCGATCGACGCCGATGGCGCCACCGAGATCGCCCGCCGCGCGCGCGGAACGCCACGCATCGCCAATCGCCTGCTGCGCCGCGTGCGCGACTTCGCCGCCGTGGAGCGCGACGGAACGATCGATGGCGACATCGCGGCGTCCTCGCTCGATCGCCTCGCGGTCGACCACGCGGGCCTCGATGCGCTCGACCGCGCATACCTGTCGGTCATCTGCGAGCGGTTCGATGGCGGTCCGGTCGGCATCGAGGCGGTGGCGGCATCGCTGTCCGAGGAGCGCGGCACGCTCGAGGACGTGGTCGAACCGTTCCTCCTCCAGGTCGGTTTCATCACGCGCACCCCGCGTGGTCGCGTCGCCACCGCGGCCGGGTTCCAGCACATCGGCCTGGCGGCGCCCAGCAAGGCGCCGTCGGGCGGGCAGGGTGGCGCCCAGGGGCGCCTGTTCTAGCGAGCCGGGTGGTTCTACAGACCCCGGCCACTCGGGTTGCGCGCGAGTCGGGTTGACCAGTGATTGAGAACACTTAGCCGAGGCACGGCGACTGCACACGACGCCGGGCATGCGTACCCGGTGGACCGTCGCTGCTCTCGCCCTCGCGTCTTTCTCGCTCGCGGCCTGCGCGACCGATGAGGACGAGCTGTCGCTGGACGACGAGGAAGGCGACGACTACGACCCGTTCTCGCCCAAGGCGGACGGCAACTCCGGCCTCGGCGGCCCGGTCAGCTTTGCGGCCAGGTGCGAGCCGGGCGCGCGTACCACGATCGCCGCGGTCGGTGACGTTCTCCTCCATGGCCCGTTGCAGAAACAGGCGGTCGCGAAGGCGACCTCGGGTCGATTCACAACGCTTTGGAAGCCCATCGAGGATCTCCTCGCGCAGGCCGACACCACCTACGCCAACTTTGAAGGCCCGAGCGCGAGCGGCGTGAACGCGGCCGGCCGCAGCGTTACGGACCCGGGCTTCAAGTTCGACCAGGTCGTCTACGCCAGCTACCCGCAATTCAACTACCACGCGTACCTGCCGGTCGACCTCAAGGCGACGGGCTTCGATGTCGTCTCCACCGCCAACAACCACTCCCTCGATCGCCGCCAGCTCGGCGCCGACCGCACCGTCGAGTCGCTGCGCGAAGCGGGCATGCCGTTCACCGGCACTAAGTCGCGCGATGATCTGTCGGCACCCTGGCACACGTTCACCAACAACAACGGCTTCAAGCTCGCCTGGCTCGCGTGCACCTATGGCACGAACGGCCTCCCGGATCCGTCCAACCAGGTCCTCGGCTGCTGGGAGGATGAGGCCACGGTCAAGGAGGAGATCCGCAAGCTCAAGGCGATGCCGGGCGTCGACGCCGTCATCGTCACGCCGCACTGGGGCGTCGAGTACAGCGCGAACCCGTCGCGCGATCAGCGCCAGCTCGCGTACCGCTTCCTCGAGGCGGGCGCGACCATGGTTCTTGGCAGTCACCCTCACGTGCTGCAGCCGTGGGAGAAGTACAAGACCGCTGACGGCCGCGAGGCGTTCATCATTTACTCGCTCGGCAACTTCGTCTCGAACCAGTCGCAGCTCGCGCGCCGCTCGACTCTGCTTCTTTACGTCGGCCTCACGCGCACCGCGAGCGGCGTGAAGATCAACGGCGTTCGCTACGTCCCGATGATCATGAACAGGCGGAACGGCACGATGGCCGTCGAGGCGATCGACCGCGCCGGTGGCTCGGCGGACTCGCGCCGCATGACCGTCGCGATGTTCGGCAGCGAGAACATCCAGGACCCGTCGAAGCCGCTCGAGATGACGCCGGGCTGCGCGGACTAGATCGGCCGGCCCGTTGCGAGGATCTCTTATCCCGTAGGCGCGCAGCCCGTTCGCGTCCTACCGGCCATCGACCAGCGATTTCCCATCGTCCGACGCCACCCCAGCGCCGCGTCGTGCAGCGACTTTTGTGCCATCGTCACTCCGCGAGCAACTGTGCGGCGTCTCTTGGTCATAGTCGCGCTCGCGGCGTGCTCCCGCGAGGATGCGCCACCGCCCGCGTCACGGGTGGTTGCACCTCCCGTGCGTCCCGCCGCGGGCTCGACGATCGCGGCCGCGGATTACATCGGGCCCGACACGTGTGGCGAGTGCCATCCCGACCAGCACGCACAATGGTCGCGGTCGCTGCATCGCGTGATGAACCAGCGGGCCGAACAGGTCGACGCGGTGATCGGCGACTTCGACAACGCGGTGGTGCGGTACGCGGGCGGAGAGGCGCGGTTCGCGCGGGACGGCAGCGCCTACACGATGACGCTCGCGCGCGACGGTCGCACGGTGCGCTATCGGGTGACGCGCACGATCGGCCACCGTGGCCTGCAGGAGTACGTCGGCGTCGAGGAGGGCGGCAGCGGCACGGAGGTGCGGTTGCCCTTCGGCTGGTGGCCCAAGCGCGCGGGCTGGTTTCCGCAGCCCTACTTCGATCCGTGGTTCGCGAAGGAGACCGACTTCGACGCGTACGCGCCGGTGCGCGAGCCGTGGGCCGAGCGCTGTCCGTGGTGCCACAGCACGTATCCGTTCGAGCAGCGGATCGCCCGGGCCAACGCACGCGACGTCGGCCACGGGATGGAGCAGTTCTTCATCGCCGCACCGGGGCCGGATCGGCTCGCGACCGAGACGCAGGTCACGGTCGGCATCAGCTGCGAGAGCTGTCACCTCGGTGGGCGCGGACACGCCAAGGGCGCAGCGATCCACCTCGTCCCCGAGGGTGCGGCGCCACGTGCGGGGGCGCCCGTGCCAACGACGTTCACCGCCGAGCGGCGCGATCCGGCGGTGGTCAACACGGTGTGCGCGCAGTGCCACTCGGGGCCTTCGCCGCGTCTTCCCGACGGGACTGCACTGCGCAACTCGAGCGAAGCCCTCGATCTGGCGGCCTCGGCGTGTACCACCGCCCGCTGCATCGACTGTCACGACCCTCACACCGGCGGTAGCGCCGAAGCGCGCGCGATCGCGGCGTGCACCGGCTGTCATCCGGCGTTCGCGGATCCTTCGCACGGGGGGCACGCCGCGGCCAGCTGCCTCGACTGCCACATGCCACGCATGGTGATGGGCATCGATCGCGTCGTGCGCACGCATCGCATCTCGTCGCCGACCAACCCCGCGATGCTGGGCGTCGCGGCGCCCAATGCGTGCAACCTGTGTCACGTGGATCGCTCGATCGTGTGGACGGTCGACGAGCTCGCACATCGCTACGAGGTGCGTCTCGATCCGCGCGGCTGGAACGCGTACGGTGACCTCGAGCTGCCGGTGGGCGAGGTGTGGCGCACGAGCAAGGAGCCCGCGCTGCGGCTCGTGGCCGCCGATGCGTACGCCCGGTCGCCTCTCGGCAAGCTCGCGTTGCCCGCGCTCCTCGAAGGGCTCGCGGACCCGCTGCCGCACCTACGCGCCTGGACGCTGTTTGCCGTCGAGCGCGTGCTCGACCGACGGATTCCGCTCACCGAGCTCGATGTGCGTGCGTCGGCCGAGGTGCGTGCCCGGCAACTCGCGAAGCTTCGGGCCACACTTCGCTAACCCCCGAAACACACTCCTTCACACCATCCCCCGACGGCTGCGCTCGCTGGCATGCTAATCGAGGGTTGCTGCATGAGTCCTCGCGCACGCGCAAACGCCTTCCGGATCGCGCTCGGGCTCGCGATCGTCGCGGGCGTCGTATGGTGGATCCAGCGCGATCACCGCGGGCCACGCACGCCGACCGCGGCGCCGATCGTGGTGAGCAGTAGCCCCGGTGCGTCGGCCGGCAGCGCGGCGAAGGCTCCATCGGGTTCCGACCGCGTGGTGCCGGTCCAGGTCGCCATCGCGGAGCGTCGCAAGCACCCGGTGTGGCTCGAGGGCCTGGGCACCGTCGCGGCGATGCAGCAGGTCACCGTGCGCGCGCAGGTCGACGGCCGCCTCGACAAGGTGCTGTTCACCGAAGGGCAGGCGGTGAAGGCAGGGCAGGTGCTCGCGCAGATCGATCCGCGCCCGTTTCGCGTGCGGTTGCTCCAGGCGCAAGGTGCGCTCGCGCGCGACAAGGCGCAACTCGATGTCGCGAAGAAGAACCTCGATCGCTACAAGGGCCTGCATGCGCAGAACCTCGTCGCGCAGCAGCAGGTGGACGAGCTCGCGGCGCAGGTCGGGCAGCAAGAGGGCGCGGTCAAGATGAACCAGGCCGCCGTGGAGGAAGCGCTGCTGAACCTCGACTGGGCGCAGGTGAAGTCACCGCTCGACGGCATCGCCGGCGTCCGCCTCGTCGATGCGGGCAACATTGTTCGCGCGGCGGACCAGAGCGGCCTCGTCGTGATCACCCAGGTCGATCCGGCCGCCGTGTTCTTCACGGTGCCGCAGGACAAGTTGCCGATCGTCGCGGGCGCGATGCAGCGCGGTGGGGACGTCCCCGTCGAGGTCTACAACCGCGACGGCTCGCAGAAGCTCGCGACCGGCAAACTCGCGGTGATCGATAACCAGATCAACCAGGCGACCTCGACGCTGCGCCTCAAGGCCCTGGTGCCGAACCCGTCCCGCGCGTTGTGGCCGCAGGCATTCGTGAAGGCGCGCATGCTGGTGGAGGAGCGCGACAATGCGCTCGTGGTGCCCGCGGTCGCGATCCAGCGCGGGCCGCAGGGCGTCTACGTGTACATCGTCGGTCCCGACAAGACCGCGGCGCTCAAGCCGGTCGTCGTGGATCTCATCAGCGGTGATCAGGCGATCATCGGTAAGGGGCTCGAGGGCGGCGAACAGGTCGTGGTCGAGGGTGCGAGCCAGCTGCGTCCCGGTGGTCGAGTCGAAGTGGCGAAACCATCCGGGGCGAAGACCGCGGGCCCGTCGGCGGGGCCGCCCGCGACCAAACAACCCGCAGCACCGTGAGCATCTCCGAACCGTTCATCCGCAGGCCGGTCGCGACGACGCTGCTGATGATCGGGCTCATGCTCGCGGGCATCGTCGGCTACCGCGAGCTGCCGGTCGCCGCGCTGCCGCAGGTCGACTACCCGACCATCGTCGTCACCACGCAGCTGCCGGGGGCGAGCGCCGACACGATGGCCTCTGCGGTGACCACGCCGCTGGAGCGCCAGTTCGGGCAGGTGCCGTCGCTCGTGCAGATGACGAGCATCTCGAGCGCCGGGAGCTCGCAGATCACGCTCCAGTTCGATCTCGACCACGATATCGACGCCGCCGAGCAGGACGTGCAGGCCGCGATCAACGCCGCGACCAATCTTTTGCCGCGCACGCTCCCCGCGCCACCGACCTATGCGAAGAGCAATCCCGCCGACCAGCCGATCCTCACCCTGGCCGCGAGCTCGGAGACCCTGCCGCTCGCCGCCGTCTCGGACTTCGCCGACTCCGTCCTCGCGCAGAAGATCTCGCAGGTCTCGGGCGTCGGTCTCGTCACGATCGGTGGTGGCCAGAAACCCGCCGTGCGGGTGCAGGTCGATCCGGTGGCGCTCGCCGGCGCGGGCCTCACGCTCGAAGAAGTGCGGCTCGCGATCGCGGCCGCCAACGTCAACCAGCCCAAGGGCAACCTCGACGGGCCCACCCAAGACTGGGCGATCGCGACCAACGACCAGCTCGCCGACGCCGCGAGCTTCCGGCCGCTGATCATCGCGTACAAGGAAGGCGCTCCGGTTCGCCTCGGCGACGTGGCGAACGTCGTCGATGGCGTCGAGAACGCGCAGCTCGCGGGCTGGGCGAGCCACCGCACGTACACCGAGGAGAACGGCGTGCGGCGCGAGGTGCGCCAGATGAAGCGCGCCGTGCTGCTCAACGTGCAGCGCCAGCCGGGAGCCAACATCATCGAGGTCACCGACGGCATCAAGGCGCTGTTGCCCCGCCTGCGGGCCTCGATGCCGCAGGCGATCGACGTCGAGATCATCAGCGATCGCACCACCACGGTACGCGCCTCCGTCGAGGAGGTCGAATTCACGCTGGTGCTCACGATCGCCCTCGTGATCGCCGTGATCTATCTGTTCCTTGGCAGCCTGCGCGCGACGTTGATCCCCGGAGTCGCCGTGCCGCTCGCGCTGATCGGCACGTTCGGCGTGATGAAGCTCGTCGGCTACAGTCTCAACAACCTGTCGCTGATGGCGCTCACCATCTCGACGGGCTTCATCGTCGACGACGCGATCGTGATGGTCGAGAATATCGCGCGCTACATCGAGAAGGGCGAACAACCGTTCATCGCCGCCTTGCGGGGTGCCAAGCAGATCGGGTTCACGATCGTCTCGCTCACGGTGTCGCTGATCGCGGTGCTCATCCCGCTCTTGTTCATGGGCGGCTTGATCGGCCGGCTGTTTCGCGAGTTCGCGGTGACGCTCGCGATCGCGATCGCGATCTCGGCGGTGTTGTCGCTGACGCTGACCGCGATGATGAGTGCCTGGATCCTGCGCCCTCATCACGAGGAGACACCGGGGCTCCTCCCGCAGCTGTTCGACCGCGCGTTCGCGCTGGTGACGCGGTTCTACGAGCGCACCCTCGCCGTGGTGGTGAGGCACAAGATCGAGACGCTCGTCGTCACGCTCGCGACCGCCGCCGTCACCGCCGCGCTCGCGCTCCTCGTGCCCAAGGGCTTCTTCCCCTCCGAGGACACGGGCATGATCGCCGGGGTCACCGAGGCCGCGCCGGATGTCTCGTTCGACAAGATGGTCGAGCAGCAGCAGGCGCTCGCCGACGCACTGCTCGCGGATCCCGACGTCGACGCCATCGCGTCGGCGATCGGCGCCGACGGTCAGAACCCCGCCGCAAACGTGGGCCGGTTCAGCATCGCGCTCAAGCCGCTCGCGGAGCGCACGCACGACGTCGAGGAGGTGATCGTTCACCTGCGCGAGCGCGCCGCGGTGGTGCCGGGCATCAAGCTCTATCTGCAGTCCGTGCAGGACCTGCAGGTCGACGCGCGCATCGCCCGCACGCCGTACCAGTACACGCTCGAGGACGCGGATCCCGAGGTCCTCGCAACCTGGGCGCCGCAGCTCATCGCCGCGATGGAGAAGCTGCCCGAGCTCCGCGACGTCGCGTCCGACCAGCAGGCCGCCGGTCTCCAGCTTCACCTCGAGGTCGATCGCGACACGGCGAGCCGGCTCGGGGTGACCGCGCAGGTGCTCGACGACACGCTATACGACGCGTTCGGCCAGCGCATCGTCTCGACGACGTTCACCCAGCTCAACCAGTACCGGATCATCCTCGAGGTTCGGGACGAGGATCGCGAGACCGCCGACGCGCTCGAGCGCCTGTACGTGCGCGCGAAGGACGGCACCGTCGTCCCGCTATCGCAGATCGCGCGGTTCGAGCGCCGGCCCGCGCCGCTCGCGATCGCACATCAGGGCCAGTTCCCGTCGGTGACGCTGTCGTTCGACACCGCGCCCGGTGTCTCGCTCGGTGAAGCCGTGGCGGCGATCCACCGCGCGAGCGCCCTGCTCGATCCGCCCCCGACGATGCGGTCGGCGTTCACCGGCGCCGCCCAGGCATTCCAGGACTCGCTCGCGTCGACGCCGTTGTTGATCCTCGCCGCGCTGATCACCGTCTACATCGTGCTCGGCGTGCTCTACGAGAGCTACATCCACCCGATCACGATCCTGTCGACGCTGCCGTCCGCCGGCGTCGGCGCGATCCTCGCCCTCTACGTGACGGACAAGCCGTTCGACGTCATCTCCTTGATCGGGATCGTGCTCCTGATCGGCATCGTGCAGAAGAACGCGATCATGATGATCGACTTCGCGCTCGAGGCCGAACGCGATCAGGGCTTGCCGCCGCACGCAGCGATCTATCAGGCCGCGCTGCTCCGGTTCCGGCCGATCATGATGACCACGCTCGCCGCGCTGCTCGGTGGCCTACCGCTCGCGCTCGGCTCGGGCACCGGTGCGGAGCTGCGCCGGCCGCTCGGCATCACCATCGTCGGTGGCCTGCTGCTCTCGCAGGTCCTCACGCTGTACACGACGCCGGTCATCTATCTCTACATGGGCAAGCTCGGCAGCAAGCTGCGTCGCAAGGCGGCCACGGCCATCCCGCCGCCCGAGGTGCCGTGAACTCCGAGCTGGCGACGAAGTCGCCAACTAGCGCGAAGCGATGGACCCGGCGAAGCCGGGGGCGAGGATGGACGCCGTGACGGCGTTCAACATCTCGGCCCCGTTCATCCGACGGCCGATCGGCACAAGCCTGATGGCGCTCGCCATCCTGCTCGTCGGCGTCGCGGCCTTCCTGAACCTCGCCGTCGCCCCCCTGCCGCGCGTGGACACGCCGACGATCAGCGTCTCGGCGAACCTGCCGGGCGCGAGCCCGACGACGATGGCGACTGCCGTCGCGATGCCGCTCGAGCGGCGGTTCGGGCGCATCGCTGGCGTCTCCGAGATCACGAGCGAGAGCTCGCTCGGGCGCACCGAGGTCACCGTGCAGTTCGCGCTCGACAAGAACGTCGAGACGGCGGCGCGTGAGGTCCAGGCGGCGATCCAAGCCGCAGGTGGCGACCTGCCGCCCAACTTGCCCAACCGGCCCGGCTACAAGAAGGTCAACCCGAGCGACTCGCCGATCCTGATCATCGCACTGACCTCGAAGTCGCTGCCGGTCGAAAAGATCTACGAGGCCGCGAACACGGTGTTCGCGCAGAAGATCGCCCAGGTACCCGGCGTGGGGCAGGTGGGCGTGGGTGGTGGCGTGCAGCCCGCCGTGCGCGTGCAGGTCGATCCGCAGCAGCTCGCCGGCATGGGTATGTCGATGGAGGACCTTCGCCAGGCGATGGTGTCGTCGACGGCGAATCAGCCCAAGGGCGGCGTCGGAGAAGGGCAATACCTCGCGATCAGCTCGAACGGCCAGCTCGCCGATGCCGAGGACTGGAAGCAGGTGATCGTGAAGTGGTCGGGCGGCGGCGGCATTCGCCTCGGCGACATCGCGACCGTGACCGATGCAGTCGAGAACGAACGCGTCGCGGGTTGGTTCGACGGCGAGCGCTCGATCTCCGTGGTGATTCGCCGGCAGCCGGGCGCCAACATCCTCGACGTCATCGATCGGGTCAAAGCGCTCCTGCCCGAGCTCTCGCAGTCGATCTCGCCCGCAATCGACGTGCAGATCGCGATCGATCGCGCAGGGACCATTCGCGCCTCGGTGCGCGAGGTCGAGCTGACGCTCGTGATCTCGATCGCGCTCGTGATCGTCGTCGTGTTCCTGTTCCTGCGCTCGGTGCGCGCGACCGCGATCCCCGCCGCCGCCGTGCCGCTTTCGCTCCTCGCGACGTTTGGCGTCATGTACGTGCTGGACTACAGCCTCGACAACCTGTCCCTGATGGCGCTCACCATCGCGACCGGGTTCGTCGTCGATGACGCGATCGTGGTCACCGAGAACGTGATGCGCCTCGTGGAGAAGGGGCAGTCGCCCCGGCAGGCCGCGCTCGACGGCGCCAAGCAGATCGGCTTCACCATCGTCAGCATCACTGCGTCGCTGCTCGCCGTGTTCATCCCGATCCTGTTCATGGGTGGCACCGTCGGCGCGCTGTTCCGCGAGTTCGCGGTGGTGCTCGCGGTGTCGATCACGATCTCCGGCCTGATCTCGCTGACGCTAACGCCGATGATGTGCGCGCAGCTCCTCGTGCACGGTGAGACCCGCCCGGGCCTCCTGGCGCGTGGGCTCGAGCGCGGCGTCGACGGGCTGATCCGCTTCTACGCATTCACGCTGCGCGCCGTACTGCGCCACCGGCTGTTCATGGGCGTCGTCACCATCGGCACCGTGGTGGTGACCGTCTGGCTCTACACCAAGGTACCGTCGGGCCTGTTCCCGCAGCAGGACACCGGCATGTTGACCGGTACGACGCAGGGGCCGCAGGACATCTCGTTCCCCGCGATGAAGGCGAAACAGGAAGAGCTGATCAAGCTCGTGCTCTCCGACCCCGACGTCGCACACGTCAACGCCAACGTCGGCGGCTTTGGCTCGACCACGCTCAACACGGGCCGCATGTTCGTCGCGCTCAAGGAGAAGCCCGAGCGCACCTCTACCGCCGAGGAGATCATCGCGCGGCTGCGCGCAAAGACGGCGAAGGTCACCGGTGTGCAACTGTTCTTCCAGAACGTGCAGGACGTGCGCATCGGCGGCCGCATGGCGCGCACCCAGTACCAGTACACCCTCGAGAGCGCCAACCTCGCCGACCTCGAGACGTGGGGCCCGCGCGTGTTCCAGGCGCTGCGCAAGCTGCCCGAGATCAAGGACGTCGCGACCGACCAGCAGACGGCGGGCCTCCAGCTCAACCTCGAGATCGATCGCGACACCGCTGCGCGTCACGGCATCAGCGTTGCGCAGATCGATGGCGTGCTCTACGACGCGTTCGGGCAGCGGCAGGTCGCGACGTACTACTCGCAGATCAATCAGTACCGGGTGGTGCTCGAGGCGGCTCCCACGATCGGCAATGGTCCCGAAGCGCTCGAGCGATTGTTCGTCACGGGGGCGAGCGGGGAGCAGGTGCCGCTGTCGTCGCTCGTGCGCGCGGCCCCCGCGAACGTCGCGCTCTCGATCAGCCACCAGGGCCAGTTTCCTTCGACGACGATCTCGTTCAATACGGCGCCCGACATCGCGCTGTCGACAGCGGTCGCGGCGATCGAGAAGGCGACCCTCGGCATCGGCGTGCCGGCGTCGATCAATGCGTCGTTTCGCGGCACCGCCCAAGCGTTCCGCGAGTCGCTCGCCACGCTGCCGATGCTGTTCTTGCTCGCCCTCGTCGCGATCTACATCGTGCTCGGCATGCTGTACGAGAGCTACGTGCACCCGCTGACCATCCTGTCCACGCTGCCGTCGGCGGGCCTCGGTGCGTTGCTCGCGCTGCTCCTCACCGACAGCGTGCTCGACCTGATCGCATTCGTCGGCATCATCCTGCTCATCGGCATCGTCAAGAAGAACGCGATCCTCATGATCGACTTCGCCCTCGAGTTGGAGCGCGATGGCAAGCCGCCGCAGGAGGCGATCTACGAGGCGTGCGTGCAGCGGTTCCGCCCGATCGTGATGACGACGCTCGCCGCGCTCCTCGGTGCGTTGCCACTCGCGATCGGCAGTGGGACCGGCGCCGAGCTGCGACGCCCGCTCGGCATCGCCATCGTTGGCGGGCTCGTGGTGTCGCAGCTGCTGACGCTGTTCACCACGCCGGTGACGTATCTCGCCCTGCATCGCTTCACGCGCCCACATCGGAACCAGCCGGTGCTGCCGCCGGGCGCGCTCTAAGAACTTTGCAGCGTGCGCGCGCGGAGGGGATCGCAGATGCCCCAGTGAAGAGCCCCGCGGCAATGCCTCAGCTTCCCGGATACGGCGGATCGTTCTTCTGAAGGAACGACTCGTCGGGGCCGCACATGTACATGTCCATGTACACGTCGTACGCGGCCTCGGGGCACGTCACGACGTAGTGATCGATGATGGAGCCGCATCGCCCGCCGGCGCCCACATTGCCAGCGCGGCTCTTCCTGGCCTCCATCGTCGAAGGGATCGGATGCGAGCCATCCTTGCACGTGGCAAGGATGAGCCACTGGTACGACGCGTCCGGGCCGCACACCTCGAGGGGCTCCTGCTTGCTCGATGGCGCATCCGCATAGGTTTTCGCGCCCAAGCCACGGCGCATCTCGGCGAGCGATGCCGTCAGGACGAACGGACCGATCGGATCGGGATGGTTGTCGCAGAAGGACGCGGGTGGTTGCGGCGGCGCGGGCGTCGGCTCGCTGACCGTGGTCCGGGTGGGGAACGGATCTGGGGCATCGTTCGCGGGTATGGTCGACGCGGGCTTGGCAGACCCACCGCACGCGACGAGGAACAGCACGAGTCCGAGACGACGCATCACGCAATCGTACTAGGTGGTGCGCATGTCTGCGAGGCCTGCTTCGCGCGTGACCTTGCCGGTGTAGCCGAGCTCGCGCCGCGCCTTCGTGTCGTCGACGGTGACCTCGTGGCCCATCACCGCGAGCGCCGTCTTGGAGATCGGCGGCACGGTCATCCAGCTCGTAGCGGCCGCGATCGACTTGGCGAGCCATACCGGCACGTTGCGCCGGCCGGGATCGACGCCCTGCGTCGCGAGGAGATCGGTGATGAACGAGCGGAACTCCACGGGCTCGCCGTCGGAGAGGAAGTAGATCGCGCCCGGTGTGCCCTTGGTGGCCGCGAGCAGCGCGCCCTCGACGACGTTATCGACGTGGCACGTCGAGGTCAGGTAGCGCCCACCTCCGATCCACGCGAAGCGGCCGGCCTTCACCGCGTTCACGAACTGACCGAGCAGCGAGGTGTCGCCCTTGCCCCAGATGAAGCGCGGGCGGATTGCCACCGTCTCGAGCCCACCGTGGTTCGACGCGAGGACCGCGCGCTCGGCGAGGCCCTTGGTGATCGGATACGGGCCGGCGGGATGGGCGGGGTAGGGGCGGGTCTCGTCGGCGCGCACGATCGGCTTGCCGTCGGCGAGCACCGCCTCCGTGCCGACGTGGACGAACCGCTGCACCCCGGCGGCGCGCGCGGCGGCGAGTGCGTGCTCGGTGCCCGCGACGTTGGCCCGCATGAACTCGGCGAGCTCGCCGAACTCCTTCACGTAGGCCGCGGAGTGAAACACGACGTCGCAGCCGCGCATGCCCGCGGTCATCGCGTTGACGTCGTCCAGGTCGCCGCGCACGACCTCGGCGCCCACGGTGCGGACCGTCGTAGCGGCGGCCTCGCTGCGCGCGAGGGCGCGAACCGGAATGCCCCGTGCCACGAGGGCCGCGATCAGGCGCCTTCCGAGGAACCCCGAACCACCGGTGACGAACGCGTGCTGCACGGGGCGAACCTACAGCGGGTCGCGCGGTTGAGGTACGTTCGATCGCGATGAGCGAGGGGACGATCGAACACGCGGATGGCCGGGTCGAGCTGCGCGCTCCCGAAGAGCTCGAGCACTCGCCGCTCTACAACGAGGACCTCGCGCCCGTCCCCGTCGTGAAGCGGACCTGGACGACCTGGGACTACGCCGCGCTGTGGATCTCGATGGCCCACTGCATCCCGACCTACACGATGGCGTCGGGCCTGATCGGCAATGGCATGTCGTGGTGGCAGGCCCTCGGCACGATCCTCCTCGGTAACCTGATCGTGCTCGCGCCGATCCTCCTCAACTCGCATCCGGGCACGAAGTACGGCATCCCGTTCCCGGTGTTCGCGCGCGCCGCGTACGGGACTGTTGGCTCCAACCTGCCGGCGCTGATGCGCGCGTTGATCGCGTGTGGCTGGTTTGGCATCAACGTGTGGATCGGCGGCCTCGCGTTGCAGACGTTCTTCACCGCGATCTGGCCCGGCTGGCACGATCTGCTCGGCACGTTCCACGGCTTCCCGTGGAACGACTGGCCGGCGAAGCGCGCATTCCCGACGACGCTGTGGATCTCGTTCCTGCTGTTCTGGGCGGTGAACATCCTGATCATCTACAAGGGCATGGAGCTGGTGCGCCGTCTCGAACGGTTCGCGGCGCCGTTCGTGCTCGTGATGACCGCGGTGCTCGTCGGCTGGGCAGTGTGGAAGGCCGGCGGGCTCGGTCCGATCATTCACAGCTCCGGCACGCTCGACACGCCCAGCAAGTTCATGGCGGTGTTCATCCCATCACTGACGGCGACCATCGGCTTCTGGTCGACGCTCTCGCTCAACATGCCCGACTTCACCCGCTTCGGGCGTTCGCAGCGCGAGCAGGCGGTTGGTCAGATCTACGCGCTGCCCTCGACGATGACGGTGTTCGCGGCGATGGGCATCGCGATCACCTCGGCGACCGTCATCATCTACGGCCACGCTGTCTCGGATCCCATCGAGCTCGGCGGCATGTTTTCGAATCGTCTCATCGTCGGCGTCGTGATGTTCACCGTCGTGGTCGCGACACTCGCCGTCAACATTGCGGCGAATGTCGTGTCACCCGCGAACGACTTCGCGAACGCGTTCCCCGGCAAGATCACCTTCTCGCGCGGCGGTCTCATCACGGGCGTGATCGGCATTCTGATGATGCCCTGGGAGCTCTATGCGGACCCCGGCCGCTATATCAACGGCTGGCTGGTCGGCTACTCGGGCTCGCTGGGCTCCGTTGCGGGTGTCCTCATCGTCGACTACTGGGTGTTGCGCAAGACGAAGTTAGATCTCCGGTCTCTCTACGTTTCGGACGGTGCCTACCGTTATGCCAATGGATGGAACATGGCGGCGGTGTGGGCAACGCTCGCGGGCGCAGGCGTCGCGCTCCTCGGCGCGTTCTGGGAGCCGATGAAGCCGATCTACGACTGGTCGTGGTTCGTGGGCTTTGGCCTCGCAGGAGGCCTGTACTGGCTGCTCATGCGTGCACGCATTGTCCACGGAGAGGGGGCTGGTAACGGGCCCCGCGCTATGGAACGCTGATGATGTCGTGAGTCGTACCCGCACCGTGGATCGCATTGTCGAGGGGTCACGGCTCGGGGACTACGCCATCGAGCACGAGCTCGCGGTCGAGGAGATCGGCGTCGTTTACCTCGGCAAGCACGTGGTGCTGCCGCGCCTTGCCGAGCTCAAGATCATGCACGCGGGGGAGGCTTGGCTGCGGGCGAAGGCAGTGCAGATGCTGCGCGAGGCGTGCTTGCTCGAGGCGCTCACGCACCCCGGCGTACCACGCGTGTTCGAGTGCGGGATGCTCGAGGACAAGCGGCCCTGGGCGGCCTTCGAGCATGTCGAGGGCATCACGCTCGGTGCCGAGCTCGCGAACGGCGCTCTCCAGGTTGGTGAAGTGCTCGAGCTCGTGCGTGACGTCGCTGACATCCTCGATCACATCCATCGCCGCGGCATCGTGCACCGCCGGCTCAGCGCGGACGCGGTCGTGCGCGCGCGACGCCGTCGCTATCCGGTGTGCGTCCGGAACTGGAGCGATGCGTGCCCGCTCGATGCCGAGGGCCACATCACGCTCGATCCTCGGGACGACGTGCACGAGCTCGGCGTGATCGCGTACCGCGGCCTGACGGGACAGATGCCCGACCTCGCGGGAAGCGCGCGCGAGCGAATCACCAACGCTCCGCCCGACGTCGCGCGCCTTGTCGATCTGATGCTGTCGATCGACCCGTCGGACCGGCCCTCGAGTGCGGAGGTCCGCGAGCGCGCCCGCAATCTTGCCGAGGTGGTTGGACGCGGCACGTCGACCGATCCCGGGCTGCGCGCTTCGTATTCCGACGGAATCGCGAGCTCGCGCACGCAAACGGAGGACCCGGCTGCGTTCTCGATCCGGATCAACAGTGGCCGTCCGCGCAGTCAGTGATGGCGTCCTGCTGATACAGTCAGCCCGTGGATGTACGCGACGACGGGCTGGTGTGGGCGCGAAGGCGAGTGCTCATCGTCGACGATGACGCGCTGATCCTCGCGGCCCTCGAACGCCAGTTGTCCGTCCATCACGACGTCGTGGTGTTCACCGAGCCGGAGGATGCGTTGGTCGTGATCCGCGCCGGTGCCTTCTTCGACGTGGTGCTCGTCGACCTGATGATGCCCGCGATGTCCGGGGTCCAGTTCCTCATCGAGCTCGAGCGCGCCGCCCCAGCTCTGGCCGCGCGCACCGTGCTGATGACTGGTGGTAGCTCGCGGCGCGAGGCGATGGCGTTGCTGGACGTGCCGCAGATTCCGACCCTGGCCAAGCCGTTCGACGGCGACACGTTGCGGCGCCTGATCGATCGCGTCACGGCGGCGTAGGCGCGCCGGTCTTCGCGCGGCTCGTCGCGATCGTCTGCGCGTACATCTTGTCCTTGGCGAGGCGTGGATAGGCCGCCGCGAGCTTCACGATCGCCGCGTGCGCGCTTCCTTCGGCCTCGCGCCAGGGGCCAAGCATCGTCTCCACGTTTTGCAGGCGGATGTCGCGCAGCGCTTGCGCAGCCTCGCTCTTGTCGACCGGCGCGGGCACCGTCTGCAACATGCGACTCGCGATGCCGGCGTACATCACCGTCAGCTGGCGCTGCGCCATCAACTGATTCTCGGGCTCTGCGTTCGCGATTACCTCGTCGAGCAGGGCGCGGCTCGGCGCGATCGCCTCCTCGAGGAGGAGCACCGACTCCTGTCCGTCGATCAAGCTCAGCCCTTCGATCGCCGCGTCCGCCAGGCAGGTCGCGAGCGACAACCGTGCGGTCAGCGCACGCGTGCGAGCTTTCGCGTTGGCCTCCTTGCCCAGCGTGCGGCACTGCGCGGGCATGGTCTCCACGTCGAGTTGGGCGAGCGTCGGCGCACCGTATTCACTGGGCTCCTCGGGAGCAGAGGTGGTCGGCGGTGTGGTCGGTGCCGTCGCGCCTGGCGGGCCTGCGCCGGGCGCCTGCGAGACGGGATCACTTGCACCGGGCGCTTGTGCGGATGCGGGTGCGGCCAACAGCACGAGCACACTGGCGAACGTCGCGCGCATACCCTCACGGATTGCAGCGGACGTGCCGTCACGGCGCGTCGCTCGATGAGGTTCGGGACCGGACCGCGCCAGCTCGCTATCTCTCGACGGGTTCGATCAAGAGTGCGAGGTCGCCCTCGGTCCTCGCGCACCCGATGACCTCCGCGGTGCGTGCGACGCGGACCTCGGTGCCGCAGGCGCGCACGCAGCCGACGAGCGCGGTGCTGCTCACATCGCTTGGCACCCACGCGGGCCGCGGCTCCCACGGTTGGCCGGTGAGCAGAAACAACGCCGCATGCCCGCGCGCGCGGTCGACGGAGCCGGCGCTCGCGACCGGCGTACCCGCGCAGACGGGCCACAGCGCAGCGTAGGTGTCGGCGCGAACCGCATGGAGGTGCGCCCCGCGGAGCGCCAGGATGCCCGGAACGATCGAGAGGAAGCCAACGACCCACGTGTGGCGCGGCAGCTTCAAGACACGCGACAGGCAGTAGACGACGAACGTCGTATGCGCGGTGACGACGAGTGCGAGGAGCAGCGTCGCGAGCACGCTGGCGTGTGCCTTGTACGTCGCGTGGAGGCCGGCGCCAGTGAAGAAGAGCAAGCCGCCACCGATCGTGCTGCCGAAGAAGCCGAAGGCATCCGGCTCCGGTGGTGGCCACGGCCTACGCGTCTTGCCCATCGAACCGATGGTACTACGTGCGGTCGACGTGCCCGAGGCTCGCGCGCGCAGCCACGTGCATCGTCGTCGGCACCCCGTGCTCATCGCGCACGATGTGGGGCGGCTCGACGACACATCTCGCGTTCGTCGCATCCTCGACGCGCTTGCATGCGAACAGCGTGAACAGGGGCGCCGCACGCGCCCGCGGGATAACATCGCGCGAGCGGAGGAGGGCGAGCTGCGCGTCGGCGAACGCAGCCTCGGCGCGCGACCGCTGGACCGTCGGAAAACACAGGACGAACCAGCCGTGCTCGGCGAGGTGTGCGCGGGCGGCCTTCGCGTAGTCGCGAATGTCGCCGCGCAGCTCGAAGCGCGCGTGCGCCTTCTGCGAGTCGGCGGGCACCACGCCCCACGAGACGTCCCAGTAGGGCGGGCTGCCGGTGACGAGGTCGAACGTCTCGGCGAGCCGCACCTCGCGCAGGTCGCCGTGGATCGCGCGCACGCGATCACCGAGCCCGTTACGCGCGATGTTGCCCTCGAGCAGTCCGAAGCTCACCTCCTGCGCTTCGATCGCGACGAGCGTCGCCCCGGGGGAGCGCCAGAGCGCGATCAGGCCGACGCCGCCGATGCCGCTGCCGAGATCGAGGAGGCGCTGCGAGCCGGGCGCTACCTCCGCGGCATACCAGCCGGTGAGGAGGTCGTCCGTCGAGTGGCGGTGGCCCTTCTTGCGCTGTGCGATCTGCCATCCGCCAGTAAGCGCATCGATCGTCAGCTCGTCGGCAGACATCGACACGCACCGTAGCAGATGCCTCAGGCGCCGATGGTCTCGCCGCCGAGGATCGGCAACACGATGCCGGAGATGTAGCTGGAGTCTGCCTCCGACGCGAGGAACACGTAGGCAGGCGCGATCTCCTCGGGCTGCGCGGGCCGGCCGTACGGCGTCTGCTCGCCGAACCGCGCCACGTTCTTCCCCGCGAGGCCGGTGTCGGCAGGGTTGAGCGGCGTCCACACCGGGCCCGGCGCCACCGCGTTGACGCGGATGCCCTTGTCGACGAGTTGCTTCGCGAGCACCTTCGTGAGCTGGTTGATCGCGCCCTTACTCGCCGAGTAGTCGGGCAGCTCGTCGGAGCCGCGAAAGCCCGTGCTCGACGACGTCGCGATGATCGCCGAGCCGCGCTTCATCACCGGGACCGCGTGGCGTGCGAGGTAGTAGTACGCGTACACGTTCACGCGGAACGTCTGGTCGAGCTCCTGCGGCGTTAGCTCGGCGAGCTGTTTGCGATTCTGGTGCGCCGCATTCGAGACGAGGATGTCGAGCCCGCCTAGCTCGCGCACCGTGCGCGCGACGAGCTGCTTGCACACGGCGGCCTTCGTCAGGTCGCCGGGCAACAGCACGCACGTCCGTCCCGCGTCCTCGACCGCGCGGCGGGTCTCCTCGGCGTCCCTGCGTTCGGCGGCGAGGAAGTTGATCGCGACATCGGCGCCTTCGCGCGCGAACAGCACGGCGACCGCGCGCCCGATGCCGGAGTCGCCGCCGGTGATCAGGGCGCGCTTGCCGAGCAGCTTCAGGCCGGGTTTGTACGCAGGTGCGAGGTACTGGGGACGCGGCGAGAGCTGATGCTCGAGGCCCGGCTTGGCGAGCTTCCGAGCAGGAAAGGGCGGCTTGGGACGGCGGGTTTTTGGCATGGCTGACCTCACACCTTCACCGCGCGACTCGTGCGCGCGGCCTCCTCGATCGCGGCGATCACGCGGAGGTCGGCGAGGCCGTCACTCCCCGGCGTGCGGACGGGCTTGCTGGCGAGAATGGCCTGCGCGAATGCGTCCATCTCCAGCGCGAACTGGTTCTGCTGGTCCACGACAGGAAAGATCTCCTCGCGCGGACGTCCGCCCGGCTCGGCGGCTCGTCGGATCTTCATCTCGAGGTCGCGATACGCGAATGCGTTGTCGATGGAGAAGGAGCCACCCCGCGCGATCACCTCGAGGTGGCGAGACTCGGCGCTGCCGAGACTACAGCTGCCTTGCGCGAGGATGCCCGACGGAAACCGCAGCGAGAACACGACCGACTCCGGCACCTCGGCGAACCGGGGCTCCTTGGAGTGGTGCGCGAACGCCGTGACCTCGACGGGCATCTCGCTCGTGAGATAGCGCACCGCATTGATACAATAGATGCCGACGTCCTGCAGCGGACCACCGCCGAGCGCCTTGGCGAGTCGGATGTTTGGCGCCTTGGTGTCCTGGCAGTTGGTCGCGCGGATGATCTTGAGCGCACCCAGCTCCTGCTTGCGACAGATCTCGATCGCCCGCAGGTGTGTCGGCTCGTACTGGAGGCGATAGGCGATCGCGAGCTGACGCTTGGCCTTGGCTGCCGCGGCGATCATCTGCTCGCCCTCCTGCACCGAGGTTGCCATCGGCTTCTCGCACAGCACGTGCTTGCCGCCACGGAGCGCGCGGATCGTGTACTCCGCGTGCATGCTGTTCGGCAGGATGATGTACACCGCGTCGATCGCGGGGTTGGACGCGATCTTGTCGAACCCGGCGTAGTCGTAGATCGCGTTGCTCGGCACGCCGAACGTCTGCGCGACGCGACGCGCCTTGTCGGGGTGCCCACTGACCAGCGCGACCGGCAGCACGTACTTGGCCTCGCCGAAGGCCGGTAGGACCTCCTCGAGGGCGAGCTTGCCCAGCCCCACGATCGCGAGCCCGAGCTTGCGCTTCACCACCTCCGGCAGCTTGGCATCCGCGGATTGGTTGTCCGGAGGGGCGATCGGCTGCGCCGGTGCCGCCTCCGCGGCTAGCCACGTCGTCGCCCCGAGAGCGCCGAGGTGCAGGAAATCTCGTCGAGAGAACGCCATCTGCCGTCCCGCAGCAAGCGGCGTTCCTCGTGCATCCGTCGCGGATGGCGAGAAAATCGAGCGCGGGCGTCACCGGCGTGTGCGGCGACGCTCGCCGAGCGAATCGACCTTGGTTCAACGCCCTGCAAGTTCGTGGTCGTGATGCCTAGAGGTACACGTGCTCGTGCTGATCATCATCGTCGGCGATGCAGAGGTGATCGACGACTTCCGGTGATGTGTACGTAGGGCTGCGAGGGGGGAACGAGCGTCGCGTGCTGGATCGCGTGTGTCGCCGAATCGTGTTGGCGATCCACGTCGTTTCCGTGGCTCACCGGCCGCGCTTGCCGTTCCGACGCTGGTTGGCGGTGCGCTCGAGGGTGGCGACGAACGCCGCGGCCTTGTCGACCCACTTCTTCACCATGCTCTGGGTCCTGGTACCACCGGGTCCGACGTAGACGTAGCCGCGCATCGGGCGACCGGTGAAGTCCATGGGCCGCACGTGTGCTGTTGCTAGCGCGGCCTTGTAGTGTTCGGGGCCGACGCGCACCATGAGATCATCGGTCGCGATTCCGACGAACATCTTGCCGCCGAAGAGGAACGCGAGCCCACCGAACATCTTCTTCTCGGTGACATCGGGCCGCGGGCCCACGGCTCGTCGGATGCGCTCCGCCAGCTTCTCGTCGTAGGCCATCGTTCACTCCTCGCGTGTCACGCGCACTTCGACGAGATGCCGGCCAGGGCTAGTTGTTCTGCGGGAACCCGAGGTTCACGCCACGGTGGCGCGGATCGGGCCAGCGCGAGGTGACCGCCTTGGTGCGCGTGTAGAAGTGTACGCCGTCGCGGCCATAGATGTGGTGGTCACCGAACAGCGACGCCTTCCAGCCGCCGAACGAGTAGTAGGCCATCGGCACCGGAATCGGCACGTTGATGCCGACCATGCCTACTTCGACCTCGTGCTGGAACTTGCGCGCGGCGCCACCGTCGTTGGTGAACAGCGCGACGCCGTTGGCGTACGGGTTCGCGTTCACCATCTTGATCGCCTCGTCGTAGCTGGCGACGCGCGTGACACCGAGGACGGGCCCGAAGATCTCGTCCTTGTAGATGCTCATGCCCGGCTTCACGTTGTCGAACAGGCTCGGTCCGAGGAAGAAGCCCTGCTCGCGGCCCGGCACCTTGAGCGTGCGGCCGTCGGTGACGAGGGTCGCGCCCTCGGCGACACCCGCGTCGACGTAGCCGGCGACCTTGTCGCGGTGCGCCTTGTTGATGAGCGGGCCCATCTCGGCGCCGGCCTCGAAGCCGTCGGAGACCTTGAGCTTCGCGATGCGCTCCTGCATGAGCGGGATCAGCTTGTCAGCCGCGTTGCCGACGGCGACGACGACCGAGATCGCCATGCAGCGCTCGCCGGCCGAGCCGTAGCCTGCGGAGACCGCGGCGTCGGCCGCGAGCTCCATGTCGGCATCGGGCAGCACGATCATGTGGTTCTTCGCGCCGCCGAGCGCCTGCACGCGCTTGCCGTGCTTGGTGCCGGTCTCGTAGATGTACTGCGCGATCGGCGTCGAGCCGACGAACGAGACGGCCGCGATCTTGGGGTGCTCGAGGAGACGATCGACGGCGACCTTGTCACCGTGCACGACGTTGAACACGCCGGGCGGCAGGCCCGCGTCGGCGAGCAGCTGCGCGCAGAAGTTGGCGCACGACGGATCGCGCTCGCTCGGCTTCAGGACGAAGGTGTTGCCGCACGCGATGGCGAGCGGGTACATCCACATCGGCACCATCGCCGGGAAGTTGAACGGCGTGATGCCGGCGACGACGCCGAGCGGCTGGCGGATCGAGTAGCTGTCGACCTCGGTCGATACGTTCTCGGAGTACTCGCCCTTCGCGAGGTCAGCGATGCCGCATGCAAACTCGATCACCTCGAGGCCGCGGTTGACCTCGCCGAGCGCATCAGCGGTGACCTTGCCGTGCTCGAGCGTGAGCAGCTTCGCGATCTCGTGCTGGTGTTTGTCCACGAGCTGGCGGAACGCGAACAGGACCTTCGTGCGCCGCGCGATCGACACCGAGCGCCAGCTCTGCGAAGCCTTCCACGCCGACTCGACCGCCTCGTCGACCACGCCCGGCGTTGCGAACGCGACCTTGGCCTGGACGTCACCCGTGGCCGGGTTGAACACGTCGCCGTGGCGCTCCGCCGTCTTCTCGTATGCCTTGCCGTCGATCCAGTGGGGAATCGTCTTCGTCGTGCTCATCGCGCCGTAGCGTTACCACGGATCACGGCGGATCCAGCACGGGAACGCAGGGCTTGCTCCACACGGACGCGACCCCGCGCTGCCCGTCGAAGCTGCCGCCCCAGCAGGCCGTTCCATCGTTGCGCACGCCGCACGTGTGGCGATCGCCGGCCGTCACCGAGACCCAGTTGCTCTCCGTCTCGACCTGGGCGGGTGCGTGTCCCAGCAGTAGAGCGCCCCGTCGGTGCTGACCGCCTTCCACGGTCCCGACGGCAGCGGGGCATCGATCTCGGCGGCCGAACACGCGGTGGCACCCGGCAAGCGCGAGCACGACCAGCCGGCCATGCATGCTCCATTTTTGTCGAAGGTCCGCGGCTCGCGTGCAAGCGCCACGAAAGCTGCATCTCCGCACGGGCATGTGGCTCATCCTGCTGTACGTGCTCGGGCTCGTCGTCGGCCTCATCGTCATGCACTGGATGCCCGAGCGGATCCATCCGCACACCGAGCGTTTTCGCCCCGCGGAAAACTCCGAGCGCCCCGGTTATGGCGCGGGCGGCGGATACTTCGCGAGCTCGGCGACGACGACGGAGCACGGCGCCGCCAGGTAGCGCACCGCGGTCTCCCGTGCGCTGCCATCGGCCGTCGGCTCGGTCGTCGTCACGGTCAGCACGCCGTTCACGACCTTGTTCTTCTCCTGGAAGGCAAGGCCGCTCTTGGGGTCGCTATACGACAGTGTCCAGTTGTCGAGGGTATCCATCCGCACCAGCACCGGCACGCCGCGGAAGTTGGCCTCGAGATGATCGCCGACGGGCGTGAACACGATGCGCGTGGCCCCGGCCTGGCCGCCCTGGGTGTTGATGCTCTCGAGCTCGAGGCGCCCATCGGCAAACCGGCTGCGCGTGTGCGTGACATCGCCCTGGGGGAGGGCCGGCTGCGCGGGGTCGCGGGTGTAGCAGCGCCATCCGCTCGGGTCGGCCTCGAGCGCGGGAGCGTTCGCGGGCCCGCTGCCGCATGCCACCAGAACGCAGAGGGTTCCGAGGAGCTTCACGGGCGGGTCATAACACGGCCCCCTTGCTTGGGAGTTGAACCATCCTCGGAGGCTGTGTTAGCCACACCGTTTCCCCTTTCCTCTTGGAGGCGACGTGACCGACCTGTCCATCACCGTCAACGGCATGAAGTTCGAGAACCCCTTCGTGCTTGGCTCCGGCCCTCCGGGCACCAACGGCAAGGTGATTGCCCGCTCCTATGATCTCGGATGGGGCGGCATGGTGTGCAAGACGTTCTCGCTCGACGCGAGCAAGGTCATCAACACGGCCCCGCGCTACGCGAAGGTCCGTGGCCGCACCAGTGAAGAGGTCATCGGCTTCCAGAACATCGAGCTCATCTCGGACCGTCCGTATCAGGACTGGCTCGATGACCTCCGCCAGCTCAAGAAGCAGTACCCCAACAAGATCCTGATCGCGTCGATCATGGAGGAGTACCGCAAGGAAGCCTGGCAGCAGATCACGCGCGAGGTCCAGGAGACGGGCGTCGACGGCTTCGAGATGAACCTGTCGTGCCCGCACGGCTTGCCCGAGCGCAAGATGGGCATGGCGATGGGCGAGAACCCCGACATCGTCGAGGAGGTCGTCGGCTGGGTGAAGCAGGTCGCGAAGATTCCGGTGTGGGCCAAGATGACGCCCAACGTCGGTAACCCGACCGTCCCCGCGGGTTCGGCCCTCCGCGCCGGCGCCGACGGCATCGCGATGATCAACACGATCCTCTCGGTCTCGGGCATCGACCTGAAGACACTGCGCCCGATGCCGACGGTCGAGGGCCACTCGGTCCCGGGCGGCTACTCCGGCCAGAGCGTGCGTCCGATCGCGCTGCGCCAGGTGATGGAGGTGGCGCGCGCGAATCCTGGCGTCGAGATCAGCGGCATCGGTGGCATCGAGACCGGCTTCGATGCCGCGCAGTTCTTCCTCCTCGGCGCGTCGACCGTGCAGGTGTGCACGGGCGCGATGCTCCGCGGCTACGAGATCATCAGCGAGCTCAAGGAAGAGCTCAGCAAGTTCATGACCGATCACAAGTTCACGAGCATTCGCGAGTTCGTCGGCAAGAGCCTGCCGTACTTCACGACCCACCACGACCTCGTGGATCGCCAGCGCCAGGTGCGTGAGGCGAAGGAGGCCGCGCGCGCGAAGTCTGCTGGCGCGGCGCAGGCGAAGGATGTCGAGACCTGGAAGGGCGACATCGCGAAGGAAACCTCCACCCTGGTTACCAACTAAGGTTTACAGATGGCGCGCAAAGTTCTCAGCGGCCTCATCCAGGCCTCGAACCCGATCAACGACGAGTCGCGACCCGTCGCCGAGATCCAGGCGGCGATGCTCGAGAAGCACCTGGGGATGATCCACGACGCCGGTAAGAAGGGCGTCCAGATCCTCTGCCTGCAGGAGATCTTCAACGGCCCGTACTTCTGCCCCGGTCAGGACCGGCGCTGGTACGACGCGGCGGAAGCGGTGCCCGGTCCGACGGTCGACAAGCTCGCCAAGATCGCGGCGCAGTACCAGATGGCGATGGTCATCCCGGTCTACGAGCGCGAGCAGGCCGGCGTCTACTACAACACCGCGGCGATCGTCGATGCCGATGGCACGTACCTCGGCAAGTACCGCAAGACGCACATCCCGCAGACCAGCGGGTTCTGGGAGAAGTATTTCTTCCGCCCGGGCAACACCGGCTATCCGGTGTTCAAGACGCGCTACGCGACCATCGGCGCGTACATCTGCTACGACCGCCACTTCCCCGAGGGCGCGCGTGCGCTTGGCCTCGCGGGCGCGGAGATCGTCTACAACCCGTCGGCGACCGTCGCGGGACTCTCCGAGCACCTGTGGAAGATCGAGCAGCCCGCGCATGCGGTGGCGAACGGCTACTACGTCGGTGCGATCAACCGTGTCGGCACCGAGCCGCCTTGGAACATCGGCGAGTTCTACGGGCAGTCGTACTTCGTGAACCCGCGTGGACAGTTCCTCGCGGTTGGTAGCCGTGACAAGGACGAGGTCGTCATCGCCGAGCTCGACCTCGACCTGATCGAAGAAGTGCGTCGCACGTGGCAGTTCTTCCGTGACCGCCGCCCCGACGCGTATGGCCCGCTCGTCGAGGACTGAAGTTCATGTCTCGTGATGTAAAAGCGATCGGTCAGGCAGCAGGTGGGCTCGTCGCCCAGGCGCTCGTCACCCTCGGCGATGGTGAGCACACGCCGCCGTGCGTCGGCATCGGGCGTGCGACGGCGAAGGACAAGCTCAAGCTCGTAATGTTCGACACCGACCTCGACGCGGCCAAGAAGTGGGTCGCGGCGAAAGACAAGGTCGACGCCGTCGTCGTAGCGCTCGACGAGCAGGAGAAAGAGATCCGTCTGCTCCTCAACTCGCCCGACGCCACGCGCAAGTACGACATGATCTGCTCCGTGCGCTACGAGGTGACGGACCCCGCAAAGGTCAAGGCGAAGGCCAAGCAACGCAAGGCCACCGCCCTCGTCTCGACGTCGACGATCGGCTTCCTCAACGAGACCGATGACGACACCATCGCAGATGACTTCCTCGACAGCGTGCTCGCGGGCATCTACGGCCACGCGCGCGCGGCTGACCTCGACGTCGGCAAGCTCGGCGACTACGACGACCTGGAATAGGGTCGGACCTGGAATAGGGTCGGACCCTAATCGCTCAACTTGCGCGTCACTTACGCCGACGAGCGGGGTTGCGGTCGCGCGCGAAGTGCGCCTTCCAGCCCCCGGTTCCTGCGCGCACCGGTCTGGGCGCCGTACCCGGCTCGCGGCCGCAGCCTCGGGAAGGTCGCCCGTTCACCGCCGGCATCGCGGTACCGATGGGCGTCGTATTGGTCTTCTTGTTGCGCGGTGTTGGCGGCGCGGCCGTGCGTCGCTTGTTGCAGTCGGGCCTGACGCGTGAGCTGAGGGGGGAAGAGAGGCCGCCCCTAGTACCCCGGCGCAGAGGTTTTGATCGGTTGAAGCGCCGGTAGTTCTTCAGCCGGGACAAGTAGCTCAATCGAGCGCGCCTGGCGGGGTGTGCGGCGAATGAGCCCGAGCCGTTCGAGCTGCACGATCATCTGGTGGAC
>JANRKM010000294.1:0-24830 GCA_033763475.1 Kofleriaceae bacterium
GCATCTGCCGCTTGCTCCCAACCGCAGCCTAGAACCGACGGGCGGACCGGCGCACCGGCGCCGCACTCAGCAGCACACCTCGTCCCACGGGGGACGGGACTCGTGCGCTAACAGGGGTTTCTCAGCAGCCTGCTAGAGCGATAACCGAGACCGTGTTGCGAGAGGCCCCACGCGGGGCCTCTTGCCTTTCTATCGACCGTCCCGTCGGGGGGGCACCTCCTCGCATCCACCAGGTCCTCCGGGGACGTCCCCCGAGCAGGCACCCACCACGACGAGCACGGCCACACACTACACGGGACGCGACCGACTTACTGGAACGAGAGCTTGACGCTGTTGACGCTGCCGGTGTCCTCGGACGCCGTGTCGACGACCTTCAGCTGCCAGCGGCCGTTCGCATCCGCGCCGACCTCGGAGGCCGACAGCGTGTAGGTCTGCACGAGGTTGTCCTCGCCACCCCCGACCTGATCGTGGAGCGTCTTCTTCACAGCGCCGTCCTTGAGCAGCGTCACGACGAGGTCACCACGGTACGTGTGCGCGATGTCGACCGAGACCGCGAGGCCGAGCGCGCCGGCGAGGCCGGTCACCGGAACGTCGACGGTGACGCCGGCCGGGTCGTTGTCGGGGATGGTCGCGTGCGGGGCCGCGCTGAACTCGCGCGCCGAGCCGCCGCTCGCGCCGCCGCTCGAACCTTCGGGCGCCACGGACTTCGCGATGATCTCCTGCACCTTCGCGAGGTCGACGTGCGGGTTGGTCGGGCGGTGCGTACCGGTCGGCGACCACAGAAAGTCGATGTGGTCGTTGGTGCTGTCGGTGCAGTAGCGGCCACCGATGACCTTGCCGTCGTTGTTGAGCTCGAGGATGTAGTGGTAGTCGTCCTGCGAGGTGTTGTTCGCGAAGCCGAGCGGGTGGTTGCTCGCGTTGCCCTCGACGAGGTAGTCGATGGTGACGCGCACCTCGACGAGCTTCTTCGCGTCGCGGTTGTACTTCCAGCGGCTACCGTCGCCGCGACCTACGCACTGGTTCGCCTTCGACGCCGAGACCTCTTCCTGATACGTGACCTCGTAGCCGAGCACCGGCTGGTTCCACACTTCGTAGTTCGCCGTGCGGTCCTCGACGAGCGGCAGCTGCGCGATGCCGAGGAAGTTCGTCAGCACGATGTGCAGCGAGCCGGCGTTGACATCGGCGCACGCGTCGTTCGCGGAGCCGCGCACGTCGTGCTCGATCTTCTGCGAGTTGCAGCGGCCGCCGAGCATGACGGAGCTGGTCGAGTCGTAGGCGTTCTGGATCAGCGCCTTGATGTCACCGACGTCGAACGTGACGCCATTGACCGTGACGGCATGCTGCGGCTCGGGCGCGAGCAGCGCGGCCGGCGACCACGCGTGGCACGTGCCCCACCAGCTGGCGACGCCGTCGTTGCCGTTGGAACCGTTGCACTCGTCCTTCTTGCCGTCGTTGTTGTTGTCGATGCCGTCGTGCATGCGTGCCGCGTTCTGGAACGTGTTCGACTGCCACTTGGCGGCGGGACCCGCGCAGTTGTTGTACGTGTCCCAGGCGGCCTTCGCGCCCGCGCCGCACACACTCGCCGGCTGCGTCTCGCAACCCTGCGCGTTGTTGAACGCGGCGTCGTACTTCTCGAGCGGCGACTTCACCGAGCGGCCTTGCCAGCGCGCGTTGTGCGAGCCCTCGGCGGTCGGCCAGTAGGTGTCGGCCCACGCGACCGGCGAGGTCGCCTGCGGGTACTGCTGCTTCCACACGGGCGTGGTCAGCTTGCCGACCTTGGGCAGGTCCGCGAGCTTGTACGTCAGGTGCTGGGACATACGGGCGGGGTCGTTCTTGTAGTCGTACCCATCGGCCTTGCCATCTCCGCCGAGGTCGTCGGCGCACTCGATATCGCCCGGCAGACACTCAGCAGCGTCTTCCGTGGCGCAGCCGAAGAGATGGACCGAACCGAGAATCGTTAGACCTAGACCTTTGAGAACCCCGCGCTTCATGACCGTGCTCCGTGTGGATGGCTGCCGGACTGGAGAGCAGCCGCCGTGCCACGGACAACACCCAAGTTTTCGATGAGTTAGAACCGAGCTGGCAGCCGCACTATCCTGGTTCGTCAAATCTGTGGGGACGCCAGGCCCCTCAAGGGCGGCGGTGTGAGGCGCCACCAGAACCAGGCGACGAGCCCGTGGTAAGGACCGACTGTGCGAACGCTCTCCTCGATCCTCGGCAACTCCCAACGCCTCGATGGGGGCGCGATGTTCGGGAACGCCCCCAAGACGGTCTGGCAAGGCTGGATCGCGCCAGATGACAAGAACCGGATCCCCCTCGCTTGCCGGTGTCTGCTCGTGCGCGATGGGAACCGCCGGATCTTGTTCGAGGCCGGCATCGGCGCGTTCTTCGAACCGGCGATGCGCGACCGGTTCGGCGTGGTGGAGGCGCGGCACGTGCTGCTCGACTCGCTCGCCGAACAAGGCGTCGCGCCCGAAGACATCGACGTCGTCGTGCTCTCGCACCTTCACTTCGATCATGCCGGCGGTCTGCTCGCCGCCTATGCGCCCGGCGTCGCCCCGGCGCTGGTGTTTCCGCGCGCGAGCTACGTGGTGGGCGCCGAGGCGTGGGAGCGCGCGCTCAAGCCGCACGCGCGCGACCGCGCTTCCTTCATCCCCGGGCTGACCGAGCTCCTCGAAGCGACCGGGCGTGTCGAGCGCGTGACCGCGGAGCACTCTGCGCTCCTCGGCGAGGGCTATCGGTTTCATCGCAGCGCGGGCCACACGCCCGGCCTGCTCCTTGGCGAGATCGCGATGCCCGGCGGCCCCGTGGTATTCGCCGCCGATCTCATCCCCGGTCGCGCGTGGGTCCACCTGCCGATCACGATGGGCTACGACCGCTATCCCGAGCTGTTGATCGACGAGAAGGCGCAGCTGCTCTCGGATCTGCTCGCGCGGGGCGGCAGGTTGTTCTTCACCCACGATCCCGAGATCGCCCTCGGTACCGTGCACCGCGACGCGAAGGGTCGGTTCTCGACGACCGACGATCGCGCCACGCTCTCCGAGCTCGCGAGCTGATGACGCGGCTCGTGCTCGTCCTGCTCGTCGCGTGTGGTGGCAAGCAGCCCGCGCCCGAGGGCTCCCCACCGTTCGATGCACCGGCCCTCGCGGCGGAGCTCGACGGGGAGCTGGCCGAGGTCGCGCGCATCCTGCACGACCATCGCGAGGACTGCCCGCGGATGGCGAGCGAGCTGCGCGCGGTGTTCGCGAGGATGACCGCGAGCCTGGCGCGTGCGCGCGAGGCACAGCAGGATCCGGAGCGCGCGCGCCAGCTCACGACCGCGATGCGCACCTACGATGCGGCGGCGGGCGCACGCATGCAGCAGATCGAAGCCGACTTCAGCGTCGATGCGCCGTGCGCGAACGACGCCAACGTGCGCAGCAC
Source organism: Kofleriaceae bacterium (assembly GCA_033763475.1). Lineage (GTDB taxonomy): Bacteria > Myxococcota_A > Polyangia > Haliangiales > Haliangiaceae > JABFXX01. The sequence goes on from JANRKM010000294.1 coordinate 3,424, forward strand.
CATGCTGTCGATGCCCTCGCTGTGAGTGGCACGCGACGTGATGCACGTGTCACGATGCAATTCGCCATGACTCGGTTGTCGCTCGCGCTCGCGCTCGCTGCCTGTGGCGCATCGCAGCCACCGCCAGCGGCGGTGCCGCCGCCAACGCAGCACCCGGCGGCGCCGCCAGCCGAGGCCGCGACGCTCGATCGCGACTACGCCCGCCTCGCCGAGCGTGCGACGCAGCTCTACCGCGAGGTTGCCAGTGTGTTCGATGTGGCCGGCGAGAACTGTTCCGCTGCGACGATGAAGCTCGCGGAGCTTCAACGCACCTACGCCGACGTGGTTGCCGCGAACGCGAAGATCCTCCGCGAGGGACGCGCGCGCGAGCTCCGCCCCGCTCTCGCCGCGCACGAGCAGGAGCTCGATGCTTCCGCCAAGGCGATCGTCGAGTCGAAGACGATGCAGACTTGTTCCACGGATAAGGCATTCACGCACGCGTTCGACGACCTTGTCGGCGCGCCGCCCTGAGCGGTAGCCCTCGTACGATCATCATGCGACCATGCGGCAGCCATGCTGTGGTCGCGCATCGGGCTCCCGTTCGTCCCTCGACGAACACTGCGATGGGCGTGCGCCCTGCTTCCCCTGGTGGTTGCCCTCGCGGCGTTCATCGCGCCACGCACCCTGCGCGCCCAACCTGACGGCACCGCGGAGCTGATCCCACCCGACGCCGCTGCACCTGCTGCCTCCGAGCCACCCGCAGCGCTTCCAGCGCCAGCGGTCGCCATACCTGCCACCGCGCCGCCGCAGGTCCACGCCACCCAGATCCCGCCTCTACCGGGGTTCACCGGCACGAATTCACCGGGGGAGACCGAGGCCCCGACCGCCAGCTCGAGCTCCCTGTTCGCGATCAAGGTCATCCTCGGCCTCGTTGTCCTGGTCGTGCTCGCCTACCTCGGCGGGCAGCGCAGGGTGATCCGCTTTCAAGAGCGCCTCGGCATCAGCGGCGTGATCACGGCCGGGTTCCCCTTGGTGGCCCTCGGCCTGATCGCCTCGAGCTCGTCGGTCGGGATCCTCGACGGTGAGGTGATCGGCCTGCTGCGGCCGTTGCTCCACTTCGGCCTCGGATGGCTGGGCTTCATCATCGGCTCGCAGCTCGACATCCGGACGCTGGATCGCGTCCCGCGCGGTACCGCTTACCTCATCCTCGTGGAGGCACTAGGACCATTCGCGATCACCGCGGCCGCATGCGGCGCGGTGATGTTCGCGTTCGGACTCTCGTGGGCCGATCGTGCCGTGTGGCGCGACGTGATCCTCCTCGGCGCCGCCGCCGCGATGACCGCGCCACGGCGGTATCGTGGGTTCGCGAACCGCACCTGGAAGGAGGGACGCAGCGTCGACATTCTGCTCGCCCAACTCGACGAGCTCGCAGGTGTCGTCGGGCTTTTGTTCATCACCGCGTACTTTCGCGACGACGGGAGCTACGGGACCTGGGTGATCCCCGATACGGCCTGGATCTTCGTCTCGCTCGGACTCGGCGTCGCGAGTGGCGTCCTGATCTTCGCGATGGTCCGCGTACCGCAATCGAACGCCGAGTTCCTCGCGGTCGTGCTCGGCGGCATCGCCTTCGCGTCGGGACTCGCCGGATTCTTGCAGCTGTCGCCGATCGTGATCTGCTTCCTCGCAGGCGTGCTGGTCGCCAACTTCCCGAACGATCAGCGCGAGAGCATCTACAAGATCCTCCATCACCTCGAGCGTCCGGTACAGCTGCTGTTTCTGATCATCGCGGGCGCCATCTGGGACGTCCGCGACTGGCGCGGCTGGGTGCTCGTGCCGCTGTTCGTCGTCGGTCGCGTGGCCGGGAAATATGTTGGCGTGCTGGCGTCGCGCACGGGCTTCGTCGACGAGCTGCCGGCCGGTTACACGGACAAGCGCCAGATCGTCACGCCGCTCTCCGGCCTTTCGATCGCGCTGGTGATCAGCGTCGGAAGCTTGTACGCGGATACCGGCCTGCGCTGGGTCATCACCGCCGTTATCGGTGGCTCGATCGTCACGGAGATCCTCGTGCAGTTGACGGCGCCCGCCGAGCCGGCGCCCCTTCACCGCGCGCGCACGCCGCAGCCGATCGACGAGCTGGATGCCCGCACTGCCGACGAAGACGAAGACGAAGACGACGACGACGACGACGATGAACAGCCCGCCCCGCGTACACGTGCTGAGGGCGAGCCGTGATCCCGCTGCTCCTCCTGCTCGCGACCGCCGGGCTCATGCACGCCGCGCGGACGTTCTCGGCCGAGACGGCCTTCGCCGGCACCGAGCTGGCGTTCGGCTTCTTGCTCTTGTGCGCGTACTTCGCGGCGCGGGTCGCGGCACAGCTCCGCCTCCCGCGCCTCACCGGTTACCTGCTCGCGGGGATCGTCGTGGGTCCCTATGCGCTCGACCTGGTGTCGAGCGAGATGACGAGCTCGCTGCGCGTGGTCAACGGCGTCGCGACCTGCATCCTCGGGCTCACCGCGGGAAGCGAGCTCAACCTGAAACGCGTGCGCCCGATCGCGCAGGCCTTGCGCTACGTCATGTTGGCGTCCGTGATCGGCTCGATGGTCGTGCTTACCGGCGTGGTGTTCGCGCTGCGCCCACTACTCCCACTGTTCGACGGGCTCTCGAGTCTGCAGGCTCTCGCGGTCGCCGCTGTGATCGGCGTGGCCGTGTCACCGCAGGCCCCCGCCGTCGTCATGGCGCTGCTCTCGGAGACCAAGGCCGACGGACCGTTGAGCCAGTTCATGCTCGCGTCGGTGGTCGTGGCCGACCTCGTCGCCGTCGTCCTCTACTCGGTCGCCGCGACGGCTGCGGGCGTCGCGGTCGGAGACGGCGTGGATATCGTCGGGACATTCGTCGCGATCTCGTGGGAGCTCCTCGGTTCGATCGCGTTCGGCATCGCGATCGGCATGGTGATCGGTGTGTTCCTCCGCGCGGTCAAGCAAGGCGCGTCGCTGTTCGCACTCCTGATCTGCGTCGTCGTCGCCGAGATCGGCACGCGCATCCACCTCGATCCGCTGGTCGTCATGCTCGCGGCGGGGATCTGGCTCGAGAACTTCGCCAGGGCCGATGCGAGCACGCTGCTCCATGGCTTCGAGAGCGCACAGCTCCCCGTGTTCCTCGTGTGGTTCGCGCTCGCGGGCACCAAGCTCGATCTCGTCCAGCTGTCCGCAGCCATCATCCCGGTGATGATCCTCGCGACGACACGTGCGGGGTGGCATTGGTTCGCGACCGGATGGGCGACGCGCCAAGTCCACGCCCCGGAGGTCGTGGTGCGCCACGCCTGGATCGGGCTGGTTCCCCAGGCGGGCTTGTCCCTCGCCTTGATCGTCGTGATCCAGAAGTCGTTCCCGACCTTCGGCGCGCAGGCGGCGGTGATCCTTCTCGGCGTCCTGGCCGCCAACCAGCTCGTCTCGCCGATCATCCTGCGCTCCGCGCTCGTTCGCAGTGGCGAGGCCGGCAAGAAAGCGAGCGTCGACTTCGCGACCGAAACCGAGGGTCACATCGTGTCGCGCAACGCGACCAACAGCTGATCGAAGCGCTCGACGCGCACGACGCCGACGCGCGGAAACTCGAGATCGAGGATGACCAGCAGATAAAACGGGCTGCGGGACTTGAGCCCGGCGTGGTCGTAGCCGACGAGGAACGCGCACAGGAGCGCGAGCGCGAACAACATTCCCCACACGACGTTTGGTGGATGTAGCCGCGCCATCACCGCCTGAGCGACGGGGAAGTCGAACATCGCGGCGAGGCCACCGAACACGAGCGTGGCGAGGACGGCTTACGGCTGAGGCGCGCGCGTCGCGAGCTGTGAGGCGCAGCTACGAATGGGGGGTTCGTGCGCGCATGTCCCCTCGTGCATGGTGAGGCAATGCTGCGGGGGCTGCTCTTTCTATCGGCGATGCTCGGCCTCGCACCGTCGACGGCGGAGGCGTGTCTATGCCCCGGCGCCGCACTCGCTGCACCTCACGACAGCGAGGGTCGGGTTCCCGTCGACACCCGACACCTCTACGTCGGCCCGACCGTCGAGGGCAGCTATCGCCTCGTCGGTCCCGAGAGCTCGGTCCCGCTCGCGGTCGAGGTCCTCGGGACACCGAGCCGCTCGTTCGTGCGACTTGTTGTCCCCACGGTGCTCGAGCCCGAGACCACGTATGAGGTCTGGGTAATGGGCGAGGCCCTGGCCGACAAGAGGCTCATATGGTTCGTGACCGACGCGGCGGGTGATCGCGAAGCACCTGCGCCGCCGGTGTTCAGCGAGGTCGCGCTCGCCGTGATCGAACCGGTACCTGGCTCCTCGTGCGGCTCGACCACGAATGTCGCCGGCGAGCTGGTTAGCTCGCCGGACACGCGGTGGCTGCACCTACGCATCCTCGGAGGCGCCGAAATCGTCGAGCGCGTGCTGCCACATTCCGAGCCGGTGCCTGCCACCCGCTGGTACCTGAGCTGGCTACGGAGCGGCGGCTGCGGGCTCGACGTGACGTTCACCGCCGGCGAGACCTACACGATCGAAGCACGCGCGGTCGATCTCGCCGGCAACGAGAGCGAGCCTGCGACGGTCGAGGTCCTCGTGACCGAGCCACCCGCCGACGGAGGGTGTGTGTCGGCGCAGCCCACCGGATGGCTCGCGCTCGGCCTCGTGCTCCTGGGGCTCAGGAGACGCGCGCCGAGGCGAACAACATCTGCGCGAGCTCGTTCGCGTCGAACCACACGCCGTGCTTCTTTTCGCACGCATCGATCGCGATCGTGAACAGCTCGAGTGCCTGCATCGGCTCGGTGCACGTCGGACACGCGAGCTGCTGGCGCTTGACCGGCGTCGCCATCAGCGGCACGTGGCGCGGCGGGCTCTGCATCTGCGCCGCCATCTCCTGCATGTTGGCGAAAGAGAGCCATAGGCCGTTGCACGAACGGCAGCCGCGCGCGGCCCCCGCATCCTCGAGCTCGGTGCCGCAGCGCGGGCAGCGCTCCATCGAGTCGCGATAGATCACGCTTCGCCCTCGAGCGCCTTCTTCACGCGATCCATCTCGGCGCGTCCCTTCTCGTCGAGCTCGGGGTACGGCAGGTCCAGCTGCGACAGCGTCTTCACGATGATCTCGGCGATCGTCTTGCGCATGTACGACTTCGAGTCCGCGGGGACGCAGTACCACGGCGCCCACGGCTTGCTCGTCGCGCGCAGCGCGTCCTGGTACGCGGCCATGTACTCGTCCCAGTGCTGGCTCTCGTCGAAGTCGCCAGGACCGAACTTCCAGTGGTTGTCGGGATCGTTGATGCGATCGAGGAACCGCTTGTGCTGTTCCTTCTGCGAGACGTTGAGGAAGAATTTCAGGATCACGTAGCCGTTGCGCGCCCAGTGCTTCTCGGCGTCGACGATCGACTCGTAGCGCTCCTCCCAGAGATCGTCGAGGTCCTTGGGAATACGCGGCAAGTGCTGCGCGGCGAGGTACTCGGGGTGCACGCGCACGACCAGCACCTCCTCGTAGTGGCTGCGGTTCCACACGCCGATCCGGCCGCGCTCGGGGAGATCGCGCTGGACGCGCCACAAGAAGTCGTGCTCGAGCTCCTCGGCGTTCGGCGCCTTGTACGCGTAGACCTGACACCCCATGGGATTCACGCCGCTCATCACCGCGCGGATCGTGCCGTCCTTGCCGGCGGCGTCGATCGCCTGGAACACCAGCAGCACCGCAAAGCGATTGTTGGCGTAGAGCTTCTGCTGGATCTTCGCGAGCTTCGCGACCGCGTCTTCGAGCGCTTCGACGTTGAGCTGCTTGCCCGGATCGGCGTCGGGCTTGGTCGCAGCTTTCTTCAGCTTGAAGTCACCGTCAAATGGCACCAGGTAGTCATTCGCGACCGGCTCGAACAGCTTCGGCTTCCCCATTCCGCGGACGATAGCCCGGGCTTCAGTGACAACTTCGGCAGATCTAGCGGAATTTGTCGTGTCGCTAAAGTAATCCGGACGTGAAATAGTATGGTCGATCTCTATGGCGACGACGCAGGCGTATCGCGAAGACGACAAGCTCGGTCCTCTGGGCGCGAAGGTATCGGCGATCTACGACGCAGCTGATCTACGCAAGACCCTCGTCCGGGAGTTCGCCGCCTCTGTGCAGGATGCGAAGGATGCCGCCGCCGCGGTCGACGAAGGCCCCACCAAGGCGGTGCACGAGGCACGCAAGGCGCTGCGTCGCGCTCGCGCGGTGCTCGCCCTTGTCGCGGGTGCATTGCCCAAGAGCGAGCGTCGCGCTGTCGGGAAGGCCTTGCAGGAAGCGCGGCGCGCACTGTCGACCGCGCGCGATCACGCCGTCGCGCCCGAAACGGCCGGCCAGCTCGCGCTCGGTGACGAGGACCGCGCGACCGCCAAGCGCGTGCTCGACAACGCCGCCGAGGCGCTCCCCGCGATCAGCGAGCTCAAGCAGCTCGTCGGCGAGAGTGCCGCTCGCGCCGCTGCGCAGCTCGAGGCCATCGAGGCCGCGCTGCCCCAGGAGATCGAGTGGGACGTCGTTGTCGACGGTCTGCGCCAGACGTACTCCGACGCTCGCCGCGCCCGTCGCGCGGGGAAAGACTCGAAGCCGTGGTTCCACGCGTGGCGCCGCCGCAGCAAGGAGCTTGGCTACCAGCTCGACCTGCTGGCCCAGCACGCCGGCCCGCGGCTCGCGGCCATTCACAGCGAGATCGACGGCATCACGGATTCGCTCGGGCCTGCCGTCGATCTGATCATGCTGCGCGAGTTCGTCACGACCTACGGCCAGGGCATCCCGGCCGAGGACGTCGATCATCTGAGAGCGGCCATCGATGCGCAGCTCTCAGATCTGATGAAGGACGCCCGCCGCGCCGGCCGCGACTCGTTCCGTCAGCGCCCGCGCAAGTTCGCCAAGCGTCTGACCAAGGCCGTGCACCGCGATCTCACGCCGCCCGACTCGGAGCCGAACGGAGAGATCGTCGCGGGTTGATTACGTGCTGCGCGGCCCTAGGGGACTCCTTCCCCGTAGGGTGATTCGCATCCTTGCTTCGCAGCGGACGCGAATCGATCACCTCGGGTGATTCGCGTCCTTGCTTCGCGGCGGACGCGAATCGATCACCTCGGGTCAGTCGTGGTAAAGCGTGCGCATGTCGAAGGTCCTCATCATCGGTGCGGGTGGTGTCGGTGGCGTTGTTGCTCACAAGGCTGCCATGGAGAAGCAGGTCTTCTCCGAGGTCATGCTCGCGAGCCGGCGCATTGCGCCCGTCGAGAAGCTCGCTGCGGAGATCGAGCAGATGCACGGGCGGCGCATTCAGACCGCTCAGGTCGATGCCGATGACGTGCCGGCGCTCACCAAGCTGATCGAGGCGTACGGGCCAAAAGTCGTCATCAACGTCGCCCTCCCCTATCAGGACCTCCACATCATGGATGCCTGCCTCAACGCGGGCGTCGACTATCTCGACACGGCGAACTACGAGCCGCCCGACGTCGCGAAGTTCGAATACAAGTGGCAGTGGGCATATCAGGACAGGTTCGCCAAGGCGGGCCGGATGGCGCTGCTCGGCTCGGGCTTCGATCCGGGCGTGACCAATGTGTTCTGCGCGTACGTGCAGAAGCACCTGCTCGACGAGATCCACTACGTCGACATCGTCGACTGCAACGGTGGCTCGCACGGGAAGGCGTTCGCGACCAACTTCAACCCCGAGATCAACATCCGCGAGATCACGGCGCGCGGTCGCTACTGGGAAGGTGGCGAGTGGAAGGAGACTGACCCGCTCAGCGTGTCGAAGATCTTCGACTACCCCGGCGTTGGTGAGCGCAAGAGCTTCCTCCTCTATCACGAGGAGCTCGAGAGCCTCGCGAAGAACCTGAAGGGGCTGAAGCGGATCCGGTTCTGGATGACGTTCGGCGAGGCGTACCTCAAGCACCTCGAGGTGATGCAGAACATCGGCATCACGCGCATCGACGAGGTCGAGTTCGAGGGCAAGAAGATCGTCCCGATCAAGTTCCTCCGTGCGCTGCTCCCCGACCCGGCATCGCTCGCCGCGAACTACACCGGCAAGACGTCGATCGGCTGCCTCTGTGAGGGCATCAAGAACGGCCAGCGCAAGCGCTACTTCATCTACAACATCTGCGACCACGCCGAGACCTACAAGGAAGTCCGCGCACAGGCCGTCTCGTACACCACGGGTGTGCCCGCGGTTACGGGCGCTGTGATGATGACGACCGGCAAGTGGAAGGGCGCCGGCGTGTTCAACATGGAGCAGCTCGATCCCGATCCGTTCCTCGAGGACGTCGGCAAGCGCGGCCTGCCGTGGCACGTGGAGGAGCGATGAGCGACGGAACGGGGGGTGGGAACCCTGCCAGCAAAGCTGGTAGGGCGGGGGGCGACGCCCCCCCGTGGAATGGAGGAGCGATGAGCGACGGAACGGGGAGTGGGAACCCTGCCAGCAAAGCTGGTAGGGCGGGGGGCGAAGCCCCCCGTGGAATGGAGGAGCGCTAGTTGTCGGCCGGCGCGGCACTGGGCGGCGACGTCGCGCGCGCGATCGACATCTCGAACCTCGAGACGCCGTGTTTCGTCACGGACCTCGGGGCGCTCGAGGCGAACCTCCAGATCCTCGACGACGTCCAGAAGCGCGCGCAGTGCACCATCCTGCTCGCGCTGAAGGGCTTCGCGCAGTGGTCGACGTTCTCGCTCGTGAAGAAGTACCTCGCGGGCGCGACGAGCAGCTCGATCGCCGAAGCGCGCCTGGCGCGCGAGGAGCTCGGCGGCGAGGTACACGCGTACGCACCAGCGTACTCGGATGACGAGATGCGCGAGCTCGTGACGCTCGCGGATCACATCGTGCTCAACACGCCGTCGCAGTGGCGCAAGCACCGCCCGGCGATCGAGGCCGCGCGCAACGCGGGTCGCCATCTCTCGTGCGGTCTGCGCGTGAACCACGAGCATCAAGAGGTCGAGGTCGCGCTGTACGACCCCGCAGGTGCGTGCAGCCGTCTCGGCACCACGCGCGTGAACCTCACGGCCGCGGACCTCGAGGGCATCGACGGCCTGCACTTCCACACCCTGTGTCAGGTCAACAGCGACGCGCTCGAGCGCGCGCTGGCGGCGTTCGAGCAGAAGTTCGGCGAGTTCATTCCGCAGATGAAGTGGGTGAACTTCGGCGGCGGACACCACATCACCCGCCCCGACTATGACCGCGAGCGGCTGGTCCGCCTGGTCCGCGAGTTCCGCGCGCGGTGGAACAACATCCCCGTCTACCTCGAGCCCGGCGAAGCGATCGCGCTCGGCACCGGCGTGCTCGTGGCCCAGGTGATGGACGTGTTCCACAACGGGATGGACATCGCGATCCTCGACACGTCGGCGACGGCGCACATGCCCGATGTCCTCGAGATGCCGTACCGGCCCGTCATCATCGACGCGGCCGATCCAGGCGCGAAGGCTCACACCTATCGCCTCGGCGGCATGACCTGCCTCGCCGGCGACGTGATCGGCGACTACAGCTTCGACCGCCCGCTGGTGCCAGGTGACAAGCTCGTCTTCCTCGACATGGCGCACTACACGATGGTGAAGACCACCACGTTCAACGGCGTGCGCCTGCCATCGATCGCGACCCACGATCCAGCGACCAAGAAGATCACGGTCCATCGCCGGTTCGGCTACCGCGACTATCGCGACCGGCTCTCCTGAGCCGCGCGCAGATCATGATCGGGAACCTTCGAAACGTCACCGGCCAGCTGCCGTTGACGCGCGTCGCGTAACGGCTGCAAGCGTGCGCTGACGCGCGCGCAGGGTCCACCTGTTCGGGCGGGCCTCTTCCATTGGTGCGTGGCTTGCTGCGAAGGGCCGCATGCATCGCCTTGCGCTTGTGGTTTTGATCGCGGGATGCGGTAGCGACCCGACGGTGTCCGACCTACCTGCCGATGGAGCTGGAGCTGGCGTGCTCGACGCGCTACCCGCGCGCGGCTCCTGCGCGGAGGCGACACAGCACTCCGACTTCGCGTGGATCCAGGACAACGTGTTCACGCCCTCGTGCACCGGCCGTGCGTGCCACCGCGCCAATGAAGAGGGGTATCTCTCGCTCGCGGAGGGCGAGGCGTTCGCGGAGCTCGTCAACCAGCCCACGGACACGGTGAGCGGCTGGACGCGCGTGGTGCCCGGCTCACCTAGCACGAGCTACTTGCTGGTCGCTCTGGGCCGTGCGTCCGGGCCACCACCGAGCGACGGCATCATGCCGCTACTCGCCGATCCGCTGTGCGCGGAGAAGCTCGACGCCATCGAGCGTTGGATCGCGCAGGGCGCGCTACCGTAGCAACACGAGCTCTTCGGCCGTCGTCGGGTGCATCGCGAACGTGCGGTCGAAGTCCGCCGTGGTCGCGCCCATCGTGATCGCGATCGCGGCGGACTGTACGATCTCGGGCGCATCGACGCCCACCATGTGGAGTCCGAGCACGCGGTCGGTCTTGGCGTCGACGACGAGCTTGATCCGCACGGACTCGTCGCGGCCCGAGAGCGCGTAGCGCATGGGGCGAAATTTGGCGCGGAAGATCTCGAGCTCGTGCCCCGCGACCCGCGCGGCAGGTTCGCTCAAGCCCACACATGCGGCGGCTGGCTGCGAGAACACGGCGGTCGGGATCAGGTGGTGATGGATGGGCGTGGGACGATTGCCGAACACCGTGTCGGCGACGGCGTGCCCTTCGCGAATCGCGACCGGGGTCAAGGCGACCCGTCCCGTGACGTCACCGACCGCGTAGATGTGCGGCACGCTCGTGCGGGACCATTCGTCGACGACGATCGCGCCGCGCTGATCGAGCGAGACGCCCGCCGCGACCAGTCCGATGCCGGCCGTTGCCGGCTCGCGCCCGATCGCGGCCATCGCGAGGTCGACCTCGATCGTACGGCCTGCGGTAGACAGCGTGATCGGTCCACCACTCGGCGCGCTTGTCGAGAGCTCGGCGCAGTGCACGACGTCGATCCCGGCCGCGGTGAGGTCGCTGGTGACCGCTTCACGAATCTCCGGATCGAAGCCGCGGAGCACGAGCGTGTCGCGGTGGACGAGTGTGACCTTAGCGCCGAGGCCCGCGAAGATGTGCGCGAACTCGACGGCGATGTAGCCGCCACCGAGGATGGCGATGCGCTTCGGCAAGGTGGGGAGATGGAACGCCTCGTCGGAAGTGATCCACGCGGGGCTCGGGCGGCGCGGCCGACCACCCGTCGCGATGAGGATGTTGGCAGCGGTGATCCTGCGGCCACCGACCTCGACCGTGTGCGGATCGATCAGCACGGCGTGGCCGTCGATGACCTCGGCGCCGGCCTTGTTGAGGCGGCTGCGATACGCCTGCGAGAGGCGCGCGATCTCGCGATCCTTCGCGGCGATCAGCGCCGACCAGTCGTGTGTGCCCGCCTCGATCGACCACCCCGCAGCGCGCGCTTCCTCGATCGCCTTCGGCGCTTCGCTCGCGTACACGAGCAGCTTCTTGGGCACACAGCCTCGAATCACGCACGTGCCACCCCAGCGATCATGTTCGGCGATGGCAACGCGCGCACCGTGCTCTGCGGCCACTCTGCCACCGCGCACGCCACCCGACCCACCTCCGAGTACGAACAGGTCCACGTCGAAGCGCGTCATTTGCGGCAGCATACGGTAGGAATGAAGAATGGATCCGGTCGTAGGCCTTGATACGCTGGGCACGTAAACGTGGGAGCCCTGATGAACCAGCGCTTTGGACTAGGTTTCCTGCTCGCGACCCTCGCCGCCTGTGGAGGGGGCACGGGCGCCGACGGTGGTGGTGACGACACCGTCGACCCGCCCGTGGACGCGAGCGACGTCGACCCGCCCGCGCGCGGCTTCCAGGTCGTGTCGAAGGAGATCGACATCCTGCCCGGGCAGGAGATCACGTACTGCTACTACTTCCGCACTCCGAATACCGAGCCGATGGCAGTGCACACGTGGAAGTCCGTCATGACGCCGGGCAGCCACCACATGATCATGTTCACTACCGCTACCGAGGTGATGCCGGAAGGCACGGTGTCCGCGAGCAAGTGCGGGTTCGGTGGCGGCGGCAGCCTGAGCAACACGCCGATCTGGACCTACGCCGCCCAGACCCCAACCGTCGAGCTCGCGCTCCCCACCGATGACGGCGCAGGCCTACCGCTCGCGCAGGAGATCGCGCCCAACACGCCCGCGTTCTTCCAGATGCACTACCTCAACGCGACGGAGGCCACGATCAAGGTCCACGTCACGTTGAACGCCGAGGCACTTCCCGCCGGCGCGCCGTACACCAAGACCGCGGCGTACGTGACCTACAACGACGACATCGAGATCCCCGCGATGTCGACGAACGTCGTGCAGACGAAGACGTGCGCCGTGCCGGCGAACGTGAAGTTCTGGACGATGTCCACGCACTCGCACAAGCAGGCCGTGAAGACCGAAGTAATGAGCGGCAACGAGGTCGCGTTCATGAGCACCGACTGGGAGCACCCGGGCGCGCAGAACTGGATGAGCAAGCCGTTCTTCTCGTTCGCGAACGACCAGCTGACCTTCTCGTGCACCTACAACAACTCGACGAGCCGCACGATCACCGCGGGTGACAGCGCGGCTACCGACGAGATGTGCATGGCGACCGGCTACTACTTCCCGGCGACCACCCCCAAAATCTGCTACTGCCCCGAGAACCTCTCGAGCTGCGTGCTCCTCTAGACCTCGCTCAGTCCTCGACTTCGATGACGATGTCGTCGAGGTTGATCACTTCTTCGGGTGCCATCACGGGCTCGCTCACCGTGGGCGTGGGGCGCGTCTCGTTGGCCGCCTCGGCGGGCTTGGCTTCAGTGACGTCGGCGCTGGACGTCGCCGTCGCCTTGATGTCTGCGTCGGCGGACGACTCCACTACCCCGGGCTGGCGCGGGGCCAGGCTCTCGCCACCATCCTCCCCGCGCTCCGCCATCTGCGGCCACTTGGGGGCCTTGGCGCTGCGCCCGCCACAGGCCGCGGCCAAGCACGACACGAGGGCGAGCGCGACGAACGACCGCATTGGCCGTAGCGTAGCAAGGCTGCCAGCGCCCTGCACGCCCTCGGGTCGTCGTGGTACGCGGTGGCCATGATCGAGGTTGGCAAGAAGGCTCCCGCGTTCACGCTCGAATCCTCCGACGGCGGCAAGGTCAAGCTCTCCGAGTACGCCGGCAAGGTGGTGGTCGTGTACTTCTACCCGCGCGACAACACCCCGGGCTGCACGCTCGAGGCTCAGGACTTCTCTGCTGCCGTGCCGCAGCTGAAGAAGCTAGGCGCCGTCGTGTTCGGCGTCAGCAAGGACACCATCGCGTCGCACTGCAAGTTCCGCGACAAGTACGAGCTCGCGTTCCCGCTGCTCAGCGACCCCGAAGGCAAGGTGCTCGAGGCCTACGGCGCGTGGGGCGACAAGGTCATGTACGGCAAGAAGATGAAGGGCATCATTCGCTCCACCGTCCTCATCGGCAAGGACGGCAAGGTCGCGAAGCACTGGCCCAAGGTCAGCGTGAAGGGCCACGCCGCCGAGGTCGTCGAGGCGATCAAGGCGCTATAGCGTCACGTGTCACGTTTGCGGATCCGGGGGGGACGTGTCACGTGTCACGTGCTCGTCCACGTCCACGATCAGCGGCACATCTTGTCAGGTTCTGGAACGCGTTGATCACGCCGATCGCATCCAAGAGCCTGATGACGTTAACTGACCCGCCGTTGGCGCTAGCGCTACGGCGTCGAGATCCGGAATCCGACGCTGCGCACGGTCTCGATCAGGTCGGGACGCGGCAGCTTGCGACGCAGGCGCAGGATGACGTTGTCGACCGCGCGCTCGGAGACCTCGAGGTCGCTGTCGCCCCAGGCGAGGTCGAGCAGCTCGGCGCGCGAGAGCGGCTTGCCACGGGCCTTGATGAGCTCGCGCACGACGGCGAGCTCGATCGAGGTGAGCGGAATGGTCTTGCCGTCGAGCCATAGCTCGCGGCCGTAGAGATCGAGGGTCAGCTCGCTGAACCGGAGCCGCCCGTTCGACATGCCCTTCCAGTGCACGCGGCGATGGACGGCGCGCACGCGGGCGATCAGCTCGCGCGTGGAGACGCCGTGCGGGACGACGTCATCAAAACCTACCGCGAGCAGGTCTTCGTGATCCTCGGTGCGGCCGTCCTGAACGAGGCCGATGAGGCCTGCGCGCAGCTCGCTACCCGCCGCCCACGCGACGAAGCGCGGCGAGATGGTTGGCGCCACCGCGGCCGACATCGCCACCACATAGACCGGCGCCGATGGGGGCGCATCGAGCACGTCGTGGGTGGCATGCTCGGCCCGCATGGCCTCGCGCAGCAAGTCCTGGACGATCGCCTGGGTGGCCGCCGTCGGTGCGGGGGCCACGATAACGACGCGCAACGGTTCGATCGGCAGAGCTAGCTCGTCGTAGGTGGGCAAAGCGTACACGACTCACCGTAAGAAACCGTGGTGACTGTACGAGTGCGTCTTTGAAACCGGATGGTGACGCGACACGCACCAGCGCAGTCACACCGGCGTTGCCGTTCCGTCACAAGGGCCTCGCAAGGACCTCGCTCGTCCACGTCCTGCCACTTCGTCGCCGAGGCGTCACGGCGTGGAGCACAGCGCGCCGCGCCACCGTCGCGATCAAGTTTCGCTAGCTCACGCGTCGCGGCACATGCGGGTCCTAGGCTGGGTTCATCGACACGGGAGGATTCATGACGCGCTATCTGGTGCGTGCCCTCTGCAGCGAGGACTTCGGGGCTCTCCATCTTGATGGGTGCCTACTGGAGCCCGGGCTGTGCTTCGTTCGTGATCGTACTGCCGACTGCGTGACCAGCGTGGGGAGGCCGGGGTTTCAGCCGGGGGGCGTGACTCCGAGGATCTCTGCGCTGGGCACGTGGCTCGACGAGGGCGAGCGATTCGTGTCGCATGCCGTTTCTCACCGGGTGGTGCGGGCTTGAGGCCTGCTACCGTCTGGAATAGCGCGCGCCACGTGAGCCGCGGGCTGTTCAATGCGCTCTCCGAGCTTGGCTCGGTACGCATGACGCCGCCCAGGGACTCACAGGCGGCGGCGCATCGGCTCGCAGGCGCCTTGGGGGCGATCGCGCGGGCCCATGACATCGACGTGCGCGTCGCCGGGAATGTCCCGCGCGGTGCGGCACTGATCGTCGCCAACACGTCAGCTATCTCGACCCGATCGCGATCCTGCCGAACTGCCCTGCCCTGCCGATCGCCAAGGGCGAGGTGGCCGGGTGGCCGATCGTCGGCGCGATCGGCAGCACGCTCGGCACGATGTTCGTCCGCCGCGAGGACGCGATGTCGCGCGCGCGTGTGTTGCGCCGGATCCACGACCTGCTCTCCGCGGGCACCTCGGTGCTCAACTTCGCCGAGGGCACCACCACCGATGGTTCGGCGGTGAAGCCGTTCTGGCGCGGCACGTTCGGGATCGCGCAGCGCCTAGGCGTGCCCGTGGTGCCGGTGGCGATCCGGTATCGCGAGCCGCAGATGGCGTGGTTCAACGGCGCCACGTTCTTTCCGCACTACCTCTGGGCCACGAGCCGGCAGCGCATCGACATCGCGCTGACCTTTGGCCCACCGATCCTCGTACGCACCGGCGAGCCGGCCGAAGCGCTGGCCGCGCGGGCGCGCAACACGATCATCCGCCTTCTCGAAAACACGAGGTTCGACGATGCAGGAACCAGCTCTCGACTACCTTCGTCACGGCCAGACCCCGTTCTTCCGACTACGCGAGTCGCGTGACGCCCAGGGCGCCGACGTCGCCCTACTCGGCGTGCCGCACGACGCTGGCACCACGTACGTCCCGGGGGCGCGGCTCGCGCCGTATCACGTGCGTCGCGTGTCGGCGCTCGTGCAGAGCTACAACCCCGCGCATGGTGTCGACACGTTCGCACGGGCGCGCTGTGTCGACGCCGGCAACATCGTGTTCCCGCCGTTCGATCGCGCCGCGATGCGCGCCGAGGTGGAAGCCGAGGCGCGCGCGCTCGCCGACGCGCAGGTGATTCCGCTCGTCATCGGCGGCGACCACTCGATCACACTGCCCATCCTGCGCGGGCTCGCGCGTCGCTACGGGCCGATCGCCGTCGTGCACTTCGACGCGCACCTCGATCTCAGCGGCCCCGACGTGTGGGGCGATGCGTTCCACCACGGCACGCCCCTCCGCCACGCGATCGAGGAGCGCCTGATCGAGCCCGGACAGCTCTTCCAGATCGGCATCCGCGGACCACGCGGCGGCGCGAGCGACACCGAGCTCGTCACGTCACGCGACCACACGTTGATCACCGCCGACGATGTCGCCGAGCGCTCGCCGAAGCGCGTATGCGCCGAGCTCCGCGAGCGGATTCGCGATCGCCCGGTCTACGTCACGTTCGACGTCGACGCGATCGATCCAGCATTTGCCCCGGGCACCGGCACGCCCGTTCCCGGGGGCCTCACCGCGCGCGAAGCCCTGCAGCTCGTGCGTGGGCTCGCCGGTCTCAACGTCTGTGGTGGCGACGTCGTCGAGGTGTGTCCGCCGCTCGACCATGCGGACATCACGTGTCATCTCGCCGCGCACCTCGCCTGGGAGATGCTCGGCGTGATCGCGCTCAGCCGCCGCTGACGACGAGGATCGGAAGTCGCAGCAGGTCGAAGCCCAGCTGGCGCATCCGATCGCAGTCGGCCTGCACGAGCTCGGGGCAGCGGTTCAAGCGGCACGCCCGTCGGCGAGCACTCACGCCGCGGAGGAGGGCAACGCGCCCCTCGCCATCGCGAAGGTGCACGCCGTCGGACGCGAGGGGGCGCGTGACGGCGCGCAGGTCGTCGTCACTGCATGCGCACGACAGAAGGGCGATCGCCGCGGGACGAGTCCTGCCGACCCGATCTTACAGCTACTGGTTCGCGGTGCCCTTGGTCTGGCCGCCGGTCGCGAAGGTGCCCGTCTTGTCGGGGATCCGGCGGTAGCTCATGGTCGCCGGCGACGCGCCGGTGTCCCAGTCGACGCTGTCGGAGATGCGGTTGTCGGAGATGCGATAGACGAAGACGGCCTCGTCGCTGGCGAGCTTGAAGCCCGAGATCGCGTCGTCGACGTCTTGCGCGTAGTACGCCCCCGCCGCGAGCGACATGGCCGGGAACGGCTTGCACAGCGCCATGGCGCTCGTGTCGAGGTAGCAGTACTCCGAGAGCTGGACGGCGGAGCCGGTGGCGTTGAAGATCTCGAACCAGTCGGGCGTCTCGCCCGCCGCGACCTCGTTGATCTTGAGGATCGCGAGCGGCGCGTTGGGGTTGTCCGCGAGGTTGGCGGCACCCTTGGTGACCTGGTTCGTGCGCGCGAAGTCGCCCGTCGTATCGGGGATGCGCGCGAAGCTCTCGTTCGCGGGCGAGTCACCTTCGGCCCAGTCGACGCTGTCGGACACACGCTGGTCGGCGATCCGGTACACCCACAGCTCCTCGTCACTGCCGAGCTTGAACCCCGCGGTGCCTTCGTCGACGTCCTGAGCGAACCGCGCGCCGGGCGCGAGCGTCATCGCGGGGAACGGCTTGCACTTCACGAAGTCGTCGGCGGCATCGACGAAGCAGTACTCGGAGAGCTCGATCGCTGCCTGCGAGGCGTTCACCACCTCGACCCAGTCAGGCGCGCCGCTGGCGACGACCTCGTTGATGAGGAGCGTCTCGAGCGGCGGGCCCGCGTCGGGACGCGCGTCCTGCTGAACGATCGGCGCGTCGGGTGTATCGGACGGATCGGCGGCGTTGCTGCAGCCAGCGACGAGAACGAATGGGACGAGAACGAGACGCATACGAGCTCCTAGTCGAGGGTGAACGGGGCGGTCGCCGATGCGATCAACATCGCGATCGTGGCGTCGCCGGGATCGGCGCCGGGGATCGGCATGGCGTCCCCCGACGAGGTGATGCGATCGACCGCCAGCCACAGGCGGAACCGGCCGCGCGTCGTGGGGTCGTTCCACGGCTCGACGACGAGCGCGCCGCCGTACGTGGTGCGGCGGCCGGCGTCGATGCCGAGCGTGGCACCGCGCGCGCTGACGTACACGTGCTCGACGACGCGCGCATCGGCCCACGCCGCGAGCTCCGTACCCTCGACATCACCGCGATCGCCGAGGCCCCAGGCGCGCACGATCTCACCGCCGGCGCGGACCGTGGGAGTGACGATCGTGGCGCCGCCACCGACGCGCCGGTCGCGCACGCGGGCGATGCCGATCGAGCCGTCGCGGCCGACACCGGCGACGACGACCCGCAGGTCGCGGCGCACGAGCGGGACGACCTCGAGCACCGCGGTGGTGGTCTTGCCATTGTTGCGCTCGGGAAACCGCAGGCCTTCGCCGTTGCCGATCGTCACCGTCGCACGCACGGGTCCGACCCCCGCCCGCACGAGCGCCGAGAGATCGCTGGGCGACCAGCCGAGCAAGCGCTCGCTGCCGGTGCGCGAGAGCGGACGCAGCGTGTAGCCGTCCTCGAGCGCCCGGATCCACGGGTCCTGCACGAAGCCGAGTGCGCCGCCGACGGTGAGCTTGCCGCGCGTGAGCTCCCCGTTGACGTTGGCGTAGCGGACGCGGATGACCATCGAGTCACCGTCGATGCCGAGCGCGCCCCCCTCGACGGCCGAGCGCACCGACTCGATGCGCATCTCCGCCGCGCCATTCTTGCCGAGCGCGATCCGTGCGCCGATCTCGCCGCGATCGAGGCGGATGTCGCTGAGGTCTTCAGCGGGCGTGGATAGGTAGCGGCCCTGCGCCACGAGATCGAGATCGAGGTACAGCTTCTGGGTCGACCAAGGCGCGAACGCCGGGACCGCGGACAGGAGCGTGATGGTCGCGGGCTGTTCGGGCTTCACCTCGACGACGTTCGACGTCGTGATGGGCTCGATCGGCGCTGCCGCCTCGGGCGCAGGCGCGTCCGTCGGTTCCGGCAGCTCGTCGGCGTACGCGGGGAATGCAAGCAACAACGACAACAACAGCAGCGCGCGCATCAGGGAGCTCCGGTGGGAAACACGAGCGAGAACAGATCGCGATCCATGAAGCGTGCGTGATCGGAGGTGATCACCTCGACGTCGGCGAGGGCGAAGGCCGTGACCTCGTCGACGAACGCGGCCTCGCGCCCGGCGAGCAGCGGTGCGATCACGGTCCACCCGTTGGTGCCGTCGACGGTGCGGGCCAGACCGTGCGCGCGGGCGAGCATCGTGCCCATCAGCTCGGCCAGGTCTTGCAGCTCGGCAAGGTCGCGCCCTGCGAGCTCCTCGCGATCGAGGCCGCGCTGGAAGGCCTCGCGGTCACGGATCTTGAAGCTGAGGCCGCCGACCTCGGCCGAGCCGAGCAGCACATCCCCATCGGGGCGCGCGTGCAGGCGGCGCTGCGTATCGACGGCGCGCGCGGCAGGCGACGTCCACTCGGCAACTTCGCGCTGCGGCACGCCGCGCAGGATCAATCCTTCGCGCGTCTCCTTGAGCTCGACGAACAGGTCGTCCTCGACGGCGACGGTGGCCCCTTCGAGCACCACATCCACGCGCAGCGCTGGATAGCTCGCGACGCCCGAGCCAATGCGACGCGCCCGCAGCTTGATCTTCGCCGCCGCGGCATCGAGACGCCCGACGCGCCAGCGCTCGATCGCGCGGTCGATCCACGCCGACTGATCGACATCGAGGGGGACCAGGCGATCCTCGAAGATGCCGTCGGGCGCGACCGGCTCGAGATCGCCGTACGCGAGCGTGCGCGCGCCATTCGTCACCGGCGCGAACTCGTCGAGGTTGTAGCGAACCATGCCGCGCTCGCTCGCCTTCTCGAGCTCGGCATCGAACACCGGGTGCGCACCACGCGTCGTCGCGGTGGGTCGCTCACCGCGGGCGAGCGCCGCCATCTGTGCCGCGTACCCGGTCACCGCACTGCGCGCGAGCTCGGGACCGGTCGTCGCGTCGGTGGCGATCACCAGCCCGGCCGCGAGCCGGCGCAGATCGCCAGTGAACGGACCGTACCCGGTGCCATCCGTGTCGTTCCAGTCGACGAACATCGTGCCGTCCGCCGCGCGGAACGTGCCCAGGTTCTCGGGGTGAGGGTCGCCGACGAGCAGCACCCGCGACGACGCGGTGTCTCCGAACGTGGTCGCCAGGCGGGCCCCACCAGGCTCCATGATGTCGCGCCAGGCCAGGCTCGCCGTCCCGCGCAGCCACTCGTAGGGGCCGCGCTGCATCTTGGTCAGCTTGAAGGCGACCAGCTCTGGGTCACGCGCCGCCCAGGTCCAGTTGTCGTCGTACAGGGCGTGCAGGACCCGCTGTTCCCGGACGTCGGAGGGCGCGCCGGCGCAGCCGATTCCCACGAACGCTGCAAGGAGCCCGAACCGCACGGGCCGGTTTGACCATGCGTCCGTGTCCGGATGGTTACGAGAAGGCGACACCGGCGACACCGGTCGCACCCCGTAACTGCGGCTGGCTTGCAACACCTCGGGGTGAACAACGCTTCGCAGCAGTCACGCTCGCGGTGCGTCTCGACGGGTCTCCCCAGCCTGGTCCGGTCGTTGCTACCCTCGGCTGCGATGGTGGTTCGCGTCCCGCACGTGCTGTTCGTCTCGACCGTTGCCGCATGTGCCGGACCGCGTACCGAGCTCGTCTTCGATCGCACCATTCCCCTGCCCAGCGCGCGGTTCGCCGGCCCGATCACCGTCGACGTCCCGCGGCGCGATGCCTTCGGTGGGCGCGACCTCGAATACGTCGTGGAGCTCGAGGCCCGGTGTACGCCGGCGCTGCAGATCGGCTACCCCGACGGCGAGGTACGCACCGTCGGCGCGAGCGACGGGCTGTGGCAGAGCTTGCTCGGTGCACGCGCCGCCGCAGGGACGAAGGCCGAGGAGCCTTCCCCACCCGCCGGAACCACCCCGGCTCCCTCCCCCGTCGACCCGGCGCCGGTCGCCAGCACCGCCCCCGGGTCGCTCACGCCCGCACGACCAGGGACACCCGCCCCGGTCTACGTCGGGCGCTGGCAACAGGTCACGAACGAGACGTGGCCCGGTCAGCTGCGGTTCCTCGCCGAACGCGATCGCCGCTGCACGGCTTCGGATCGGTGGTCGAGGCGGTACCTCACCGGCGTCGACGAAACGGGGCAGCTCACGGTATGGGCCGATACGCCGCAGGAGCTCGCGGGTGCGCGGTTGACCGTCCGCGTGTACGCGGTCGGCGACGTGGTGGTGCCGAGGCCCGTGACTGCCAGTGCAACAGTCACCGCGAAGGCCGAGGTGAGGACCGAGGTTCGCGTGCGCCCCCCCAAGCCGGCGCCCAAGGCGGAGCGTCCCGGAACCTCCCGAGATCCGGGCGGCGTGTGGCGCCCCGGGCATTGGACGTGGAGCGACGGAGAGGGACGATGGGTGTGGATCTCGGGAGAGTGGGGACCACCATCGACGACGCCCGGCCCGAAGACCGAAGACACGGGCCCGCTCCCCGCCCCCGGGGC
>JANRKM010000295.1:0-48077 GCA_033763475.1 Kofleriaceae bacterium
CACAGGCGCACGAAGCGCTCCGGCTCATCTTTGACCACCGTCGAGGAGAGATCCGGCGAGACCACGCCGGCCTCACCGAGACGCAGCAAGAGCTCGTGCAGGTGCAGCGGTGTCTTGTTCTGCTCGAGCCCGTGATACGCGTCCCACACGTTGGTCGGCAGATCGAGGCGGCCATTCGCGAGGCCGATCGGCATGCGCACGTCGGCGGCGGGCAGGCGAATCTCGACGATCGCACACGGGTCACCCCACGAGCGGAACGTCATCGAGCTCGGCATCACGCGATCGAACTCGTTCTCCGCGAGGATGTAGCACTGCGGCCCCTTGAACACGGGCTGGCCCTCGGGCTCGAACGAGCCGCGCAGCGACGCGTAGACGTGAACGAACGGCGTCGCCTTCTTGGTCGGTGGCGCGTATTTGCTGTGATAGAGCAGCCGATCGCGGTGGACGAGGAACACGCGGAACCTTCGCTCGAGGAAGATCGTGGTCTTCAAGGAGCTCGGGCCGAACTGGCGAAGGCTCGTCGCGGTCAGCATTATTTGCACTCGAGGACGTCTTCACATCGCTGCTGCGCGTGGACGCAGTCGATGTGGCGCTTGACCTTCGCGCCGTTATCGGCGACGTCACTCTCGAGTGCCGCGCACGCCGCGATGCACTCCTTTTCGTCGAACGGCATCTTGCTGTTCGTCGAGTCGACGCACTCTGCCTCCCGCTTGCAGACTTCCTTGCACGCGGCACTGCGCGGCTCGGTGCAACCGGCCACCAGGCAAAACGCGACCAACCAGCGGTGCATCTCCACCGGCAGTATAAGCCGGTAAGCTCAGTCGATGTCTTCTGCGGAGCGCAAGATCTCCGCGATGAAGTCACGCCGTAGCTTGATAAGACTTCCTACCTTGCCGAAATCGATTGCCGTGAGCGGCGTTTCTCCCGCTTTTGGCGAACCGCCTTCGATGGTTTCGTCCTCGATGGAGAGCACGCACGTCTTGCCGGCCTTGCGGGCACGCGCACAGTCGTCGCTGGCCATCGTCTGGACATCCGCGGTCTTCGCGGGTTGAGCGAGCGACGTAACAGGAACTGCGAGGAGCAGAGAGCAGAGGAGGAGTCGCATACCGGGCAAGACACTCGAATGTTCGCGCTGTTGCAGCGTGCGACTCGAACTTGGCACCGACGTCAGAACCTGTATGAAGCTCGCCGGGTTGCCGTGGTCTGGGCCCCGCTCAGTCGTCGCGCCGCTCGCGCAACGCGGCCTGGTCCGTGCGCCAGCGCGCGAAGTGACGCTCGATGACTTCCTTCTCCGCGCGGGCGTTCGCGAGGCGCGCGCGTGCGAGATCCACGCTCGCCAGCTGTCCTCGATGTGCGGCAGCCGCGCGCTCCTGGACGTCGAGGGCGGTCGCGACCGCCGCACGTAAGCGCGCGAGGTAACGCTCGCCTCGCGCGACCTCGTCGGCGGACGCACCCGCCAACAACCGCTCGTGCTGCGCCCTGCGCGCCGCAGCGAGCCGGTCGCGCGCGGCGGTCACCGCGGCCTCCGCAGCGTCGACGCGCGCTTGCGCCTTGCGCGCATCGACGACGGCATCGGCGAGATCACCTTTGCGCACGCGCTCGTCGCGCGCACGCGCGTCGCGCACCGGCGCCAGGCGGTAGCCGTCACCGCTCACATCCCCTATGTACCATCAGGCACGGTACGCTCGCGAAGGTGCATCACGCCGGTCTTCTGGTGATGTGGTCGAGCCTCGCGGCATGCGGGCGGCTTGGCTTCGCCGGTGATGCGGATGCGCTCGACACGGTCACGACCTGCCTCGGGCACGACGAGGATGGCGACGGCGTGGGCGATGCCTGTGACAACTGCCCCGCCAATGCCAACGGAGATCAACGCGATCGCGGCGAGCTCGAGGCTGGGCTTGCTCCCGATGGGGTTGGCGACGCGTGCGACCCGCGGCCCGCCTCGCCCGGTGACCGCATCGCGAGGTTCGAGGCGTTCGCCGAACAGCTGTCTGCCGTCGTCTACACCGCCGCCGATAGCCCGTAGCCTCGGTGCTACACTGCGCCACCATGGTCGACGCCGGGCCTCCGCTCGATCGCTACGTCGTGCTGCAGCACCTCTCCGAGGGCGGCATGGGGGCGATCTATGTGGGGAAGAAGCTCGGCGCCGGCGGCTTCGAGATGGAAGTGGTGCTCAAGCAGCTGCTTCCCGAGTTCACGCAGCAGGAGGAGTTCATCGACCTCTTCCTGCGCGAGGCCAAGCTGTCGGCAACGCTCGATCACGCGAACATCGTCCACACGATCGACCTCGTCACTGCGGGCGGCGAGTACTTCATCGTGATGGAGTACCTGCCGGGCGGCGATCTGCGGACGCTGCTCAAGAAGGCCAAGCGCCGGGGCAAGCGGTTCTCCCCTGCGGCAGCGATCCGGATCTGTCGCGAGGTGTTGAGCGCCCTCGCGTACGCCCACGTCAAGCGGGACTTCGACGGTCAGCCGCTCAAGCTCATCCATCGCGACGTGTCGCCGTCGAATATCCTGGTCTCGCACAACGGCGAGGTGAAGCTGACGGACTTCGGCATCGCGAAGGCCGCCACGCACACGTCGATGTTCTACAAGGTCAAAGGAAAGATCGGCTACATGTCGCCCGAACAGGCGAAGAGCGAGCCACTCGATCACCGCAGTGATCTCTATTCGCTTGCCGTCTGCCTGTACGAGGTGATCACCGGCGAGCGTCTGTTCGTCGCCGCGGGCCTCACCACGTCCGCCGACGAGATCTACTCGCAGCCGGTCCCGTCGGTGTCGAAGAAGGTCCCGGGGCTCCCCGCCGAGCTCGATGCGATCATCAAGAAGGCGCTGGCGCTCAATGCCGACGAGCGCTACCAGACTGCGGGCGAGCTCAACGAAGCGCTCACGCGCTGCGCACATCGGAATGGGCTCCTCATCGCGGCGCCCGAGCTCGCGCGGGAGCTCCTCGATGCGTGCGGTCCGACCGACAGTTGGCGCGTCGACGACGACGAGGAGGAGCAAGACCGCGGGGACGCCAAGCGAGCGGGCACCGAGGTCTACGACGGCAGCCTCGACGACGACGAGGGCGACGACGACGATGATGACGACAGCGATCTGGGCCTAGGGCACGTCTCGCTGTCCTCGGTCGCCGCGCGCAAGCAGCGAGCGATCACGCCAAAGGCCATCACCCCCATCATCCCGAGCGTGACCGGTCCTCGCGCCGTGCGACCCAAGACGGAGATCGAGCGGTTTGCCGGCGTCGAGCTGACCTCGGTCATCAACATGATGGACCTCGAGGACGATGGGGCGAAGCCACTGGTCGACCTCGATTCCGGACCGCGGCAGCTGCCTACACCCCCGCAACCCGCGGCACCCGCACCATCGCGCAGCGCGGCGCAGCCGGTGGCACCAGCACCCATGTCGGTGCAGATGCAGGCCCAGTTGCCGGCGAGTTATCCTGTACAGCCGCGGCCGCACATGGAGACCCCGCCACCGCGCAGGCGTTCGTCGGCGGCAACCTGGATCTTGCTCGCGGTCATCCTCCTCGCGGCCGCCGTCGCGGGCGTGCTGGTTGCGCTCTCGGGACCAGACGTGGCCGTCCAGGGAAAGTAGGCCGGGCGGTTGTTTACAGCCCGCGTCCCCCGGGGCTACGATGACCAAAGCCCGGGTAAGATGTCCAAAGATCGCTCCAATGTCACGGCGTTACTAGACGATGCGCCGTCCTACTCGCGGCAGAACTCCGGCGGCATCTTCGTCGTCATAAAGGGGCCCGACCGCGGCGAAGCGGTGCGCCTGACGGGGCAGCCCGTCTCGTTTGGCTCCGGCCCGCAGTGCAGCCTTGTCCTCACGGACAAGACCGTCTCGCGCAAGCACCTCGAGGCGCAGCTTGTCAACGACGAGGTCATCATGGTCGACTGCGGCTCGACCAACGGCACGTTCATCCAGGGCTCGCGGTTCGAGAAGATCGCGATCGGCTTCGGCGCCGAGGTGAAGCTCGGCCGCACCGTCATCAAGTTCCTGCCCGACGAGGAGATCGTCGAGCCCGAGCCCAGCGTCCAGACCTCGTTCGGCTCCATCGTTGGTGGCGACACCAAGATGCGTCAGATGTTCACGCTCCTCGAGGATGTCGCCGCGACCAACGCGACGGTGCTCATCGAGGGCGAGACCGGCACCGGCAAGGAGCTGATCGCCGAGGAGATCCACAACCACTCCTCGCGCAAGGACGGCCCATTCGTCGTCTTCGACTGCGGCGCGGTGCCGCGCGAGCTCATCGAGTCGATGCTGTTCGGCCACGTGAAGGGCAGCTTCACCGGCGCCATCACGGATCGCCGCGGTTCCTTCGCCGAGGCGCACGGCGGCACCATCTTCCTCGACGAGATCGGCGAGATGGCGCTCGACCTGCAGCCCTCGTTGCTGCGCGTCCTCGACAAGCGTGCCGTCCGCAAGGTCGGCTCGAACACCTACGAGAAGATCGACGTCCGCGTCGTCGCCGCTACCAACCGCGACCTCCGCGCCGAAGTCGCGAAGAAGGCGTTTCGCGAGGACCTCTACTACCGCCTCGCTGTCATCCGCGTCGGCGTGCCGCCCCTCCGCGAGCGCGGCACCGACATCCCGCTCCTCATCCAGCACTTCGTCAACAACTTCGGCCCGGGCCTCTCGATCACGCCCGACGACATGGCGCGCCTCGTGCGCCATTCGTGGCCCGGCAACGTGCGCGAGCTGCGCAACGTCATGGAGCGCGCCTGCCTCCTCGCGCGTGGCTCCACCATCAACCTCGAGGACGCGCTCGTCAGCGAGGCAGCCCCGTCGCTCGGCATTCGCACCGACCTGCCATTCAAGGAAGCTAAGGGGCAGCTCGTCGAGATGTTCGAGCGCGAGTACATCGAAGACCTGATGCGCCGCCACAAGATGAATCTGTCGGCGGCCGCGCGCGAAGCGCAGATCGATCGCAAGCACCTGCGCGAGCTCATCCGCAAGTACGGCCTCGATCCGCGCAGCAAGCTCGACGGCGACGAAGAGAGCAGCGACGACTAGCGAGCTTTGGCCGCGGTCTCGGCGAACACGCACTCCGCCCTGTTCACAGCGCCTGGACCGCTTGCGATCCGTCGATATCGCTGCACCCGACTGCGCCTAGCGCACGCCTAGCGCACGCCTAGCGCGAGCGAGACACCAACGAGCAATGACGTGGGTGAGCGCATGTCGAGGGGCGAAGCAGCGACTGCCTCTGGACGTCGTTCGATACACCGTCCCCTCACTTCCTCGCAGCTCGGTTCATCGATACCCCGCCCAGCGGACGGCCTCGCCGTCGAACCGAGCTGCTCCGTTCACGTGGATTTGTGCGCAGCTCGAGCTCCTGCTTGTTCTCGCTCCACGTCACGCGCTGCGTGCCGAGCACACGGCGCGTGGGGCCGACCAGCGAGACCGTCCCCGGTGCCGTCGGCGTTCACAGTCAGCTCGAACGTCACGATGCCGACGTTCGTGGAACCCGTCGCGACCCACCTGCGTGCGATCGAGCGGCTTGATCGGCTCCACCGCACTCGCCGCATCATCCGGCGCGGCTAGCGCGAAGCCACCGGCCACGCCCAGCGTGATGCCGGCGATGTAGTCGAGTGCGAGCACACCCTTGCTCACTGACTTCGTCGTGCGCTCGCTGCGCCGAAACTCCTCGACCGCCTGCACCCGACACAGGTCGCGCTCGGTGAATGTCACCGCGAGCTCGCCCTTCGTGGTGATCACGGCCTCCCGATTCGTGCGCACGACGGCACCGCGCTCGTCGCGGCGGGCACTCACCTGCTCACTCTTTCGCACCGAGGTCGAGACCGGCGCACACGACACCGCACCGACGACCCACACGGACCGCAACGAAGACATTGCGCTCAATGTATCAGAGGCGCGCGAGCGATTCGACGCACGCTGGGGCCGTCAGAATTCGTTCACGTCGCTACTCGACCTTGACGCGAACCGAGAGGCGCGTGTCCTTCACGACGACGTCCCACTTCCGGCGCGTCTCGGTGACCGCATCATAGATCTCGACGACGTGCGGACCGACCTCGACGTTCACGCGTTCCGTCGGGCACAACATGCCGGTGGGCTTACCGTCGACGAACACGTAGTAGCGATCCTTGTCCTTGCACTTGATCACTTTGATGCCGGCTGGGCCCCCAGCAGGCGTGACCTCGGTGAGCGGGATCTGGAACTTCCCGGAGCCATCGACCTGCGCGATGTAGAGCTCATGCCCCGGGAGGAGCAGCGCGATGGTGTGCTTGTCGGGCGACGCGGGTAGCTTGAGCGGCGTGACCCCGGAGTCGGCACCGTCGATGTAGACGCGCGCGCCAGCGGGAGTGGATGTGATCGAGAGTTGATCGCTCTTGCCTGTGGGCGTTGGCGTGGCGGGCTTCTCGGTGCTCGCGTCTGGCGGAGGTGTGGCGGCGTCGACGACCGCGGCATCGGTGGGCGTGGTCGCGACGTCGGCGGCATCGGGAAGCGGCGACGCAGATCCAGCCGAGCCAGCAGACCCGGTCTCGGCATCGACGACGACCGCGGCGATCTCGGCGGCATCGGCGGGCGTGGCGACAACGACCGCTGCGTCGACGGTGACGGCTGGTTTGGTGCCCGCGTCGATCTTGGTGTCGCCGGTGGAGGCGATGACCGTGCCTGCGCCGGGCTCGTCGTCGGGCAGCTTGAGGACGCGCTCCCAGACCTGCCACGCACCGACGCCGAGGCCACCGGCGAGCAGGACGATGCCGAGGACGAGCGGGGCGTGCGACTTCTTCTTCACGCCGAGGCCGGGCACAGGTGCATCGGCCGCGAGCGAGGAAGCGGGAGCTTCCGACGGTGCGGACGCAGTCGCGGGGCTCGACGGTGGTGTGGCGGGTGCCCGGACTACGTTCGGCGAGGCGCCCGGCGGAGGGGTGCTCGATGAGGGGACACGCCGCGCCGGCGGTGGGGGCGTGCCCGGGATCGTCGTCATCGGCATGGGCGGAACCGAGGGCGTCGTGTCGGGGCCGAACACGCCCGACGGCGTGTCGAGCGCGACGGAGACCTCGTCGAGGCCAGGGCGCGAGCCGATGTCGGTGACACTCGGCGCGCGCTGCGCCTCGGCGATCAGCTTCTCGCGCTGTGCGTTCGGCATCTCGCTCGTGCGAATCTCCGAACGACCCGTCGCGGCGGCCTTGGGCTGCATCGACGACGGTGCGACGCCCATGACCGTCTGGTTGCCGAGCACGGTGGCGCCGCCCTCGATGGGATCATCGCTCTGCGCCGGCTGCCCGGCGTTGGTGATCACGCCCTCGAACAGCGACTCGAGATCGAGGCCACCCGATGGCTTGTCGGTGACCGGTGCGGGGAACGCGGGGCGCGGCAGCGCGTTCGGAGGCGGCGGCAGCGACGGCACGCTCTCCTTCGACGCCGGCACGTTCAGGCCGCTCCTGGTGCGCGCGACAGCCGGTGGCTCCGGCGGAAGCACCGGGTTCTGTCCGGTCTTGCGGTCGGCGGGCGGAGGTGGTGGCGCGACGGCGGGGGCCGTGCGGCGCAGCGGGGGCGTGGGTAGGTTGGGCGACGTCGCCGGCGTCGATGCACCCGACGGCGGTGGGGTCTGTTGCAGCGTGGGCCGGGTGGGGGGCGAGGGCGGGGGCACATCGGGCGCGCTCTTGGTGCGTGCGACCGCGGGGATCGTCACCGGCGGAACGACCTCGGGCGTACTCTTGGTTCGCGCCACCACCGGGGCGGGCGTCGGCGTCGCGGGCTTACCGACCGGCGGGATCGCCGACGGGATCGCAGGCGGCTTGATCGGCGGCACGCCCTTCACCGCCGCGATCCCGACCATCGTCGACGCCGCGGGCAACTTGGCGCCCGGCGCGGGCGGAGTCGGAAGTGCTGGCGACGCGGGCTTGTTGGTCGCAGGCCCGACGAGGGGCGCGGGGCCGGGCACCGGGGTGTCGGGACGCACGAACTCCGACGTCTCGATGGCGGCGGCGACGGTCGACTGTTCCTCGTTGATGTCGTTCGCGTCGCTCATCGTGACCGGGCCGGTCCCGATATGGAGCGCGACCATGCCCGACAGCTCGCCGTCGTGGAGCGTCGCGAGGCGATCCATCGTCGCCTGGACCTGCGCACCAACGTCCTTGCGCGTGCCGGGCACCGGCGCGACGCGAAGTGCTGCGTCGAGGGCGTCGGCGAGTGCGCGCGCGTCGGGGAATCGTTCGAACGGCGAGCGCGCGAGGCAGCGCGCGAGGACGCGCACGATCGGACGCGGCAGCGGCGGATCGGCGGGCGGGCCCGCGAGGATCGCTTGCGCGATCGCGTGCGGGGTGTCGCCGCGGTACGTGGCTTCGCCGGTGACGAGCTCGTAGGCGATGACGCCGAGCTGGAACACGTCGGTCGCGGCAGAGGTGGCCTCGGCCGCGAGCTGCTCGGGGGCGAGATACTGGATGCGGCGATGCAGCCGCGAGGTGTCGACGGGGCGGTGCGGGAGCCCGGCCGCGAGCAGGCCGAAATCGGTGATCTTCACGTCGCCGTCCGGCGTGATGATCATGTTCGTCGGCGACAAGCCGAGGTGCGTGAGGCCTCGGCCGTGTGCGTAGCCGCCGGCGCGCGCCGCTTGCGAGACGAGCGCGAGCGCACCGCCCGCGGCGAGCGCGGTGCCCTGAAGACGCGCCTCCGCGACGAGCCGCGCCGCATCGAGACCGACGACGAGCTCGACGGCGGTGAACGTCTGTCCTTGCGCGACGCCGAACTCGCTCATGCGCGCGATGCGCGGATGCTCGAGACTTCCATACGCGCGCGCTGCCGACGACAACGCCTGCGCGAGCGGAGACGTGATCGTCAGCTCGGGATGGAATCGTTTGACGGCAAACTGTCGTTCGAAGCCTGCAACGCCATAAACCTTCGCGCGCGAAACCACCCCACAGGGGCCGGTCCCGATCGGCGCCAACAACTGGTAGCGCCCCACGCGTTCGGCGGAGTCCTTCACCGGAGACAGACTGTATACGAAGAACGGTCGATGACGCGATGCGTTGGGTAGATCGAAGGTCAACAGTCAAACTTGCCCCCCGCCAAGAACGCTGGCAGGACCGAAGAATGGCCAAGGGTAAGCCGGCTCCTGAGAAGTCGAAGCTGCAGCGAAATCGACCGCTGGCATATTCGCGGCGGTCGAAACCGGGCGGCGCGGGCGAGGGCGAGGGCGACAACCACGAAGCGGAGGCCAAGACGGCCGACGCCGCATCCGGCGCCGCATCCGACGCCCGGGACTCCCCGAAGCCCGAGGTTGCGACGCCTACGGAGCCTGCCAAGCCTGTCGAGGCGGCTGGTAACGAGGAGGTCGCCGCCATCGAGCCGCCGCCACCCAAAGGTGAACCGTGGCCCGACGCAACCCCGCAGGGGATGCGCCCCGTCGAGCCGGGCCGGGTGACCGCCGAGATGGTCGCGGTGCCGCCCCCCGAGCTCGCTCCTGCGACACCCACGGAACCGCCTCCGCCGGCGCCGATCGTGGTCGGGGACACCTCCGTCGAGGACCCGACCCATATGCCGCCTCCGAAAGGAATTCCTGGAGGCAACCCCTCTGACCCGGCGCTGCCGCCCGGCCGGGTGCCGCCCGGCGATTCGCGCTCGCTGCGGCGCGGCGGTGAGTTCGCCCTCGTTTATCGCATCCAGACCTGCGTGATCTCGCGGGTCGGCGCTGTCGGGACCCGCGGCGTCTGGCGGGTGGTCGACTACCCCACCTCCGCGGCAGCGAGCAATGCGTATGCGAAGGAGTGCAGTCGCTTCGTCAGCGACGGATTCTCGGACTATCGTGATTGAAGTGGGAGATCCGAAGTCGCGTTCGTCCTGGTTGATGCGCTGGGCCCTCGAGGCGCCGAGGCGCTGGCTGGGCAAGCGCAGCACGATCGGTCAGGACGTAGCCGGCGGTGCTGATGGACTGTCGTACCTCCGGCACCTCGCCCGAGGCAACCGCATCCGTCGCGACGCGGCCTTCGACGATCTCTCGCCGGATTCGCCGCCCGTCCTCATCATCCACGGCTTCCTCGGGACGCGCGGCTCCATGTACGTCCTCGAGCGGCGCCTCGTCACCGACGGGTTCGTCTGCGTCTCCTTCAACCTGGGAACGCTGAACGTTCGCGACATCCGCCGCTCGGCGTTCCTCATTCATCGCAAGATCGAGCGCATCCTTGCGCAAACCCCGTCCCAGCGCATCGACATCATCGGGCACTCGATGGGCGGCCTGATCGGCCTCTACTACGTGAAGAAGCTGGGCGGACATGCACGGGTCCGCAAGCTCATCATGATGGGCACCCCCGTTCGCGGAACCTGGGTCGCCCTGGCCGGAGTCGCGACCCTGGGCCTGTGGTCAACTTCGTCCTGGCAGCTCCTGCCGCGGAGCCGGTTCCTCGACGAGCTGGCCCAGGGCCCCATGCCAGCTGGCGTGGAGGTCCACACCATTGCCGCCGCCCGCGACTGGGTGGTCCCCCTCCCCTCGACCCGCCTGGGCGGGACCAGTTCGGCGACCGTCCCGCTGGGCCACTCCAGCCTGGTCGTCTCCGAGGAGGTTTATCGTCGGGTCGTAAACACGCTGAGGCCGCCCCATGACCTCTCCGATCGCGACGATGCGCCCGAGACCGATTGATCTTGGGGCGATTGCTTGCGCAGGTCCGCAGTTGGGAACTAGAATTTTCGAGTTGTTGCGCTGGGGCGCCCATCGCCTAGCGCTGTTAAGTCCATGAACGATCGCCCACGTTTCGCGTTGCGCTTCATCTCGGGCAAGTACCAGGGTGGCGAGTTCCCGCTTCGTATGAACCGGGAGATCATCATCGGGCGATCGAGCGACCTCGATATGGTCCTCGTCGAGGACATGGTCTCTCGCCGCCACGCGAAGATCAGCTCTACCGATTCCGAGGTCTTCATCCAGGATATGGGTTCGACGAACGGTACGTTCGTTAACGGCGAGAAGATCTCCGGCCGCGCCCTTCTTCATGAAGGCGACCGCATCCTGGTCGGCACCTCGATCATCAAGGTGGTCGCGGTCGAAGGTCAGATCAGCCAGACCTCCGAGGCCGAGGCTCGCCGCAAGCTCGAGGACGGCGCCAACAAGCGCCAGGCCACCCAGGGCCGCCCGATGTCGGGCGTGATCGAAGAGATTCCGCTCCCCGACCTCCTGCAGCTCCTGTCGACCAGCCGCAAGAGTGGCGTGCTCGCCGTCAACAACGGCGTTTCGCTCGGCAAGATCTACATGCGCAAGGGCGCGATCTATTTCGCGACTATCAACGATGACTTCGCGGTCTCGCCGCAGAAGGCCATCTACCGGATGCTCACCTGGCTGACCGGCACCTTCGAGCTCGAGCCCGGCGCCGAGATGCAGGTGATGGAAGAGGTGCAGGAGTCGACCGAGGGCCTCCTCATGGAGGGTGTGCGCCAGCTGGATGAGTTCCGGAACCTACAGCGCAACCTTCCCCCCCTCGGCTCGCCGCTCGCTGTCCCAACGCCGCTCGCCGGCAAGCTCCGCGAGCTGACTCCGTCGGAGCTCGATACGTTCCAACTGGTTCTCGACCACGGCCAGCTCCAGAAGGTGCTCGACAACTTCCCGGGTACCGACCTCGACGCAGCGCAGAACATCATCAGCCTGATGAAGCGCGAATTCGTCGTCGTCCCGTAGCCCTCGATAGGGCACACTGGAGGGGATGCGGCTGTGTCGTCCGCGCGTCCCCCCGATCGAAGTCTCGACGGAGACGCTGTCGACGGAGATGCGGCTGCGCACGCCGTACCGCGGGATCGAGACCGGCAAGCAGACGCTGCGGATCCGCGTCCACCTCGCCCCTGCGGATGTCGTGATCGACGTCGACGATCTCGCGGTCGAAGTCCGCGAGGGTGCCTTTGGCTTCGTGCTCGGTGCGGGTGCGATCGATGCGCTGTTCGTCGTCGAGCGTCAACCTCGATTCGGCTTCCTCACCTGGTTCGGCGTGTTCGCGCGCCGCAAGGGCCGCGCGGATCGCCTCGTGCTGGAGACGCCATCGAGCAAGGTGGCACGCTTCGTCGAACGGCAGATCGAGGATTGGCTCGGCCTCGACGATGAACCGATCCGCGGCGAGTTGCGCATGGATTCGGGTCGGACCCTACTTGCACAACTTGCAGCTCACTTACGCCGCACGCGGCTGAGTGAGCCGCAAGTTGTGCAAGTAGGGTCCGACCCCTGTCTCGCGTGGTACGAACGGGGCGTGAGCACCCCACTTCGCGAAGCGGCGTCGGTGATCTTGCTCCGCAATGCCTCGCCCGGGTTCGAGGTGTTCCTCCTGCGCCGGCGCAAGGGGGCCTCGTTCATGGCGAGCGCGTTTGTGTTTCCGGGTGGCGGTTCCGAGGAGAACGAGGACGCACGCACGTGTGCAGCGCGCGAGCTGTTCGAAGAAGCGGGCGTGTTGCTCGCGCGCGATGCGCGGCAAGGCGAGACCGACACGCTCGCCGAGGGCGCACCGATCGTGTCGTCGGGCGTGTTGCGCAAGAAGGTGCTGGCCGGCCAGCACGCGACCGAGGTGATCCACAAGGTCGGCCTTGGCTGGCGCACCGACGTGCTCGTGCCGTGGTCGCACTGGATCACGCCCTCGATCGAGCCCCGTCGCTTCAGCGCGCGGTTCTTCGTCTGCGAGCTCCCGCTCGGCCAGGTTCCGACGTTCGACAACATCGAGACGGTCGAGCAGGTGTGGGTGCGCCCGGCCGAGGCGATCAAGCGCGCCAAAGACCTCGCACTACCGCCGCCGCAGCTGCGCACGATGCACGAGCTCGTCGAGCTGCCGACGATCGAGGAGGTGTTCGCTGCTGGGCACACGCGCAGCTTCGAGCCACATCCGATCCTGC
Organism: Kofleriaceae bacterium; assembly: GCA_033763475.1. GTDB lineage: Bacteria > Myxococcota_A > Polyangia > Haliangiales > Haliangiaceae > JABFXX01. Next base: position 12,826 of record JANRKM010000295.1, read on the forward strand.
CGCGCGTGCGGGAACCCGCCGATGGTGGGATCACGCTGCTGTTACCGTGGGATCCGGAATACACGACAGCGGGGTCGGGGGATGCCGCACCGCTCACCTACAAGCCCGGCTGGGCGACGGGCCCGAGCCGGTTCGTGATGGAGGACCAAGCGTGGAAGCACATCGCCGCACCTGGTTCGACGCGCGCGGGCTAGTCGTTGCCACCTCGGGTGGCGAGCGTCCGCTGCCGTTCTACGGCGGCGCGCTGCACTACTGGCGCATGAAGCCCGCGCAGTGGGCGCCATGCTTGCGGCAGCTGCACGCGCTCGGGCTGACGTTCGTCGAGACGTTCGTGCCGTGGCGGGTGCACGAGACCGCCGAGAAGACGTTCGACTGGACCGGCGCGAAAGACCTCGCCGCCTTCCTCGACGCCGCGCGCAGTGCAGGCCTCGCGGTCGTGGTGCGCCCGGGCCCCCACGCGAATGCCGAGCTCACCAGCTTCGGCTTCCCGGATCACGTGCTCGCCGACGCTGCTTGTCAGGCGCGCACGTCGCGCGACACGCCCGCTTGGCTGCCGATGCCACCACGTGCGTTTCCGATTCCGTCGTACGCGAGCTCCGCGCTCCACCAGCGCGTGCACGCCTGGTACGCCGAGGTCGCGCGCGTGATCACGCCGCACCTCGCCCCCGAGGGGCCCGTCGTCGCTCTCGGTGTTGACCACGACGCGCAGATGTTCTTCCGGCTCGGCGCGTACGACCTCGACTATCACCCGGACGCGATCGCATGGTGGCGCGAAGTGACGGGCCTCGACGGTGAGCCCCCACGCGCGTGGAACCCCGACGACGCCGCACGCTGCATCTCGTGGGTTCGCTTCAAGGACCAGTATCTGGCGCGCGCGCTCGGTGGCTTCGCGGCCGCCCTCGACGCCGTCGGCCTCGGCGGCATCGCGCGGTTTCACGATCTGCCGCCCACCCACCACGAGCTCTACGATCTGCGCGGCGTGCAACACGCGATCGGCGGGCCGGTGGGCATCGATGCGGCGTCGCCGCGCGCTGGGTTCCGGGATCTCCGCCGCCGGGCGATCGCGCTCGTCGGGGACGCGTCGCCGATCCCGCTCGCACCGCAGGTCGGCACGGGCCACGTGCCATGGCTGCCGCCGCTCGAGCAGGCCGACGATCCGACGCGCGAGCGCGATCAATTGCTGACGCTCCTCGCCGCCGGCGTGCGTGGGTTCTCGCTGTTCATGGCGGTCGAGCGCGACCGCCATCACGGCGCGCCGATCTCCGCCGACGGCAAGCTCGAGCCACACGCCGCGTGGATCGCCACGCTGCTCGCGACGCTCGCCGAGGTCGATTGGCCCTCGCTCCGGCGCGCGACGCCCCTCGCCCTCGTCTCCACCGCCGCCGACGCGCGCTGGGGCACCGCGACCTGCGTCATCGATCCGTTCACGCCCGTGCTCGCCGACTTTCTCGGCCTCGGCCCCGGTGGCGCCGCCGAGCTCGGGACCGATCCGGCCGCAGTCACCGCCCGCCGTTGGCACGACGCCGTCGCCTCGGCGCTCGAGCTCGCGCAGGTCCCCTACGCGATCGTCGACGACGCTGCCTCGGAGGACGAGCTCGCAGGCTATCGCGCCGTCATCGTCCCCACCACCGCGCGCATCGATCGCGGCCTCTACCAGCGCCTGCGCGCCCTCGCGGAGCACAAGCGCGCCATCGTCGTCGTCGGCCCCACCACGCCCACGCACGACGAGCTCGGGCAACCGTTCGTCGATCCGCCGCCGCGCCGCCTCGGCAAGATGCGCGAAGGCTCGCTCGATGATCTGCCGGGCCTCGCGGAGGACCTCGCGGCGATCGCCGGGGAGCTTGCAGATGCGTGGCAGATCGAACGGCCAGATTCGGCGCGTGCGCATGTGTTCGCCTCCGAGGACGGGCGCGCGCGCGTCGTGTTCGTAACCAATGATGCGGCGAAGCAGGTGACGGCGACGTTGCTTGCGGGCGAGACGTCGTCGCTGCGGGATCCGTTTACGAAGGAAGTGCTGCGCGCTGCAGGCGGCAAGGTCACCGTGGCGGTCCCCGCGTATGGCGTGCGGATGCTCGTGGTCGCGTAGACGCTGGGGGAGAACACGACCTCGTCCGCCGCCGTCGCGGGCGAGTGGGGGCGGTTTCGCTGCGGCGCGGGTCGCCGACGCTTGTTGGCACGACGGTGCCCTCCTATCGCGACCGACGACGACCACACCGTCGGTGGAATTGAACTCGCTTACCACCCCCACACGCCTCGCGACTCGGCGGACGGTGACGTTCGCGCGCACGCACCGAGTCTCGGTACGCTTCATGCTCGGTCTGTACGTCGCCCCCGAAGCCCCAGCGGCGTTCGGCGTGTAGATGCAAATGGGGTCGGCCCCCATTTCTGTGCAGGTTGAAATGGGGTCGGCCCCCATTTTCTGTGCGGGTGCGCGGCAGGATCCGAGATGGATTCGTCGACGATGTGCACTAACGGTCCGGATGCGGGTGTTCCTGTGGTTTGTCGCCCTCGCGAGCTGCGGGGACAATCGCGGTCCGCGGGTCGACGAGCTGCGCGGCGGGACGCGGCTGGGGCTCGTGCGCGACGTGTACGACGATGGCAGCGAGGCGATCGCGAAGGACCGGTTCTACGACCACGAGCTAGGGAGCGAGTGCAGCCCGACGCAATGGTCCGACGGCCGCGTGTACTGCACGCCGGAAGTAGGTGGAACGGTGTTTGTCGACGCAGACTGCCAGCGGTCGGTGGGGCAGGTGCTGCACGACGAGAATGGGCCGCCACTGGATCCGCCGCGGTTCTTCGTGCGGTGGTTCCGGCAGCGGCCGTCGCGGCTGTACGCACCGGGCTATGGCGACGGCGCCGACGTGGATCTACGAGCAGCGCGACGGTGTCTGCTTCGGGCCGTTCGCGCCGGGGGTTCAGGCGAACTACTATTCGCTCGACGAGGTCAGCGCCGTGCGGCTGCACGAGCGAGAGGTCCTGGCCGACGAGCGGTTCGCGCTCGCGGTGATGGTGTCCGACGACGGGCTGAGCGCGCCGGTCGGATGGCGCGATCGACGGCAGGGCTTCGCGTGTCGACCCGACGGTGATCCCGATGCGATCGAGGTGCTGTGCGTGCCTGCGAGTGCGGAGCCAGCGACGGCGTATCTCGACGCGCAGTTCACGACGCCGGCCGTGTTCTCGAGTGAACACGGGGCGACGTTCGGTCGCTTCGTCGACCCCGATACGCGGTGCGCGACGTATCACTCGATCGGCGAGGTCATCGATCGCGCGCGGATCTTTCTGCGCGTCGGTGAGCGCTGTGACGCGGAGGATGTGCCGCCCGATACGATCCACACGCTCGAAGCTGCCATCGAGCTCGCGCCCATCGTGCGCGAACCTATCGACACCGCCTTCACGCGCTGGTGTCGAGTGCAGGGGCCTCGACCTCGTCGATGACGAGCGGTACGACGCGGCGTGTCGGCCCGAGCTCGTCGACGGTGCCGTGCGCGGCCTGCCGACCACGACCACCGAAACCCTGGTGTACTTCTCCGACGAGAGTTGCGCGCTCCCGATCGTGCTCGCGCGCGTTCCGCCGAGCTCGTGTGCCAGCACGCGATTCGCGCGCGACACCGACGGTAGGCCGCGCGCGCTCGGCGAGGCCTACGCCGGGACGGTGTTCACGCTTCTGGCGGGAGGTGCGTGTGTTCCCGCCGCGCCAGGTGGCGCTCTGTTCCTCGTCGCAGGTAATCCGCTCGTCGACGAGCTCGCAACCGTGAGTCGGGTCCGCTACGACCTCGGCGACGATCTCGCGGAGAATCGATAGGCCGCGCTGTCCCATGCCGAGCTCCAGGCTGCGTGCCAAGGTGCACGCCATGGACCTCGGACTCGCAGGCAAGAACGTTCTCATCACCGGCTCGACTGCCGGCATCGGCTTCGCGGCGGCCACGCAGTTCGCGCGCGAGGGCGCGACGGTGGTTCTCAACGGCAGGACCGAGGCGCGCGTCGCCGAGGCCATGAAGCGCCTGCAGGCCGAGGTGCCGGAGGCGACGGTGAAAGGCGCTGCGGGCGATGTGTCGACGGCGGCGGGCAGCGAAGCCGTGACGCGCGCGGCACCCGACGTCGATGTGCTGGTCAACAACGCGGGCATCTTCGAGCCCAAGGCGTTCGAGGACATCACGGATGACGAGTGGCACAGCTTCTTCGACGTCAACGTGTTGTCGGGCGTGCGGCTCGCGCGTCACTACCTGGCGGGCATGAAGAAGCGCAACTGGGGCCGCATCATCTTCATCTCGAGCGAGTCGGGCGTGCAGATCCCCGTCGAGATGATCCACTACGGCATGACCAAGACCGCACAGCTCGCCATCGCGCGCGGGCTCGCCGAGCACACGCGCGGCACGGGCATCACCGTCAACAGCGTGCTGCCAGGGCCGACGCGGTCCGAAGGCGTGGCCACGTTCGTGAAGGACCTCGCGGCGCACCAGCAGATCAGCGAGGCGGAGATGGAGAAACAGTTCTTCGCCACCGCGCGGCCGTCGTCGCTGATCGGTCGCTTCGCCACACCCGCGGAAGTGGCGAACCTGATCGTCTACGTCGCGAGCGTGCCCGCGAGCGCGACGACTGGCGCATCGCTGCGCGTCGACGGTGGGGTGGTGCGCAGCATCGTCTAGGGAGTCAGGCACGTACGTGAGTAGTGCAGACCGTCGTCGGTGCCGACGAAGAGATGGCGCGCGTTCGCGTCGCTCGTCAGGATCGGCGGATCGAGCTCATGTTGAGCTCTTCCTCGCCGCCGCTCGCGCCGTCGCGATGCGCCCCGCCACACCTGGTGTTAGCGATTGATCAGGATCGTGGGGCCCGAGAGGTCGTCGTCGGGGACCAGCACCGGGCGCACGGCACCGGCAATGCGCGTGACCGCGGCCACGAGATCGGCGAGGTCGCATGGCTTGGTCAGGAACGCGGCGGCCCCGATGCGGGCCGAGATCTCGGGCGCCGAGGGCGAGCCACTGACGAGGATCAGCGGCGGCGCGTCGGGCACGGACTCGATGGACCGGGCGAGCTCGACGATGCCGACGCGTGGGTCATAGGCGTCGATCACGACGACGTCCATGCCGCCCTCGCGGATGATGGGGAGCACCTCGCGTGTCGTCGTGGCGATCACCACGGAATGGCCTTCGTCGCTGAGCGCAGCGGACCATTGCTCGCCGATCACAGAGTCGGCTTCAACGAGGAGGATACTTCCCACGTCTAAATCGTACCCTGGATCACCTGTCGGCTGTCAGGTGTGGAGGCCAATTCCCTCACCTGGCTCCGCTTCGCTGCGACCCGAGCCGGCGAAACCGGGTCGGCCACTCCTACGATTTGACGTTCGGAGGCGGAGTGGACTTCCGCTTGGCGCGCTCGTGCCCTTCGGTCCAACCAATCTCCTTGGTCAGCTGCATGGCGTCGTCGATTCTGGACGGGACGACGACCGCAGCGCGCGGCGTATCGGAGAGCAGGAGCTCGGCGGTCGCGCGGCGATCACCCAGACTCCGCATCTCGTTGATCGCCGAGGCCCGGTAGCGCTCGGCCTTGTTGCCGAGGCCCGCCTTGTCGCAGAGCTGGGCGAGTAGCTGCTGGACCCGGGCGGCGCCCAAGCGCGAGCGCACGCGCGGGGCGTGGAGCAGGGCGGCCTCCGCGAGGCGCAGCGCGCGGTAGGAATCGCCAGCGTTATCGACCATTTGCGCCTGCGCCCGGAGGACCCGCCAGAACGGCTCGGGGCCGTCGACCGCCGTGAAGCCTTCCCCGAGGGTAGCGAGGTCGATGCACTCGACCAGCTCCTGCTGGGCCTTGTCGCCGTCGCCGTTACGAAGAAGGGCGGTGGCGAGGTCGAGGTACAGCTCGCAGACAAGGTTCATGTCGCCCGTGGCGATTGCGCGGCCCACGCCGCGGCGCAAGGCGGAGATCGCGCCGTCGACATCCCCCTCGGCGAGGGCGATCGCGGCGCTCGCCCGATCGATCATCGCGACCAGCATCGGGGTGCCCGACCAACCGCGCGCCTCGGCGAGGACGCCGCGCGCGAGAGCGGTCTCGCCGCGTGTGCGGAGAACGTCGGCGAGCTTGACGGACAACAAGACGAACTGCGCCTCGGCGGTGCCGTCATCGTCGCCGATGAGCACGGCCTGGCGTACCGCGACGAGCGCGCGTTGGAAGAACTGCGCGGCGCCCGCGTCGTCGAGCTGCTCGGCGGCATGATCACCCGCGCGGCGGAGGAGTGTGACCGCGTCCTTCGCGTGCCCGGCGAGATCGTGGTGGTGACCGAGGAGAGCGATGTCGGGCGACATTGCTTCGACGGCGGTGGCGGCCATTGCGTGCAGCGAGCGGCGCACGTCGGCGGGCGTCGCGTCGTAGACGATGTCGCGAATGAGGCGGCTGGTGAACGTTAGCTCGCCCGAGGGATCGGTGACGAGGAGGCCCGCACGCTCGGCGTCCGCCAGCGCGGGTTCGAGCTGCTCGGTCGGCAACATCGCGCGCAACAGGCCGAGCTGCGGCTCGATCCCGAGGACGGCGGCGGCCTGCAGCACGTCACGGGTCGACTGCTTGAGCATCGACAGGCGCGCGGCGATCAAGTCGGGCAGTGAGGTGTTGGTGTCCTCGGCGCGACCGCCTTCGAGCAGGTAGCGGACCACGTGCTCGACGTGCCCCGGATACGCGCGCGTGGTCTCGAACAGCGTCTGCACCGTCGGCAATCCGCGCACGCCCGCGGACTCGAGGTGCTCGACGAGCGTGCCGAGGTCACCGGCTTCGAGCGCGCCGATCTCGAGGCGCGGCATCTGCGCCGGCCACTGCATGCCGAACGCGATCGTCGACGTCATGACGATCGGCGGCAGCGTGAGCTCGGTGGTCTCGGTCGCGCGGCGGAGGATCTCGAGGCTCGGATGATCGAAACGGTCGATGTCCTCGCACACGATCGTCACCGGCGCGATGAGGGCCGCGCGCTCGAGGGCACGCAGCGCTGACCACACCATCTCGCGACGGCGCACGGCGGGCTCGAGCTCGAGCAGCGACGTGGGGTGGCCGAACAGCTGCGCGATGCCCGGGATGTCGCGCTCGTTGAGGCCGAGGGCGAGCACGGTGTCGCGCAGCTCCATCTCGCTCGACACAGGCGGTAGCTGCAGCACGGCAGCGAGCAGGGAGCGGATCGGATAGAACGGCGCCGCGAGACCACTGGGGTCGGGACCGACCTGGTAGATCACCCGCCCGTCGGCGCCGAGGTGCGTGTACGCCTGGCGGATCAGCGCACTGCGGCCGGCGCCCTCGTAGCCCATGACGAGCATGCCGACCTGGCGCGGCTCGCCTGGGGGGGGCGGCGTCATGCGCACGTGCGCGAGCAGCTCGTACAGCTCCTCGACGCGGCCGGTGAAGGGCAGCGGCAGGACATCGGTGAGAGTGACCGTAGGCGTCGGAATGTCGAACGCCTTGGAGACGCGCGCGCGCGGCAAGCCGCACTCGGGGCAGAACTTGAAGCTCGGCGGACAGGCGGTGCCGCACTGCACGCACGTGTCGCTCGCTGGAATTTTTGCGCGGAGCGGCAGGCGGCGCAGCGCCTCGCGCATCTCGTTGGCGGACTGGAAGCGGTCGGCGGGGTGCTTCGCAAGCGCCTTGGCGACGATCGCGTCGAGCTCTTTGGGCACCTGATCGCGCTTGTTGGCGAGCGACGGGATCAGCGCCTTCAGGTGGTTCGCGAGGATCTCCGTCGTCGAGCCGGCGAAGAACGGCGTCTTGTACGCGAGCAGCTCGTAGAGAATGATGCCAACGGCGTAGATGTCCGAGGCGAAGCTCGGCGGCGCGCCGCTGATCACCTCGGGCGCCATGTACTCGGGCGTGCCGGAGATCGAGCGATCCTCTTGCTCGCGTGCACCGGTGACCAGGCGTGCGATGCCGAAGTCGACGAGCTTGACCACGTCGATGCCCGCGCGGCGTTGATCGAGAATGATGTTGTCGGACTTGAGGTCGGCGTGGACGACGCCGGCGAGGTGCGCTTCCTCGATGCCCGCGAGCATCTGCATCGTGATGTCGACCACGCGGTCGACCGCGAGCGGGTTCTCGTTGACGAGGAGCTGCGTCAGCGTCGGGCCCTTGACGTACTCCATCGCGAGATAGAGCAGACCGTCGTCGGCCTGGCCGTAGTCGATGATGGAGACGCAGTTGGGATGGTTCAGGCGCGAGGCACTCATCGCCTCGTCACGGAACCGCTTCAGCATGCGCGGATCGGCGGAGACTTCTTCGTTGAGGAGCTTCACCGCGACGGTGCGGCCGAGCGCGATCTGATCTGCCTTGTAGACCGCGCCACTACCGCCGATGCCGATGCACGCGGTGAGCTTGAACTTGTCGCCGAGGACACGGCCGACGAGCTTCAGCGATCTTTGAACTTGGTCCTGCACGGTTACCGACCGTCACACCCTGGACGACGCACGTTTTTCGCACGGAATGCGCGGCGGGTGGTGCCCGGGAGAACGGCCATCTTACGGTTAGACGCGCTCCAGGATCACCGCAATTCCCTGGCCGACGCCGATACACATCGAGGCCAAACCGTAGCGGCCACCCGTCTCCTGAAGCTCGATCATGAGCGTCAATACAAGCCTTGCACCGGAGGCCCCGAGCGGATGGCCCCACGCGATCGCGCCGCCGTTGACGTTCACCTTCTCGGGGTCGAGCTCGAGCTGCTCCACGCAGGGCAAGGCCTGCGCAGCAAACGCCTCGTTTAGCTCAGCAATGTCGATATGTTGCGCGGTGATGCCAGCCTTGGCGAAGGCCCGCTTCGAAGCCGGGATCGGGCCCAGGCCCATGTAGCTCGGCTCCACGCCGGCCGAGGCACTCGTCACGTAGCGAGCCTTCGGGGCGAGCCCGAGCTCCTTGATCGCCTGCTCGCTCGCGAGGAGCACGAAGCTTGCGCCATCGTTGAGTCCCGAGGCATTACCAGCGGTTACGCTGCCACCGGTCTTCGCGAACGCGGGGCGCAGCTTCGCGAGCTGCTCGAGCGTGGTCTCGGGGCGCGGGTGCTCGTCGACGCTGACGCGGATCTCGGCGCCGGACTTCTTTTCGACGCCGGTCAGGATGGACGTCAGCTCCTTCGCGATACGGCCCGACGCGATCGCCTTGCCCGCGCGCTGCTGCGACGTGATCGCGAACCGATCCTGCGCCTCGCGCGACACGTTGCACCGCTCCGCGACCCTCTCGGCGGTCTCGCCCATCGCGAGGGTGCCGTACATCGCCTCCATCTTCGGGTTCACGAAGCGCCATCCGAGCGTGGTGTCGTAGACGGTCTGATTGCCACGCTGGAACGCTTCCGTCGGCTTGCCCATCACGAGCGGCGCGCGCGACATCTGCTCGACGCCGCCGGCGATCACAACATCCGCCTCGCCGGTCGCGATCAGTCGCGCGGCATCGTTCACGGCCTGCATGCCCGAACCGCAGAGCCGGTTCACCGTCACGCCGGGCACCGAGACCGGCAGCCCTGCGAGCAGCGAGCTCATGCGGGCGACGTTGCGGTTGTCCTCGCCGGCCTGGTTGGCGCAGCCGACGACGACCTCGTCGATCCGGTCGCCGGGGATCTTGGTCTTCGCGACGAGTGCCGCGATCACCTGAGCGGCGAGGTCATCCGCCCGCACGCCGGCGAGACCGGCGCCGTAGCGACCGAAGGGAGAGCGGAGTCCATCGACGAGAAAGGCGGAACGCATGGCGCGCACCATACGCCGAAAACTGGCCCACCGCCGCTGGCACTGCCTAGGGTCGACGCATGCTGCTGATCGACCACCAAGAGAGGGCCGAATACGATGTGAGCTGGCTCGCCATCAAGCAGCCCGCGGTCATGCGGCTGCTCGAGCTCGAGCTCGGAACCTTTCGCGACAACGACGCCCTCTCCGCCGGTCTCGCGCTCGCATGCCGCGTCCTCGGTGGCAACACTCCGCTCGGCGAGCTGCGCCTCGATCACAGGACGCTCGCATCGGGCCTCTCCGCTGTCCGCGGCGGCCGCTGTGATCGGGCGATGGTGCGCTCGATTCGCGACCAGATCGACGAGCTGCGCGTGGTGCTGACCCCGCTCGAGCAAGACTGCGTTGCGACTGTCGTCGCGGCGATCATCTACGCGGTGCTGGACGCCAGCATGCGCGATCTCGACGACACGCTCGTGGCCTGAGGTGACGAAGCCGCAGAGACGGTATATGGAGCGCATGCTCATCGACGTCCTGCGCACCCGGCTCGGCAACCCGAATGCAGCCTCGTTCCAGCTGATGGGCGAGGATCTCCAGGCGCTCACCGTCGAAGATCTGCGCATCGCGGCCGAGGCACAGGACGCTGCGATCCCGGAGGATCTGCGGGCGGACCTGATGGCCGAGGAGGCCGAGCTCGCAGCCGAGTCGCATCGCTGGCTGACGAAGTACAACCGCTCGCTGTACGGTCGGATTGCCGGTTACGTGGCGCTCGGCAAGCGAGCGGAGCAGCGGTATCCGTGGCCGGTGGTCGCGGTGCTCGGCATCGTGCAGGTGCTCGGAGGCATGGACCGCGCACGGGTGTACGGCCTCGCGGGGCGGTTGGCGGCCAAGCTCGGCTTCGACCGGCTCGAGCGGCTCGGCGACGGAACCGAGGACGTCCTGCGGCGCACCAACCGCGGCATCTTCGCGGACTCGGTGCCGACGGTGCTGCGCGCGTTGCGGGCGAAGACGCTACGCGACGAGGGTAGGGATGACATCGCCGAGGCGCTGATCGACGGCAGCGGCGCGGTGTTGTGGGACGCCGAGTCGCGCGCGCTGTGCCGGGCGATCGCGGATGGGCTCGGAATCGCCGACGACGAGAAGCGGTTCCGCGCGCTCGCCGACACGACGCTGCGGCACTTCGCGCGCGAGCAGGCGATCTTCACGCACCACATCGCGTCCCGCTCGCGGTCGCGCAAGCTGCCGCGGATCAAGTCGATTCCTGCACCCGTCATCGAGCGCGGCAAGGTGGTATACAAGCCGTTCGCACTGCCTACGGGCTTTGACTTGCGCGACCACGTCACACGGGTCGATTCGTTCGGCCGTGCGTTCGTGTCGTCCGTGACGCAGACGCTCGCGGAATACCGAGTTGCGGTGGCTTGGGTCGAGCGCGAATTCTCGTAGGCGCAAGCTGCCCGATCGGTGACAGCTTTCTTAACAATTTTGGGGGCTACCGACGAGTACGCCAGCTTGACGGGTACCGTACACAACACTACGGTGCACCCATGATTTCGAGACTGAAGCACCTTGCCGCTGCGCTGGCCGTCGTCGTTCCTCTGAGCGTGGTGACGGGCTGTGACACGTCTCCGCCCGCGGGCGTGCGCGCCAACGATCGCTGGGCGACCACGGAGAACACCAACGTCGACATCGACTGGAACAAGGTCAACGAGGCGTACAAGGCTGCCAGTGGCCCCGAGGATCTCGAGAAGCGCATCAACGAGATCTACGAGGGCGACGAGGTCATCTCGGTCGCGGTGCAGGATCAGGACGCGAAGACGCAGGTCGTGACCGGATTCTTCGACAAGAACTCCAACGGCACCGTCGAGGATGCCGAGAAGATCTTCACCATCAAGCGTGACGTCACCGGCGAGGGCCAGGCGCAGGCGCAGATCACCGGCTACGGCCCGTACTACGGCTACCACTCGCCGTTCTTCAGCATCGCGTCGGGCATGATCCTCGGATCGATGATGTCGAGCATGTTCATGCCGAGCTACGTGCCGATGTACACGCAGCCCTACACGACGCCGGCGAGCCGCGTCGGCCAGCTGCACCAGACGCGGTCGGCGTATCGTGCGCAGAACCCGAGCAAGTTCCAGAAGTCGCAGAGCGGTCGTTCGTACAACCGGCCGTCGTCGACGAGCCGCCCGACCGGACGCTCCGGCGGTGGTCGCATGGGCGGTGGTGGACGCTTCGGCGTGGCGCGCGCGGGTCGCGCGAAGCCCGTGCGCCTCGACGCGTGAAGATCGCCGCGCTGCCGTTCCACGAGCGGCCGCTGCTCGAGCTGCTCAATCTCCACATCGATCGCGACGCGCCCGCACACGACTACGCCGGCTACGGCTGGGCACGCGCGGAGCATTTGTGGCTGGCGACCCACGAGCCCGCGGCTCCACCGGTGCGTGTCGACGATGCCCTCGTGCTCGCGCTGCACACCGCTGACGACGCGGAGGCGCTCGATGGCGACATCGATCTCGAGTTCGAGCTCGAGCTGGGGCCGCCGGCCGCGGTGCGCGCCTCGCTGTTCCTCGCGCAGTGGTTGCCGAGGCTGCCCCGCGACCCGCAGGCGATCGTGCTCGCGTTGTGCAATCCGCACGATGCGACGTTGCGCTTGCCCTCCGAAGCACCGGCGCCGCTTCACTACGCCGCCGGGGACGTATTCAGCTGGATCGACCGCGAGACGCGTGAGGTCCACCTCGTGGGTGATCGGTGGAGTAGGCTGAACCCGTGACCGACGCACTCGTACGCCGCCCCGCTCTCGACGAAGACACCAAGCACACGTACATCGCGATGTGGCTGCTGAAGAAGCTCGACCTCAAGCCCGAGGACGGCGGGATGGAGTTTCCGGTTGTCCTGCCGAGCGAGCTGTCTCCGCTCGACGAACATCTGCAGCAGCTCGCCGTCGAGGAGCTGGTCCAGATCAATGCCAAGAAGGGCCGCTACGAGCTGACCAAGAAGGGCATCGCGCACCTGGGCGAGCTGATCGATGAGGCCTCCGACATGGTCGACGATCTCGACGACCTGGAGACCGAGGAGGCGATTGCCGAGCTACGCGCGCAGGGGCGCGACGTGTATCGCGCCCGCTACCTGTGGGGATGGTTCGACGGCGAGTTCGACGACATCGTTTTGTGGCAGGAGCGTCGCGGCATCAAGCCGGTTGAGCGACTGTGGGCGTTCTACTTGACGGGTGACGACATGTGGAACGAGCTCGCGAAGGAGCTCGAGGAGTAGACCGGGACGGCGCGTGATACCGTCTTGCGCATGAGGGGATTCTCGTTCGCGTCGGTGGTGTTGTCGTATTTCCTGGTCGGGGGGGGCATGTTCGTGGGTCTTCTCGCGGCTGGCCTGATCAAGGTCGAGAGCGAGATGGTGGTCTACGCCCTGATGGCCGCAGGTGCCGCGGTCGGCGGCTTCGTCGCGGCGCGCGCGAGTCTCGGCTCGACGATCCTCGAGGCTGCGATCGGCGCGGTCGCAGTGGTCGCGACGGTCGTCGGGCTGGCTGCGGGCACCGAGGTCGGCAAGCTGCTGTGGCACGTAGCGCCCGACGCGACGATGAAGTTCGTCGGCACGATCGGCGTCGCGGCGACGGGCGGCGCGATCGCCGGTGCGTTCGTCTCGGAGAAGCTGCTCGGCGAGCCCTCCGCATCGTCACTGCCGTGGCTTCTCTACGCGGCCCTCGCGACCTTCGGTGCGTGCGTGCTGGCGACTGTGTTCGCGTCGGTGCTCGCGACCAGCGCCAAAAACGAGGCCGACGTCGAATCGCTGGCGGCGGGGCTGATCGCGGGCATGGGCATTGGCGCTCTGCTCGCGGGCCTCGCGAGTGGTGCGTCGGCGCGCGCGCGGCCGCTGCTCACATGCCTCCTCGGCGGGGGGCTTGGCACCGCAGGCTTCGTCTATCTCATCAAGGTGCTCGCGGGCGGCGGCGCCAAGACCTCGGATGGCGATGCAACGACAGCGATCGCCGTGTTCGGAGTGCTCGGCGCTGTAGTGACGTTGATCGGTACGCTGATCGGCTGGTTCACAGTCGGCAAGCGAAACGCGCAGGCCTGAGGGGACGGTTTCAACTTGCCCAACCTAGGGTGAGCTAACGTTTGAGAATCGTTCGAATGTCCGGGGACGGTTTCAACTTCCGACCCACGTGGCGTATTCGGACAGCGACGTCACCCGCCGCTCGCACGAACATTAGCCGCACAGCGCTCGAGGGCTTTGGGCCGAAACCCGCAAGTTGAAACCGTCCCTCGTACATCCAATAATTACAGACGGTTACGTGCCTCGAAGTTGGCTAAGTTGAAACCGTCCCCGGTTGCGTAGGCTCTGCGGCAGCTTGCGAGGGCGCTCTCGAGATCGGTGGGCAGCGGGCAGGTAACTTCGAGCGTGCCTACCTCGGGGTGCGCGAGCGTGAGGCGGAAGCAGTGCAGCGCGAGGCGATGCAGATCGTGCTGCGTGCGGAACAGCCGGTTGTGCTCGCCCTTGCCGTAGCGCACGTCGCCGATCAGCGGGCACGAGAGGTGTTTCAGGTGGCGCCGGATCTGGTGCAGGCGTCCCGTGTGCGGGCGCGCCTCGACGAGCGCGTAGCGGCCAAACGTCTCGCGCCGCCAAATCTCGGTGACCGCGTCGACGCGCGCCTCGCCCGGTGCCTTGGGGATCGGGTGATCGAGCAGGACGTGCTCGGCTGGATGCCCGCGCGTGATCGCGTAGTAGCGCTTGTCGGCGGTCGCCCAGGCCTCGGAGAACAGCTTCGCCGACTCGCGATCGAGCGCGAACAGCACGATGCCTGACGCCCCGCGATCGAGGCGGTTCACCGGATAGACGTACGTGTTCACCTCGTCGCGTACGCGCTGCAGAAGCGCGTCGTCGTCGTCGGCCCAACCACGATGCGTAGCGACGCCCGTCGGCTTATCGACGGCGACGCAGCGCGCGTCGCGGTGGAGGATCACGGCGTGCCCAGGTGGTCGCGGAAGAAGTCGATCTGCACCTTCTCGCGCGCGAGCATCAGCTTCGGATCCGGCACCATGTGCGTCGCCGACAGCGTGATCACCTCGGCGCGCTTGGCCGCGACGTACAGGCTCTCGATCAGCGCCAGCGTGTGCGCGAAGTGCACGTTGTCGTCGGTGATGCCGTGGATGATGAGCAGTGGCCGCTCGAGCTTGTCGGCGTGGGTGAGCGCGCTCGTGCGCTTGTAACCGTCGGGGTTCGCCTGCGGCGTCTTCATGTAGCGCTCGGTGTACGCCGTGTCGTAGAGCGCCCAGTCGGTGACGGGCGCGCCCGCGACGCCGGCCTTGAACACGTCGGGGCGCAGCAGCACCGCCATTGCCGCGAAGTAGCCACCGAACGACCAGCCCGTCACGCCGACGCGCGACATGTCCATCTCGGGGTGGCGCTTGCCCATCGCCTGCAGCGCGGCGACTTGATCCTCGAGGGGTACGGTGATCAGGTCCTTCAGGATCGCGCGCTCCCACGCACGTCCGCGGTTCGGCGTGCCGCGGTTGTCGCTGCGCACGACGATGAAGCCTGCGTCCGCGTACCACTGATCCATCACGTAGCCGTCGCGCGCATCGACGACCATCACCGCGTGCGGCCCGGCGTACTCCTTGAGCAGCACCGGGTACTTCTTGTCGGGATCGAAGTTGCGCGGGCGCGTGATCGACGTGTGATGCACGCGGCCGCTGATCTCGACGGTCTCGAGCTTCGTCGTCGGAACGAGGCTGGGCGTCTCGGCGACGCTGGGCAGCTCGCGCGTGCCCTGCGCCGTGACGGCGGTGACCCGACGGCCGCCGGTGGCGAGCTGCGTATCGATGGTGACCACACCGTGCTTGGCCTTGGTCGCGAGGGCGACGCCGTCGCTCGCAGTCAGCTTCACGGGCGCGTTGCCGTCGAGCGGGATACGCCACACGTCCTGTCGCACCGGGTTCGCCGAGGCCTCGACGATCGCGCCGTTCGCATCGACGCCGACCAGCTCGCGCAGCCCGAAGTCGGGGGTGGTCAACGTCTTCATCACCGCGCCGTCGGCGCCGCGCAGCTCCAGCGTCCACGCACCCGACGCCTCGGTCATCCACAGAAAGCCCGAGGCATCCTCGAGCCACTTCGGCGCGCCGACGTCGACGTTGAGCCACGCGTCGTCGCGCTCGGTAAGCAGGGTGCGCGGCGCCTTGCCGTCGAGGGCGAGGAGGGCGAGCTGCTGCTGATCGCGATCGATCACGAGCGCGGTGATCGGCCCATTCTTCGGCCACTGGACCGAAACCAGATACTCGTAGGTGCTGTCCCAGGGCAACCAGCGCTCGGCCACCACCTGCGTGGGCCTGGGCCCGATCCCGTTCATCAGCTCGACGACGCCGAGGGCGATCTTCGCGTTGGGCCGGCCCGCGCGCGGGTACTTGAACGGCACCGGCGCGCGCTCGGGGTTGCGCGCGTCGGAGACGTAGATCGTGTCCATGCCGCGTGTGTCGGTGCGCTGGAACACGATCGCGTCGCTGTTGGGGCCCCACCAATAGCCGCGCGTGCGCTTGAGCTCCTCCTGGGCGGCGAAGTCGGCGGTGCCGTCCTCGTGGCCCTCGGGCGGATTCGTCCACGCCTCTGGCGTGCCTCCCACGCCGACGACCCACAGCTTGCGATCACGCACGAACGCGATCCGCTGACCGTCGGGCGACAGGTGCGGGTCGTACGCGGCGCCCTGCGGATCGACGACGTGGCGCGCGCCCGTCTTGCGATCGATCAGGAAGAACTTGCCGGCGAGCGGCACCATCACCGTCGTGCCGTCCTCCGAGACGTCGATGTCGACGACGCCCTTGGTCGCGGTGCGCGTGCGCTCGCGGCGCGCCTTCTCCTCGTTGGACAGGTGTTCCTCGCCGGTGCCCATCAGGTCGGCCACCGTCGCGAGCGTCTTCACCGTGCCGTCGGGGGCGAGCTCGTACAGGTCAGCGGCGAACTCGCGCGCCGGGGTGCGGCGGAACAGCACCGCGCCATCGGGCGTGACAGCGAGAGCGGTCGGAACCCCGAGCCGAAAGTTATAGGTCGCGGCGGCGTCGGCGAGGAGCTTATCGTCGAGAGCGGGCCAGGTCATGGGTCCCTTTGCGGCAGGTGGCGAGTGGCAAGCCGCCGACGCTGCAAGCATCGCGGACAGCCCGAGGACGGCGAGGCGCACGCGCGCAGCTTATGCTGAATCGCAAGTCTCGGCTTGCCGAGGCGCGCCTCGCTGCCGAAGGGCAGCACGAAGGTAGAAAAATTGCGATCTCATCGGCGGGTTGGGACCATTAAATCCATGCTCACGATCGAACGCCGTCGCCGCCGCGCCGACACTGCCAGCAAGGCTCTCGAGTACCAGCTGCAGAGCTGCTGCGAGGACGGCCGCATCGATGCCATGGTGGTCGCGGATGGGGATGGCCTGCCGCTCGCCTCGTCGGGGGACACGTTCGCGTGCGACGAGGTGGCGGCACGCATGGTGCTGGTGGGTCCGCGAATCCAGGAGTTCAACGGCACGCTCCTGGGCTCGGGGAACGCCTGGCAGGTGCAGATGCAGAAGATCATGGTCGATGGAGCCGAGCTTCTGGTGTGCGCCGTGGGCGGCACCGCCGATGCCCGCAAGAAGCAGATCGCACGCGGCGCACAGGGTGCGGTCCGCATACTCGCCCGCGCCTGAGGCGCGTCCGTGCTTCGCGCGTATGCGCCTGCGATTCCCCGGCTCAGGGCTGACGGGCGTTCGTTGGGCGAGCGGGGTACAGTGCGCGGATGCGGAATGCTCTGATCGCTCTCACGCTTGCCGCGGCTGCGTGCTCGTCCACGTCCTCGTCTTCGTCGAAGCAGGTCGCTCCCGAGGAAGCGCGCTCGCTTCTCATCGATCGTAACTGGCTCGATCGGATGCCGGAGACCGAGCGCGATCGCCTGCACGTGTATCGCTTCGTGCCCTCGATGGGCGGCGGCGTGTTCCAGGATCGCACCCTCTTCAAGGGCACGTTCGAGCTGTTCTCGTTCAAGGTCGACGGCAACAAGATCCTGTTCGACCTGCACGAGACCAAGACGAAGGTCGCGAGCACGTTCAAGATCGAGCGTGTCGACGGTCCCAAGCCGTTCGATCTCAAGCTCACGGTCGACGCCGACCCGCGTGGTCCCAAGGTCTATTACGGCATTCGCGCCGAGACCGATCGCAGCGGCGCGCAGCTCGAGCAGCGTTTGCACGCGAACTGAAACCCGGGCTCGTGCGGGGCGCGGATTTTTTGGGTGGGACTTGCGGCCGAAGAAAATGCGCTTATCGGTAGTCGTCGAAAGGAGAACCACCCATGAACAACCTCGTTCCATATCGCAATGGTCGACGCGTTGGGACCCTCCTTAGCTGGGATCCGATGCGTCTCTTCGACGACCTCATGACGTGGCAGCCGCCCGGCTCGGAGGTCGTATGGTCGGCGGTGCGTGCGCCGATCAACGTCACGCATACCGATGAGGGCGCAGCCATCACGGTGGACATGCCCGGCGTCGATCCGCAGGATCTCGAGCTGACGTTCGACAACGGCGCGCTGATGATCGCGGGCAAGCGCGGCGAGCAGGTCTATCGCTACAACGTCGCGCTTGGCGACACGATCGACCCCAGTGCGATCGAGGCGCAGCTCGATAAGGGCGTGCTCACGGTGCGTGCGCGCAAGCACCCGGAAGCGAAGCCTCGCAAGATCCCGATCACCACCGGGAAGACCCTCAGCGCCGGAGATTCTAAATAATTTAGAGTCCTTGCGCGCCCCTTGCGTTCGCGAGGCTTGGTGACTACCGACAGACGGGGACGTCGTCGTCCCCGTCTCAGGCCATCACATGACGTCCTACGCTGATGAACCAACCACGCGGCTGGACCTCAGCCACCTCCGACGCGAGGCGCGCACCGCCCTCGAGCTCGCCATCGTCGAGCTTGCGCCCAACGAGCTGATCGACAAGCTCGCCCTCGTCACTGGCCTACTCGAAGCGCTCGCCGAGTTGCCCGCCCAGAGCGATCCGGCGATGGCCCTCGGCCCGCCGACTGCGGAGCGAGCGCGCGCGGGGCTCGCGGCGTGGCGCGAGTGGTTCGCTGCACGCAAGAAGCTCGCGTAACGCTCGATGTGTGCGGGGCCGCGCGGTCCCAGTCATCAACTTCAAACGGAGGATTCCCATGCGACGGATTCCAGCTTTGCTCCTCATGGCAGGGCTGGCGGCGGCGCCTGAGAGCGCTGTCGCCGGACCCTCCACGGATTCCTGGCAATCGCAGACGGTAGAGAGGTTCGAATACTCGACGAGTCGAGGACGCCTCGGCGTGATGGTGATGAGCCTGACGCCGGAGCTCCGCAAGCACTTCGGCGCCCCCGATGATCGCGGTGTGATCGTCGCGCACGTCAGCCCGGGCTCGCCGGCGGCGAAGGCCGGTATCGCGGTCGGCGACATCATCGTCGAAGCCCGCGGCCGGACGATCGCGACCGCAGGCGCGCTGTTGGCCGCTGTCGACGAGCTCGGCAAGGGAGAGCACGTCAAGCTCTCCGTTGTGCGCGATCGCACCCCGCGGTCGCTGGACGCGACGCTCGCCACCGATCCGACGCCGAACGCGGCGTGGGCGCCCCCGCTCCTTCGCGACTGGATGAAGCCGCTCGAACCACAGCATGCGGCGAAGCCCCGGATGGAGGAGCCCTCCTGGGTGCGCAGCCTGCGCGAGCTGTTCCAGCTCGCGCCCACCGCGCCAACTCTCCAGCGTTCGTGAGGTGCCCCATGGGGTATGCGAGCAATCGTGAGCCACGGAGGCATTGGAACGCCGACCGGCACCGTGCGCGTGTTGCCTGTGCGTCGTGTGGTGCACCTGCGCGGTTCCATTCGACGGCGCTGTCGTTCTGCAACGAGTGCCTGGATCGGACACGCGAGGACTACTTCGACGAAGAGATCGCTCTGCGTGTGAGCGACTGACCATCTTGCGCGCGGGGCGCACCATGACTAGCCAACGATCACCACATCATTTCGGAGACAACACCATGCAAACCTACGCTTGGAATCCATGGTCAATCTTCGACCAGCTCGAGCGTTCGATGTTCGCGAAGGGCCCGTCGGAGTGGCCGATGTTTGACATCGAGGACACCGAAGACGCGACGATCCTCAGCGCCGATCTCCCCGGGATGGGGGAGGACGACATCGAGGTCGTCGTGAGTGCCCCGTATCTCGTCGTGCGCGGAGAGCGCAAAGGCAAGGAAGGGGCGCGCTACGTGCGGCGGGCGCGCTTCCAGGGCGTGTTCGAGCGCAGGTTCTGGATCGGCGATACGTACGACCCCGATCATGTCCACGCGCACATCGCCAACGGCGAGCTCACGATCCGACTCGATAAGCCTGCCAGAGCCAAGCCGCGCAGGATCAAGCTCACCAGTGGTGGCATCGCCGCAAAGGTGAAGGGGCTGCTCGGCGTCGACAAGGACAAGGAGGCGGCCTAGCACCGCCGCGCCCGCGGAGGAGGCCTCCGCGACAGCACGGAGGAACGACCATGACGATCTCGACCACCAAGCTCGTCCCCCGAGACGGGTCCTGGCAGCCCGTCGCCTACGTGGCCCTCCACGATCGCACGACGCGCCAACGGATCGCGAATGTACTCGAGCGCGCCGGGTGGGCGGTCATCACGCAGCCCAGCGGCTTTCATCTGATCCAGGCCATTGCGGGTGTGATCGACGGCAACCATCCCTGGTTGCGACCCGGGTTGATCGTCGTCGATGCGCGCTCGCGCGGTTGTGCCGGCACGACGATCGCTGCGGGGCTGCGTGATCTAGGGATCACGATCCCGATCTTGTTGATCGCCGCACCCAACGAACCGCTCCCGGTGTCGCCGGACCAGACGCTGCGCCTCGCCGACAATGAATCCGCGGAGCGGGCGGTGGCCGAGCTTGCCACCTTCTGGGCGGTACCGAGAACCGAGCGCAGGCCGGCCGCCTGACGGAGGCCCCACCGTCGGCGGCTGGCGCGCAGCGAACGAGCTCGGAGCGAACGAGCCGAAAATGCAAAACGCGCGGGGCATGACCCACCGCGCGTTGGTCTCGATCGACGCGGCGATTACGCGCGCGCGACTGGAGCGCCCTTCTTCTTCGCGGGCGGTGGTGGGGCCTTCTTGGTGGCCTTGGCGGCAGGCTTGGTCGCCTTGCCATTGCCGTTCTGGTGACCGCTGCCGTTGGTCTTGCCATTCGCGACGGCCTTACCGTTGGTCTTGGCGACGACGATCTTCGCCGGCGCGGCGATCGTCGCGGCCTTGGCGGCCTTGCCGGGCTTCGCGGCCGGGGCCGGCGCGGGGGCCGCCTCGACGGGCTTCGCGGCCTTCGTCGACTTGACGCCCGCAGCGCCACGCAGCTTCTCGATGTGCGGCGTCTGCTCCCACGTCGCGCCGATGTCCTCGCGGCCGAAGTGACCGTAGGCGGCCGTCGGCTTGAACATCGGGCGGCGGAGGTCGAGCTCCTGGATCAGCATGCCCGGGCGCGCGTCGAACGTCTTCATCACGGCCTGCGTGAGCTTCTCGTCGGAGAGGCCGTTGGTCGCGGTGCCGAACGTGTCGACGAGCATCGACACCGGTTCGGCGACGCCGATCGCGTACGCGAACTGGACCTCGCAGCGGCGCGCGAGGCCCGCGGCGACGACGTGCTTCGCGATGTAGCGCGCGTAGTACGCGGCCGAACGGTCGACCTTGCTGGGATCCTTGCCCGAGAAGGCGCCGCCACCGTGGCGCGCGTAGCCGCCGTAGGTGTCGACGATGATCTTGCGGCCGGTGAGACCGGCGTCGCCCTGCGGGCCACCGATGACGAAACGACCGGTCGGGTTGACGTGGATCTTAGTCTTTTTGGTGATGAGCTTCGCCGGGACGATCGGTTTGATGACGAGCTCGCGGATCGCATCTTCGATCTGCTTCTGCTTCACGTCCGGGCCGTGCTGCGTGGAGACGACGATCGCCTCGACGCCGGTGACCTCGCCATCCTCGTAGCGGACCGAGACCTGGGTCTTGCCGTCGGGGCGGAGCCAGTCGATGCCGTTCGTCTTCTGCTTGCGAACCTTGGCGAGCTCGAGCGCGAGCTGGTGCGCCATCTGGATCGGCAGCGGCATGAGCTCCTTGGTCTCGTCGCACGCGTAGCCGAACATGAGGCCCTGATCGCCCGCGCCCTGCTTGGCCGGGTCGCCGCGGTCGACGCCCTGCGCGATGTCGGGCGACTGCTGCTCGACGGCCACCATCACGGCGCAGGTGTCGGCGTCGAACCCGATCTCCGACGACGTGAAGCCGATCTCGCGGACCGTCTCGCGCACGATCTTCGGGAAGTCGAGCTGCGCGCGCGTGGTGATCTCGCCGGCGAGGAGCACGAAGCCCGTCTTCGCGACCGCTTCACAGGCCACACGGCTGTACGGATCAGCGGCAAGGCATGCATCCAAGACCGCATCAGAGACCTGATCGCACAGCTTGTCGGGGTGGCCTTCAGTAACGGACTCGGAAGAGAACAGGTAGCTCGCCATATAGGGTGGCGGGACTATTCAGCGACGGCGGAGCGCTGTCAACACGGATAACGGGTACGATATGGCGGATGCGTTCGGCGCTCGTCGTGCTTGTCCTGCTCGTCGCGTGCGGTGGCCGTCCTCCCGTCCCCACGCGGGCCGTGGTGGAGAGTGATCTTGGCTCGTGGAAGTTTCGCCGCTTCCAGGGACCGCTGCTCGACGTGGAGGTCTGGATCGACGGCAACAAGGGTGAGGCCTTCAGCGCCAGCTACATCACCGGCGACGCCGAGAAGCGCGGCCAGATCGCCGACAAGGACCTCGTAAACGTCATCGTCACGCGCTACGAGAAACCCGATGGCGTGGTCCGCGAGACCGTAAAGCTCGTACGGCGATTGGCGCAGGAAAAGGGCTATCAGGTCGACGAGACCAAGATCGAAGGTGTCCGCGTACTGACGATCACGGGCCCCGGCGAGGCGTGGGCGATGTGGCCGGCCGACAAGGCAGTGGTGAAGATCGGCGGGCAGGGGCGCACCAACGTCCCGTCGTCGGTCGTCGAGGATTACGGCGATCGGTACCCCTCGAAGCTCCCCGGCGGCTCGCTCGAAGGCCCGCTCCCGCCCGGCCCCGAGGAGAAGATCCAGACGAACCCCGAGGATGCCGAGGACTACGACCCGAACAACCCGAAGGCCAACCTCGACAACTACGACCCGAACAAGGTGAAGCTGCCGGAGAAGAAGGTCGAGCCCGCCAAGCTCCCCGACGAGAAGAAGCCCGACGACAAGAAGGCGCCCAAGAAGTGACCCGCACGCTCCGACGATGGCTCCTCGCGGCGATGTTCGTTGGCACCGCTCATGCCGAGACCGGGCTCCTGCGAAACGGCCCGGTCGTCGTCGACCTCGAGGTCGCGGCGCCGACCGTGGGTGTCGAGGTCGCCGAGGCGCGCACCATCATCGCCGAGCGCTACGACACCATCGAGAAATGCCTCGCGCTCGCGAAGAAGATCCCCACCGAATCCGGGTTCGCGGTGGTCACGGTCGACGGGAAGGGGGCGATCAGGCGCGTCGACACCACGGGCCTCGGCGCGACGACCACGGCGTGCGTCCGCAAGCTCGTCGGTGCGACGCACGCGAGCGCCGTGGCCGGCGCCTACGCGGTGAAGGTCGACGTCAAGCCGTTCGTCACGCCGTTCCACACTGGTACCGCACGCGTCGAGCTGTTGCTCGACGCCAGCGCCGCACCGGGGGGCCGCACCGCCGCCGAGATCAATCGGGCGCTGAAGGTACGTGCAGGGCTGGTCAAGGCCTGCTACCAGAAGGAGCTCGCCAAGGAGCCAAAGCTCGGCGCAGGCGGCAAGCTCGTCGTCGCGTTCACGATCGGCACCGACGGCGCGGTTACCGAGTCCGCGATTGCCCAGGCGTTCCACGCAGCGGTCGACGCGTGCGTGATCGCGCAGATCCGCCGGCTGCGGTTTCCCGCCGGGAACCCCGCCAAGGTGCGGTACCCGTTCGTGTTCAGCGGATGACCCTCGTCGCGCGGCATGCGATGCTCCGCGCGTGCTGCTGAAGCAACTGAGTGGAGACTCGCCTTCCGCGCGTGGGCTCCTCGATCGCTCGACGCGCATGGCAGGTGACATCGATGCGCAGGTCGCCGCCATCCTCGCCGATGTCCGCACGCGGCGCGACGCCGCGGTGACCGACTACACGCGCCGGTTCGACAAGCGCGAGCCCACGGCCGGTAGCTACGAGGTGCCAAAGGCGCGCTGGGATGCGCTCGCGGCCCAGGTCGCGCCACAAGTCCGCGCAGCGCTCGAGCTGGCTGCCCATCGCATCCGCGCGTTTCACGAGCGTCACCACGAGCAGGACGTCGACGTCACGCTCGACGGTGTGCGGCTCGAGCTACGCGTCACGCCGCTGGCGCGCGTCGGGCTGTACGTGCCGGGGGGCACCGCGCGGTATCCGTCGAGCGTGTTGATGACCGCGATCCCCGCGAAGGTCGCCGGGGTGCCCGAGGTGATCATGGTGACGCCAGGCGCGTCGCCGGAGGCGCTGCTCGCCGCGCGGCTCGCGGGTGTCGATCGCGTCTTCGAGCTCGGCGGTGCGCAGGCCATCGGTGCGCTCGCCTATGGCACCGAGAGTGTGCCCCGCGTCGACAAGATCGTCGGGCCGGGCAATGCATGGGTGGCGTCGGCCAAGCGCCAGGTCTACGGCGAGGTCGACATCGATTCGATCGCCGGTCCGTCGGAGGTGTTGATCCTCGCCGACGACAGCGCGAACCCGGCGTGGGTGGCCGCGGACCTGATCGCGCAGGCGGAGCACGACACCGAGGCGCGCGCGGTGCTGGTGACGACGTCGGCCGCGCTCCCCGCCAAGGTCGATGCCGAGCTCGAGCGCCAGCTCGCGGAACTGCCGCGTCGCACGATCGCCGAGCAGGCGCTGCGCGAGCATGGCGCCGCGGTGGTCGTCGCGAGCGTGGACGCGGCGATCGACTACGCGAACCGGTTTGCGCCCGAGCACCTCGAGCTGCAGCTCGCGGGCGCGCGCGAGGTCGCGTCGCGGTGCACGACGTCAGGTGCGATCTTCGTCGGTGCCTTCGCGTCCGAGGCGGCGGGGGACTACCTCGCCGGTGCGAACCACGTGCTCCCCACGGGTGGTGCGGCGCGCTACGCCTCGCCGCTCGGCGTGCACGACTTTCACAAGCGCACGTCGATCGTCGAGTACGACGCTGCCGCCGCTGCCGCACACGCGGACGCCATCGCCGCGCTCGCTGCGTGTGAAGGGCTCGACGGCCACGGTCGTTCGGCGCTGCTGCGAAAGGGCTCGTGATGAGCGCCGCTGACCTCGGACCGCTCGCCGAGCGTGTACCCGCGGTGCTGCGCGGGACCCCCGCGTACCACGTGCCACAACTGCCACGCGTGATCGCGAAGCTCGACGCTAACGAGCTGCCGTACGCGATTCCCGACGACGTGCGCGCCAAGCTCGCCGCATCGCTCGCCGAGCTGCCGCTCGAACGCTACCCGGATCCGCAGGCGCGCCGGTTGCGAGCGCTGGTCGCCGCGCAGCTCGCGGTGCGGCCCGAGCAGATCACCTTCGGCAACGGCTCCGACGAGCTGATCGCGATGCTGTGCGCGGCGTTCGCCGGGCCGATCCTATATCCGGTCCCGACGTTCGTCTACTACAAGATCGCCGCGACGGCGCGCGGGCTGCCGATCGTCGAAGTTCCTCTCGACGCGCGGTTCGAGCTCGACGAACCGGCGATGCTGCGCGCGATCGCGGAGCATCGTCCATCGGTGGTGTTCCTCGCGCTGCCCAACAACCCGACGGGCACCTTGTGGCGTCCCGGCTTCGCGCTCGAGCTCGCGGAGCGTCATCGCGATCTCGTGGTCGTCTCCGACGAGGCGTATTGCGCGTACGCCGGTACCTCGAACCTCCCGTATCTCGCTGCCCATCCGAACCTGGTCGTGATGCGCACGCTGTCCAAGACGGGCTTCGCGGGGCTGCGTGTCGGCTACTCGGTCGCGGCCCCCGCGATCGCTGCCGTGCTCGAGAAGGTCCGTCCGCCATACAACCTGTCCGCACTCGATCAGCGCGCGGCGGAGATCGCGATCGAGCACCTGACCGCGTGGTCGGCGGATCGTGCGGCGGACGTGGTGCGCGAACGGACCAAGCTCGCCACGGCGCTCGCGGCGCGCGGCATCGAGGTGTTCTCGAGCGCGGCGAACCTGGTGCTCGTCCGCGTCCCGGACGCTCCGGCAACGTGGAAGAAGCTCGCCGATGCGGGCATCGTGGTGCGCCTGTTCGGCACCACCGGTCCGCTCGCGAATTGCCTGCGCATCACCGTCGGTACGCCGGCGGAGAACGAGCTGCTGCTCGGAGCGTTGTAACTGAAGGCCCTCGTCCTCCTCGTGCTGGTGGTCGCGTGTGGCGCAGGGACGCCGGGCGAGGGGCTGGACGTCGGCCGCGTGCAGGCGCACGTGCAAGCGCTCGCGGCGAATGGGCCGCGCCCCGGTGGGTCGCAAGCGGCGCGCGTCGCGGCGGCGTACATCGACCGCGAGCTCGCCGGTGCGGGCGTTCGCGTCGAGCGCATGCAGGTCGGGGGCGTCGATCTGCCGGCGATCGAGGTCGCGGGCAGGCACCTGCGTAGCGCGCGGCGAGCGCAGTCCACCGACGATAACCTCGTCGTGCGGTTCGGTCCCGGTTCGGGCACGTCCGTCCTCGTGATGGCGCACTACGACACCGTCGGCGACAGCCCGGGCGCGATCGACAATGCCGCCGCTGTCGGGCTCTTGATCGAGCTCGCGCGCGTGCTGGCGCGGGCACCACCGGCTACGCCCGTGATGCTCGTGTTCACCGCCGAGGAAGAGGCCGGGCTCGTCGGCGCCGAGGCGTTCGCCGGGCGCTTCGCGGAGCAGATCGACTTCGCGATGGCGCTCGACCTCGTTGGCGGCGATGGTGACCTCACCCTGAACGGTGCGAGCACGTTGATCGGCGCGAGCGAGCTGCGCTGGATCGCGGCGGCGGCAGATCGCGCCGGCCTCGTGGTGCGCGCACCTCTCGCACATCGCGTGATCAGCCGCTGGTGGCCCCAGGCGGAGCGTTCGGACCACGGCGCCTTCACGCGGCGCGGCGTGCGCGCGGTGCACTTCTATCACCGCGGCCACGACGGCGAGCTGATCGATCTCGCGTATCACAGCCCGCGCGATGTGCCCGCGCGCGTCGAGCCCGCTGCCGTCGACGAGATGGGGCGCCTGCTGCGCGCGATCGTCGCCGCGCCACCGCCACCTCATGCCGGTGACGGCTTCTGGGTGCCGCTCCTCTCCAACACGGTCATTCCGCGCTGGGCGCTGCTCGCGTTCGAGCTCGTGCTGGTCGTCCTCGCGCTCGGTGGCTTGATCTCCGCGCGCGCAGCGTTCGTGCGTGGTGGCCTCGGGCTCATGGCCGCGCTCGTCGCGTTCGCACTTGCCACCGCGAGCACGTTCGCGATCGAGCACGTGACCGCCGCGCGCCCCGGGGCCTGGTTGCACGCACCTCTGCGCGCGGAGCTCGCGCTCGTGCTCGTCCTTGGTGGAGTACTGGCGCTGGTGACCGTCGCCGCGCGTCGCGTGTGGGTGTGGACCGGCGAGCTACGCTTCCTCGTGCTCGCGGTCGCAATTCCGCTCGCGCTCGGCGGTGTGTTGCTCGCCCTGGGCGCGGCGGAGCTCGCCTGGCTGTTTCTCTTACCTGCCGCGCTGATCGCACTCGCGCCCCGCCTCGGTCCGCTGCGCGTGGTCGCGGCCATCGCGCCGCTGTTGCCGGCTGTGCTGGTGCTCGCCCCCGCGCAGCTGCGCGAGGCCGCGTGGAACGGGTTTCTGCCGGCGACCATGTCGCTCACCCCTCTCGTCGCCGCGTTCCTCGCGCCGGCGTGCGCGGGAGTGGCGTGGCTCCTTCGCCGGCGCGGACACCCCGGCCCCCTGGGGGCACTGTTCCTGCCCGTGGGGGGACTACTCGCCATCGGCGCCGGAATCCTGGTGCTGGCCATGACGTCCCCGGCATGTTCTGTGGCCGATTTCAATGACTTCCACTTGGCCTGCGAACAGGGAACGGGGGTGCGCTAGCAATTGCATGCGTGTAACCGTTAAATGGACGTCCTGCGGAGCTCCATGCGGTCCACGATCCTCCTCCTGGCCCTCGTCACGGGGTGTAGCGTCGGCGAGGTCGCGCTGAACGGTGGCGGGCCCGACGGTGGCGGCGGTGGAGGCGGCGACGGCGGCGGCTTGGCCGCGGCCTGTGTCAATCGCGGCCAGATCGGCCTCGCCCATCAGCACGCGGGTGGTGGCACCAACGCGGGTACCAACTGCATGGACGGCGTTGCCTGCCACGCGGCCGGGGGCGCCGGCGGCACATTCACGGCGGCCGGCACGCTCTACAAAGCTGACAAGGTGACCCCGGATCCAGGCGCCGCCGTGCGCATCTTCAGCGGCGGGCAGACGTACACGGCGTTCGCCGACGACGCCGGCAATTTCCGCTTCACGCAGGCAATCACGTATCCCGCGACCACAGACGCCAGCGCGTGCCCCGACGCGATCCCGATGCTCACGCAGCTCCGCGCTGGTGATGGCGCGTGCGCGCGCGCCGGCTGCCACGTCGCGGGTGCGCAGGGCGTGGTCTACTTGCCTTGATCAGCGACGGCGTAACCGCGCGCGCGGCAAGCGATCGCTCGTATCGCCGCCGAGCGGCTTCGCAGCGCGCCGCGCGATCACTGCGCCCACCACCGAAATGCCGGCGCCGCCGAGCACGACGTACCAGTCCGCGCCGCTGCGCGATGGCAACATCGTCGCCTTCAACAACCCGAGCGTGGCGACGGTGATGCCGAGCATCACGAGCAAGATCCCCTGCGACCACGCCGGCCCGCGCTTCATGGAAGAAGCCTAGCGCTTCTTGGCGGCGATCAAGCGCGCGTACGCCTCGGCGGCGCAGTGGCAGACCTGATGGAGCACGGCGATCTGGGCCGGTGACATCTCGGTGCCGTGGCCGTACAGGATGTTCACCACGCGCTTGCCGATCGAGATCACCGCCGCCGTGACCCGCGCTGGCTCGGCGGTCCCGAGCACCTTGTACAGGTACGACATCACCGTCGACGGCGTGAGCGTCCCGTGGAACACGCCGTTGTCCGCGGCCATCGCCGACTGCAGCACCGACGGTGCATCGAGGGGAATCAGCACGTGCTCGACATTCGCGAGCCCGGACAGGTTACCGAGCGCCTTCCAGCCGAAGGCCATGTTATCGCGCACCGTGAACACCACCGCCGCATCGAACGTCGATGCCGCATAGCCGAGCAGCGCGTCGACGATCTTCGTGCGGTCGCTCGCCGTCGCAAGCTGCTGCATCACCACGTCGACCGCCATGGGCTTCACGACGAGCGGCGGCGCGACGGGAGGGGGAACCGTCGTCGGGCCGCTGCGCCTCGGGGCGGCGACCTGCGCGGCAGCTTCGGCGGGCGCCGCGTCGTCGGCATCCAGCGAATCGATCAAGTCCTCGGCCTCGAGCTCGAGCGCCTCGGAGTCGTCGAACTGCTTGGCCATCTTGCCCATCTTCACGCTGCGCAACCGCGGGCGTGGACCGGGCGGCGCCACGGGCGCAGCAGGCACCGGCGGCAAGCCAGGCAGCGGCGGTGCTGGCAGCCCCGAGTCCACCACGGCGTCCGTGCCACGCGCCTGGTCGGCGAACTTCACGAACCGCGCGGGGCGGGCCACGCCGTAGTACCGTTCGACGTAGTAGTAGATGCGCAGCTCGGGCGCGACGCGCGGCAGCACGCGGTACCCGGTGATCGAGCTCACCGCCTCGAGGGTAGCGAAGTCGTGCGGGTCTTCGATCGCCGCGATCAGCTGCCGATCCTGAACGACCAGCGGCACGCACTTGTGCTTGAACGCCTGTTGCGGCTGCAACAGCCGCACGGCCGCCCGCTTCGCGCGTTCCATCATCGCGCCCGTCGCGATCGGGATGCCGAGCTCGAGCCCGAGGTACACCGTCAACGCTTCGAGGTCGATGAGGCCGAGCTCGAACAGCACGGTACCGATCCGGCCGCCATCACGAGCCTGATACTTGAGCGCGCTCTCGAGCTGAGCCTCCGACAGCCGGCCGTCCCGGACGAGCATCTCGCCAAGCTTCATCTGGGACGAAACGTTATCACGGACGGTCTACGACCCGCGCGCGGGGCAGGGGGGAGCCGTAGGTGAACACACTCGTGCGGGGGGGCCGCGGTCGAGGAGGGGGACGTCCCGTAGGGCGCCAAGCACCCAGCCTCGGCGGGCGACCTCAGTGCGAGCACGGTGGCGAACGTGACCACGCCCCACCGATCCTACGGGGATCCTGGAGGGGCATCGACGCCCTTCTCGTGCTACCGCTAACGGCATGTGGGTCAGGCGCACCTACGCCCTCGCCATCGTGTTGATGGGCTGCGGAGGCAGCAAGGACGCCCCCACGCCCACCCGCACCACCCAGCCGGAGGCCCGGGCGCCGCGGGGCCCATCGGTGCCTGACGAGGATCCGCCTCCGACGGTGGCGGCGCCCGCGTTCCCCGAGACGACGCGCTCCCTCGAGCTGACCCGCACGGTCGCCGTGCGCCTCGAGCCCGGCGACGAGGCCAAGCGCATCGGCACCATCGCCGTCGATACGCGCGTGCGGTGGAAGCGCACCGCCGAATCCAAGGGCTGCAAGAAGCCGTGGGTCGAGATCGAGCCGCGCGGCTGGGTGTGCGCCGACTACCTGACGCCGAGCAAGAAGGCGCCGATGGGCCGCGAGGTCCCAATGCTCGACCGCGGCGAGCTCGTGCCCGGCGTCTATGGGAAGGTGACCGCGAAGGACGCGATTTCCTTCGTGATGCAGAAGCCGGAGCCGAAGAAGCCGAAGAAGAAGGACCAGAAGCCGATTGTCTCGATCGCGCAGGCCGATGCCGCCAACCTGTCGGCGAACCTCAAGATGCTCGAGGACAAGCCGCTCGTCGGGTCGATCAACGTGCGCCAGTACGAAGAGATCACTGTCGGCGGCAAGCAGTACTGGAAGGTCAGCCAGAAGGACAACGAGTACGTGCTGCGCTCGGCGATCTCGCAGCACCGGCCGTCGCTCTACAACGGCACGCGCCTCGGCGACGACACGGGGAGAGGCATCCCGATCGCGTTCGTGTGGCCGCGCGCGAACTACCAGTCGACGTACACGCTGAACAAGGCGGCGGGTGGTGGCATCGCGCGCCAGGTCGCCGCACGCACGCCGCTCTCGATCCTCGAGACCCAGAGCGACAAGGCGGGCAAGCCGGTCGCGTATCGCATCGGTGAGGCCGAGTGGATCCGCGCCTCCGACGTCCGTGTGTTCAACGCCGCGCCGCCGCCCGCGCTGCTGCGCGAGGGCGAGCGCTGGATCGACATCGATCTCGACAGCCAGATCCTCGTCGCGTTCGAGGGCGACATCCCCGTCTACTCGACCATGGTCTCGACGGGCGCCAAGGACACGCCGACGGAGACTGGCATCTATCGCATGTGGCTCAAGGAGTCCGAGGCCGACATGAAGGGCCTGTCCGGCGAGGACCCGTACTCCGTCGCGACGGTGCCGTGGACGCAGTTCTTCTCGCCCGAGAAGGGCCTCGCCCTCCACACCGCCTACTGGCACGACAAGTTCGGCACGGTGCGCAGCCACGGCTGCGTGAACCTCGCGCCCAAGGATGCCCGCTGGCTCTACTTCTGGAGCGATCCGCAGGTGCCGCCGGGATGGACGATGGCCGCCGGTGTCATCGAGGCGCCGGGCTCGATCGTTCGCGTGCGCACGGCCGCCGAACCGAATCCGCCGCTGCGTGGCTACGCGATCAAGGTCGACGAGGCACGCCGCATGAACGCGCCCGCTCGCTGACGATCAGGGGGCGTTGGCAGCGTCTCGTGAGCAGCGATGCCAGCATGGTAGATGATCGTGTCTGATTAACACCAACGAGGCAAGCATTCTTGGCTCTGGCGCAACGCCGGTGGCCGGTGCTAACGGATCGCCTCGATGCAGCAGCCCATCGACGTGCTCCACCGCCTGATGGAAGGCAACAAGCGCTTCATCTCTCACGTGCGTGGGCAGGAGGCCATGCTCAGCCACTTCCGGCGCGCCGAGCTGGCCATCGCGCAGAAGCCGTACGCCGTGATCCTTGGCTGCTCCGATTCGCGCGTGCCCGCCGAGCTGGTGTTCGATCAGGGGCTCGGCGATCTGTTCGTGATTCGGGTCGCCGGCAACATCGTGGCGCCTTCGCAGCTCGCGAGCGTGGAGTTCGCGGCGCAGCGGTTCGGCCTCGGGCTCGTCGTTGTCCTCGGGCATACGGGCTGCGGGGCTGTCGACGCCACGCTCGACGAGCTGATGCCCGACGCGCCCAATCCGTCGGCGAGTCTGTCGTCGATCGTGAGCCGCATCCGGCCCGTCGTTGCCCCGCTCGTCGAGCTCGGCGCCGGCATGTCCCGCGAAGCACTCATGCGCGCGGGCGTGCGCGCCAACATCCGCGCTTCCGTCGAGCACATTCGCCGCGGCACGACGCTCCTCGAGAACATGGTGACGTCGGGCCAGATGCTCGTCGTCGGCGCCGAATACGACCTGGTCACCGGTCAGGTCGAGCTGCTCGACGAGAGCTTGCCGGCTTGATCAGGGCTCCGATTCGAACGTGAAGCGCAGCTCGGCGATCTTGCCGTCCTTGAACGCGATCGCCGTCGGTATGAACGCGTTGTCGGTGAGCGAGACCGCCTCGGTGATCGTACACACGTCGCTCTTGCACGTGATCTTCGGGGCGGGACGACCGGACTCGGTTTCGGGCCCGTCGACCTCCCAACTGCCGCGCAGGAGCTCGTCGGTACTCTCCTTGCAGGAGGCCTCGAGGCAGGCGGCGAGGCGCGCGCCCGAGTCGAAGTTGAACTTGAGGACCTTCTTCCCCTCTTTTCGCGCTGCGGTCATCGGCGTCGCCAGAGGGGCCTGCGCGAGATCCGCGTAGTTCCCGGTGCGCAGCACCTCGAGCACGCGCTCCGTGATCGCCTTGGGATCGGTGGGCCATGCCGTCGGGGCAGCCGGCGCCGCCGCACTGCCGGCCGCGCTACCACTCGCGGCTGGTGCCGGCGTGGGCGTAGCCGTGTGCGCAACCGCTTCATCGCTCGGCTTCGCGGATGGCATCGTGGGCGTGGGCTCCGTCGCCGGCGCGCGCTCCTTACCCTTTCCATCCTTGCACCCGACCAGTGACAGCACTGCCAGAAGAAGTGTGGCTCGCATGCACGAGCCGTAACACGCAGCCTCCGCTCGCCGTCCCGATACGAGCAGCCGGTAGAACCGGACGAGACTAGCGCGCGAGCGGCAGCTTTTTCGGCTGCGCCGCGAGGACTTTTGCCTCGGCCTCGTCCATCGCGCGCACAAGATCCTGGCCGAAGATCTGCGCGAGAGCATCGCGCGTGATCCGATACAGCGACGGCCCCTCGACATGCGCGCACGAGTACTCGGGGAACTCGTCGGCGATCACGATCGTGTCGTCTTCGTACGACATCGGGAACAGGCGACAGATCGCCGGCTTCACACCGTTGAGGTCCCACCCCTGCTCGAGCGACGCGCGATGGATCGAACAGCCACGCTTGTCGTGCGCGAGGAATAAACAGCCGCCTTCGTGCACCTCGGTGCGCACCACCTTGCCCGACGGATAGTCGGGATCCTCGACGACCTCGTCATCGAACCACTTCTTGCCCTGCACCTCCGCGCGCAGCAGCGGCCGGATCAGGCTCTCCTTCGCAAGGATCGCATCGCGCTCGAACAGATCGACGTCGCAGCCGTACTGGCAGCAGGCATCGAGCTTCTCCATGTGCGTGTCCACCATCGTGCAGCCGTGCGTCATGCAGTCGGAGACGAGCTTCTTGGTGAACACCGACGCCCAGACGTGGCGGAACCGCGGGTGATCGAGGGGAACGGAAGGTTCGTCGACGACAGGGGCGTCCATGAAGGCGCGCACTCTACTCGTTCGCGACGAGGCTAGCCAGCGGCATCAGGCCGCGCGTTGGTGGGCGATCTTTCCGAGGCTCTCGTACTCGGCGCGCGCAGCGCGCCAGAGATGCGTCATCGAGATCGCGGTTCCCTGGTCCGCGGCGAGGTACGCGGCGCGAAGGACGGCGTTCTTGATGTAGCCACCGCTCAGCTCGAAGTTGCGTGCGAGCTCGGCGGGATCGATGTCCTCGGAGACGTGGGCCGCAGCTGGGAGCAGGGAACGCCACAGCTCCGCTCGCTCCCGCTCTTCGGGCATCGGGAACCTGACGTGGACGGCGATTCGTCTCCGGAAGGCCTCGTCGATGGCAGCCTCGTGGTTGGTCGTCAGCAGGCAGATCCCGGTGAACGCCTCGAGCCGCTGGAGAAGGTAGTTGACCTCCAGGTTCGCGTAGCGGTCGTTCGACGACTTGACCTGCGTGCGCTTCGCAAACAACGAGTCCGCCTCGTCGAACAGGATCATCGCTTGCCCCGACTCGGCGGCATCGAAGAGCTTGGCGAGCTGCTTCTCTGTCTCGCCGATGTACTTCGAGACCACGCTCGACAGGTCGACTTGATAAAGATCTATCCCCAGCTCCTGCGCGAGCAGTCCGGCGACCATGGTCTTGCCGGTTCCGGGCGGTCCCGAGAACAACGCGGCGACGCCGTGCCCTTTGCCGATCTTGTCTCCGAAGCCACAGGTCTCGAGGACGTGCGCACGGTGCCGGACCCGAGCCGCTAGCTCGATCAGCTGCTCGAGCTGGTCTCGCGGCAACACGACATCGTTCCAGGTCTGCCGCCAGTCGACGCGCTTCGCGAGGCCCTCGAGCTGCTCGCCGAGGCACGCACGGACACCGTCGTCGACGGCCGCGAGCGTGACGTCCGTCGTCGAGATCGCGAGTGCGTTCTTCGCGGCCAGCCGGATCGCTCCGGGCCACAGCGTGTACTTGACCGCTGCTGCCTCGATCACCTCCTCCGAAGCGTCGCCGAGGAGCTCCCGCCAGAGCGAGCGTCGCGCCACCACGTCGGGCTTCTCGATTCGATGCACGATCACAGGGCGCGTGGTGATGCGCATGGCGTTCGCGGAGCTGGCCATGACGGGGCGGGGGAAGCCGCCAAGCTCACGTTCGAGCGCACACGCCACGGCGGGCTGAGCGTCGAGGTTTTCGAAGAGGGGCAGCACGCTGAACATGCAAGCTTCCCGCAGGATGGCGCGCACCTGGCGATGGAGACACGCTGGCTCGGTGGAGAGATTGGCGCACCGGATGCGCAGCGTCGCGAGGCCCACCGTCGCAGCGGCCTGCGCGAGCATCGTCGAGCGCCCAGCTCCTTCGGGGCCAATGGCGAGCAGGAACGGCGCCTCTGGAGAGCGCAGCGCGTCGACGAAGGCGCGGTGGACTGTGCCCTTGACCTCCGTGCGCGCACGGATCTCCACGAGATCGAGGAGGCTGCGGTCGAGGCCCAGCTCGCCGCGTGCGAGCGCGACCCCCCTGTGCCAGGGTAGTTGTCGCATGACGCTGGCGGCCTGAGCGCCGTCCGCGTTCTCCACCACCGTTCGCACGCGGGGGACCGAGGACCCATTGTCTCTTTACTCTGAAGGTTTCCGAAACCGGATGGTCGAACGACT
>JANRKM010000296.1:0-31013 GCA_033763475.1 Kofleriaceae bacterium
ACCGCGAGCGTCACCATCGCGGACCTACGGCTCACCGGCGCCGCGGGCGATGCCATCCAGCAGCTCGATCCGGGCTCGACCCTCACGCTCCACCGCGTCGTGATCGATGAGAATGCGGGCTACGGCATCTCGGCCAACCGCGGCACGCTGACCATGGATGGCTGCGTCGTCTCGGGCAACAACGCCGGCGGCGTCAGCGCGCAGGACGTCACGTTCTCGATCACGAGCAGCATCTTCGTCGTCAACGGCGACACCAGCTCGTCCACGGTCGGTGGCCTGCGGCTCGCGCCGGTCGGTGCGTCGCGGTTCGAGTTCAACACCGTGGCCGATAACGCGAGCACGCTGGGCAACGAGGGCACGCGCAGCCTCAACTGCACGGCGGCGCTCACCGTCCGCAACAGTATCTTCCGGACCAACTGGCCGAACACCACCGGCGTCGGCGGCGCGTGCACCGCGCAGTTCTCGCTGTTCGACATGACGGCCCCTGCGACCGGCGACAACAAGACGGGCGACCCGATGTTCGACAACGTCAATCCGCTCGCTCCCACGCACCCCGCGTACTACCGGATCAAGGCGGGTAGCCCCGCCGTCGACAGCGCCGACCCGAGCGCCCCGCCGACCTCGGACATCGACGGCGACCCGCGCCCGATGAACGGCCGCAGCGACATCGGCGCCGACGAGCTGCTGTAGCGACTCATTCGCGGGCGGACCTGAACGACATTTCCGCTCACAACGGCGGGCAGGTGTCTCTACCTTCTCATGCCCCGACAT
Organism: Kofleriaceae bacterium; assembly: GCA_033763475.1. Taxonomy (GTDB): domain Bacteria; phylum Myxococcota_A; class Polyangia; order Haliangiales; family Haliangiaceae; genus JABFXX01. Next base: position 772 of record JANRKM010000296.1, read on the forward strand.
TTCTGGCTCGCGTGTCTCTCCCTGGTAGCCGGCTGCATCGAGCCCGAGGTCGAGCCCGACATCGAGAACGACAGCTCCGAGATTCGGACGCGCCTGTACGAGGTGATGCCTGTTTGCGACCGCGAGCTCGTGGTCCGCGAGAAGGCGAAGAGCATGGCGCTCCTGTACTGCGCGACAGGCTCGATCCAGGGGGCGGGCACCGCGCCACCGCCCACGTATCCCGGCTACACGCGCCTGGTGATCACGCAGCATGGCCGTGGCGGCAACGCGAAGAAGTACTTCGAGACCATGTCGAGCATCGCCGCCGAATATCGCGAGCGCACGTTCGTTATCGCGCCGCAGCTGCTGAACATGGGCGAAGTGCTCGAGGACTACGACGGCACCGTCGGCTTCGTGAGTGGATGGCACTTCCAGTGGGGGAGTCGGTGGCCGCTCGGGGGGCTGTCGAGCACGTCGAATGGCGAGCCGCTCGCGCGCAGCTCGTTCGAGATGCACGATCAGGTGCTCGCCGCGGCGGTGCCATTGCTGCCGGACCTGGAGGAGATCGTGATCGTCGGCCAGTCGGCGGGTGGTCAGCTCGTGAACCGCTATGCGGCGACGAACCAGGTCGGATTCCCGGCCGGCGTGAACGTGCGCTACATCCCGATGAACCCTCAGTCATGGCTGTACCTGAGCGACGAGCGGCCGTTCCCCGAGCTCGCGCTCGCCGGCGGGGACATCGCGCCCGACGAGCCCGGCCCCGTTCATCTCCCCACGGTGTGCCCGCACTACAACGACTACTGGACCGGCCTCGACAAGCTCGACTGGGGCTACTTCACCGCCAACGGCATCACGCCGAACGACGTCATCGCGCAGTTCAAGTCGCGCAAGGTGATCAACATGGTCGGGGAGAACGACATCGAGAATCCCGACCCGGTGTTCGACTGCCGCTACGCGGTGCAGGGGAAGAACCGGAACGAGCGCGCGAAGGCGTATTACGCGCACGTGATGGCGTTCTACGCGCCGATCGCCGCGAACCACTCGTTCTTCGAGGTGCCTGGCGTCGCGCACGGGCACGAGAAGATGTTCGACTCGCCGTGCGGAAGGCGCTGGATCTTCGACGACCTCGCGCAGGTCTGTAACTGAGCCGAGGCACGGCCCCAAGCGCCATCCATGATCAATCTGCGCCGCCGCGGAACCCGATGCGTCTCTCGGTCAGGCGAGGAGCCGGAGTACCACACGCCACCGGCGGCCCTGCGTCGTCCTCTCCAGGCGCCGCCCCGTGCCATCGAACGCCGGTCAAGCGGTGAGCGCGGCGCGCAGGTCCTCGAGCACGCGCGCCGGCGCGCGCACGACGAAGCGCGTGCCCTCGTCGCCGTGCTCCTCGACGAGCACGGTGGTGCGCTCGTGGATCAGGTGCGCGACCTTGTGCGCGGCCCACGGTACGACGAGCTCGGCTTCCTCGAGTCCACCCGCGAAGTGCCCGATCAGCTTCTCGCGCAGCGCCGCGACATCCTCGCGATCCTTGGCCGACAGCTGGAGGGCCTTGGGATAGCGGAGCTTGAGAGCGCGGCGACCATCCTCGTCGACGCGATCGATCTTGTTGAGGACGAGCCAGCTCTCGACCTCCTTGCCGTCGACGGGATCGAGCACATCGGCGAGCACCTCGCGGGTGACGGCGAGCTGATCGGCAAGCGCGGGGTCCGCGGCATCGACGACGTGGAGCAGCAGGTCGGCCTCGTTCGCCTCGTCGAGCGTGGAGCGGAACGACGCCACGAGGTCGTGCGGCAGCTTCTTGATGAAGCCGACCGTGTCCGAGACAAGGATCGGCGGATCGCTCGCGGGCGCGAGGCGGCGCACCGTGGTGTCGAGCGTCGCGAACAGCTTGTCCGCGATGTACACGTCGGTGCTGGTCAGCGCGCGCATGAGCGAGGACTTACCCGCGTTCGTGTAGCCGACGAGCGCGATCGTGGGCACGTCGCTGCGGCGAGCGCGCCGCGTCTTGGCGCCGCCCTCGATCTGCGAGAGCTCGCCGCGCAGCTCGGCGATGCGGTCGCGGATGCGGCGCCGATCGAGCTCGAGCGAGGACTCGCCCGCGCCCTTGCCGCCGACGCCACCGCGCACGCGGTCGCCACCGCCCGAGCTCTCGCGCAGGCGCGGCGCCAGGTACTTGAGGCGCGCGATCTCGACCTGCAGGCGCGCCTCGCGCGTCTTCGCGTGGCGATGGAAGATCTCGAGGATCACCGACGTGCGATCGAGGACGTCGACGCCCGTCGCCTTCTCGAGGTTGCGCTGCTGCGTCGGCGTGAGGTCGTGATCGACGAGCACGACGGTGGCCTTCGGCTGGTCCTTGGCGCGGGCGTGCACGCCGGCGCCGGAGGTATCCGCGGCATCCTCGGCATCCGCGGTGGACTCGGCCTCGTCGTCGTCGACCTCGTCGTCGTCGTCGCTCTCGTCCGGATCCTCGTCGCGCTTGCGCGAGCCCGGCTTGACGTACGCCTCGACCTTGCCGGTGCCGCCGGTCCACGTCGCGAGCTCCGCGAGCTTACCCTCGCCGAGCACGACGCCCGACGCGAGCTTGCCGCGACGCTGCGTGATGCGCGCGACCGGGTCGAGGCCTAGGGTCTTGGCGAGGCGCTCGAGCTCCTCGATCGACGAGGCGAGCTCGCCATCGCTCACATCGGGCAGCTGCACCGCGACCACGACGGCCACGGGGCGCTCGTCGCCGAGGTTGGATAGCCGCGAGCTCGTATCGAACGCCATGGGTCGCGCACCTTGGCGCAATCCCTACGAGGACGCAAGAGGCCGCCTTCGCCAGCCGGGGTATCCTCGCTTGCGTATGGCCGGTCCTGTCCACGGGTTCGAGGGCCTCGCTGACAGTCTCGATGAGCTTGTCTTCATCTGGCGACTGACGGGCGAGATGCTGTGGGTCAATGGCGCGTTCGAGCGCGAGACCGGAATGGGGGTGGCGGACTTCGGCTTCCGCAATGCGGACAACCCGTTCATCCACCCCGAAGATCTCGCAGCTACGCTCGCGGCCCTCGAGACGTTCGTAGCCAGCGAGGATACGCGCTCCGCCCCGATCGAGAACCGGTTCTTCGACGCCTGGGGCCGCGTCCGCGCGCTCCGCTCGATCGTGACCAAGATCGTCTGGGAGGGCGCTCCGGCGCTGCTGCTGGTGTCGACCCTGCAGCATCGCCCACAGGAGGCGAGTAGCGCCGAGCTCGGGTTCCGCCGCTTGGTCGAGTCCTTGCGCGAGGGCATCGTCAAGCTGGCGGATCGCGAACGGATTCTGTTCGCGAACCGGAGCTTTCACACGATGACCAGCCTGTCGGCCGTGGAGCTCGCGAAGCAGCCGTTCTCCGCGCTGTTCGTCGGCAGTGATCGCGTCCGGATCGCGCAAGCGGTGGCAGACGTCGAGGCTGGCGCGACGGCCTCACTCGGCGTAGGCGCGAAACTAGCGTGTGGGGACGGTAGTTATCGCGACGTCGTGGTCGACATCGACGTCCTCGACCAGACGGGCGTCGAGCGCCTCCTCGTCGTCGTGCGCGACGTCACCGACGCCCGTCGCCTCGAGGAATCGCTGCGGCAGCAGCAGAAGCTCGAGAGCATCGGTGCGCTCGCGGGCGGCGTCGCCCACGACATCAACAACATCGTCACCGGCGTGCTCGCAAACGCGGATCTCGCCGCGTCGCTCGTGCCCGCCGATTCCCCCGTGCGGGCGCTGCTCGAGGACGTGATCACGGCCGGTCGGCGCGCCACGACGCTCAGTCGCTCGCTGCTCGCTTATGCGGGACTCGCACCGAGCGAATCGCAGCTCATCGACCTCGACGACATCATCGACGACACCCTGCGCATCGCCCGACCACTCGCGCCACCGGACGTCACGCTCACGCATGCACGTAGCCCCGGTGGCAGCCCGCGGGTCGAGGGAGATCCCGGACAGCTCGCGCAGGTGGTACTGAATCTGGTCACGAACGCCGTGGATGCCATCGGTCCGCGCCACGGCCACGTCACCGTCGCCGTCGAGCTCGAGACCATCTCGGCGCGCGCTGCCGACGACCGATGGATGCCCGCGGCCCCCCTTCCCGGGTCGTACGTCGGCCTCCGCGTCATCGACGATGGCAGCGGGATCGCGGAGCACGTCCGCGCGCGTATCTTCGATCCCTTCTTCTCGACAAAGTCCGTGGGCCGCGGCCTCGGCCTCGCGGCGCTGCTCGGGGTTGTACGCCGGCACGGCGGCGCGATCTCCGTCGACAGTACGGTCGGGCAAGGCACCACCTTCACGGTGCTGTTGCCACGCGCGCCGCAGCCCACGAGCGCGCCCCACACGCCAGCGCCCGATGTAGCTGCGCCGCCCTCGGCGTCGGGCGGCACGGTGCTGGTGATCGACGACGACGGCGCGATCCGGCGCATTGTCGCGCGCGTCCTCGACGCGGCGGGATACGCGAGCGAGCTCGCCGAGAACGGCACGGTCGCGCTCGCGCTCTTCAGCGCGACGCCCGAACGCTTCGCCGCGGCCATCGTCGACCACACCATGCCCGGACCGCGTGGCCCCGAGGTGATCGCGAAGCTCCGCGCGCTGCGACCGAGCCTCCCGATCATCCATGCGAGCGGCTTCCGCGACACCGCCACCGCGGAGCTCCCGCCGGACGTCGTGACGTTACCGAAGCCGTTTGACGCGGTCGAGCTGGTCGAGGCCATCCGCACCGCGCTCACCCGAAAGCCGGGCTAGGTGCTCGGTGCACACTCCAGGATGCCGCGACCGTAGGTGAAGGAATCCATCCCTACCGCCTCGCGCTTCGGATCGGGCGGAGCCGCAGGCGGAGCCGGCTGCGTCGCGCGGAACCAGGCGCCGTTCGCCTCGGCGGTCACGGCCGTGTCGGCCGGCAGCGTCTCCCACGGCGTGCACGTGTGACGCGTCGGCGGCATGTCACTCGGCTGCATGCCGGAGCCCTGGAAGTCGACCGCATCGTGGATTCGCACCTGGCGCGCGGCGGTGTCGCCGCGCAGCTCGAAGAAGCGCGAGCCCCACTGGTGCGTGTTGCTTCCGGGTGCCGCGCCTGCGGCGATGCGCGTGATCTCCGGCTGCGGCGGTGAGGCGGTCGGCGTGGCGGTGGGCTCGGCACGCGGCGCGGCGGGAGGTGGTGTGGCGCGAGAGGCACACGCCGTCGCGAGGAGCGAGAGGGCAAGAACACTGCGAATCTGCATGCTGCATCTCACGCCGCAGGCGGGCCCACGGTCTGTGTGCTCAGCCTGTAGTTTCGGCCATCGGCAGCACCTCGCCCGCAAACGCCGTCAGCACCTCGGCAAACCGGCGAGAGGCCTCGGCGTGCAGCATGTGGCCCGCATGGTCGACGATCTCGAGCTGCGCCGCGGGCAACGCCTGGAGCAGCGCCTCGAGCGTAGGCCGGAAGTAGCTCGCCGAGCGACCGCCCCCGAGCAGCTGCACGGGCACGCGCACGTTCGCGAGCTCCGCATACCGCGGGCGATACGCGATCAACGCCACCGAGTCGGCGCGGATCTCTTTCCACTTCGCCGCCGAGCGCTCGCGAAACGCACGCGGGATGCGCTCGTACGCGGCATCACCGAGCACCGTGCGCAGGAACAGCGCGCCGGCGGCCGGCCCGCCCTGCTCTTCGACACAGCGGTCGAACGTGGCGAGAAATTCGGCGGCCGCAACGGGCGTGGCATCGTCGGCGGCCATCGGCGGCTCGATCAGCACCGCCCCCGCGCACCGCTCGGGATAGCGGCGGAGCACGTCGAGTGCCACCACCGCGCCGAAGCTCGAGCCGACGAGCAGCGCGCGCTGGTTCGCGTCGGCGAGCAGGCTGGCGGCGTCGTCCGCGTGCTCCTCGACGGTGGTCACGGCGCGTCGGTCATAGGCGATCAGCGAGAAGTCACCTCGCAGTGCAGGAGAATTGAGCTGAATCGACCAGGTGGTGTGATCCGCAGCGCTGCCGTGGATCAGGAGGATCCGGGGGCCAACCCCGGCGCGAACGACGTGGAGCGCGGGCGTCATGACAGCTACAATCGAACATACATGGTCCCCGAGGACGGAGAGCCCGCCCGGCTGTCGCCACCGGCGTCCGCGGGTGGTGGGGACACGCCCGCAAGCGACGGCGGGTTCGATGCGTTCGGCGCGACGCTGGCGCCGATGGCCCCACCGTCGACGCACGTCCCGCAGGCCGTTGGCACGCCGCCACCGCGCACAGCGCGTCCGGCCCAGATCGGCGATGCCGCGACAATGGCCGCCCCTGTCGAAGGCGGGATGCCGCCGCTGCCGATCGTCCCGACCGAGCTGTACAAGCCGGACAAGGAGATCGCGCGCGGCGGCATGGGCCGCATCGTCGCCGCCGCGGATCAGCGCCTCGGCCGCCCCGTCGCGCTCAAGGAGCTGCTCGAGCCGAGCCCCGATCAGCTTGGGAGGTTCCAGCGCGAGGCGCTGATCACCGCCCGCCTGCAGCATCCAGGCATCGTGCCGGTGTACGAGGCCGGTCGCTGGCCGTCGGGCGAGCCGTTCTTCGCGATGAAGCTGGTGTCGGGCCGCCCGCTCGACAAGGTGATCGGCGAGGCGCGCACGCTCGAGCAGCGACTCGCGCTGCTGCCCAGGATCGCCTCGGCGGCGGACGCGATCGCCTACGCACACAGCCAGCGCGTGATCCACCGCGACCTCAAGCCCGGCAACATCCTGATCGGTGACTTCGGCGAGACGGTCGTGATCGACTGGGGCCTCGCCAAGGACCTCGACGTCACCGATCCCAGCGAGCCCGGCACGCGCACGCCGCGCGAGGCGAAGACGTCGATCCCGACGGCCACGCAGACCAACGCCACGCTTACCGTCGCGGGCGCCGTGATGGGTACCCCCGCGTACATGGCGCCCGAGCAAGCGCGGGGCGAGCCGCTCGATGCACGCGCCGACGTGTTCGCGCTCGGCGCGATGCTCTATCACCTGCTCGCGGGCGTGCCGCCGTACAACGCGCGCACGGCGACGGATGTGATCGCCGCGGCCGCGCTCGGCAGGGTCGTCCCGCTCGAGGAGCGCGAGAAGGGCGCGCCCGCCGACCTCCTCGCGATCGTGCACCGCGCGATGGCGCAGGAGCCGCGGCTCCGCTACCCACACGCCGGCGAGCTCGCCGAGGAGCTGCGGCGCTTCCTCACCGGTCAGCTCGTCACCGCGCATCGCTACACCGCGATGCAGAAGCTGGCGCGGTTCGTTCGCAAGCATCGCGCTGCGGTCACCATCTCGTCGCTGTCGGTGATCGCGTTCGCGGTCGGCGGCACGCTGGCGGTCCGCCAGATCATCCACGAGCGCGACGTCGCCACACGCGAGCGCCTGATCGCTGATACCCGCCGCGTCGCCGCCGAGAAGCTGATCGACAACATGCTGTCGGACGTCAAGGATCGCCTGACCGCGATCGGCCGACTCGACGTGATGTCGAACCTCGGCGGCGAGATCCGGAACTACTACGACACCCTGTCCAAGATTCCCGGCGGCATGCCCGAGGACGACGGCGATCGCATGGCGCTCGCGGTCGACATCGTCGGCATCGCCGAGCGCGAGTCCGGCCGGCTGGACGAGGCGCTCGCGACGTGGACGAACGCACGCGCCAAGCTCGCCGCGGCGGTCGGCGGCGATCGCACGGAGAAGACGCGCTTCCGCCGCAGGATGATCGCGCGCTTCGACTTCGAGATCGGCACCGTGCACCAGCAACGCGGCCGCACCGCGGAGGCGATCGCCGCGTACACCGCGTCGAAGAAGGGCTTCGATGCGCTGTCGGTCGAGGCGGCCGCGGACCGCGTCATGGCGCTGCACAAGGCCGAGACCCACGATCGCCTCGGTGATCTTCTGCGCAACGATGGCAAGATCGACGCCGCGTTCGAGGAGTACTCGGCGGCGCGGCACGAGCGCGAGCATGCGGGCACGGCGGAGACGCGCACGGCCGTCGAGGTGCTCGGGCTGTCGACGAGCCACATGAAGCTCGGCTCCGTGTACCTCGCGCGGGGCGAGTCGCAGAAGGCGCTCGACGCGTTCCGCGCGGCGCTCCGCCTGCGCGAGTCGCTGCTCGAAAGCCAGCCCGATAACGTCGAGATGCAGGAGCGCGTGCTCGACTGTCAGGACAACATCGCCGCGGTTCAGCGCCAGCTCGGCGACGACAAGAGCGCGATCCAGACCTACCGCCTCGCGGTGCCCGTGCTCGACGGCCTCGCCCGCCGCGATCCCAGCAATACGACGTGGAAGCGCCAGCGCGGGAATCTGCTGTCCAACCTCGGCTTCGCCCTGCTCGACACCGGCGAGTTCACCGCGGGCCTCGAGCAGCTCGCCGTCGCCGAGCAGTTGCAGAAGGAGCTCGTCGAGCGCGACTCCAAGGCGCTCTGGCAAGGCGATCTCGCGCGCACACTCGCACGCGCGGGCGACGGCCGCATGTACCTCGGCGAGATCGACAAGGCGCTCGCGCACTACAAGGTGTCGCTCGATATCCGCGAGAAGATGTCGGCCGCCGATCCGAAGAGCGCGCCGTTCCGTCGCAGCGTTGCGTGGGCTCACGCCAAGCTCGCGAACGCCTACGAGGTGAAAGGCGACCTCGGCAACCGGCTCGCGTCGCACGAGGCCGCGCTCGCGCTCCGTATGGCCCTGGTCAAAGAATCGCCCGCGCATACCGGGTTCCGGAACGAGCTCGCCTCGACAGAGATCGGCTTCGGCCGCGCCATCGCGGGCCGCGACGCCGAACGCGCGACACAGCTGATCACCTCTGGCGTCGAGCGCGCGCGGGGGCTGGTCACCGGCGACCCGATCAACTTCGATTGGAAGGAAACGCTGACCCAGGGTCTCCTCGCACTCGCCGAGGTGAAGCGCGCGACCGGAGCACGCGAGGAGCTGCGCGCGGCACTCGAGGAGGCCAAGACGCTCGCGGTCGCGGCCGCGGCGCACGCGCCGCAGAACGCGCACTGGCCCGGCTATGTGGCGGAGATCCGCGTGGGCCTCGCCGAGATCGCCCCCGACGCCAAGACCGCGGCCGCGGAATGGAAGGCTGCGCGCGACGCGCTCGAGCCCCTCGCGGCGGCCAACCGGTTGCCGGCGCCCTGGAAGAAGCTGCTCGAACGCGCGCGCGCAGCTCGCTAGCGAGTTACGATTCCTCGCATGGGGGAAGAAACCGTCGAACGTGAATTCATGGGTAAGGGCCGGTCCAAGATGTGGACCTACCTGATCCTCATGATGGCCTTCGTCGCGCTGGTGCTCGTCATCAACCTGGTGGTGCTCGACCCGGGCGCGGCCAAGACCAGCATCAAGAGCTTCTTTGGCCTGCCGAGCTGGGCACTCGCCACGGTGTGCTTCCTCGCCGGCGCGATCATCTTCTGGCTCGGGCTCAAGATGGAGACCGACTGGCCCGAGTTCATCGGGGCGTTCTTGATCGCGGTCGCGGTGTTCGCCTTCGAGCTGATCATCGGGTGGAGCAAGCTCAGCTTCGGCGTCGTCGTAGTCCCGTATCTCATCCCGCTCGTCGTGTTCGCGGGCTTGATGGCGTACGGAATGAAGAAGTCGGTCTGATCAGCTCTCGAGCAGCGGCAACAGCTTCGCGGGCTCGGTGACCGGAGGCGCGCACGTCGGGCCCGTGCAGACGTAGGCGCGGGCAGCGCCACTCGTGGCGGGGACTTTGCCATCCAGGATCGACGCGCTCGCCCACGGGCCCGCGACGGCAAGCGTCGGGGCGTAGGTGGTGCGCGCAGCGGCGAGGAGCTCCGCACGCCCGGTGCCCTCGCTGACCACGAGGATCTTGGCGTGGAGATAGAAGTCGAGCGCCCCCAGGAGCGCCGACGTTGCCCACGCGTTGACACCAGTCGCGCCGGTGAGCCGCTGGGTCAGGTACTTCTCGGCGAGCTCGAGCGCGGCGACATCGCCGGCTACGAGACCGAGGCGGAGGAGCGCGTGCACGGCGATCGCAGCCCCCGACGGGATCGCGCCGTCGTGATGCGACTCGGGACGGTGGACGAGCAGCGCATCGCCGGCGGGCGCCATGTAGAACACGACGATGCCACCCTCCTCGGCAACGAAGCGCGCGCGCAGCGTGCCGACGAGTGAAGCGCCGAGGTCCCACCAGGCGCGATCGCCCGTGACCTCCGCGAGCTCGAGGAAGCCCTGCGCGACAAACGCGTAGTCATCGAGCGTGCCGTCGAGATCTTTGCTCGTGCCCTCGTGGAACACGCGCGCGAGGTCGGCGCCCTTCACCATGCGCTCGCGCAGGAACGTGGCGACGCGCAGTGCGAGGTCGAGCGCGGCCCGATGCGAGGTGGCCCGGTACGCGGCGACGAGGCCGGAGAGCGCGAGGCCATTCCAGCCCGACAGCACCTTGTCGTCGGTGCCGGGCGGCACGCGTTGTTTGCGCGCTTCGAACAGCTTGGCCGCCAGCTCGGCGAGCTGGGCTTCTTCGTGCTCGCCCCCGCGGGGCGTCACGCGCGACAGAACACTGGTGCCGTGCTCGAAGTTGCCGTGCGGGTGCACGCCGTACGCCGCCCCGAAAACGATCGCGCCCATCGGACCGAGCGCGGTGCGCAGCTGTGCCGGCGTCCACACGTAGAACTTGCCCTCTTCGCCCTCGGTGTCGGCGTCGAGCGAGGACCACAGGCCGCCCGCCGCGTCCGACAGCTCGCGCGCGAGAAACTCGACGGTCTGCACGATCACGTCGCGCGCGCGCCCAGCGAACGCCCCCCCCATCGCCACCGCGCTCGCGTAGATGCCGAGCAGCTGCGCCTGGTCGTAGAGCATCTTCTCGAAGTGCGGGACGAGCCACTTCTCGTCGACGGAGTAGCGCGCGAAGCCACCTCCGAGGTGATCGTAGAGACCGCCTTCGGCCATGCCGCGCGCCCAGTCCGCGAACGCTTGCTTCGCGGGCTGCCCGAACGAGAACCGCCCCGCGCGTGCGAGCAAATCATGGCTCGAGCTCGACGGAAACTTGGGCTTGCCGCCGAGCCCGCCATGTTTGGGGTCACAGCGCTCGGCGAGCTGCCGGCCCGCGGTGACGATCAGTGACTGCTGGAGCCCCGCGCGATCCGCGCCGCGCGCGCCGCGACGGTAGTGGTCGTCGACGCGCTGAAGGCCATCGACCAGCGCGAGCGCGTTGTCCTCGGCCTCGGCGCGCCGATTGCGAAAGGCATCGGACATCGCCTCGAGCAGCTCGTTGAAGCCCGGCCGACCGAACCGCGAGGTCGGCGGGAAGTAGGTGCCGAGAAAGTACGGGCGCCCGTCGGGCAAACAGAACGCCGAGAGCGGCCAGCCACCACCCTCCCCCATGACCATGATCGCGTTCATGAAGATGGCGTCGACGTCGGGGCGCTCCTCGCGATCGACCTTCACGTTGACGAACCGCTCGTTCATCAGCTTCGCGATCGCCGGATCCTCGAAGCTCTCGTGCGCCATCACGTGACACCAGTGGCACGCGGCGTAGCCGATCGAGACGAACACGGGCTTGTTCGTACGCTTCGCCTCGGCGAACGCCTCGGCGCCCCACGGCCACCACTCGACGGGGTTGTCAGCGTGTTGCCGGAGGTACGGAGAGCTCTCGGCTGCGAGTCGGTTCGCCATGGGCGCCCAGTAAAGCGCAAAGATCCCCACGATCCCTTTCAAAGAGTGCGCCAAATTGTGGAGCCCTGCGATATTCCTTGATACCAAGGCCACATGACTCGTACGTTCACCCTGCTCGCTGCGATGTCGTGCGGCGCAATCGTGACGAGCTCGCTCGTCGCTCATGCCGAGGTCGAGATCGGCGTCACGGCCGGTATTCACGTCTTCAGTGACACCAACGAGCTCGGTGTCGATGACGTACCGGGAGCGCCTAGCCCGACGAACTCGCTGCTCGTGGGCGTGCGTCTTGGTTGGTACTTCCACCACATGCTCGGTATCGAAGGCGAGTTCGGCGTCCTGCCGACGAACGCCCGCGAGCTCGATTACAACGTCACCGCGATCACCTATCGCGGTCAGCTCGTCGCGCAGTTCCGTGCGAAGGATCCCGCGAACAAGCTGCTCCCGTTCCTGCTCGTCGGTGGCGGTGCCTTCCAGACTGTCTCGACCGACCCGGATATGCCGAACAACCCGCTCACCGCGGTCTACAAGGACACGGACGGCGCGTTCTACGTCGGCGCCGGTATCAAGTTCCGCGGTGGCGATCACTGGGGCCTGCGCCTCGACGGCCGTGCCCTGTTCGTTCCGAGCAGCGAGAACGACATGCCGCCGAGCGAGGACGTCAAGAAGATCACCACGGACTTCGAGGCGCTCGCCTCGGTGTACGTGAGCTTCGGCGGCCCGAAGAAGGAAGCGGCCCCGCCGCCGCCGCCGCCGATCGACGAAGATCCGGACAAGGACGGCATCAAGGGCGCGGCCGATCAGTGCCCCGTCGATCCGGAGGACAAGGACGCCTATCAGGACGACGACGGCTGCTCGGAGCCCGATAACGACAGCGATGGCATCCTCGACGCCGCGGACAAGTGCCCGAACGAGGCCGAGGACAAGGACGGCTTCCAGGACGACGACGGCTGCCCCGAGCTCGACAACGACGCCGACGGCCTCGCCGACAACCAGGACCAGTGTCCGAACGAGCCCGAGGACAAGGACGGCTTCCAGGACGAGGACGGCTGCCCGGATCCGGACAACGACACCGACGGCGTGCTCGACGCCACCGACAAGTGCCCGACCGAGGCCGAGACCAAGAACGGCTTCCAGGACGAGGATGGCTGCCCCGACGAGCTCCCCGCGAAGGTGAAGCAGTTCTCGGGCGTCGTGAAGGGCATCAACTTCAAGACGGGCTCGGCGGACCTGCTGAAGACGTCGAACAAGACGCTCGACAAGGCCGTCGCGGTCCTCAAGGAGTTCCCGGACCTCAAGATGGAGATCCAGGGCCACACCGACGACGTCGCGCTCAAGCCGAAGAAGGGCGCAAAGTACCAGGACAACACCGAGCTCTCGCAGGGCCGCGCTGACAGCGTCCGCGCGTACTTCATCTCGAAGGGCATCGCCGAAGACCGCATCACGTCCAAGGGCTACGGCGACACGGCTCCGGTCGTCGATCCGAACGGCCTCAAGGGCGCCAAGCTGAAGGCCGCGCGCGCGAAGAACCGCCGCGTCGAGTTCAAGCTCATCAGCTCGCTCGCGAAGCCGTAAAAGCCCGCGACTCCGAGTAAAGCGGCCCGCCTCGAAAGAGCGCGGGCCGTGTCATTTTCGGGGCCGTTTTCGACCCTTTCCGGGGTGTTTTTCGGGAGCGATTAGATCCCCTTTCTCAGTCCGAAAACCGACGACAAACAGGCCCTTCGGAGCGTTGAGAGGGACGGCCTCGCGGGCTATACCGAGGCGCGATGTCTGACGCCCTAGGCCCCAGCAACATCACGCCGATCTCGATCGAGACCGAGATGAAGAGCTCGTTCATGGACTACGCCATGAGCGTGATCGTCTCGCGAGCGCTGCCCGACGCGCGCGACGGCCTCAAGCCGGTGCACCGCCGGATCCTGTACGCCCAGAAGGGCCTCAACAACGTCTGGAACCGCCCGTACCTCAAGTGCGCGCGCGTCGTCGGCGACGTCATCGGCAAGTACCACCCGCACGGCGACGCATCCGTGTACGACGCCCTGGTCCGCATGGCCCAGGAGTTCTCGATGCGGTACATGCTCGCCGACGGGCAAGGCAACTTCGGTTCCGTCGACGGCGATCCGCCGGCCGCGATGCGCTACACCGAGGTCCGCATGTCCAAGCTCTCCTCGGAGATGCTGGCGGACATCGACAAAGAGACCGTCGACTGGCAGCCGAATTACGACGACAAGGAGCTCGAACCGACGGTCCTGCCGACCAAGGTTCCGAACCTCCTCATCAACGGCGCCGCCGGCATCGCGGTCGGTATGGCGACCAACATCCCGCCGCACAACATCGGCGAGATCATCGACGGCGTGCTCGCCGTCATCGAGCGCCCGACGGTCACCGACGACGAGCTGCTCAAGATCGTCCCCGGCCCCGACTTCCCGACCGGCGGCGTGATCCAGGGCCGCGTCGGCATCATCAGCGCGTACAAGACCGGCCGTGGCCAGATCGCGGTGCGCGGCGTCGCCCACGTCGAGGAGATTCGAAAGGACCGCCAGGCGATCATCGTCACCGAGCTGCCGTTCATGGTGAACAAGGCGCGGTGGATCGAGACGACCGCAGACATGGTCCGCGAGAAAAAGCTCGAGGGCATCAGCGACATCCGCGACGAGTCGGACCGCACGGGCATCCGGGTCGTGTTCGAGCTGAAGAAGGATGCGAGCGACCAGGTCGTCCTCGCGAACCTCTTCAAGTACACGGCGCTGCAGAGCTCGTTCTCGATCAACATGCTCGCGATCGTCGACAGCCGCCCGGTGCTGCTGTCGCTCAAGCGCGCTCTCCAAGTCTTCATCGAGCACCGCCGCGAGGTCGTTACCCGCCGCACGCTGTTCGATCTGCGCGAGGCGCGCGAGCGCCGCGAGATCGTCGAGGGCTTGGGCCTCGCGGTCATGAACATCGACCGGGTCATCGAGATCATCCGGTCGAGCAAGGACACCGATCAGGCCAAGGAGCGCTTGATGGTCGAGAAGCTCGGGGGCCTCGAAGGCTTCCTCGAGCGCGCCGGCCGTCCGCCCGCCGAGGTCGAGGCCGCGAAGGCCAAGGGCTTCGTCACGCTGAGCGCGCGCCAGGCCCAGGCGATCCTCGACATGCGCCTCGGTCGCCTGACTGGCCTCGAGCGCGAAAAGCTGGAAGCCGAATACAAGGAGCTGTGGGAGCTCACCGATTACCTCGAGGGCCTTCTCGCCGACGAGAAGAAGCTCATGGCTGCGATCATCGACGAGCTCAAGCAGATCCGCACCGACTTCGCCGACAAGCGCCGCACGCAGATCGTCGACGCGCAGGGCGAGATCATGACCGAGGAGCTGATCGACCAGGAAGACATGGTCGTGACGCGCACGCACCTCGGCTACATCAAGCGCACCAAGGTCAGCGAGTACGAAGCGCAGGGCCGCGGTGGCCGTGGCATCACCGGCGCGACGTCGCAAGAAGGTGACTTCATCGTCGACATGTTCGCCGGGTCGACCCACGACCACCTGCTGCTGTTCACCGACAAGGGCCGCGTCTACTACAAAAAGGTGTTCGAGATCCCCGAAGGCTCGCGCACCGCGAAGGGCCGCGCGATCGTCAACGTGCTCGATCTGCAGGAAGCCGAGCAGGTCGTCGCGATGCTGCCGTTCAAGGAGTTCAACGAGGACACCTACGTGTTCTTCGCGACCCAGTCCGGCACGGTGAAGAAGACCGCGCTGTCGCAGTTCGAGAACGTCCGCACGAGCGGCATCAAGGCGATCACCATCGAGGAGGGCGACCGCCTCGTCGGGGCGTCGCTGACCACCAAGGCCGACGACGTCCTCCTCACCTCCGCGAAGGGCTTCGCGGTCCGGTTCATGGAAGACAAGGTACGGCCGATGGGCCGTACCGCCGGCGGCGTGCGCGGCATCTCACTGCGTGAAGGCGACCGCCTCGTCGGCATGGTGACGTTCGCGCGCGAGGCGCAAGCGACCCTCATCACCGTCTGCGAACGCGGCTATGGCAAGCGCACCGCCGTCGCCGACTACCCGACGAAGAATCGCGGCGGTAAGGGCGTCATCGCGATCAAGACCACGGCCCGCAATGGCCTGGTCGCGGCGGTCCGCATCGTCAGCGACGACGACCACCTCATCCTCATCTCCGACCGCGGCAAGCTCATCCGCCTCCGCGTGCGCGACATCTCCGTGCAGGGCCGGGCGACACAGGGCGTCCGCATCATGCGCGTCGACGAGGGCGAGCACGTGGCCGCGATCGAGCGCCTCGCCGAGCCGGGCGAGGAGTCGGGCATCGCGGAGGGCGCGCCGATCGAGGCCGCCGACGACGGTGACACCATCGCGAACGACGTCGAGGACGAGGGCGAGATGGAGGGTGACGAGGGTGAGGACGAGGGTGGCGACGAGGATGAGGGCGAGAGCGAATCGTAGGCATCGCTCCCTGCGCCGCACTCCGTGATGGCCTGTTAGCCGGCGCTCCGCCGGATCACCCGTCGAGTTCGACGGCGCGCGCCGAGTTCGAGATCGCCGTCTATTGGCGGCGCGTGGCCGCGATGCGATCGGCGACGATCGCGCGCAGCTGTTCGACACCGAACGGCTTGTCGAGCCAGCGCTCGGGAAACCGCGCGGCGATCGGGTGGTTCGCACCGCTCGAGAAGATCATCCGCTCGCACAGCTCGGGGCGGTTCTCCTCGACCCACTTGTAAACGTCGACGCCCGAGACATCGGGCATCGAGAGGTCGCAGAGCACGACGTCGACGTCGCCTGACTGCGCGAGACGCTCGATCGCCGCGCGGCCCGAGGCCACGGGCTCGACCTCGTAGTCCTCGCCGAGGACCTGACGTACGACCTTCCGGATCATCGCCTCGTCGTCGACCACGAGGACGCGATGACGTGCGATCGCGGGCGGCGGCACCGCGATCGTCGCGAGGGGCACGGGCGCGGTCACGTCGCTATCGCTCGCAGGGAGCGAGACATTGAACGTGGTGCCCTGCCCGGGTGCGCTGCTGACCTCGATGGAGCCACCGTAGCCGGTGATGATGCCGTGCGAGATCGCGAGGCCGAGGCCGACACCCGCGCCTGGATCTTTGGTGGTGAAGAACGGATCGAACACGCGCGGGATGACGTCGGGCGGGATCCCGATCCCCGTATCTGTCACGGAGATGTGGACGCACTCCGTGCTGTCCCAGCTGCGAATGGTGATCGAGTGACGATCCGCCTGGCCCTCGGGGATCGCCTGGCTCGCGTTGGACAGCAGATTCACGAGCACCTGGGTGAGCCGGCCCTCGTTGGCGAGCACACCGCGCGTCGCACGCTGTTCGAGAACGAGGCGCGCGCGCAGCCTCAGCTCGTGATCGATCAACCGCACTGCGGCTTCGATTGCGCGCGCGACGTCGATCGGGCCCTTGGGCGACTGGTCGGAGTGCGCGAACCGCCGCAGCCCCGTGACGATCTCGCTGACCCGCCCGGTACCCTCGATCGCCGCCGAGATCTTGTCGTAGAGTTCCGCGGCCACCTCAGGCGACAGCGTGCCGCCACGCGCCGTCAGGGCACCGAGCGCGCGATGCACGCCCTCGAGGTTGAGCGCGACGTACGTGAGCGGGTTGTTGATCTCGTGCGCGATGCCGGCCGCCAGCGTGCCGATCGACGCCATGCGGTCGGCCTCGGCGAGCCGGAGCTGCAGCGCCTTGCGCTCCGTGATGTCGCGCCCGACGACCACGACCGCCGGCCCCTCCTGAAAGTTCATCTGGATGGATGCGATCTCCATCGTCAGCGACGTACCGTCGCGGCGCAGGATCCGCTCCTCGAACCATGGGAGCTCCGTGACACCGGTCGCGAGGGAGGCGAGGCGAGGTGCGACGGCGGGCCGGCTCTCGGGATGTACGATGTCGATGATCGGCATCCCGATCAGCTGGTCGGCGCTCGTGTAGCCCAGGAGCGCGACGACGGCCCGATTGCAGAAGATGAACTTGCCCGCGCGATGGATCGCGATCGCATCGGGGAGCTTTTCGGCGAGCGTGCGAAAGCTCTCCTCGGAGCGCTGCAGCCGCGCCTGCTCCGCCGTGCGCACGCTGATGTCGCGCACGAGCGCCACGATGCGGCGATCGGGCAGCATGGTGACCGCCACCTCGCACGGCGTCCCGGAGCCATCGGCGTGACGCACGGTGCGATCGATCCGCAGGCTCTGGCCGGGCGAGAGCTCGCGGTTCCGGATCGGTCGGTTCGCGAGCTCGACTTCGTCGATCAACGTCAGCACGGAGCGGCCGACGAGCTGCTTGCGTGAGTAGCCGACGAGCACGCTCATCGCCTCGTTCACCCACTCGACCTCGCCCTCGTCGTTCATGATGATGACGGCATCCGAGGCGTGCTCCAGCACGGCCAGCGCTGCCACCGAGAGCGTCAGCATGCCTTCTAGCCATAGCAGCCGGTGCGGCTACCCGCGAGCCCTCGCCCGGGATACGTTCCCGCCGCCATGTCGATCCAGCGCAGTCAGACGATTTTCGAGCGAGCTAAGGCAATCATTCCGGGAGGCGTGAACTCTCCCGTGCGTGCGTGTCGCTCGGTCGGCGCCGACCCCGTGTTCGTCGCCCAGGGCGATGGCGCTTCGATCTGGGACGCCGACGGCAACCGCTATCTCGATCTGATCGGCAGCTGGGGCCCGCTGATCCTCGGCCACAGCCACCCGGAGATCCTCGACGTCATCAAGGAGACGATGGGCAGCGGCACGACGTTCGGCGCGCCCACCGAAGTCGAGGTGCGGTTTGCCGAGACGCTGCGCGCTGCGGTGCCCTCGATGGAGATGGTGCGGGCGGTGTCGTCGGGCACCGAGGCCACGATGAGCGCGCTGCGCCTCGCGCGCGGCTTCACCGGCCGCAACAAGATCATCAAGGCGGACGGCGGCTATCACGGTCACGCGGACTGCCTCCTCGTCGCCGCGGGCTCCGGCGCTGCCACGCTCGGTATTCCGGGCTCGGCCGGTGTGCCCGAAGGTGCGGCCAAGGACACCATCGTCGTTCCCTACAATGACCTTCCCTCCGTCGAGCGCGCGTGTGCGACGGGCGATGTGGCCGCGGTCATCATCGAGCCGGTCGCCGGTAACATGGGCCTGGTCGAGCCCGCGCCCGGTTACCTCGAAGGCCTGCGCGAGATCACGAAGAAGCACGGGACCGTCCTCATCTTCGACGAGGTGATGACAGGCTTCCGCGTCGCGTTCGGCGGCGCGCAGGGGCGGTACAACATCACCCCGGACCTGACCACGATCGGCAAGGTGATCGGCGGCGGGCTCCCTGCCGCGGCGTTCGGTGGGCGCGCGGACATCATGCAGAAGCTGGCGCCGCTCGGCCCGGTCTACCAGGCAGGCACCCTGAGCGGAAACCCGCTCGCGATGGCGGCCGGTCTCAAGGCGATGGAGATCCTCGCCCGTCCCGGCACCTACGAGCGCCTGGAGCACCTGGGCAAGCGCCTGGGGGATGGCCTCCTGGCGGCCGCCCGGGGCGCGGGAGTGCCGGCGGTCATGAACCGGGTCGGGTCGATGCTGACCCTGTTCTTTTGTGCCGGTCCGGTGACCGACTACGCGACGGCCAAGGCCGCGGACACGCAGCGGTTCGCGGCCTTCTTCCGAGGGATGCGGGAGCGCGGGGTGTTCCTGCCCCCGTCGCAGTTCGAGGCCATGTTCGTGTCCTTGGCCCACACCGACGACGACGTCGACCAGATCGTCGCGGCTGCCAAGGCTTCTCTCGCGGGATGATCTCGGGTGCCTCGTCGATTGACGATGCATTTTCGGGGTGGTACATGGGCGCCGCTGATGCAGACCGGCCCCAGCAACCGCGGCGAAATGTCGCAGGATTCTCGGACCAACGGATCCGGGGCCTCGCTGCATCCAGAGGTCGTGAGCCCGCGCCGTAGAAGCGCTGACCCCGCCGCCCACACGACGAGGCGCGCGTTCGATGCGTTGTCGGCGAGCTCGGTCGGTCTCGAGATGGGCCTGTCGGTCATCATCGGGCTCCTCATCGGCTACGGGCTCGATCGCGAGCTGGGCACCACGCCATGGATGATGCTGCTGTTCCTCGTGTTCGGTCTCGTCGCGGGCTTCCGCGGCGTGCTCCGGGCGGTGGGTCGCGCCGAGCGCGCCGCCGCGTCCGAGACACAGGAGGTCGCCCGTGGCTAGCCCGAGCATCCACCGCATCGAGCGCATGAACTACGCGCTGGCGATCGTCGTGACGGTCGTTGGCCTCGTGCTCACCCAGAGCAAGCCCGTCGTGCTCGGGCTGATGGTCGGCTCGGGCCTCACCTGCCTGAACTTCTTCGTGCTGCGCAAGCTGGTCGTGAAGTGGACGACCGCCGCGCAGACAGGCAAGGGTGGCGGCGCGGCCTCTGCGCTGATGCTGCCCAAGATGGTGTTCCTGATGGGCGCCGTCACCCTCTCCGTCCTCCTCCTGCCGATCGACGTCATCGCGTTCACGATCGGCTACTCGATCTTCATCGTTTCCATCGTCGTCGAGGCCGCTTACACAGCGCTTCGTACGCCTGACGCCCCCGACAGCGAGAGCGAGACCCCCAATGGGTGAACACGGAACCTGGTTCGACTTCCTCACCAAGTTCAGCTGGTGGAACGACCTCAACCACTGGGCTGAAGGCAAGCTCGGACGCACCGCGGGAACCAAGATGTTCCCGTCGGGCTTCACGCTCACTCACGTCCTCATCACGATGGTCGTGGTCGCGTTCATCATCTGGGGCGCGCTGAAGTTCGCCAAGGCGACGCGCACCGGTGACAAGGGGCTCGTCCCGCCTCGCTCGATGAACCTCCGCAACTTCTTCGAGACCATGGCCGAGAGCGTGTTCGGCATGGTCGAGGGCGCGATGGGCGAGAAGAACGCCAAGAAGTTCTTCCCGCTGATCGCCGCGCTCTACTTCTTCATCTTCTTCAACAACGTGTGCGCGCTGCTGCCCGGCTTCATCGCGCCCACGGACACCCTGAAGACCAACGTCGGTATCGCGCTCGCGGTGTTCTTCCTCACGCACTACTACGGCGTCAAAGAACACGGCCTCGCGTACTTCAAGCACTTCCTCGGCCCGAGCCTGGCGCTCGCCCCGTTGATGCTCCCCATCGAGATCATCAGCCACCTCGCCCGCCCGCTCTCGCTGGCCGTTCGCCTCATGGGCAACATGATGGCCGACCACAAGGTCGTCATGTCGTTCTTCGCCCTGGTGCCGTTCCTGGTGCCAATCCCCTTCCTAATCCTCGGCATTTTGGTCTGTCTGATTCAGGCCCTCGTGTTCTCGACCCTCGCCACCGTCTACATCAGCATGGCGATCGAGCACGAGGAGCACTGATCTCTTCACCTCGATTTCCGACGCTATCGACCCTTTACCTCACACCCATTCCACGTTAATTAGCCCCCGCATCTGCGCCCCGCGCATCCCAGGAGAAACGACCATGAACAGCAACAACAAGATCGTTCGTATTGGCCTCTGGACCCTCTACATCCTCGTCGCCATGTGCGCCGTTGCGTTCGCGCAGGGCAATGAGGCCGAGGCCGTCAAGGCTCAGGGTCTCGCCTCCAACTTCGGCACCATCGCGATCGCGGCCGGCTTCGGCATCGGCATCGCCGCGCTGGGTGGCTCGCTCGGCCAGGGCCGTGCGGCCGCCGCTGCTCTCGACGGCATCGCTCGTAACCCGGGCGCCGCTGGTCAGATCCGCGGTCCGATGATTCTCGGCCTCGCGCTGATCGAGTCGCTTGTCATTTACGCGCTCATCATCGCCCTGCTGCTCGTCCTCAAGGTCGGCTAGTACCTTCCGCGCGGGAGACCAGGTGCCGGCGGCTCGGGGGAAACTCCGGGCCGTTTTGCATTCCGGAGGTAGCGGCCGCGGCCAGCCTCGCCGCCAAGCTGGCCTGTCCTGGTCATGGGGAGAGCAGAGAATTGTGATTTCTCGTAGCTGTTCTAAGCACGGTGAATCCTTGCATCGAGGGCCCCCTTGCGGGACGCTCCGGGAGCAACATGTCTGACGACGACGAAACGCCCGGACTCGATCTGAAGGGCAAGTCGACGCTCGAGATCCTCGCGCAGATCGACATGTTCAGCGGCCTGCCAATGCCGCATCTGCGCCGCGTCGTCGACATCGGCCTCGAGGAGCAATACAAGGCCGGCACGACGATCTTCACGGAAGGGTCGCCCGGCGACAAGTTCTACCTGATCGTCGAAGGCGCGGTGCGCATCAGCCGCATCGTGCCGGGCATGGGCGAAGAAGCGCTCGCGGTGATGCGGCCCGGCAACTACTTCGGCGAGATGTCGCTCATCGACGACGCGCCGCGCTCCGCGACCGCCGTTTGCCACGAGCGCTGCCGCCTGTTCGTGGTCAACCGGAAGGACCTCGAGGACCTGCTGTTCGTCGACCGCGACCTCGCCTACGAGCTGTTGTGGAACTGGGTGCGCACGCTCTCGCGCCGCCTCCGTGCCACCAACGACAAGTTCACGTTCCTCGCGACCACCTCGAAGTTCTGATGATGTGCGCTCGGGCGATCGTGCCCTTCGCGGCGATCGCCTTGACGGCGGCAACCACTGGCGCGGACCCGCTGCCCCCGGGAAGCATCGGGCTCCTCGTCGGCGCCAATGCGGGCACCGGACCCGACGCCAATGCCCTCGGCCTCGGGCCGACCTTCGGCGCACAGGCGACATGGCAGCCGATGGCGACCGAACAGCGGGTCGGGCTGCTCGGGTTCAAGCTGACGGCGCTGTTCGGGCAGCTCTACCTCGGCGATGCCGGGCGCGTCTCCGACCCGCTCCGCACGCTGCAGTTCGACCTCATGTACAGCATGCGCATCCGGCCGGGCGCGAATCCATCGCGCTACCTGACGCTCCGCGTGGGTGGCACGCTGCTGCGTACAGACCAGGAGATTCCGCCCAACATGAATCGCGCATACGCAGGCGCCATTGCCAGCGTCGGCCTCGACCAGCACGCCTTCGGGCTCCTGTTCAACGTCGACGTTCGCTACAGCATGCTGGGCGCGCGGCCCGGCATGCTCGGGCTCGTGTTCGGCATCTCGAAGACGGGCCCGTGACATGCCGGCGGTCGAGACTCCACGCTTGCGGCTCGTCCCGATCACGCTCGAGGCCATCGAAGCGGTGCTCGATCACGACAAGCCGCGTGCGGAGACCGTGGTGGGAGCCCGGTTCCCGGATGCCTGGCCCAATGACGACCTCGTCGCACTGGGCTTCCCGTACTCGCGCCAGGCGCTGCGCGCCGACCCCGAGCGGCGCCTGTGGGGCGACTCCCTCGTGCTGCTCCGCGACGAGCCCCGCGTGATCGGCAGCGTGGTGTTTCACGGGCTACCGACCACCGGGATCGCCGAGGTCGCCTACTCCATCGAGGAGAGCTCGCGATGCCGGGGTTTCGCGGCCGAGGCGGTCGCGGCATGCGTGGGATGGGCGCTGGACCAGCCCGGCATCACGGCGGTCCAGGCCACCACGTTTCCGTGGCACATCGCGTCCCTCGGCGTGATTCGCCGCGTCGGCATGATCCACGTTGGGACCCGCGACCACGACACGCTCGGGGACTTGCTCGTTTTCGAGCGCCGACGTTAGCCCGAGAACGGCTCGAACTTGAGCTGCTGACCGGCGACCGAAACATCGATCATCAGACCGCCGCGCGGCAAGATGAACACGGCCGTCCTGCCGGTCAACGCCGTCGCCGCAGCGCCAGACTTGATCGCGATCGCCGAGACGTTGGCGCCGAGCTTGAACTGGCCCGCCTTGAGGCGCGCGACGTCGTACGGGTCGCGGAAGGTCACCAGCTGCGAGAACGTCTGGCCGCCCGCGAGCGCGCCGAACGACGCCTGCGTGATGCGGACCGTGCCCACGGCCTGGCCGTTCTGATACAGGACGCCCATGCCCGAGGCGCCACCGACGACGAAGCCGCCGCTGCCGATCTCGGGGAACACGACATAGCCCGCGACGGACCTCAGCAGAGAGGCGAGGCCTGGATCGCGCTGCGTCATCGCCGCAACCGTGGCGTTAGCGCTCTGGATCAAGTTGCGCTGCTCCGCGATGGTCTCTGGCCGGGACGCGCAAGCACCGACGGCACCGGCAGTTGCGGTGGCGAGCGCGATCGACATGAGTAGCTTCTTCATAGATGCCTCCTGGTTGATCGGGGCAGGTGCATCGACGAGGCCGGCTACGCTGCGAGATCTACCGAGTGCTTCGCAGGTACGTGCCTGACTTGCCCCCGCGTTTTTCGTCGAGCTGGACGTCGCAGACCGCCATCGCGCGGTCGATCGCCTTGCACATGTCGTAGACGGTGAGCGCCGCCGCCGTAACCGCGGTGAGCGCCTCCATCTCCACGCCACTGCGATCGAAGGCACGCACGGTGGCGCGAATCGCGACGCTCGCACCTTCGACGCTGAGCTCGACGTCGACGCCCGTCAGGCGCAGCGGATGACATAGCGGGATCCAGTCCGCCGTGCGCTTGGCGGCCTGTATGCCAGCGAGGCGCGCCACGCCAAGTACGTCACCCTTGCCGAGCTTCCCCGCCGCGATGGCCTTTGCCGTCGCGGGCCGCATCGTCACGCGCCCGCTCGCGACCGCCATGCGCGCGGTCTCGGGCTTGGCGCCGACCTCGACCATGTGCGCCGCGCCTTCGTCGTTGAAGTGCGTCAGCTTCGCGTGGGAGGCGCTACGACGTGGCTTGCCCGGCATTGCGGGCGAGAACGTATCGCAGGTCGCGTGCCACTGATCTTTGCGTGGTTCGCGTCTTTGCGTCGCACGATCAGAGGCACAGCCCTGGTCGCGCCCCCGGCTACTCGACTGTGACGCTCTTCGCGAGGTTGCGGGGCTGGTCGATGTCCGTGCCTTTGAAGTCGGCCACGTAGTACGACAGCATCTGCAACGGCAGCACGGTCAGGATCGGCTGCAGCTCGAGCGCGGTGTCGGGCACCAGCACGACGTCGTCCGCGTGGCCCCCGATCTCGTTGTCGCCGCGGGTCGCGATCGCGATCACCTTTCCCTGGCGCGCCCGCACCTCGGCGAGGTTCGAGACCGTCTTCTCGTAGCTCGGGCCGCGCGGCGCGAGCACCACGACGGGCAGGTTCTCGTCGATGAGCGCGATCGGACCATGCTTCATCTCGCCGGCGGCGTAGCCCTCGGCGTGGATGTACGAGATCTCCTTGAGCTTGAGCGCACCCTCGAGCGCGATCGGGTATTGCGAGCCGCGACCGAGGAACAGAAAGCCGTTCGACGCGCCGTAGCGGCGCGCGATCGCCTGCAGCTGCGCGCTCGACTCCACGACGTCGCGCATCTTGGTCGGCAGCTGCACCAGCTCGGCGAGCAACTCGCGCGCGCGCTCGGGCTTGAGGTTGCCGGTGCGGCGGCCGAGATAGATCGCGAGCAGCGCGATGCCGACGAGCTGTGTGGTGAACGCCTTTGTCGATGCGACGCCGATCTCCGGCCCCGCGTGCGTGTAGAACGCGTGATCGGCGAGGCGCGGGATCGACGACTCGAGGACGTTCGAGATCGCGAGGACCTGGGCGCCCTTCTTCTTGGCCTCGCGGATGGCCTCCATCGTGTCGAGCGTCTCGCCCGACTGGCTGACCGCAACGACCAGGTCGCCCGGGCCGAGGATGGGATCGCGGTAGCGAAACTCCGACGCGAGGTCGACCTCGACGGGGATGCGCGCGAGGCCTTCCACGAGGAACTCGCCGACGAGCGACGCGTGATACGAGGTGCCGCACGCGATGAACACGATGCGCTTGATCGCGGTGGGGTCGAGGTTGACGCCGTCGAGCACCACGTCGTCGCGCTCGAGGTCCACGCGGCCGACCAGCGTGTCGGCGACCGACCGCGGCTGCTCGTGGATCTCCTTGAGCATGTAATGCTTGAAGCCGCCCTTTTCAGCCTGCACCGCGGACCAGGTGATGACCTTGGGCTCGCGGTGCACCGGGCGACCTTCGAAGTCGGTGATCGAGACGCCGGCGTGGGTCACGGTGACCAGCTCGCCCTCGTCGACGAAGATCACGCGCCGCGTCTCCGCCAGGATCGCGGTGACGTCCGACGCGACGTAGTTCTCGCCCTCGCCGAGGCCCACGACCAGCGGCGACGAGTTCTTCGCCGCGACCAGCGTGCCGGGCTCCTTGTCGCTCATCACCACGAACGCGAAGCTGCCGCGCACCTTGGCGAGCGAACGGCGGACCGCACTGGTGAGATCGGGCGCACCGGCGACCAGTGCCTGATCGACGAGGTGGGCGAAGATCTCCGTGTCGGTCTCCGACGAGAACTTGGCCCCAGCGGCAACGAGCTCCGCGCGCAACGCGAGGTGGTTCTCGATGATGCCGTTGTGAATGACGCTGATCGGCCCCGCCTTGTGCGGGTGGCTGTTCTCGTCGGACGGGCGCCCGTGGGTTGCCCAGCGTGTATGGCCGATGCCGATCGATCCGGGCGCAGGCTCACGCGCGAGGCGCTCCTCGAGCGCACCGAGCTTACCGCGGCAGCGCACCACGCGCGCCACCCCGGAACCGGAGGCCGGATCGATCACTGCCACGCCCGCCGAGTCGTAACCGCGATATTCGAGCTTACGCAGGCCTCCAATCAAAATCGGAGTGGCCTGGCGCGTACCGACGTAGCCAATGATGCCGCACATCGACGGCGTTACTTCTGCGGGTTCTGTGCCGGCGCGGGCTCGGTGGGCTCGTCCTCATCCTCGTCCGTCGCCGTGCCCGATAGCTCATCCACATCGGGCGCGATGTACGGGAGCAGCTCGGTATCCGCAGGAACCCGGTTCTTCTGTGGACCACCACACCCGAAGCTGGCCGCCAACACGATAATCATCGCCTTCATCCGCATGGCACGGACGCTAACACCCCCGACGAGACGATTCCAGCCCCTCCCCACCTGGCTCCCGCAACAACCACAACCAGTTGGGGCCCATGTAGCGGATTCGCTCAGCGAGCGAACTCGCCGCGCACGTTGCGCTCCGCCGCCAGCCTATGGAGGCCCTACCCTCCCCTGAATGGGCCGCAACCGGGACGTAGAGGCGCGTACACCCTGGCGAGCCGACGTGCCTGACCGCCTCGCCGTCGCGTTGCACGCCGGTTGCACTCAATCGGCCCCATGCTCGACCGCCTCAATCTCGAGACGCGTCAGTTCCACGTCGAGGCGGACCACGCGTGGCTGTCGCTGATGACGCCGACGGTGAGCCGCGCCTGCTACGCCGCGGAGCTCATGCAGACCTACGGGTTCGAGGCATCCGTCGAGGCCGCCCTCGCTTACTCTCGCCCCCTGCAGCGCATCATCGAACTCCCTCGTATCGTCCGCTCGGGCTTGATCGCACAGGACCTGCTCGCGCTCGGGTTCAGCCCCGGCCACGTGGCGCGACTGCCCCAGTGCCACACGATCACACCCTTCACCACTGCCGCCGAAGCGTTTGGCTGGACGTATGTGGTCGAGCGCGCGACCCTTCTCCACGATGCGCTGTACAAGCACCTCGTGACGCAGCTCGTCGATGTGCGGGACGCATTCTCGTACCTCGATACCTCGCGCCGCAGCGCCCCTGCGCGCTGGAACGAGCTGCGGATGGCGCTGGATCGGTTCGCCCACTCGCGCGACCTCGGGGATCGCATCGTGGAGCACGCGCGCAACGCCTTCGTGGTGATGTTGCGCTGGCAGCGCGAATGGTATGGCAGCCTCACGCGAACTGCCTGAGCTGCGCCCTCAGGCTCCGGCGCGCAGCTCTCGCACGACCTTCTCGAGCCGCGCGATATCCACGGGCTTCACCAGGTGGCGTTCGAACCCGGCCTCTTGCGAGCGCCGCACGTCCGACGCCTGCCCGTAGCCGGTGATCGCGACGAGCCGCAGGTCGCCCTGCTGCTTCAGCCGCTGCGCGAGCTCGTAGCCGTCCATCTCGGGCAGCCCGATGTCGAGCAGTGCGATGTCGGGGTTGAACTCGTTCGCAGCCTCGAGCGCGGCATACCCGTCGTGCGCCGTGGTCACCGCGTATCCGAGAAGCTCGAGCGCGAGCTTCATCGCATAAGCTGCGTCCTGATTGTCGTCGACGACGAGGATGCGGGCGTTCGGCTTCTCGGTCCGCATGCTTGTCGGTGTAGCCGACGGCAGCACGTTGTGCACCCGTGCAGCCGGGAGCTCGACGGTGAGCTCGCTGCCTTTGCCCAATCCATCACTGCGCACGCTCACGGTGCCGCCATGCGCCTCGACGAGACTCTTCACGATCGCGAGACCGAGCCCGAGACCACCACGCGAGCGCTCGAGCGTCTGCGGCTGCTGCACGAACATATCGAACACGCGATCGATCATATCGGGAGCGATGCCGATGCCCTGATCGATCACGCTCGTGCGCACGCGATCGCCGACCTTGCGCCCACGCACCATCACGCGCGTACCGTGCTCGCTGTACTTGGAAGCATTGGTCAGGAGATTGGCGAACACCTGCGCGAGCCGATCCGGATCCGCATGGATCATCACGCCGGTCTCCGGCACGTCGAGCACCATCCGCTGGTTGCGCTGTTCGAGCCACGGCGAAGCCGTCTCGATCGCGCGCGACAGCACGCTGCACAGCTCGACGTCGACCCGCTGCAGCGCCACCTTGCCGCGCGTGATGCGCGAGATGTCGAGGAGATCGTCGACGAGGCGCGTCAGGTGGCGGACCTGGCGCTCGATCACCTCGTGCTCGTGCAGCGTGTCTCCGCGCATGCGCATCACGTCGAGCGAGGTCAGGATCGGAGACAGTGGATTGCGGAGCTCGTGGCCGAGCATCGCGAGGAACTCGTCCTTGGTGCGATTGGCGGCGTTGGCCTCGGCGGCGAGGACCTCGAGGCGCTGGCCCGCGACCACCTGCTCGGTGACGTCGTTGCAGATGCAGACCACGCAGTCCTCGTCGGCGCTCGGGCCGCGCAGCGAGGCGAAGATGAACGTCCAGTAGGTATCGACGAGCTTGCCCTTGCGCGGCACGGGCACCCGGGCCTCGCGCCCGACGTGCGCCACCCCCGTGCGCATGACCTCGCGCAGCGTCTCGCCGAACATCTTCTCGAGGAGGGCGATGGAGCGCAGCGGCTTCCCTTTGGCGCTGCTGCCGATGAGCGCCTCGAACGCCGGGTTGATGTCGTCGAACACCAGATCTTGGCCGCGCAGGATCACGACGGGGGCCGGGCACTGGCGGAACAGCTCGGACACCGCGCGGCGCTCCTGCTCGAGGCGCGTCCCGAGGCGCTGCAACTCGAGGCGCGTCGTCACGCGGGCGACCAGCTCGCGCGCCGAGAACGGCTTGATGATGTAGTCGTCGACGCCGGCCTCGAGGCCCTCGATCTGATCCTCGTCGCCGGCACGCGCCGAGACCATGATGATCGGAATCGAGCGCAGCGATGGGTCATCGCGCATCGCGCGCACGAGCCCGAAGCCGTCGAGGTTCGGCATCATCGCGTCGGTGATCACCACCGTCGGCCGGCGGGCGCGCACCGCGGCGAGGGCCTGCGCGCCGTCGTCGACGGCCTCGACGAGCCAGCGCTTCCCGAGCAGGCGCATGAAGTACGCGCGCATGTCGGCGTTGTCGTCTGCCACGAGGATCCGCAGGCGCGGATCGAAGGCGATGCCCCGCGGCGCCGGGCGCATCTGCGCGGGCAACCACTGCAGCGCCTCGTCGACGAACGCCGACGCCAGCGAGCTTACCTTCGCGGGCGCATCCACGCTCGCGCCGCGGGGCTCGCCGAATGGAATCGTGACGGTGAACACCGAGCCCGCACCGACGGTACTGCTCGCGCTCACCGCGCCGTCGTGAAGGCGGACCAACTCCCGCACCGTCGCGAGCCCGATGCCGGCCCCTTCGTGCGTGCGCGACCGTGCGCCCTCGATCCGGTAGAAGCGATCGAACACGTGCGGCAGATGGTTCGCCGCGATGCCGATGCCCGTATCGCGCACCGTCAGCGTCACCTCGTCGGGGCCCTCTTCGAGTCGCACGAAGATCGCCCCTTCGAACGTGAACTTGAACGCGTTCGAAATCAGGTTGCAGACGATCTTTTCCCACATCACGCGATCGACGTTGACCGACCGCGTGAGCGACGGACACGCGACCTCGAGGCGCAGCCCCGCGCGCTCCGTTGCGGCGCGAAACACGCTCGCGAGGTCGCTCGTGTAGGTCGCGAGGTCGGTAGGCTCATAGCTCGCGCGAATGCGGCCGACCTCGATGCTCGAGAAGTCGAGCAGGCCATTCACCAGCTTGAGCAGGCGGCGGCCGCTTCGATAGGCGGACTCGAGCTCGTTCCCCGCGAGCGCGTGCTCGCCGGCGAGCGCATCCTCCATCGGCCCGAGCAGCAGTGTGAGCGGCGTGCGAAACTCGTGGCTGATGTTGGAGAAGAACGTGGTCTTCGCGCGATCGAGCTCGGCGAGTGCCTCCGCCCGCCGCCGCTCCTGCTCGTAGGCACGCGCCATCGTCAGCGCGGTGCCGAGGTGTGCGGCGACCAGATCGATGAACGTGCGGTAACCGGTGTCCCAGACCCGCCGCGGCGACAGGCCTACGATCAGCACGGCCGCGACGTGTTGATGGTCGGCGCCATGGATCGGTAGCGCCACGGCGTGCGTGGCAGGCTCGGGCCACGGTCCGCCCGGCAGCCAGACCGGCAGCTCGTCGAGCTCCGAGGCGAGCATCGCGTGCCGCGCGCGCATTACCTGCGCGATCGGCCACACCG
>JANRKM010000297.1:0-32425 GCA_033763475.1 Kofleriaceae bacterium
CGTCGAGGTGGGCGGCTGATTCCATCGCCGAGCCTCTCGCAATCGTGTAGTGCTTCGCCTTGTCGGCTCGTGTTGTCCGGCCGCAGCCCTCGGCGATGTTCTGCGGAATCGACTGGGCCGAGCGCCGGAGCTGATCCGCCAAGTCGGCGTGGCCCTTGGGGAGCCGAGCCCGTATCCCGTGAGCCCCAGAGCGAGGAATTCGCTCGAGCGCTGGTAGACGTCGAGCTTCTGGAAATGCAGCATGTCGGGCGCAATCAGAACGGGGCAGGCGCGACGAACTCCACGCGCTGCCCGGACCGCGGGTGCACGAACGCGAGCACCTCGGCGTGCAGCATCAGGCGCGATGCCTCGTCATCGCGCCGCCCGTACAGGCGATCGCCGACGATCGGCGCGCCGAGCCCCTGCGCATGCGCGGCGTGGACGCGGAGCTGATGCGTGCGGCCCGTGCGCGGCGTGAACGCGACCCGCGTGCGGCCGCTCGCGCGCGCGAGCACGCGCCACTCGGTGCGCGCGGGCTTGCCGAGAACGGGATCGTGCAGCTGGCGCGGCCGATCGTCGAGATCGACGCGCAGCGCGAGGTCGATCGTGCCGTGCTCGCCCGCGACCTCGCCGTCGAGGAGCGCGATGTAGCGCTTGTCCACCTCGCGGCGGGCGAACTGCGCCTGCAGTGCGGTGTGCACGTCCTCGTCCTTGGCAGCGAGGAGGAGGCCCGAGGTGTCGAGATCGAGCCTGTGCACCACGAGGGGTCCCGTCGCATCGGGATACCGCGCGCGTAGGCGCGTCTGCACCGAGTCGCGCAGGCCGCCGCCACGCCCCGGCACGCTGAGCAATCCGACGGGCTTGTCGACGACGACGATCCACGCGTCTTCGAACACCACGCGCTCGTTGGCCTCCGGCGCCGCCCCGTACATCGGTGCGCCCGCGAGCGACAGCCCCTCGAGCATGAACGGGAGGATCGGTCCGCACTTGCCGCGGCACGACGGATAGAACGTCCCCGCGTGGCGTCCACCGGTCGCGGGCGGCGCGCCCACCCACACCTCCGCCAGCGCGCGCGGCACGAGGCCCTGCCGATACGCGGCACCGAGCAACTTGGGCCCCGCGCAATCGCCTGCGCCTGCGGCGGGCTCTCCCGGCGCGAAGAGCGCACGCAGACCTCGGGTCTCACCGCGCGCGTTGGCGATCACGTACTGGTCGTGCACCTGCTTCATCAGCTCGCGCGACTCGTCCGCACGCGCGCGCTCGAGGCTCGCCCGCCGGTGCGCGAGCTCGTCGACGATGGCCGCGAGCCGCGCGCGCCGGTCCGCGGCATCGGCATCGAAGCGCTTGCGCTCCGCCGTATCGCCGCGGCTCGCCTGATCGAGCGCGTGGAGATCGGCCCCCGCGACGCGGCGCGCGACCTTGCGGTGCTCTCGCTGCTCGCGGTGCCGCGTGCGCATCGCCTCGAGCTCGCGCGCGACGCGCGCGTCGTGCGCCAGGAGCGCCACGCGGGCGGCATGCACCGCCGGATCCGCCGCGAGGGCACGCAGCTCGAGCTCGTACGTCCGCAGCGCGGCCTGCCCTTGGGGCCACATCGCATCGCGCGCGGCAAGGTCGAACAGAGGCGGCTCGAACCCGGGCAGCGTCCACGCACCGTCGAACATCCCGGAGAACGCGCGCAGGTAGCCGATGCGGCCCTCGCGATCCTCGACGACGAGCACGCCGAACATCTTGCCGCCGCCTGGCGCGTCGAGCGCGCGCACGTCGATGCCGAGGGCGGGCAGCTCCGCGAGCAAGGCCTCCGCTGCACGGCGCGCGACCGGATGAGGTTCCTCGCGCGCGAACGGGCTCGGGAACTGCCTAGGCAATTCGTCCGGCGTGATGTCGAGAAGGCGCACCGCCGCGAAGCTAACGCGCCACGCTCGTCACCGCGAGATCATGGGGGGCTGCGAAAAGCTTGCCCGTGCGAAGAACGCGGACCCCAATGGCGGGTCGCGTGTCCTTGGCGCACAGGTTCGTCCTGCCGCGCGCCCGGCTACGGTTCGAGCATGCGCACGATGTTCACCGCGCTCCTCGTGGTCACGGTCGGGTGCTCGGAGGACACCAGTCCGCCCCAGCGCGCACTCTCCGTGACGTGGAACCAGGGCGACGGCTGCGTCGTCCGCGAGACGTGTTTCGCCGGTGCGAGCTGCACGCCCGCCGCTCCCTACGAGACCGAATGCTCGCAGGAAATGGCGAAGGTCACCTACGCCAAGCTCGCCGACGGCACCTGCCGCCTGCTCCCTTCCGGCTGCACGAGTAGCGGCTGCCTTGGCGATATGACCGAATGCCCACCGCTCGCCATGGAGCTACCGACGGTGCGGTGGTCTGTCGAGCGCAAGCCCGAGGGCCCGACCTGCAACGCGATTCCGCAGCCGCGCACCGCGCTGAGTCCCAAGCGCGAAGCGATCGAGATCTCGTGCGAGACCTACCAAGGCGTCTCGATGATCGCGAAAGGACACGAGAGCTGCTTCGGGTTCACCGTCGCCGAGTGCCCCGAGCCCGCGACCTGCCAGCCCTCGGGCGGGGGTGTCGAGCTGTGGTGTCCGCGAAAGTAGGCCTTACTTCTTCTTCCTCGTGATTCGCACGGCCTCGATCGCGCGCTCGGTCGCCTGCACGATTTCGATCTGATTGCCGGCAACGCTTACGAGCTCGCCCCGCGCGGGGATCCGGCGCAGCTTCTCGATCAACAGGCCCGCGAGCGTCTCGTAGTCGTCGCTCTCGGGCAGCTTGAGATCGAGCTCGGCATTCACGCGCGCGACGCTGGTGCGGGCCTCGATCTTCCACACCCCCGGCTTCTCGGCGCGGATCGCCGACGGCTCGGTGTCGTACTCGTCATCGATGTCACCGACGATGATCTCGAGCAGGTCCTCGATGGTGACGATGCCGACCGCGCCGCCGTACTCGTCGACGACGATCGCGAGGTGAGTCTGCTCGCTCTGGAGCTGCACGAGCAGATCCGATGCCTTCATCGTCTCGGGGACAAAGGTCGGCGGATGCGCGAGCGCCGCGACGGTGCGACCGTCCGCCTTGCCCGACGCCTGCAGAAGGTCGAACACGTGGACGATGCCGACGACGTCGTCGACGCGCGCCCGGTAGATCGGCATGCGCGAGTGCTGCTTGTCGGCGACCTCGAGCGCCGCCTCCTGGATCGACGCGTCCTCGGACAGCGCGGTGACCTCGGAGAGCGGCACCATCAGCTCGCTGACCTTGTACTCGGACAGCTCGAAGACGTTGGCGATCATCTCGCGCTCGTCGGCCGAGATCTCCGGCTTGTCTGTCTCCGGTTCGCTTTCGATGAGGAGCGCGAGCTCGTCGCGCGTGACGAACGCTTTCTTGCGGTCCGTACGCGTCAGGCGGGTGAGCATCGCGGCGTAGCCTCCGACGACAAACACGATCGGGCGCAGCACCCACGACGCGAGCCGTAGCGTCGTAGCGAGCCGATCGACGAGCTTGTCGGCCTGGATCTGGACGATCTGCTTGGGCACGAGGTGGCCGAGCACGAGCAGCGGCGGGACGGCGAGCACGGGGGCCCACATCGGCGAGTATCCGCGGTCAACACACTCGATGCCGACGGCGAGCACCGCGACCAGGAGCGCGAGGTTCGCACCGACGAGCGTGGTCGCAAGCGTCACCTGCGGGACACCGAGCATGCGCTCCGCCCGCACCGCAGCAGCATTGCTCGCGGCGGCCCGCGCGCGCAGGCGGTTGCGATCGGCCGCGGACAGCGCGACCTCCGCGGCGACGAAGAACGCCTGCAGGAACACGCAGACGACGAGCAGCATCACGAGCGTGGAGTTGCTCATCATGGCGCTTTGGTCTCCTGCGAATCCTTGTCGAGGTCACCCTCATCGATCCGCTCGACGGGGACGCTGGTGTCCGCCGGATCTATACGTTCGACGGGATCGCTGAGCTCGGCCTCGCTGCGCGGCGACGCCGACTCCGAGATGCTCGGCTCTGACGATGCGCGCGTCGAGACTTCGACGCCTGCCGCTGGCGTGCGCCCCTTGGCACGGCCGGCGTGCTGCGCGGCGCTCTGCAGCTCCGCGCGCTCGTCACGCAGCTGGCCGAAGATCTGCGCCAGCAGGTCATCCATCGTCACGATGCCGAGGACCTTGCCGTACTCGCTCACGACGATCGCCATGTGGACCTTCTTCTGCTTGAAGGTCAGAAACAGGCGCTTCACGGGCGTCGTGCGCGGCACGAACAGCGGCTCATGCAAGAGCTCGCCGAGTGGACGGCCGAGCGGCTGCCCCGCGGTGACCTTCACGAGGTCCTTCGCGTTGAGCACGCCGCGAATGTTGTCGAGCGACTTCTGGTAGATGGGCACCCGCGAGAACCCGCGCGCCGACAGCTCCTTGAGCAGGCGCTGGACCGGCAGCTCGTACGACAGCGCGAACATCTTCTCGCGGGGCGTCATCACCTGACCGACGTTCTTGTCGGAGAACTCGAACACGCGGTGGATCAGGCGGCGCTCGCGCGCATCGACCTGGCCCTGCGCGGCGTCGACGAGCGTGCGGAATTCTTCCTCGGACAGGTCGCGCGTGGGGCGCGTGCGCGCGGCCTCGCCGAGCGGCGCGAGCAGCACCGTGGTTACTGCCTGCACGATCCAGCGCACGGGCGTGACCAGCACCATGAAGACGGTCAGCGGCACCACACAGAACCGCGACCACGCGAGCGGCGCTTTCGCAGCGAGCGTCTTCGACGTCACCTCGGCGAGAAGCACCACCGCCGGCAGCGTGACCGCGAGCGCGATGCCACCGATCGCCCACAGCGTGCTGCCGTGGATCTGGCCCGTCCACAGCTTCAGCACCACCGACAGCGCGATCACAGCGAGCAGGCTATTGAACGTGTCGTTGCCGATCAGCACCGTCGCGATCAGGCGGCGCGGCCGCTCGAGCAGCGAGACGATCCGGCGATCGACGAAAACCTCAGAGCGGGCGAGCTGCTCGCGATCGACGCGGCGGAGCGAGAACAGCGCGACCTCGGTGCCCGAGCAAAATGCAGAGCCGAGCACGCA
This sequence comes from Kofleriaceae bacterium, assembly GCA_033763475.1. GTDB lineage: Bacteria > Myxococcota_A > Polyangia > Haliangiales > Haliangiaceae > JABFXX01. The sequence goes on from JANRKM010000297.1 coordinate 5,036, forward strand.
GATGATCGCAAGCGGGATCGCGTAGGACAGCTCGCCGATCATGCCGGCGCCTCCGCGCGCACCGGGAACGTGGCGACGAACGTCGAGCCCTGCCCCGGCACCGTATCGACCCAGATCCGGCCACCATGAGCCTCGACGTACGCCTTGGCAAGCGTGAGGCCGAGGCCGGTGCCCCCGAACGCGCGCGTCGACGAGGAATCGACCTGGAAGAACGGCTCGAAGATCTTCGCGACCTGATCGCGCCCGATGCCGATGCCCGAATCGGAGACCACGAGCTGCACTGCCGCCTCGCCGTCGCGCGACTCGGCCGGGCCCAGCGAGCCCGGCTTGACCTCGATCGAGACCTTGCCATGATCCGGCGTGAACTTGACCGCGTTCGAGATCAGGCTCGACACGACCTGGCGAATCTTGCGGCGATCACCGATGACGACGCCATCGCCATGCGTCTCGACGTGGATCGCGATCCCGCGGCGGCCCGCCTGCGCGTGAAAGGTGGCGACCTCGTTCGCGACCAACTCGGCGAGTGACAGCGCGGTGCGCTCGAGCGCGAGCGGCCCGGTCTCGAGTGACGACACGTCGAGCACGGCGGTGATGAGGCCGAGCAGCTGGTCGGCCTTGCCGAGGATCGTGGTCAGGTATTCCTTCTGCTCGAGGGTCAGCGGCCCCGCGAGCCCCTCCGCCATCATCTCGGCGTATCCGATCACCGACGTCAGCGGCGTGCGCAGCTCGTGCGACATCGTGGCGAGGAAGTTCGACTTCAGCCGATCGAGCTCCTCGAGTCGGGCGACCGCGCGCTGGAGGCGATTGTTCTGCTCGGTGAGCTCCCCGAACGTCACCTGCATCGCGTCTTCGTGGGTCATCGCAGCAAGCTCGCGAGCATGGGCGTGATGGACCAAGAGCCCGAGCATCTCCGCGGCGAGCGTCAGTCCGACCTCCGCCTGAGGGCCCGACGCGGCGAGCCGGCCGAGTACCAGGCCCTCGTATTCGAGCACCCGTCGGGGCTCTCCCGCCGAGGGCGGTCCAGCCAGGCACTGGCCTCCCTTGCCGTACACGGCGATCTCGCAGTCGAGGGCACGGCGGATCGATACGAACATCTCTTCGAGCTCGGTTCGCGGCACGAGGCGCGCTAGCTCGGGTGGGTCGTCCAACGACCGGCCTCGGCTCACCTGCGTATTCTACCAGTTGTTACGCCGAGCTACAGCTCCCGGACAAACTTGAGCGCGACCTGCCTCAACGCGGGGTGGCGGCGCCGACGTGCTCGGCGAGGGCCGTGCGGAACGCGACGCTATCGATGCCGAGGCGGTCGGAGAGCTTGAGATCGGCCTCGAGTGAGGTCCACGTGCGCGCGACCAGCTCGAAGAACGTGGGCACCACGCCGCTGCCCGTCCGCGCGCACGCCTCCGCGAGCACGCGATTCGCTTCGCCGAACCGATCGGCGTCGGAGAGCGGCACCGCATCCGGCAGGTCACGCTTGTTGTACTGGACGACGATCGGAATCTTCGTCAGCCCAAGCGACGATAGGTTCGCGACGAGGTTCTGCCACGAGGCGCGATTGGCCTCGCGCTGATCGGGCTGACTGTCGGCGACGAACACCACGCCGTCGGTGCCCGCAAGCACGACCTTGCGCGTGGCCTCGTGCACCGGCTGCCCGGGCACCGTGTAGACCTTGATGCGGAACGAGAAGTTCGACGCGCGGAAGAAGATCGGCAGCAGGTCGAAGAACAGGGTCCGATCGTCGCGCGTGTCCAGCGTCATCAAGCGCCCGCGGTTCAGAGCATCGACCTGCTCGTGCAGCGCGCGCAGGTTGCTGGTCTTCCCCGATAGCGGCGGACCGTAATACACGAGCTTCAGGGTGAGCTGGCGCTCCGAGAAGTCCACCTGAGCCACGGTCCCATCAGCCTACCGCACCTGAGACGACGCGGCCGCCGGGGATCCCGCAGAATTTACCGGCAGCGCCTTCGCCTCGCGCGGCCCGCGCCCCCGCATGTACATCGCGAACATCATGCCGACGACGATCATGAAGGCGACGAGCGCCAGCACGATGAACGACGACATATAGGGCTGCTTTCTGGAGTCGCGCTGCGTCGCGGTGACGAGCAGCGTGGCCTCGGCGGCCTTGCGCATGCGCTCGAGGTGCGGATCCGCAGCGCCAGGGGGTCGCGCGGCACGCGCCTCACGATAACGCGCTGCCGTCCACGCATACACCCGGTGCTGCGCCGTCAGTGCGAACAGTGCGTCGTGGGTAGCGGGGTTGTCCCAGTCGGCGACGACAGCTTCCCATGCGTTATGTACGGTCGCAGGGACCGAGGTCTCGCGCTCGCGCTCGAAGGCGTCCATCTTCGAGACGAGCAGACCGCACTTCGGGCACGAAGGCCGGTCGCCGCGAGGCGCGCCGCACTTCGGACATCCGGGTTGGGTCACAGGGCCCATGATCGAAGCCTGTCACAGCGCCGGGCGGAACGGCACCGGTGTGACGATGCAAACGAAGATGACGAGCATCGCCAGTGCGCGCCAGCGTCGCCCGCGATCGAGGGGCGCATCTCCAACGGGCGGGTGGTACTCGCCTGCCTGCCGGCGCATGAGCGCGAGCAGCAGCGTCCACACGAGCCATGGAGAGAGTCCGTACGAGGCATAGCGTAGTGCGTCCACGACGCCCTTCTCCGCCGCCAACGCCACCACGAACATCACTGTCCCGAGCGCGAGCCCGACCAGCGGCAACGCGAGATGGAGACGCAACGACCACTTCTCGTGACGCTCGCCGAGCACCGCCTTCGCGATGTGCCCACCGTCGAGCTGGCCGATCGGCATCAGGTTGATCGCCGTGATCAAGAGCCCCACCCACGCCGCGAACGCCATGGGGTGCAGCTTCACGTCGAGCCCGCCGGCGGGCAGCCACTGCCCGAAAACGGCGTACTTGAGCGCGAGATAGAGGAGCGAGTTGCCCTCGAGGTTGGCGCCCGGCTCGAGTGGGCCGACCTCCGACTTCATGAGGCCGATCACCAAGAGCGGAATCGCGACCACCAGCCCCGCCACCGGCCCCGCTGCGCCGACGTCGAAGAGCGCGTTGCGATTGTCGATCGGCTTGCGCATGCGGATCACCGCGCCGAGGGTGCCGAGTGAGATCTGTGGCGGCAGCGGGATGAAATAGGGGAGCGAGATATCCACGCCGCGCCGGCGCCCGACGATGTAGTGCCCGAGCTCGTGGCACAGCAGGATGGTCATCAGCGTGCCGGCGAAGTACGGCCCCGCGAACCGCCACGTCGTGGCGCACGAGGCGAGGAACAGCACCACATGCAACAAGCCCTCGCAGCATACCGTGCTGGATCGCCGTCGCACGGTGGGCGCGTCGCATTTGGCACCTGCGGGGGTCCCCTACTCGCTGGCCATGTGCCGCACACACGCGCAGAACACAGCGCGGCGGACTTCTGGCTCGCCGTTCGCTCGTGTGTCAGCGAGCCCTCGAACGGTGTCACGTGGCCGCGAATCGGCCGTGCACGTGGCTTCAAGGCGAAGCTACGGGACCAGCAGCAGCTGGTCGCCATCGACCTCGAGCACCGCGGGCGTTCGGTGTAGCTCGCCATCGACGTCCATCGCAGCGGGGCCACACGCGCCGTCGTCGAGCTTGCCGCGCGCGAGGGCCGCGCGCATCGCCTCGCGCAGATCACTCGGTGCCTTGGCGGCGAGTGTGCGCGCCGAGGCGACGAGCAGCGCCGCATCGAATGCCTGCGCGGCGGCCGAGGTCGGCGCGCGCGCGGTCCGCTGCTGAAAATCGGTCGCGAACTGGCCGGGAAGGTCACCGGCCTGTTCACCGACGAACGCGTCCACGATCAACGCGCCCTGCACGGCGTTGCCGCCGCGGATCGGCAGCGTGGGGTGATTCCAGCCGGCACCTCCGACGAGCTGCACCACCTGCGGCATGTTCCCGCCGTGCTTGCGCACGAGGCGCGCGGCGTCGGGGAACTCCTCGGTGCGCAGCTCGACGTTGTAGTACGGCAAGAACGCCGCGACGATCGCCGCGCGGTCGTGACGGTCGGGGATGTAGAGCAGCGAGTACGGGATGTCGGGCGAGAATGACGTCCATCCCTTCTTGCCGGTCTTCGCGAGGTGCTGCGCGAACCGCGGGTTCTGCGCGGGGATGAGGTTCAGGAACCGCTTCACGTCGGCCTCGAGGTCGCCGCTCGTCGGGTCGTACGCTCCCTGCGCCATCCCCCCAAGCCCCAGCCGCGTGGCCTCGTCGACGAACGCGTCCGCTGCCTCTTGGCCCACGTCGTCGCGCGGTGCGAACACGCCCACCGTCGGGAAGCCCTCGCGATGCGCGAGCCGGGCCACCGCGCGCCCTTCGTCGGCGGGCGAATCGACGAGGCGGAACACACCGGCCGCCGGATCCGCACCGTCGCTGGGTGCGAGCAGCGCGATCGGGATCTGACGGAGCGACGCCGCACGCGCCGCGGCGATCGCCTCGCGCTGACCGACCGGCCCGAGGATCGCCATCGCGCCCTTCGCGACGGCGGCATCGACGGCAGCGACCGCCCCATCGGGATCTCCCTTGGTGTCGAGGAACAGCCACGACGTGCCCGGTGCGGACGCGAGCTGGATTGCCGCGCGCAGCTCGCTGCCGATCGCGCTGAACCGCCCGGTGAGCGGCAGCAGCACCGCGACCACGCCACGCTCGACAGGCGGCTCGGCGAGCTGCGCGCCGAGCGACGCGAGCGCGGCATGGACGCTGGCCTCGTCGGCCGCGGTGCTCGCGCGCGCGATCCACGTGCGCGCCTCGGCCACATCTCCGCGATGAAACGCGAGCCGCGCCGCACGCAGCGCGAGGCGCCCCGCCGGCGCGGCATCACCGATCCGCTCGAGCGCGATCAACACGCTGGCCTCGTCGAGCGCGTCGACGTTCGACAGATCGATGGGGCGCGTCGTCGCGTCGCTCTCCCCCGCCGGCTCCGTGCCACCCGCACGCGATGTGCCCAGCGGCGCCTCGCGCTCGATCCATGTTCCTGGCGCGACCTTCGGGCCACACGCGAGCAGCAGAAACCACGCGAGCAGCGCGAGCCGCGTCATTCGTCGAGCAGCGAGCGCACGCGGTCGAGCAAGCGCTTCCGCACCACGAGCGGCCGCTCCTCCCCCGTCGTGCGCCCCAGCTCCTCGATCAGCTCGCGCTGGCGCGCGGACAGCTCGGTCGGAACCTCGACCTGGATCGTCACGAGGTGATCTCCGCGCGGCGCCGATTTGCCGGCGGCGTGCGGGATGCCGCGCCCGCGGATGCGAAACACCGATCCGGGCTGTGTGCCCTCGGGAATCTTCATCTTCACGTCGCCGTCGAGCGTGGGCACTTCGATCACGGCGCCGAGCGCCGCTTGGGAGAACGTGATCACGTGCTCGATGCGCACGTCGTGGCCCTCGCGGCGGAACATGCCGTGCTCGGCGACGCGGATGTTCACGTGGAGGTCGCCGTTCGTCGCGCCGCCCTTGCCGGACTCGCCTTCGCCGTCGATCTTCTTGACCGTGCCATCCTTCACGCCCGGCGGCACGACCACCGTGAGCTCGCGCGCTGCGCGTCCTTCGGTCGCCGGCAGGTGGATCGTCTTGCTGACGCCGAACGCCGCTTCCTCGAAGGTCACCTCGAGCGTGTAGCGGGCATCCTTCCCCTTCTGCTTGCTCCGCCGGCGGCGGAACATGTCGTTGATGATCTCCTGCGCGGCATCGACCACCGCGGAGAAGCCACCGGCGCCATCGTCCGCGTGCCCCCACCGGTCATAGCGTTGCCGCTGCTCCTTGTTCGAAAGGACGGCGTACGCCTCGTTGATCTCGCGGAATCGCTCGCCCTCATCGGCGGCGTTGACGTCGGGGTGGTATCGCCGAGCGAGCTCGCGGAACGTCCGCTTGATCTCCGCCTCGCTCGCATCACGCGACACGCCGAGCACATCGTAGTAGTCGCGCTTTCTGCGAGCCACGCTAGCCGCCTCCCCCACTGCCGCCCGAATCCGCCGCGGCGTAGATCGCCTCGCCGATACGCTGGGCAGAGACCTCGAGTCGCTCGACCGCGTCCTGCACGACGGCGAGATCGTCGCTGTCCATGCCGGCGCGACACTCCGCGAGCTCTTGCACGAGCACCTCGCGCTCTTCTTCGGGAAGTATCGCACTGAACTCCGCCATGGCCTTCTCGGACGAGTAGAGCAGGCCTTCGCCCTTGTTGCGAGCCTCGGCGATCAACCGACGGATGTGATCCGTCTCCTGCATCTGCGCGCCCTCGTTGATCAGGCGGTCGATGTCGTGCTCCGACAGGCCGGTCGATGGCGTGACCGTGATGCGCTGGACGCGGCCGGTGCCGTGATCGCGCGCCGAGACCGCGAGCACACCGTCGGCGTCGATGTCGAACGCGACCTCGATCTTCGGCACGCCGCGCGGCGCGGGCGGGATGCCCGTGAGCTCGAAATGGGCGAGGGACTTGTTGTCGCTCGCCATCTCGCGCTCGCCCTGGAGGACGTGGACGTTGACGAACGGCTGGTTGTCGATCGTCGTCGAGAACACCTCCGTCGCCCGCGCGGGGAGCGAGGTGTTGCGATGGATGAGGCGCGTGAACACGCCACCCGCCGTCTCGACGCCGAGCGACAGCGGCGTGACGTCGAGTAGCAGCACCTCTTGCACTTCGCCCGTGAGCACGCCGCCCTGGATCGCCGCGCCGACAGCGACGACCTCGTCGGGGTTGACCCGGCGGTTGGGCTCCTTGCCGAACATCTCCGCCACGAGGTTCTGGATCCGCGGCATGCGCGTCTGGCCACCGACGAGGATCACCACGTCGATCTCGTTCGCCGCCAGGCCCGCATCGTGCAGCGCGCGGTGCACCGGATCGAGCGACGCCTGCACGAGCGGCTCGACGAGCTGCTCGAGCTGTTCGCGCGACAGCGAGGTCTGCAGGTGGCGCGGACCGTCGGAAGCCGCCGCGAGGAACGGCAGGTTGATCTCGGTCTGGAACGCGCTGGACAGCTCGATCTTCGCGCGCTCCGCGGTCTCCTTGAGCCGCTGCAGCGCGAGGCGATCGCCGCGCAGGTCCATGCCGCCGTTCTGCTCGGCGAAGCTCTGCAGGAGGTATTCGACGATCGCGTTGTCGAAGTCCTCGCCGCCGAGGAACGTGTCGCCCGCCGTCGAGCGGACGCGGAACACGCCGCTGTCGAGCTCGAGGATCGAGATGTCGAAGGTGCCGCCGCCGAGGTCGTACACGGCGACGCGCTGGGCGCCTTCCGTCTCGACGCCGTAGGCGAGTGCCGCGGCCGTGGGCTCGTTGACGATGCGGAGGACATTGAGGCCACAGATCCGGCCGGCATCCTTGGTGGCCTGGCGCTGGGCGTCGTCGAAGTAGGCTGGCACCGTGACCACGGCCTCCGTGACCTCTTCGCCCAGCCAGTCCTCGGCCGTCTGGCGCATCTTGCCGAGGACGAACGCCGAGATCTCGGGCGGAGAGTAGTCGCGGCCACGCACGCGCACCGCGGCGTCGCCGTTGTCCGACGCCACCACCTCGTACGGGCACGTCATCACGTGCCGCTGCACCTCGGGGTCGTCGTACTTGCGCCCCATGAGGCGCTTCACCGCATAGACGGTGTTCTCGGGGTTCGACATCGCCTGGCGGCGCGCCGCCTGCCCGACGAGGCGCTCACCCGACTGCGTGAAGCCCACGATCGATGGCGTCGTGCGCGAACCTTCGGAGTTCGCGATCACGACCGGACCATCCCCGTCGATGACCGCGACACACGAGTTCGTGGTGCCGAGGTCGATACCTACAACGCGGCTCATCCGGCGCCAAAACCTACGAAGCTGCTTTCGCAACCACGACGAGGGCCGGACGGAGCAGACGGTCACCCGCCTTGTAGCCGCGCTGAAGGACCTGCACGACCGTGCCTGGGGGTGCCGTGCTCTCCTGCTGCGAGATGGCCTCGTGAAGGTTCGGGTCGAATGGCTTGTCGAGCGCGTCGACGGGGGTCACGTTCAGACGTTCGAAGGCCGTCATGAACTGGCGCAGCACGAGCTGCACACCCTCGAGGATTGGGCTCTTGTCGTCGGCGTTCTGCGCGGCGTGCTCGATGGCGCGCTCGAGGTTGTCGACGACGGGGAGCATCTCCTTCAGGACCTTGCCCGTGGTCTCGAACTTGACGTCATCGAGCTCGCGCTTCTGGCGCTTCCGCAGGTTCTCGAGGTCCGCCGCGGCGCGCAGGTAGCGGTCCCAGTTTTCCTTCTTTTCTTTTTCGAGAGTCGCAATGCGGCCTTCGAGCTCGAGGCCAGGTTCGGCCACTTCCGGCGCTTCCACCTCGACAGGAATCACGCCTGCGTCCTCCGAACTTCCCTGGGCAGCCGGATCTTCTGCGTTGGGTTCGCTGCTCATGACCTTTGGACCATAACCAGGATTCGCCAGGCAGACCAGGGGCCTAGGCGATCCCATTGCCCCATTCGAGCGGTCAGGTCGACTGGCCGCCCAGCTCGGCGAGCAGCTGGCTGACGGTCTCGGCGGTGACGTCGACGACTGACATGACCTTGCCATAGTTCATTCGCATGGGGCCAATCACGGCGAGTGCGCCGATCGGCGCCTCCTCGGGCCCGTACGAGACGCCGACCACCGAGCTGCCGGACAGCGCCGACATGGCCGTCTCGGCGCCGAGGAACACCTGGAGGCCTTCGGCCTTGCGCGTGCGATCGAGGAGGCGTACCAGCGTCTCCTTGTCCTCGAGCGTCTTGAGCAGCTCGCGCGCCCGGTCCTGGGCGAGCTCGTCGTGGAGCAGATTCGCCTGCCCCGCGACCAAGACCTCGGCGGATCGATCGGGCTGCGCGACGAACACCGCGTGACCGAGCCGCAGCGCGGCCGCGACCGCCTCGTCGTACTGGTTCTTGTCGACACCGATCTCGCGGGTCACGCGCTCGCGCACCTCGTCGAGGGTCATCCCGACGAGCAGCTGGTTGAGATAGTTGTGAATGCGCTCGAGGCGGCGAGGGTCGACGTCATCAACGATCAACCGGTTCTCGATGCGCCCGTCGGTGGTGACCAGGACGGCGATCAGCTTGCCGTCGCGTAGCGGAACGAACTCGATCTGGCCCAGCCGCTGCTGATCGGGATCGGGCGCGATGATCACGGCTGCGTGCTGCGTGAGGTCGGAGAGCAGGCGCGAGGCGCGCTGCACCACCTCGTCGGCCGTGGGCGCGGCCACCCGCTCGCGGATCTCTTCCTTCTCGCGCACCGACAGCCCACGCACCTTGAGCAAGCTGTCGATGAAGAACCGGAGGCCCGTGGCGGTAGGCACGCGCCCGGCGGACGTGTGGCGTTGCTCGAGAAGGCCGAGCTCCTCGAGGTCAGCCATCACGTTGCGCACCGTCGCCGGCGACAAGCCGAGGTCGTGGCGGCGCGTGACGGTGCGCGATCCAACCGCGTCGCCACCGTGTAAGTACTCGGTCACGACCGCGTGCAAGATCTTCTGCGCACGTCGCGATAGCTCGGATGTGCTCATCGCCTAGAGGAAGCTTACAAAGAGGACCGACCGCCGTCATCCCCCGCGTCTGTCATCGCTCCGGCCCCCCGGCGGGCCATGCCTGCACCACCCGCGCGGCCACGTGATCGGCCATGAGAAACCCGCGCAGAGTCGGACAGATGCGGTCGTCGCGGCGCTCGAGCAGGCCCTGGGAGATCAGCTCGTCGACGAGGCCGCCGGTCGGGGCCAGGTCGTCGGCGCGTACGCCGTCGCTGGTGCGGAGCCCGAGCCACACCCGATCCGCGGCCATCTCCGATGGGCTCGAGGTGATGCTGTCCGCTGGCGTCCCCGGGTCCGCGAGGTAGGCCGCCGCGCGCCGCGGATTGGTCGCGCGCACGCCGCTGCCGTCCGGCCCCAGCTCGAGCGAGGCCGCACCGACGCCCAGCCCGAGGAACGGCGCCCCTTGCCAGTACAGGCTGTTGTGAACGGCGCGCTTGCCCGGCCGCGCGTAGGAGCTGATCTCGTAGTGCTCGTAGCCAGCGGCGAGCAGGCGCTCGTGCGTCGCGACGTACTTCTCCTCGAGCAAGTCCTCGTCGAGGGGCACCAGCCGGCCGTCGCGCACGCGCTGCCCGAACGCCGTGCGCTCCTCGATCGTGAGCTCGTAAACGGAGAGATGATCGGCGCCGAGCGTCTCGACCGCAGTGCGGGACGCGGGCATGCGCGCCGTAGGCCCGGGCGTGCCGAGGATGAAGTCCGCCGAGGTGGTGAGCCCCGCCGCCAGCGCGCGCTCGACGGCCGCGCGCCCGTCACCAAATCGGTGATCGCGCCCGAGCACGACCAGGTCGGAGGGCTCGAGCGACTGCACGCCGATCGACACGCGCGTGATGCCCGCCATGCGCCACGCCGCCAGGTTGTCGTCGGTGACGTCGGTCGGGTTCGCCTCGATCGTCACCTCCCGCGGCGTCTGTCCGTAGTGCTCGCAGATCGCCGCGATCGCCTTCGCGATGCAGTCAGCTCGCCACAAGGAGGGCGTACCGCCGCCGAGGTAGATCGAGACCAGCGCTCCGGGAAATGCGGGTGCGCGGCGCGCGAGCTCGGCGAGGATCCCGTCGAGATACGCGTCGTGGAGGGGTGTGCCGACCTCGACCGCGAAGTCGCAGTACGGGCACAGCTTGCGGCACCACGGGAAGTGGAGGTAGACGCCTAGACCGGTGATGACGCCAATCTACCTCGACAACGCTGCCTCGACCCGCGTCTCCGACGATGTGCTGGCACAGATGACCGAGGTCATGCGCACGGCGTGGGGAAATCCCAGTGCCGCGCATCCCCAGGGAGCCGCGGCCCGTGCGTTCATCGACGCCGCGCGCAAGCGCCTCCTCGCCGCCCTCGGAGATCCCGGTACCGCCGGCGACGTCATCTGGACCAGCGGGTGTACCGAGGCCGATGCCCTGGCCGTCTACGGCGGCGCCCACGCCAAGCCCGGCGCGATCGTCATCACCGCCATCGAACATCCGGCGGTCACCTCCGCCGCGGCGCGCCTCGCGGCGATGGGCCGCACCGTGATCACCGTCGAGCCGGGAAGCGATGGGGTCATCGATCCGGACACCATCGCGGAGGCCAGCGCCAACGCCGCGCTCGTCGCCGTCGTCATGGTGCAGAACGAGATCGGGACCACGCAGCCGATCGCCGCCATCATCAACGCCGTTCGTGGCCGCGCCCCCCACGCGCACATTCACGTCGACGCCGCTCAGGCTGTCGGCAAGGTTCCGCTCGACGTCACCACGCTCGGCGCCGACTCCATCGCGATCGCCGGCCACAAGTTCCACGGGCCCAAGGGCACCGGCGCCCTCTGGCTGCGCGCGGGGGCCACTATCGAACCGCTCTGGGTCGGAGGCGGCCAGCAGCGCGGCCTGCGCGGCGGTACCCAGGACGCCCCCGGCGCCGCGGGCCTCGGCCTCGCCGCCGAGCGCGCCATCGCCGCCATGCCCGCCGCGCGCATTCGCTGGCTCGAGCTCGCGAACCGCGTCACTCAGACGCTCGAAGCGCGTGGCGTCCCCTACCGCCAGCTCGTGCCCGACCAGCGGCGCGCGCCGCACATCCTTGCGCTGGGCATCCCGGGCGTTCCCGCCGATGCGCTGCGCACCGTTCTGTCGAGCCGCGGCGTCTACATCTCGACGGGCTCGTCCTGCGCTGATGGCAAGCAGGGCAAGCCGTCCGCCGTACTCACGGCGATCAACCTCGCGCAAGACGCGGGCATGGTGCGCCTATCGTTCGGGCTCGAGACGACGGCGGCCGAGGTCGCGGACGCGGCGAAGATCCTCGCGGACGTGGCGAGCGAGCTGCGCGACCGCCGCTAGGCGCACATACCGTTCAGTCGATTAAGGAGACGTTGACATGGTCGTCGACGTGAACCTGAACCTGAACACCGCCTTAGACACCGGCATTGACCGGGTCAGGTCATCGACGTCGAAGCAAACGGACCGGCATTGCCGCCAGCGCGCCCCTTCTCGCTTACGTAGACACGAATTGCAGCGTCAGCCGGAACGTACCTCCGGGCGACGTGCGGAACTTCCAGCCACTGATCGTCGAGATGAGGCACTTGCCGAAGTTGTTATCGGCGTGCTTGTCGAGCGAGACACCCGTGACCTTGCCGTCAGGCGCGATGGTCAGCGTCGCGAGCACCTTCTTGACGTCGCCGATCAGAATCGCCTCCGCGCCGCGCTGCGCGCGCATGTAGCAGCGCTGCGTGCCCGCACCGTTGTTGCGCGCCATGGTCTCGATCTCCTCGCCGCCGAGCTTGTCGCCGCCAACGGGAGGGTCGGGTTCCTTCGGGATGACATTGGTCTGCGGGCGCTGACCGGTGGTGCCACCGCCGGTGTTGGGCCGCTTGATGACGTTGGTCGGGTTGGTTGCGACCTGCGAGCCCGCGCCGCTGCCCACCTTCGGGTCGAGCTTGCGGAGCGGAACGTCGGGGCGCGTGGTGTCGATATCGTCGCCACGCCCGAGGCCGCCGAGCGGGCCATTATCGCCGCTCGACACGATGAGGACGACCGCGACGATGCCGCCGATGAGGACGGCGGCCGCGGCACCGATCAGGAGAAGCATGCCGCGCCGATGCGACGAGGCGACCTGCGGAGGAACCGCGAGCATCGAGTCGGCCGGCGCTGCAAGCGGCGCCATCGGCACATCGGGATCGTCGATGCTCGGGACCGCCGCGGTGTTGCCGCCGATGCGCGGGACCGCCGCGGTGCTGCCGCCGATGCGGGGCATCGAGCCGGTGCGGTTGATCGCAGCCGGTGCGGGACGGGGCTGCGCCTCGGCCGGCTTCGCCCGCGGCTTCAGGTCTGCGAGGTTGACGACGCGCGAGACCTCACCGATTTGGAGGTCGTCGTCGCTGTCGTCATCGTCGTCGTCGTCGTCGTCGTCGAGGGACGACAGCGTGGAGGCGTTGACCGGGGAAGGGGTCGCGAGCGGCATGGTGGCCGGTGCCGACGAGCTCGCGCCGAGTGCCTTGGCGAACAGATCATTGGCGGCTGCGGCGGGCTCGTCGAACGACGAGGCTTCGAGCTGCGTCGGTTGGTCGTTGACGTCGAAGGTGGGCAACCTCGAGGGGCTCGCCTTGCTCTTAGCCGGCGCCGCGGCAGGGACCGGGGCGCCATTCTTCGCCGCGAGTGGCATCGCCCGCTCGCCACCTGGCGGCGTCGCGTTCGCGATCGGCGCGGGCATGCCAAAGCCCGGGGGGCGCTCCGTCGGGGAGCTGCGCTCGATCGAGGCCATGGTGGCGGCGAACAGCGGCTTGGGCTCGGGCTCTCGCTCGACCGACGCTGCCTGCGCGGTATTCACGCGCGGAGGTGCAGGGACCGTGGCTGCGCGCGGCACCGGCGGAGGCGGCGCGGGCTTCTTGCGGAGGGCGCGGAAGTGGCTGACCTTGTCGACGGGCAGCCAATCGTCGAAGCCCTCGCTCCAGCAGTGCAGCTCGGCGTCGTACGGCTTGCTGCCGACCCACGTCTGGGCGTCGGAGAGCGAGAATGGGCCCTCCTGCTGGCCGTCGATCGAGACGTACCATTCCTGCTCGAGGGCCGCGGGGGCGGCGGCGCTGCCCGGCGCAGGATGGTCGCCGTTGAGGCCGGACTGCGCGGGGTTGCTGAGCGGAACGGCTTGCGTCGGCCCACGTTTGCGCAACCCTTCCGGATCCGACGCGTCGACGTCGTTCATGCCCTCGCGAACCGTGATTACATTCGCGCAGTTTTTGCAGCGGATCTTGAGGATCTTGCCGCGCACTCGATCGTCACCGATCGAGTAGCGAGTCTTGCAGCGGTCACAGAGAAACTTCACGCGGGTCCCCGTGCGCCGTCAGAGCCCGACGCGTCCGAAGATTGTGCCGAAAAAATCTGTGGTGGCAAAGGGGTACGTCCACTCGGTCACGGCCGCGGGCCGCGCGGCGCCACGCCTGCGTCATGCAGCGTACCTTGGTCCGCGCTGCCCTCCGTGGTTCCCGGAGTCGAACCCTCTGGCGGCGCGGACTTACCGTGCTTTCGCGGCACAGGAACGGTCGAGATCACCACCACGTCCTTGAGATGCCCCTCACCTCGCGTGGTGAGCAAGCCTCCGACCTCGATCGAGTCCCGCCGGCTGGTCAGCTCCAGATAGAGCTCGATATCGCGGAGCTCGGCCCCGATCCAGCGGGCGTTGGCCGGGGTGAGGGTGTAGAGCGGGACCGCATCCAGGCTGCGCGACAGCCGCGTCCCTTCGAACCGAAATGTGGTCAGCGCCCAGGTCCGCTTCTCCTCCGTATCGGCCCGGGTGATCACGGCGAGCTCGTCCTTGCCATCGGGCATCCGCAGCGGCGCCGCGAACACGATCGGCGCGGGCAGCTTGCCGTTCAGCGCCTTGTCGCTGTCCCCCATTCGAACCACGATGTCGGACACTTGGACCTCCACGCGCTCGCCGAGCGGGCTCATGCAGGTGCCGACGAAGCTCCCGGGGGCCTCCGGCGGCGGTGCGGGTCGCGTGCACGCGCCGTCAGCCTCGGTGGCCGGCGCCGTAGGCGTGGGCTCGACGATCGTGATCGCCACGACGCGGTCGGCGTCGAGCACGAAGCGCGCGTTGCGCAGGCCGCTCGGCACCATGATCCGGGAATCGAACGCGCGATCGAGCTCGCGCACCGATGCCCCGAGGGCGGCCTCGAGCTCGGCCCCCGTGGAGCCGACGTGCACCCCCGACTCGGTGCGCGCGACGTTGGGGCCGACGACCGAGACGAACGTCGCCGTGCCGGCAGCCTCGCCGCCGATCAGGATGGTGTCGTCGTCCTCGGCACGGATCAGGCTCCCGTGCACGACATCCGGAATCTCGAGCAGCGCGAGCCGCGGCCCCGACGGCAGCTGCGCGAGGAGCTCGGAGAGGCGCTGGCCGAGCCGATACGGGCCCACGCCATCGGCGCGGATCGCATAGGGCGGCAGCGGTCGCACGATCCCGACGGGCGGCTCGAGGACCCGGCGCTCGCGGGGTGGCTGCGCGAACGTGGAGCTGCGGTCGGTGTTCGCGCGATCGCCGCTCTCGCATGCTGCGAGCACGACGAGCAGCCAGACCATGCGCGATCCGATCACGTCATGACGATATACGCCACGAGCGCGAGGACCGCCACGCCGAGCATCCCGACCAGGATCCAAGGCAGGTGCGAGGGAGGCGGTGGCGCGACGACCACCGGCGGGGGCGACGGTGCGAACCGGGGTTGCTCGAACACCGGCGCAGGCGCCACGGCGTCGGGGGGCGGCGCGGGACGGCGCGGCGGCCCGTCCTCGATCGACGGCGACTCCTCGGCCGCCTCGGGCTGGAGCACCGATGGACGACGCGGCTCCTTGCCGCTCAGGGGCGGCATCCCAGCGGGACGGATCGGCACCGGCGTACGTAGCGCGCGTAGCTCGTCGAGCTCCATGCCGAGCGCGGCGGCGACGTCGGCGTCGGGCTGCTCGGCATCCTCCCACTCGGGAGCTTGCTCGGGCCCCGGCGCCCCCTCCGGTGACTTGAACCCATCGAACAGCTGGCTGTCGAAGTCGAGCTCCTCGCCATCGGCGCGGCGCGCTTCCGCTTCGCTCACCAGCTCGGGGCGACGCGGACCACCGGCGGCGTGGGTGAGCGCATCGAGGTAGCGCGCGATGCGCACCGGCCCCGAGTGCAGGCGCTCGTCGCGGAGGAAGGTCTCGAGATCGTCGGCGAGATCGTACGCGCTCTGGTAGCGGTCCGACGGATGCTTCTCGAGCGCGCGCATCACGATCGCCTCGAGCGCGGGCGGGAAGTTGCGGCGCACGAACGTGGGCGGCTCGATCTCGGCGTTGATGAGCTTGGGCACGATGTCCTGCGCGGTGCCGCGGAAGAGGCGCCGCCCGACGGTGATCTCGTAGAGCACGATGCCGAGCGAGAAGATGTCGCTGCGGTGATCGACGGCCTCCCCACTGCCGCGCGCCGCCTGCTCCGGCGACATGTACGAGAGTTTGCCGGGCAGCACCTCGCTGCGCGTGCGCTGACCGCGCGCCTTCGCGATGCCGAAGTCGATCACCTTCATCGTGCCGTCCTGCGTGACGAGCAGATTCGTCGGCGAGATGTCGAGGTGCACGATCTCGAGCGGCTGATCCTGCAGCGCCGTGCCCTCGGCACCACGCTTGGCATGGAAATAGCCCATGCCCGCTGCGGCCTGACGGATCAGCTCGACGGCGTGCTCGAGCGGGAGGAACCGCCCGTGCTGGATGCCGCGCCGGCACAGCTCGTTGAGCTCTTCACCGACGATGTACTCCATCGCGATGTACGGAATGCCGTCGTGCTCGTCGACGTCATAGACGTGGACGATGTTGGGATGGTTGAGCAGCGCACCGATGCGCGCCTCGTCGAGAAACATCTCGATGATGCGGGGGTCGTCCGCGAGCTCTGCGCGCAGGCGCTTGATGACCACCTCTTTTTCGAACCCGGCCATCGCCGCCTGGCGCGCGAGATAGATCTCGGCCATGCCGCCAACGGCGAGCCGCCGCAGTAGCGTGTAGCGCCCGCCGAACGACATCGGCTCTAGATCCGCGGTCTGGTGCCTCGTCATGCGCGTGGCTCGGCGGCAGGAATCGGAACCCCGGCGGCGGCGTGGGCGGCGAGCGTGCCCTCGATCGCCGCGCGCGCGACGGGGTTCTGTGGCAGCGGCGCGAGCGCGTCGGGCGGCGCGACCGGCGAAACGATCGAAGACAACACGCGCGTCATTCCGCCCGCGAGGCCGTCGAGGTCGTAGCCACCTTCGAGGACGAACGCGATGCGGCCACCGGCGGCGCGATCGGCGAACGCGCGGATCCGGTTCGCCATCAGCGCGTAACCGGCATGGGTGACGCGCATGCCCGCAAGCGGGTCATGTTCGAACGCATCGAAGCCGGCGGACACGAGCACGAGGTCGGGCTTGAATGCGCCGAGCGCGGGCAAGAACACGTGGTCGAACACCGCCGCATAGACATCGTCGCCCGAACCTCCGGGCAAGCCGACGTTGACGGTGGCGCCCTTCGCGTTCGCGCCACCGATCTCCGTCGGTGAGCCTGTGCCCGGGTAGTACGGGTACTGGTGCACCGACAGGTACATCACGCTCGGATCATCCCAGAAGATGTCCTGCGTGCCGTTGCCGTGGTGGACGTCCCAGTCGACGATCGCGACCCGCGCCGCGCCCCTCGCACGCGCGGCGGCCGCGGCGGCCGCGACGTTGTTGAACAGGCAGAAGCCCATCGCCTTGTCGCGCGTCGCGTGATGCCCGGGGGGCCGCACCACCGCGATGCCCGAGGACAATGCGCCGTCGAGCACGTCGGTGACGAGCTGCACCGTCGACCCCGTGGCCGCGCGGGCGGCATTCCAGGTGCCCGGCGAGAAGTAGGTGTCGCCGTCGAGCCAGCCCGTGTTGCCGGGGATGACCTTCGCGAGATCCTCGAGGTACCCGGCCGCGTGCACGCGTACGAGCTCCTCGTCCGTCGCGGCGCGCGTCGCCACGTGCTTGCCGCGCTCGGCGATGCCGGCTGCGAGCAACGCGGCGCGCACCGCCTCGGCGCGCGCCGGGCGCTCGGGGTGCCCCGAGGGCGCACGGTGACCGGAGGACGAGTCGCCGAACAGATCGTCGAGGACGTAGCCCAGCATTGCTAGTCGCGTTCCGACCTCGTGGGACGGGAAAGGAGGCGGGTCAGGGCATCGCGCACCGGCACCTCGTCGTAGAGAATCGCGTACATCGCGTCCGTGATCGGCGCGGATACGCCCAGCTTCTCGGCGAGCTGCTTGGCGACCTTGGTGGTCTTCACGCCCTCGGCGACCTGCTTCATCTCGGCGAGAATCTCGGCCATCTTGCGGCCCTTGCCGAGGGCGAGACCGACGCGACGGTTGCGCGAGCTATCGCCCGAGCAGGTGAGCACGAGGTCCCCCATGCCCGACAGGCCGGAGAACGTCTGCGGGTTCGCGCCCATCGCGACGCCGATGCGCGTGATCTCGGCGAGGCCGCGCGTGATCAGCGCGACGCGCGTGTTGGAGCCAAAGCCGAGGCCATCCGAGAGGCCGGCGCCGATCGCGATCACGTTCTTCAGCGCGCCGCCGATCAGCACGCCCGGGACGTCGTCGGTCGAGTAGATGCGGAAGTTGATCCCCGACAGCGTCTTGCGCGCGTCGACGGTGGTCTCCGGGTCATGACCAGCGAGCACGATCGCGGCAGGCATGCCGGCGGCGAGCTCGCTCGCGAACGTGGGCCCCGACAGGTACGTCGCGCGCCCCGCGATCCGCGCCGGCAGGATGTCGCGATAAACGGCGTCGATCGTCTGCAGCGTGCCTTCTTCGAGCCCCTTCGACGCGTTGATCACGATCGAGTCTGGATCCATCCACTTCGCCGCGCCTCCGAGCACCTCGCGGATGCCGTGCGACGGCACGACCCCGAGGATGAACCGCTTGCCACGCACGGCCGCCTCGAGATCGCTCGTGACCGTCACCGTATCGGGGAGACGATGACCCGGCAGGTACGCGGTGTTCTCGCGCGCCGCATTCATCGCCGCCGTCGACTCGGGACTGCGGTTGTAGAGGCAAACGCGATGGCCGTGATTGCCGAACAAGACCGCGAGGCAGGTGCCGTAACTACCGGCTCCGATTACCGCGATTTCTTCGGCACTCATGGAGCCGATGACCCTAACACTTTCGCGGCGTTGAATAAAAGTGCTGACGGGCTCGGCGTGGCCCGGAAACATTCTGGCGCCCCCGAACCTGGCGGCTCATCGGTATGGCGACGAGGATGCGCCGTGACACAGCTCGAAGATACGAACCGCAGCGGCGATGCGTTCGGTGGAGGGGAGGCCACGGAAGGTCACCGAGAGGCGCTTGCCACCCGTGAGCGCGACGACGCCGGCCGCATCGATGAGCGGCGGCAGGTGCTCCAGCGCGACCGACGGTGTCCCGCTGATCACGAACGGGCGCCGGCCGAGCATGCGCGCGGAAGGCTCGCTCGCCTCGCCGCTGCGGATCGACCACGGCGCACGGCCCTCATGCTCGCCGCGGAGGTGCGTGAACATCGCGTCCTCGTGCGCGCGCCAATCGTCGCGATCGTTCACGGGCACGGGCCACGCCGCGCTGACCTGCAGCGTGCCCACGCGGGTGATCAGCGTTCCCTCCAGTGGCCATGCGGCCTCGGCGTGTCCGTTGGCCACCTGGAGTCGGGTCTGCCAGCTCGCGAGTGCGGCGAGGTGATCGTCGGCGAGCGCACGGTGCACGGCGACGTGGCGCGCCTCGGGCCCTCCCCCGCGCAGCCGCACCTCGCCATCGCGTTGCTCCAGTGTGAACGGCTCCTCGTTCTCGACGGCGCGCACGAGGAGCTTCCGCGTCGTTTCGCCGAGGAAGAACGGCAGCAGCGCGGGAATGTCGCAGTACAGGAAGTGCGCCGCGTCGAACGCGCGCTCGCCGGTCCGGACAGCGCGCGGATACGGCGGATCGTCGGTGTGCGGCGCGATGTACAGCACGCAGCGCTCGGGCAGCGGCGAGGACGCCGTGCTCTCGAGGCTCGTCGTCCCCCACCAGCTCGATGAACGCCGGAACCGCACCTCGGGTGCAGTCATCGTCAAGCCGGCGTTGCAGACATCACCGCGGTCGCGAGCACGACGCGATTGCGCCCTGCCCGCTTCGCCGCATAGAGGGCCGTATCTGCCGCGCGCACGAGCGCCTCCGCATCGGCACCGTCGTCGGGGAATGTGGCGACCCCGATCGATGCGCTCAGCTTTCCACCACCGTGCTGGCTCTGCCAGCGCGGATCACGCAAGGACGGCGCCGCATCAGAGAAGTCGTTGCCGTAGATGCGCTCGCGCACGCGTTCGGCGACCTTGGCCGCCGTGAACTTCGCCGTGTCGACGAGGATCACCGCGAACTCTTCACCACCGTAGCGCGCGACGACGTCGTTCGCGCGGCGCGCATCCGCGAGCACCCGCGCGAGCTGGCGCAGCACCTCGTCGCCGGCCGGGTGGCCGAAGGTGTCATTGAACTGCTTGAAGTGATCGACGTCGAGCATGAGCAGCGACAGCGGCAAACCACTGCGCTGGCTGCGCTCCACCTCGAGCGCGAGGCGCTCGTGGAAGTGACGATGATTATAGAGGCCGGTGAGGCCGTCGGTGACGGCGAGCTGCGCGAGCCGCGCGTTGGCCTCGGCGAGCTCGTGCGTGCGCTCGTGGATCTTGGCTTCGAGCTCGCGGTTCATCTCGAGGAGCGCCTGGTTCTTCGCCGACAGGGACGCGATCAGCTGCTGGTTCTCGTTGACCAGGCGGTACTGCCGCAGAAGATTCTCGACGACGAGGAGCAGCGTGGTCTCGTCCCACGGCTTCCCGATGTAGTGGTGCAGGTGCGCGCGATTGATCGCGTCGATCACCGCATCGAGACCGGCCTGGCCGGTCAGCAAGATCTTGGTGGTCGTCGGCAAGCGGCGATCCACGATCTCGAGCAACTCGACGCCCTTCATGCCGGGCATGATCTGATCCGCGATCACGAGCGCGATCTGCTCGCCCTCGCGGGTCAGCTCGTCGAACAGCGCGACCGCTTCGTCGCCCGACCGCGCCGTCGCGATCTGACACTCGTGGCCGAACCGCGCGCCGAGCTGTGCGCGCAGCACGCGGAGCACGCCCTCTTCGTCATCGACACAGACGATGACTTCTTTGCGGCTCATAGCTCGCCCTCGGTGCGATGTTCGATCCGCGGTGTCGACACGCGCACCCCTGCGACCAGGGGGAGCCGGACCTCGAACACGGTGCGACCGGGCTGCGACTCGCACCGCACCTCACCTCCGTGCTTGTCGACGATCTGGCGCGAGATGCCGAGCCCGAGGCCGGTGCCCTCGCCCTTGCGCTTGGTCGTGAAGAACGGCTCGAAGATCTGCGGCAGCACCTCACGCGGCACGCCGGGACCGTTGTCGATCACGCGCACGACGGCCGAGTCACCTTCTTCGGCCGTCTCGATCACGATCTTGCCCGGCGATCCCGTGGCGGCAATCGCCTGCTGCGCGTTCTGGATCAAGTTCGTCCACACCTGATTGAGCTCGTCGACGTACACGGGCACGCGCGGGACGTTGCCGTAGTGACGCTCGACGACGATATCACGCAGCGCGTGGTGGAGGAGTGCGAGGGTCGTCTCCAGCCCTTCATGCAGATCGGCCTCTACGCGCGTCGCTTGCTGATCGAGGTGCGAGTAGCTCTTCAGCGCACCGACGATGCGCTGGATCTGGCCCACAGCGTGGCGCACCGTCGACGACGTGCGGTGCAGATAGACGTGGTCGGTAAGTGCGGCAACCACCGGGTGCGCGAGGCTGCGGTCGGGTCCAAGGGCTTCTACGAGTTGCTCCGCTTCGGTTGCCGTCGCGCCAAGATCGGCCAGCGCGGCCGCGAGCCCATGAGGATCGTCGATCTGCGACCCGGTGCGTGACGCACATGCCGCGTGCAGCGCCCCGACCAGCTCGCGCGCCGCCTTGCGAGCAACCAGGCCCGTCGGGAGCGGGCGCTCGGCCAGCCTGGGCGCGGTGGTCTCGAGATAGTCCGTGATCGACTGCACCATCGAGTTGCTCGGCGCACGCCCCGCGAGCTCGGCACCGTGACGCGCCACACGGGCGAGCCCGGCCGCGAGCCCTTCGATCGAGCCGCGGATCGCAGCGGTCGGCGAGTTGATCTCGTGCGCCACACCGGCGACGAGCAGCCCGAGGCCAGCCATGCGCTCGCTGAGGATCAGCTGCGCCTGAGCCTCGCGCAGATCCGCGAGCGCCTTGCCGAGCTCGGCGTTCATCGCCGTGAGCTGGCTGGTACGCTGGCGGACCTTGCGCTCGAGCTCCTCGCTGGCCCCGCGCACCTCCTGGTAGAGCAGCGCGTTCTCGACGGCGGCACCTGCCTGGTCGGCGAACGTGGTGAGCAAGTTGAAGTCGGCCTCGGAGAATTCGCGCGCGTCTTCGGCGCGGCCTACCGCGAGCACACCAACGATGCGCGCGGGCGCGCCGGGCCGGTTGCGCTCGAGCGGCAACGCGACCAGCGGACCCGACGCACCGACCTCGCGCGCGCGCTCGCTGAACCGCGGATCCTTCGCCGCGCTTTCGACGCGCAGCGCCTCGCGCGAACGCTGCACCTCGGCGGCGAACGTGCGCAGGCCCTCCGCCGCCGCGAGTGCCTCGTCGGTCGCGAGCGCGCTCGAGACGTCGGCGCGCCGCGCCCGCGCCGCCGATGCGCGCAGCTCGCCGCGATCATCTACGAGAAACAGCGCCGCGAGCTGGATATCGAACGTGCGCGCGACAGCGTCGACGATCTTGCGCGACACCGAATCGAGATCGATCACCGACGACACCGCGCGGCCAGCGTCGTGCAACGCGACGATCTCGCGCATGCGCGCCGCCAGGCGCGCCTGGTTGTCCTTGAGCGTCGACGTCATCTGGTTAAACGCGGTCGCCAGATCCGTGAGCTCGTCGCCACCGGGGATGTCGATGCGGTGGTCGAGGTCGCCGCGCGAGACCGCGATCGCACCGCGGTGCAGGCCCTTGATCGGTGCGCCAAGCCGCCGCGACCAGAACAGCGCGAGTACCATCGCAAACGCGAGCGCCACCGCGCCGCCGATCACGAGCGAGCGAATCGCGAGCGTCTTGGTCGCCGCCAGGGGCGCGCGATCGACGGCGACGCCGAGCACGCCGACGGCATGGTCCGCGTGATCGAGGAGCCCGGTCATCGCGATCTTGTAGCGCCCGCGCCCGTTTCCCTCGTCGGCGACGTCGAGGTCACGGATCACGCGCTGCCCACGCAACGCAGCCGCGCGCTCCGCGGCCCCCATCTCGATCGGTGGCGAGCGCTGGCCGAGCTTGGACCGGAACGTCACCTGGAGGTTGCCCGACGTGCCACCGAGGAGCACGTCGGCGGACAACGCGCCCTTGATGCCGTCCGCGAAGTCGCCGTCGAGAGGCGTGGACAGGACGAGCACGCCCTCGAGCGCGAGCGACTCGTCGACGACGGGTGACACGGCGCGCACCACGGCGCGATCGCCGATATCGACCAGCGATACGCTGCGCGTCCACGCCTGCCCGCTCTCGACCAGCGGACTACCGGCGGCGAGACCCACATCGGTGAACCGCGCGGTCGCGCCGCCGAGCACGCGGTCGAACACGAGCTTCCCGGTCGCGTCGAACAGCTGCATGCGCGCCGAAGGCACGTGCGAGGCCTCGTGGGCGATCCACTTCTCGATCTCGCCGACACCTCCATTCATGGCCGCCACGAGCTCGCTCGATTCGGACAGCTGCACGGTCTCGTCGGCGAGGCGCTCGACGGCGCGCAACACGAGGTTGAGCCCGACCGTGAGCTGGCGATCCGTATCCTCCTTGAGGCCGTTCTCGAGGCTCGACAGCACGACGCTGGTCGCGAGGATCGCGACGATCATGACCGGCACGAGTGCCGCGAACGCCATGGCCACGACGAGCTTCGAGCGCAGGCGTAGCCGCAGCGGCGGCGCCGCGACGGGACGCGCGAGCTTGGGGTCCTTGGGGCGCGCGCCGATCCGGCGGAACCGCATCGACCGTCCGGCGTCGCTCACCGGCGCGTCGCTCCTCGCTTGATCAGCGGGTACACCGGGTGTCCGAGCGGCGACAGGATCAGGCCTACCAGCTCGGCGCGTGCCGCCACCACGAGCTCGGAGTGCGCGAGGGGCACCCAGGGTGCGTCCTCGGCGATCTTGTCCTGCACCTGCGCGTACAGCGCCGCGCGCGTCGCCTCGTCACTCGCGGCCTGCGCCTCGGACAGAAGCTTGTCCACGTTCGGGTCGCGATAGAACGCGATGTTCTGCGGCGCCGGCGGGCTCGCGTTATCCGAGTGGAACAGCACGTAGAGGAAGTTGTCGGGATCGCCGTTGTCGCCGACCCAGCCGAAGATCGCGAGGTCGTGCACGCCTGCCTCGACGCGCGCATTGTGCTCGCGATACGGCAGCAGCTCGAGCTCCGTCTTGATGCCGACCTGCCCCAGCGCGGCCTGGATGAAACGCGCGACGCGCTCGGGCTGCGCGAGATACGGGCGGGGGGTCGAGACACCGGCGAGCTTGTAGGTCTTGTTCGGATCGAACGCACCATCGGCGATCGCCTCGGCGAGCAGCTTCTTCGCGTAGCCCGGATCGTAGGGATAGCGCGTAGTCGGTTGGTGATACCCCCACTGCGTCGGTGGCAGTGGCCCATTGGCGGCGACGGCGCGGCCCTGATACGCGAGCTTGACGATCGGCTCCTTGTTGATGGCGAAGTTCACGGCGCGCCGCACGCGCACGTCGTCGAACGGCGCATGCTGGGTATTGAGCGCGAGATAGCTGACATCGTTGCCCGGCGTGCCGACGAGCGCGAGGTCCGGGTGCAGCTCCACGAACGGCTGCTCGTCGGGGAGGATGCCGGTTGCGAGGTCCACCGAGCCCGACTCGAGCTCGACCAGGCGCTGGCGCGCGTCGACGATGGTGCGGAACACGATCCGCTCCACCCCCGGGCGCTCCCCCCAGTAGGCGTCGAACCGCCCCACGACCACGCGCTCGCCGCGCGTCCACTCCTCGAACACGAATGGCCCCGTGCCCACCGGGTGCTCCTGGAACGCGTCGCCCCAACGCACCACTGCCGTCGGAGAAACCACGGGAAACATCGCGAGGTCGCCGAGCAAGGGCGCGTACGGTCGCGCGGTCTCGATCTCGACGGTGAGGCGATCGATCGCGGTGAGCTTGGTGATGCTGCGGAGGAGCGTGCGCCGGTACGACGCGTCCTCGCCCGCGAGGTACTGGGGATGGTTCGCGTCGAGGAGCCGCTCGAACGAGAACACCACGGCGGCCGCGTCGAACGGCGTCCCGTCGTGGAACGGCACCCGGTCGCGCAGCGTGAACCGCCAGCGTTTACCATCGGGCGAGACGGTCCACGCCGTCGCCAGGCCCGGGATGACGTCTGTGGTGCCAGGCTTCCACTTCACCAGGCCCTCGAAGATCTGGGTGCCGACCTCGATCGACTCGCTATCGGTCACCCGGACCGGATCGAGCGACTGCACCGCGGCAGCCTCGGCAACGACCAGCGCCCCGGGATCACGGCGGCGCGAGGTTTCCCGCACAGCGTCACAGCCCCCGCCCGAGAACGCGACGAGCAGCGCCAGCACCACCGCGGGGCAGCCTGCCCCGGGTCGCCGATAAGACCGGTCAAAATCCCGATCACCCGTCACGCTTGCCGACCATACCATCCTGACGGGCGTCGATTGACTTCTGATGTTTTGCTGACTTAGCGTTCGGTCCACACCGCGCGGTCCGGGTGAATGTGGGACCGGTGACATCGTCGAAGGGGAACGTTACGTCCATGCGTCTAGCCGTTGCACTTGTCCTTTCCGCGGTGGCTTCGACAGGTTGTTTGTCGAAGCTCACCGAAAAGACCGCCTTCAAGTCGACGTCCGCGATCCTCGTGCGCGCGTCGGCGGGCATGCAGATGGAGTCCGATTACGAGCTCGCGAGGTACGCGATCCCCGCGTCCCTCAAGACGGTTGAAGGCTTCTACGTCGCCGGTCCGCCGGACGCCGGGCGTGAGCGCCTGGTGCGCATCCTCACCGAAGGCTACTGCCAGTACGGCACCGCGTTCGTCGAGGACGACTGGGACGCGGCGAAGATCAAGAAAGACCTCAACGAGATCGAGATCACGAACAACCGCGCGAACCACGTGTTCACGCGCTGCCTCAACTACGCGCTCGGGACGCTCGGCCCGAAGTGGCAGAAGGCGATCTTCGGGAACCCCGAGGAGCTCGCGGCGATGCTCAAGACCGCCGGCAAGAGCCAGCGGTTTGCGCTGCTGTTCGCGGGCACCGCGCTCGGCTCGCTCATCAACCACAACCTGACCCGCGTCGAGATGATCGCGATGTTGCCCAACGTCGAGCTCATCATGAACCGCATCATCGAAATCGATAAGGGCGGCCTACCCGTCGATCCCGAAGGCTCGTTCTACGAGGGCAAGGTCAACCTCTCCCATGCGGCGCAGCCGTACATCGCGCTCGGCATGATCCACAGCGCGCGCGGCAAGGCGATGGGCGGCGATCCCGAGAAGGCCAAGGCCTACTTCAACGAAGCCCTCAAGCTGACGAACGACAAGTTCTTGCTCGCCCGCACCAACATGGCAGTCCGCGTCGGCATGGCGAGCAACGACCGCAAGTTCTTCCACGACCAGCTGAAGATCGTGCTCGAGACCTCACCGTCGGTGTGGCCCGAGCAGCGACTCGCCAACGAGTTCGCGCAACGTAAGGCCCGCCGTTATCTCGCGAAAGAAAAGGAGCTCTTCAATGATTAAGAACCTAGTCGGTCTGTGTGCATCGCTCGCCGTCGTCGGCGCCCTCGTGGCGCCCGCGCACGCGGAGAACGTCGAGCTCCGCATCGCCACGCTGGCGCCTTCGGGTAGCCCGTGGATGGTGACCCTCGACAAGGTCGCGCAGGAGATCAAGGACAAGACGAGCGGCCGCGTCACCCTCAAGTACTTCGAGGGTGGCCAGCAGGGTGACGAGCGCGACTTCGTTCGCAAGATCAAGGCGGGCTCGCTCGACGGTGCGGCCGTCACGGCGATCGGCCTGTCGATGATCGACGAGTCGATCCGCGTGCTCGAGCTGCCGATGCTGTTCAAGACGGTCGAGGAGGTCGACTACGTCGCCGACAAGATGTGGCCGTACTTCCAGAAGAAGTTCGAGAAGAAGGGCTTCAAGCTCAACGACCGCGGTGAGGTCGGCTGGGCGTACTTCCTGTCGAAGAGCAAGGTCGAGTCGCTCGCGGACCTCAAGGGCCAGAAGCTCTGGCAGTGGGGCGACGACCAGCTCGTCGGCGCGATGTTCAGGAAGCTCGGCATCAACGGCATTCCGCTCGGCGTACCCGAGGTCGACTCGAGCCTGACGTCGGGTCGCATCACGGCGTGCTACGGCTCGCCCGTCGCTGCGGTCGCGCTCCAGTGGTACACCAAGGTCAAGTTCATGAGCTCGATGCCGATGAGCTACGGCATCGGCGCGACCGTCGTGAACATCGACACCATCAAGAAGATCAGCCCCGAGGACCAGAAGCTCGTCGAGACGATCACAGGGCCGGCTCGAAGAAGCTCCGCAAGGTCATTCGCAAGGCGAACGAGGACGCCAAGGCCACGATGACCCGCAAGGGCGTCACGGTCGTCCAGACGCCGGTGACCATGATCGACGAGTTCTCGAAGAACGCGCTCGAGGTGCAGAAGCAGCTCGTCGGCAAGATCTACTCGCAGGAAGAGCTCGACATGGTGCTCAAGTTCCGCGACGAGTACCGCGCGAAGAACCCCGGCAAGTAGTCTCGCTGCGTCATGAGACGCGGACCAGGGCCCTGCAGCGCCTTTTGCAGTTCCGGCGCTGGAGGGCCTTGTTTATTGGGCGGGTCGGATTGAACGCGTGGGAGCGTCCCCCTA
>JANRKM010000298.1:0-65950 GCA_033763475.1 Kofleriaceae bacterium
CGCGCGGCCTCCGCTACCGCCTCTCCGCGCTTCACCGCTGCGAGCAACTCGGCGCGCTGGCTCTGCTGTTGGTCCTTCTTCATCCGCGCAGGGTCGACGAGCTCTCCCCAACCCGCCATGTGGGGTTCGCACAGCGCTTACGATCCAATGGCGACACGTGGCCGTCCCCACGAGTCCCATACAGCTCGTATCCGCCGGGACGGCGACCGCTCCGCCCGGGCGCGTGATGCGAATCCGATGGCCCGCCCAGTCGTGGCCAAGCGCAGTCTTCACGCCCTGCGGATCGGTTACCGAGCTGACGAGGTCATCGGGCCCGTACGTGTATTGCGTGCGGCGCCAGGTGGTCCCGCCATCATGCTCATCGACGTACTGGAGCCTTCCGTACGCGTCGTTGATGGTCGTGGTCGTCGCGGGAACACCTCCATCCCCGCCGACGAACTCGGTCGTCGTCTGCGTCAAGCCGTCGTAATGGATGTCGACGCCACTCTGCGGGCTCGCCCCGTCAGGCCGGCGGATCCAGGTCGGGCGGCCGAGGCTGTCGTGTCCATAGGTATACGTCACCGTGCCCACGCTCGTGGGGAGGGACGGGTCAGGCATCGACACGGCCACCAAGCCCCCATCGCCGGCGTACTGGTAGGTCGTGACGGCGTCCCCCGCCGCGCTGCCGAACACGAAGTTCGTGGTCTGCGTAGGGCGGCCATGTCCGTCGAGTAACGTGGTCTCCTTGGTCCAACGCGGAGTCGTGACGCCCGTCTCGATCACCGCCTCGCGCGTCGTCGATGCCGGCGTCGTCATCGAGCCATCGGCGTACGCCATGCGCTCGACCTGGGTCAGCGTGTAGACCGAGCCGTCGTTGCCAAACGTGATCCAGCGTGCGAGGGTGCGCCCGAGACCGTCGATGTCGAGCTTCTCTTGCTCCTTGAGCGGATAGCTCGGCCCGGCCGGAGGGCAGGTCGTGGTGCACGAGCGCGCGTTGGGACCGTCGGTCTGAACCTTCGTGCCCGTGCCGTACTCCCACTGAAACTCGCGCACGTGGCCGAGCTCGTTGGTCTCGGTCGCCACGAACAGCTTGCGCGCGTCGTAGGTCAGGGTCAGCGCGGGCCCTCCGGTAGCGTTCTGCTCCGGCTTCCAGCGCCGATACACATTGCCCGTGGTGTTGTCGTACTCGGTTCGTGCGATCGCGCGGTTTCCGTTGACCGCGTCTACCCAGGTCTCGCTCGTCAGCTGGGTGCCGTAGACCGGATCCCACGTGCTGGCTGACTTCGCGAAGGTCACCCACGCGCCGGCCACGCGATGCGCGCGGGTGGTCTCGGACGGATGGAACAGATAGCGCGCCGCCGCGACGTCGAGCTGGTACAGCGTGTCGGTCGATCGGTCACCGTCGGCTGGACTCGTGCCCGCTTGCAGGAGCGTATTGGTCTCGGCATACAAAAGCTGATTCGCCGCGGGACCGGTCAGCGGATACGCCTTCCAGGTCGAGGTCGTCACCGTTCGCCCCGCAGGGTTCGAGAGGCACGGCGCTTCCGTCTGGCCGTTACTGCACGTGAGCTTCTCGTCGACGGCCGCATGAAACGTCGTGAGCGCGCCCCCGAACAGCGTGTGGGCGCCCCACGTGGTCCGCTGAATCGAGCGCACCTCCGCGGGCCCCTCGGCGACCGAGGGCATCACCAGGGTCTCGGCGAGCCGGCCGCTCCAATCGACCTCATAGTCGTAGCGCTGGACGGTGCGCTTGCCATTGGCGGCCCCCGTCGGACCAGGGCTGGTGGTGATGACCTCCTCGAAGCCGCGGAAGCTGTAGTGTCCCTCGTCGTCGGCGCCGTAGCGTGGATGCTTGTAGTGGTAGGTCGTGGTCGCGCTCGCCGTCGACGGGAACGCGTCGAGCGTCACCATCTCCGCCACGACCCACTGCGCGCGCGGGCTCGCTTTCGGCCGGCCGTCGAACCACGTCGCCGCGGGGTCCTGGTCGACGGTCGCGGAGTGCATCTGGGCGTACTTGATCTGCGTCTCTAGACCCCGGCCGTTCTTGATGGTCGCGAGCAAGCGCGGCGGCTGGTTGCTCGCGGGCCCCATTTGCGTGAAACCCGTCGAGCCCCACGACAGCGCCTCCTCGATCCCGTCGCCGTCGAGATCGAGCAGGTCGCCCTCCAGCTTCCAGGTCCAGATCGTGGGGTCGACCTTGGCGGCGGTCACACGGCGGCGCGCCCCGGTCGGGTCGCTCGGATAGGAGCTCGCCGTCGACCGAAACTGGCCGCCCAGGTTCCAGTGCACCTGCGGGATCTCGGAGTCATTGTCGGTCGGCCAGCGCAACACGTCCACACGCCCGTCGTGATCGACGTCGGCCATGCGCACGCGGCTCCGCGTTCGGCCGTGTTCGATCGGCTGGCCCGGTGTCGCGGTGATCGGGTTGCCGTTCGCGTCCGTCGGTTTCACGAAGACCTCCGTGGAAGGGCGGATCGGCGGGCTCGTGAACGTGTTGGTCTCCCCCGTGTCCGGTCCCGACGGCGCGTCGTAGAGGAGGTGCATGTCGCCGCCGTGGAACGCGATGTTGGCGTTGCTCGAGCTCTGCAGCGCCACCCAGTGATCCTGCGCGCCGTCACCGTTAACGTCGAGCAGCCCGGCCGTGGTCGTTACGTCTGCGCCCCACGTCCCACAGATCGCATTGATCGCGTTGTCTCCAGCATCGCACTGCGCGCCCCAATCCACGTTCGCCTCGCGCGTCGGGAACACATAGCGCTGCGGCGACACGCCGCCCGTCCCGTCCCCGAGCCACACCTGCCACGCGGCCGGCATCGGATCTGCGCTCGGATTGTCGGTATTGGGCGAAGTCTCGCGGACGATGGCGTCATTCCAGCCGTCGCCGTCGAAGTCCATGTACGCATGGTTGGTCGATGCGATCGCCGGCCCACCGAAGCTCGAGTCGCCCGCCGCGGACTCCAGCGGAATCGGCTGGTACTTGATGTCCGGGTTCGATGCCAGGACGCCGTTGCCCTGGTTCTTGTAGATGAGCCACGGGTAGAGCCCACCACACCGCGTGTAGGGAGTCTGTTTTTTCCCCGAGGGGCTGGTCACCGTCGGCGGTTCGCCGACTACACCACCGAGCTTCGCCATCACCGTCGCGCAGCCCACGGCCTGAGTCTGCGCGACGCAGGTGTTGACGACATTCCAGTCCACCGTGCAGCCCAGCGGCCCACAGGTGCGCGCCTGCCGTTCGTCGAGACAATCGCCGAGCTGGTGGCATGTGGATGGCTCCACGGGGCACCCGGGCCACTGCCCGAACCCCGGAATGCCAGGCCGCGGTGTCTCGCCCTGCTGGTGCCCGGTGCGGTTACCCAGCTCGGGATCGTACATATTGATGTCGCCGTGGATCGCGGCCACCAAGTCGGTGAGTCCGTCGGAATCGGCGTCGAGCCACCGGTACGCCAGGTTGGTGCGGAACATGAGCGGCGAGCTGCCGCCCGGGCACTCAGTACCTCCGGGGCAGGTATACGAACCCGCCTGGCACGCCTGCGCTGGCGCGCAGGGGCCGCTCGGCGTTTCGCACCAGACATGGCACTGGTTCCAGCTGTCGGCGGAGTTCGTGAACGTGGTGATCTGGCCGTTGAGCGCGCAGCCCTCGTAGTAGGGCGCGCCCGGAATGGCCGAGGGCGCGTCCTGCGTCGGATTACCTTCGACGTTGTGCCACTTGAGCCGCGGCAGCGTGATCGGCGCGCTCTCCGGACCGAACGTCTGGCCCGGACCGCGGTTGCGCCGCCAGGTCATCCGGCACTCGGAGCTCGTCGAGGCGTTCGCGACGATGTCCTGCAGGCCGTCGCCGTCCATGTCCGCGAACATTGTCTCGACGGTGGGCCCGCGGTCGTCCGTGCGGCGATACCCCCAGCCGAGGTTGGCCGGCATGTTGGCGTAGTTGACGCCCATCGATAGCCCCCACGGCGAGGCCCAGGTCCCCGAGGTCAAGTTCACCGTCGGCGCGTTGTAGGTGAACGTCACGGGCGGCAGGTTCACGAGGGGGGCGTTGTTGCCCCACGCGCTCTCCTGGATGGACGCGAGCGAGCGGAGCGGCGCGTGCCCGAGCCCACAGGCCTCCTTGCCGCTCTCGTAGCTCAGCGTGATCTTGCGCGTGTGCACCGGCGTGGTCGAGACCCCCGGCGCGTACGCCGTCGCGGTAAGGCTGAGGAGCGCGCTCGCGCCGGTGACGATCTTGCGGCCGCTGCGATAGTCGCTCTGCGCGTTGCTCGTGATGCCGTTGCAGATGACGCCGCGCGACCACGCGAGCTCGAGGCGCGCGAAGTCGGCCACGCCGGCCGTCGCGTTCTGGCCCCACACCACGCGTAGGAGCCGACACTCGCCCTGCTCCCACGAGCCGTACTCGTAGCGAACCTCGTTGCCAAATCGATCCCGGGTGCGCGTCAGCGGCGCGTACTGATCGATGGGCGCGTCGCACCCTTGCATGAGCCCGGCCTCGCCGAACTCCATCGTGATTCCGTCGCTCGTCAGTGCGCGCCACCTGTACGTCCACCCCGGAGCCATGCGCTCGTAGCGCGTGTAGCTGGTATCGCTTTGTGCGCGGTACCGCCGGTACACACCGGCGTCGAGCGGAATCCCGGGCTCGGTCACTTCGACCAGCGGCCGCCCCCCGGCGAGCGAGCTCACGAACCGGTCGTCCGTCTTGGGATCTTGGCCCAAGAAGACTTGCTCCGCTTCGACCTGTGACGACCGCGTCCGCAGGCGACCTTGAGAATGGTCTTCTTGGATGATCGGGACCGATAGACTCCATCCAGCAGCGATCCCGCCATACGTCGGCGCTTGCGAGGAGTAGGCAAGCGCGAGTTGCGGAGCCATGCCATTGCGCCCTGGGGGTACTCGAATCGGATAGGAGTACGAGACCGCGCCTGTCTGCGTGGAGACGCTGGTGTCCCCATCGTGGACATCGGCGGCTTTGGGCGGGTCCGCGCCCAGCGCCGGCGCGGGAATCGAGAACATGTCACCGACGCTGGCCCGTGCTGTGGGCAGCTGGGCGAACACAGTGACGGCGAGCAGCGCGGCCATCCCGCGCGCGAACGCATGGCTCGACGAGCCTAGGACTTTCGACATCGACTTCGACTCCCTACGTCAAGGTTCAGTGCGGCGACTCAGTGTCACCGCAGCGCGATCAGTTCGTGGCAGAGCTGGCGTTACACGCCGCGGCGCCCGCCGAATCGGAGGCCGCGAGCGCACAGCTCACGACGGCGTCACTCATGGAGGTCTCGCACCGCGCGATGAACTCGTCGCCGAGCGCACGACGCAGTGCCGTGCGATGTGCCGCGACATCGACGTTCGTGGCGCTCGCGAGTCGGAGCTCGACGAGGTGATTGCGCACCTGCTCGCAGCGCGAACGCCGCGCTGTGTTTGCATCTTCGTCGTCGCCCGAACAGCCGAAACAGACGAAGAAAAGAGCAAGCCACCTCATCGCATTCCTCCAGCGCAGGTCGGGTGCGAAGTGGGCGCCACTACGCGAGGCGCGAGGCGCGAGGCGCGAGGCGCGAGGCGCGAGGCGCGAGGCGCGAGGCGCGAGGCGCGAGGCGCGAGGAACAACAACGCCACCCGATACATCGATACCGTCTCTATCCGAATTGCGTGTGCGCTAGCAACGACGAAATCAAGGTTTCCTCGACGAGATCGGGTTACGTAATCCACCGTATTCGCTCTCGGCGAGTCTTCGCGAACACGCGGCGCAGGGTGGAGCAGTGCGTCCGTGTTCAACACCGCGCTTCGGTGTGTGAGCTGGTGCGCGCCCCATGCCTCTGCCTCGTTCGCGCTAGCCGCATTAGGCGCGTCCGCGCGACCGTCATTCGATATCGAGCGACGGCAAGCGTGTGTGAGAACGCCGGCTACGATCCTCGCCGCCGCCGCTCGTCGAGCGTCGCGAGCAGCAGGGGGAGCGCGAGCTTGTCCTTGGGACGCGCGGCCCGCGTCTTGACCTCGATCAGCGCCGGAAGATCGAGCACGCGTAGCGTGATCCCTCCATCCTCGACGAGGATCGAGCGCGGCACCAGCTCGTCGTATCCGAGCTCGTCGAGCTGGCCGAGAAGATCCAGCGGACCGTGCTGGGTCTGGAGGTTCTGGTGTCCGCCTCCCGCCAGCGCCTCTTCCGTCGGGCGCAACATCCGATTGGCTAGATCATGGCGGTAGTACGCCCCGATCGCAGGCAGAAGCGCCATGAGCCGCGCGATGTTCTCGGGGGTGCGGCGATGCACGATGTCGAGATCGAGCGTGGTCGCTGGCACGCCAAGAAACACGGCCGCAGACATGCCGACGACGATGAACTCGACGTTCGCCTCGACCAGCAGCCGAACGAGGGTGGCGGTATCAGAGACCCGGCTCGACACGTCGGAACCTCAAAAGGGTCTCGAGCATCTGCTGGGCGAAGCGCACGCGCTCGAGAGGCGAACGTTCAAGCGCGAGCTCGATCAACGAACGGTCCACGTCGCGCTCGGCGGCAAGAATCTCGGGATCGAGCGCCGCCACGAACGCGCGGAGCTCCTCCATCGTGGGCGCGTCCTGGTTCACCCACAGAGCGTACCGCCAGGATGCCCGCCGACGCGAGGTCAACGTGCCGCAAGGGACCGTCCGTGCTCACGTCGCCCCCTCCTGCTGTCCCTCGTTTGTGTCCACGCCCCCAGCGGCCCAGGCGCCAAAAGATCTCGCGGCAGAAAGCTTCGTGCTGGTGTCATGACTCGGTCACGACCACGGCGGCATGCTGACCTAGACGTGCCGCTACGCGTGCCCGCGATGGCGCATGGTGACCGTAGATGCTGTCTTCGATTCCGCGTACCGATCGCCCTGGCTGGCGAGACAATCTCCCGTTCTGGGCCGTCCACGTCGTCGCATTGGTCGGAGCGCTGTGGGTCGGGTGGAGCTGGGCGGCGTGCGCGTGGCTCGTCGGCAGTTATCTGGTGCGCATGTTCGCGATCACCGCGGGCTACCATCGCTATTTCTCGCACCGGACGTTCAAGACGAGCCGTGCGTTCCAGCTGGTGCTCGCGCTGCTGGCGATGTCGAGCGCGCAGCAAGGGGTGTTGTGGTGGGCCGCGCACCATCGCAACCATCACAAGCTCTCGGACCAGGAAGGCGACACGCACTCGCCTCGGCAGTACGGCTTCTGGTGGTCGCACGTGGCGTGGATCCTGGCGCCGCGCAACCGCACCACCGACCTCGACCGCGTGCGCGACTTCGCGAAGTTTCCCGAGCTGCGATGGCTGAATCGCCATGACCTGTTCATCGCCGTCGCGTGGGGCTTCGTCCTCTATCTGGTCGGCGGCAGCACCGCACTGGTGTGGGGCCACTTCGTGTCGCTCGTCCTCGCGTGGCACGTGACGTTCTGCATCAATTCGCTAGCGCACCTGTGGGGTCGCCGTCGCTATCAGACCACCGACGACTCGCGGAACAACGCGGTGCTCGCGGTGCTCACCCTCGGCGAGGGCTGGCACAACAACCACCACCACTATCAACGCTCCGCGCGCCAGGGCTTCTTCTGGTGGGAGCTCGACGTGACGTATTACGTGCTCAAGGTGCTCGAGCGCCTGCGCATCGTCTGGGACGTCGAGGGTGTACCGCGCCATGTTCGTGACGCCGAGGTCGCACCGGGACGCGCACGGCTCGGAATCGTTGCGGCCACCGCGGTGTACAAACCGTGACATGACCCGCACGTGCATCGCGCTCGCCACGCTGCTGTTTGCAGGCTGCTGGGGATCCGCGTCGAGCTCCACCCAGACCGCCCCCGCGAACACCGCGCCCCCCATGAAGGGTGGCGTGGTGCCCACCGTGGAGCTGGTCTCCGAGCAGGAGTGGGAAACGTGCCAGGAAGAGGGGCGCGAGCTCGCGCCTGGCTTCTACTGTGATGGGCAGATCCTCGAAGGCGGCGTGCCGCTGCGGTACGCGCAGTTCCCCGCGGTCTCGACGGATGGCAGCGTGATCGCCGTCGTCGAGGAGCGCGATGGCTGGGGCCACGTGAAGCCCGGCGTGCGCCTGCTCGATCGCGGTGGCCGCACGGTGCAGTGGTTCTCGCTCGAGGGCGAGCGCGCGGTCGCGAAGGGCGCGGTCGAGCGCACGAACAAGGAGCTCGCCACCCGCACGTGGGTGCCGCTCCGCACGCCCGCGGTGAGCAGCAAGGAGCTCACCCCGGATGTCCTCGCCGAGACCGCGCTCGCATTCGGCGACTACACGGCGGTCTACAAGCGCCGCAACGACGGCAACGTGTGGCTGCCACCGTCGGAGATTCGCGTCACCGACGCGCGTGGGCAGGTGATCGCCGAACGTACGGATACGGAGCGGGCGTGGGCCGCAGAGAACGCGTGCAACATGCCCGCGTTCGAGCTGGTCGGCGCGAGCGCCAAGCCCGGCGTGATTCTGTTCAAGACCGGGCTCGGCATGGGCGGGCACAACTGCGATGGCGTGTTGCAGCCGCCGCACTGGCACGTGTTCACGTTCTGATCAGTCTGGCCGCGCCGGCGCGCTCGCCTTCGGTGGCACCTTGCGCTTGGTCTTGATGTTGCCCTTCTTCACGTCGACGGGCACGGGTGGCGTCAGCTCGTAGAGGAAGCCGCGCGTGTCGACCTTGGCGAGGAAGCTGCCCTTGTGATTCACGCGCCGGCGATACGTGACCGCCTGCTCGCCGCGCACCTCGTGATCGCGGTGCGCGAGCAAGAACGTCGCGAGCCGCACGGCGAGCTGGTTGTACAGGCGATGGCAGCCGTGGCTGGTGCCGTTGACGATCGAGGTGACGCTCGCCGAGCCATGGGTGCCGATGCCGTTGTCCCAGTAGGTCACGGTGCCGTCCTTCTTGGTGACCTCGTTGTCGTGCTTGAGGAGCACGAGGCCATACGCGGCGTGCGGCCCGGGGCCCATGATCGACGTCTTGAGCTCCCACGCGCCGCGGATGTACGTGTTGCGGACGAGGTCGCGATCGGGCGTGGTCGGCGGTGGTAGCCAGGTCGGCGCGGCGAACAGGTTGCGCCAGACGCTCGGCCCGACGTCGGACTCCTTCCAGCGCTGCACGACGCGGCCATTTTTCATGCGCACGTCCGACCAGCCACCGATGGTCGTTGGCCAGCGGATCAGCGGACGCTTGGTGCCGTTGTCGTCGACAAACACGACCAGCGTGGGCCGATGGGTGACCTTGCGGGGGATCGGCTTGTCGTCGTACCAGACGTCGCCGCGATCGATCTCGGCCTTCAGGTCCATGTGCTTCGCGTGATACGCGGGCACCGGCGGTAGCTTGATCGCGACGCGCAGACCCGCGGCGTGATGCTCGAGGAACGCGCGCACGGCGGCGGGGTCGGTCCAGCCGAGCTCGCGCGCAGCGGCCTCGGTGGCCGCGGAGATCAAGTCCGGCGCGCCGTCGGGCAGCGGCTGCACGCGCCCGCGCGCGGCGCGCATCGGCGCCGGATCGAGCAGCCGGCCGAGAATGGGCTGCGGGCCGGCGCTCGCCGTGCCGTCCTCGACCAGACCGGTCGCATCGACGACGCGCTCGCGAAGGATGCGCAGCGCGAGCCGGAAGTCGAGCTCGTGGCTGTCGAGCTGCATGGCTTCGCGTGTCTCCTGATCGAGGCGCTCGTTGGGCATGAGGAAGTTACGGCGCTGGAACAGCTCGACGGCGTTGGAGGTGCGCCAGGTCATGCTGCCGTCGGCGTCCTTGGCGGCGAGAAAGCCCTCGCACACGAGCTTCTGCTGCGCGGCGACGATGCCCTCGTGAAGCGCCGACGTCGTCTTCCACTTCGCGACGCGGGGCCCGAAGCCTTTCACTTCCGCGAGGGCCTCGATGTCGGGGAGGTCACGCTTCTTGCGCTCCGCTTCGAGCTGCTTCGCGAGCACCTTGCGCGTGGCGTCGCTCGCCTTGACCAGTGGGCCGTGATCCTGCGCGTACGGTCGCGCGAGCGCGAGAATGGGCGTGGGATCGATCTCGGCGTGGCACGCGTGGCGAGCCTCGTCGGCGAGCCGTTCGCGGACGATCGCGAGCGAAGGCACCACGCCGTATAGCTCGGCGAGCTTCTCGTTCGAGCGATCGGCGGCGAGCGCGAGATAGGTCTCGCGAAACACCGGCGCCGTGCCGTCGGGCTGGGTCGCGAAGAGGCGCGGGGCCCACTCGTCGCGCAGGTCGATGATGGTAAGCCCCTGCGCGCTCGCTTCGTTCGGGCACACGAGCCGCCCGTCGATGCGCATCGCCGCGTCAGGGCACGTGACCTCCGTGGTCGCTTCGGTGACCGCGAACCGCACCTCGGAGCTGGCGCGCGCGGTCGGCGACTGCGCGTTCGTCGTCGACACGACCGTCCGCCCACCGGACGACCCGGCACACGCGGCAAGCGCCAACGCGTACAGCCCTCTCATCCCATCAAGTGTGGCCGTCGTCGTCGGATGCGCACGGACGAACTTCCGAGCGCACGGTGCGCGGTGACGAGGCGCACGACGCGTGGTGGGAGGTTTCCGTACGGCGTGCGTGGCTGAGTGCTTGCATCGCTAAGTGGCCATGCGTTGGGACCGAGGTCATCAGAGCTCGAACGTCGACGACCGGCGCGGCGAAGCTCCTCCAAGAACAGGCATGGGTGGCGCGGGGATGCAGATGGGCAGCATCCTGGCGATCGGCAGCCGCTTTGGCTGGAAAGGCATCCTCGTCGCACTACTTCTGATCGGCGGCCTCACCTATGGTGGGCGTATGTGCACGGGTGACGAGGGACCGTCACAACAGGTCACACAACAGGTACCTGCGGAGCAGGACGAGACGTCGCGGTTTGTCGGCTTTGTCCTCGACGACGTGCAGGACACGTTTGCCAAGCAGCTCCGCGGCTATCAGCCCACGCGCCTGACGCTGTTCCGGTCCGCGATCAACTCCGCGTGCGGAACCGCCAGCGCGGCCGTCGGGCCGTTCTACTGCCCGCTCGATCGAAAGGTCTACATCGACCTCACCTTCTACGACGAGCTGCGTCGCCGCTTCGGCGCGCCCGGTGACTTCGCGCAGGCGTACGTCATCGCGCACGAGGTCGGGCACCACGTGCAGAACCAAGCCGGGCTCCTCGGGAAGGGCGAGGTTCATCAGATCGAGACGGAGCTGCAGGCCGACTGCCTCGCGGGCGCGTGGGCCAAGGACGCCGAGGCGCGTGGCCTGCTCGAGGTGGGTGATGTCGACGAAGCACTCAACGCCGCGGCGCAGATCGGCGATGACACCATCCAGCGCAAGACCACGGGGCGCGTGCAGCCCGAGACCTGGACGCACGGCTCGGCGGCGCAACGCTCCGCGTCGTTCAAGCGGGGCCTCACGGGCGGCATCGAGGCCTGCGGCCTGCGCTGACCG
This sequence comes from Kofleriaceae bacterium, assembly GCA_033763475.1. GTDB lineage: Bacteria > Myxococcota_A > Polyangia > Haliangiales > Haliangiaceae > JABFXX01. The sequence continues at coordinate 11,324 of JANRKM010000298.1, forward strand.
TCACGGCACGAGCACCAGCTTCCCTTTCACCTGCCGGCGATCGATGCGCATCAGCGCCTCGCCGGCCTCCGCAAAGGGAAGCACCGCGTCGATGGCGGGCGCCAGCTTGCCTGCTGCTACCTGCCGCAGGATCTCCTCCGCGTGCGCGCGGTTCTTCGCCGGCTCGCGCATCGCGAACGAGCCCCAGAACACGCCCATGATCTGGCAGCCCTTCAGCAGCACCAGGTTCAGCGGAATCTTCGGAATCTCGCCCGACGCGAACCCGACCACCAGATACCGGCCCTCCCACGCCGTCCCGCGCAGCGCCGCCTCGGCGAGCCCGCCGCCGACCGGGTCATAGACCACGTCCACGCCGTTCCCGCCGGTCAGCGCCTTGATGCGCTCCTTCAGGTCCTGGCTCGAGTAGTTGATGCCTTCGTTCGCGCCGTGCTGCTTGCAGAACGCCAGCTTGTCGTCGCTCGACGCCGCCGCGATCACGCGCGCGCCGAGCAGCGCTCCGATCTCGACTGCCGCGATGCCCACACCACCTGCCGCACCGAGCACGAGCAGCGACTCGCCCGCTGTCAGCTGCGCTCGATCCACGAGCGCGTGATAGGTCGTCAAATACGTCAAAAGCGTCGCGGATCCAACCTCGAAGCTCACCGCCTCGGGCAACTTCACCGCCGCGAGCTCCGGGATCACGACCTGCTCGGCAAACGCGCCGTACAACATCGTCGCCGCCACGCGGTCCCCGACCGCGACCGTCGTCACGCCCTCGCCGACCGCCGTCACGATGCCCGCCACCTCACCGCCTGGCGAAAACGGCGGCGCCGGCTTGAATTGATACAGCCCCTTCGTCAGCAGCACGTCGGGGAAATTGACCCCAGCCGCCTTCACCTCGACGACAATCTGCCCCGCCCCAGCCGTCGGCGCAGGCACTTCATCGACGCGCAAGGCTCCAGGACCGGTGAGCTCGTGAACGCGGACCGCTCGCATCACGGAACCGTACCAGCCTGCCTGGTACTCCCGCGCGGTGATTGCGCGCATACGAACCGCGCGTTGGCTCACCGCGCTGGACCGTCGCGATCGCCCGTTGATCTCGATTCGCGCGTCACCGAACGCGTGGTGACCGCGATGACCAGGCCGCGGTTCGGGTGTCGATGACTCGACCGCGGTCAGGTCGCGGCTGGATACGTGCCCAGGATCCGTAGCTCCGTGGTCAGAGGCCGGATCTCGTCGAGAGCGATGTGGAAAGGCTCGCTGGCGGCGTGGCCGAGGACGTCCACGTAAAAGCGATAGGTGAACGGCGCGTCGGGGATGGGGCGGGATTCGAGCTTGGTGAGGCTGAGGCCTCGCGCCGCGAAGCGCATCAAGATCTCGCCGAGGGCGCCGGGGCGGTCGGCGAGCGCGAGCATGAGGGAGGTCTTGGCAGTGACGCCCTCCGCGACCGGGGCTGGGCGGAGGCCGATCTCGACGAAGCGGGTCGCGTTGCCAGCGGCGGACTGGATGCCCTGCGCGAGGATGTGGAGGCCATAGCGCTTGGCAGCGGCGGCGCTGGCGATGGCAGCGTGGGTTCGGATGTTGGCCTCGGCGACCTTGCGCGCAGAGCCGGCGGTATCGATGTCGGCGCGCGGAACGAGATGCGAGTGATGGGCGAAGAAGTCGGCGCACTGCCCGAGAGCCTGCGGGTGCGAGAACACGACGCGCAGCTCGTCGAGGGTGACGCCGGGTAGCGCGAGGAGGCAGTGCTCGATGGAGCTCACGACCTCACCCGTGATGTGGAGGATGCCCGGCGCGAGAAGGTCATAGGTCTCGTTGATGCTGCCGGCGGTGGTGTTCTCGATGGGCAGAAGCGCGAGGTCGGCAGCACCCGTGTGCACGGCCTCCGCGGCGGCGCGAAAGGTGTCATGGCCGGTGAGGAGTGCGCCGCCCTGGCGCCCGGCGTAGCGGCGTTGCGCGGCGAGGTGGCTGTAGCTCCCCTCGACACCCTGATAGGCAACGCGCAGCGGGACGTCCTCACGATTGCGCACCGTGGCTTCCTGGTGGGCAACCGACATGTCCATCACGACGCGATACAGGCGCTCGATCTGGTGCGGATCGAGACCCGCGGCGGTGGCTTGTTCGCGCAGGCGGGTGAGGAGGAGCTCCTCGCGCTCGCGGTCGCGGAACGGGGACGCCGAGGCGAGCTTGGCCTCGGCAACGCCCTCGACGATCGTCAGGCGCTCCGCGAGCAGCGCGATGATCTGGCGGTCAACCGCCTCGATCCGGTCACGCAAGGAAGACAGATCTGGAGCCGCCATGCGCGCACTGTACTAAGCTCCTCAGGGTGACGCGCCGGGATGATGACCAAGAAAACGAGGCACCCGCCGTCGTCTCGACCGAGCCCCCCGTGATCGCGCGCCTGGTGGTCGAGATCCGCAGTGACGGCTCCCGCACGATCGCGCGCGGGGCAATCGAGGACACCGCGAGTGGACAACAGACCCGGCTCGAGGCGCGCGGCGAGTCCCCGATGCAGCTCGCGCTGGCACTTGCCCGCGCGCTCACGCGACTGCCGCGCCTGAGCGCACGGTCCGCGGTTCGCGGTTTGCTCGCGCGGCGCCGCGATAAGCCACCCGATCGCCGAGGCTAACGGGGCATGCTCTCTGCAGCGCTCGCCATCCATCATGGTGGACGCGAGATGGACACAGTTGAGGCGAATCCTCGTCGACTCGGGATGGGTGTGGCGTGACTACACGCTGTACGCACCGCACGAGACGATGTGGTTCACCGTCTCCTCGGACCAACCCAACTTTGCTCAGTTTCGCGATCGCATGACCGAAGCCGCGAACGCGACCGACGGTGATCATAGCGACATCGATCAGGTCGCCCTGCACGCGGATCTCGTCTCGCTGGTGGCCGCGCTCGACGCCGTCCTCGACGGCAACTGAGCGCTACCAGCGTTTGCGCCACGTGAGGTCGGCGCCCGCGTAGTCGAGATCCACCGCGGTCTCGAGCGTCCAGCGAGGACGGAAGTGCCACTCGATCCGGGCGCTGCCCGAGTTGTCGCCGTGGCGCCGCTCGCTCTGGTAGTCGTACCAGACGAACACGTTCTTGGTGGCCCACTTGCCGAACGTGCACACGACCGCGTTGTCGCTCAGGCGCGGCACGCAGCTCGCGACGTCGAGCCGGAGTGGCAACACGGGCCCGAGCCCGCGCTCGATCCAGCGCGCGATCCGTTGTGACGCGATCGACGAACCCGCGCTGACGACCGTGTCTCGCGCGCTCTCGTTGGGATCACTGCTGGGCGACCCACCGAGGAAGAAGCCGAGCAGCTGGCTCTGCGAGTAGAGCGCCGGTTCGCTCGAAAGCTGCGGCTCGAGTGTATCGAGCTCGCTCAGGCGGCCGGCGAGGCGAACGTTCATCGTGATGTCGCGGAGGTCGGTCGAGAGCTGGAGATCGAAGCGCGCGTCGGGGGTGCCATCGAAGACGACCTCGCCCTCGTCGAGGCGGTAGCGATGGCCGAACAGATCCGCGTTGGCGCGCGTCACCTGGATCGAGCCGTCCATGCCCACGGTCTCGCCGACGGAGACGCGTACGCGGCCTTCTGCGGTCGCGAGCAGCGTCGACACCACGGAGAAGCGCGGCGCCTCGATGCGTGCAGGCGCGAGCGTCACGTCGACCACGAGCCACGGCCGCACCGGCGGCTTGGGGCCGTCGGCGCGCGCGGGCAGCGGGCTGTCGACGAAGTAGAGATCGGAGGGCGCCTCGGCGTCGAGAAGTGCGGTGCCTTCCTCGGCGGGGACGCGCACGGTGGCATTGGTGATGCCGACATCGCCGACGAACTGGAGCCCGCTCCGCCGGCGCAACTTGCCGCTGACGTCCGCCGTGATCTTGGGCTGCAGCACACCGATCGGCGAGACTTCGGTCAGCTTGGCGGTGAACGTCGTCTGGAGGCCGTTCGCCGTCGACGACGCGCGCGCGGTGATCTTGCCACTGCCGATCTTGCCGTCGAGGCGCGCGGTGATGCCACTGTCCTTGATCTCGATGTGGACGTTTGCATCGCGCAACGTCCCGATCGTCGATGCGACCGGCATGCGGGCATCCACGAGCGCGAGCCTGCCGCGGACGTGCGCGGTCGCCGGTGCGAGCCCACGAATCTCGAGGTTGGCGTCGACGAGGCCGCTCGCCCCGCTGAACACGCCCGGCAGGAACACGGCGACCGGCGCGATCTCGAAGTCGTCGATTGTCAGCGACGCGACGATCGACGCGAGGTCCGAGGGCCGCCCACTCGCCGTGATCGCGAGCGTGCCCTTCCCTGCTTCGCGGCCTGTGACCTCGAGGCTGGCCGAGCTGCCGTCCCAGCCGGCGACGACCCGCAGCTGCTCGAGCGTGGGCAGCGGGCGACGCGAGACGCGTGGAGTCACATCCACGTCGCGCAGCTCGACCGTGAGCGCGCCGGTTGGCCGCCCCACGGTGCCCGCTACGGTCGCGGTGCCGGTCACCGTGCCCCGGCGGACTTCATGGCGATTCACCATCGCGAGCAGGCTGACGACCGATTGCTGCGGAATCTCGAGCCGCCCCGCGAGCGGCGCCGCCAGCGCGCGCTGAGGATCCGTGATCCACTGCGCGAGCGTGACCGGGGTGCGAACGCCCTGCGTCTCGACGAGCGTGCTGGTCCCCGACGTGGCGCGCACCTCGGCCATCGTGCCACCCGCATCGGCCCATGCCGAGAGCGAAAGATCGATGCCGCTGCGGAGCTGGCCTCCCCGGATATCGAGGAGCTCGACCTGGACGTCCGCGGTCTCGGCACCCGAGCCGACGACAACATCGACGTTCGCGCGCGCGCGATACGGCAGGTCCAGCCCGAGCTCCGCGAGCACGCGCTGATCGATCGGGAGGTTCTTGCTGCGCACCGACCCGCCCGCGATCACGTGCTTGCCGAGGCTTTGCCACGCTGCGCGATCGAACGGATATTCGGGCACCTGCACGCGCGCGCCGACTTCGGCCATACCGATCACCCCCACCGTCGCCTTTGCGTTGATGTCGACGTAGCCATCCTCCGTGATCGCGAGGGTGACGTCACCGCGCGCGGGGCCGAGCCGCGTCGCGATGGCGCGCACGTGAATCACACCGGATGGCGTGCCGTCGCGAATCTCGAGCGTTCCGTCATAGACACCGGGGATGCGGTCGTCGGTGACGAACCGCGGCTGCAATGCATCGAAGCCGAGCACGATCGCGTGGAGGTCACGATCGGGCACACGCCGCCAAGCAGCGACGTCGAGCAGATCGCGCGGGCCATCGACCTCGAGCGCGACGCGCACCCCACCGAGCTCGGCACTCGTCGCTTTGCCCGACAGCATCACGCGGCGCCCCTCGATCATCAACGCCACCTCGCCGTCGACAGCGCGCTGCCCGGGACCGATCGCGAGGCCGACGCCGGAGAGGGCGCCTCCCCCCGTCCACCGGTCACCGTGCCGCTCGATCGCAACGACGCCCTTCAGGCATCCGCGATATGCCGGATCGATGACCGAGGCGGGAATATCGCGGGCATCGATCGACGCCGCCAGCATCGGCGAGGTGCGCCCGATCGTGGCCTCGATCGCGACTCGCCCGCGGCGACTCTCCGAGGCGAGCCCGCGCACCGTGATATCGCGCTCGGCGATCCGGATCGTGCCGCCCTGCCCAGCCCACGTCGACGCCGGCGTCTGCACGCGATGGCTCCCGAGCGCCACCGCGATCACGTCACCCGCTGTAACCACGGCATCGGCGTCGACGACGACCGGCACGGCTGCAGGCTGGGCGTGCGCCGAGACCGCGAAGCGATTTCCACCGAGCGTGCGCGCGTCGATGGTGCCGCTGCCGAGGAGCTCGCCTCGCTGGGTGATCGCCGTCGCCTCGAGATGTGCGCTGCCGACAAACGTCGCGGCGAGCGTGGCGCGGAACGTGCCCTCCACGCTGCCTGCCCCGAGGTCTTCATAGCGCAGGCGTCGCCCGGTCACGCGGCCCGTGACAGCGAGGGCGTCGAGCGCCCCACGCGCGCTCGCCGTCACGGCGACGCTGCCTCGCAGGGCTACGCGGCCCGCACTCGCCGCCCCCGGATCCTGCGTGCTCGCGACCACCGCGCCATGCACGAGCTCGATGCGCTCGCCGTCGCGCGCGAGCGTCCCCACCGCGGATAGCCGCGTCGCACCGTCGGCACCGGCGAGCGCGAACACGTCCGCGCGCGTCCGTGTCGCCTCGAAGCCGAGAACGATCGCACCGCCGGGGGCGTCCTCGATCGCGCCCGTCGCGAAGATCGCACCGCGCGCACGTCGCGGCCCGTCCACGGCGAACGCGAGCACCGCAGTACCGCGACCCCGCACGCGGTCTCCACTGATCGCTCCCACATCCACGTCCGTACCGGCGAGCACGCCCGCTCCGCGTTGCTCGTCGAGCGTCCCCTGCAAGGCGCCGTCGATCCGCACCCCATCCACGCGGCCTCGCACCGCGAGCTTCGTCACCCCGGCGTCGGTTGCACCGTCCAACGCCACCACCACGTCGCCCGGCAGCGCGACCCCAGGCACCAGCTGCGCGACGTTCGCTGCGTCGGCAACGACAAAGACCTGCCCGTCGCGTCCTTCGAGATCGATGCGGCTCGCCGTCACCACGACGCCACCGACACCGGCATGCGCGAACGGGATCTGGACCGAGTCGCCGATGCGGACGCCCGCATGCAGGTGCACGGGCACGCCGCGCTCCGTCCACGTTCCGCGGACGCGCACCGTGGCCAGGCTCGTCCCCTGGGCGGGTAGCGTCGCCGCGCCGGTGACCTCGACGTCCTCGAGCGTGATCGTCTCGACCGGCGTCTCGCCCGGTGTCTCGATCGCGACGCGCACGTCGGTCGCATGCACGAATGGCAGCTCGATGTTCAGCGATGAAGGCTCGACCGGCGGCAGCACCGGCGCGGGCGTGGCGGTCGGGTGCACGCTCACGTCCACGTCGTCGAACACGAGGGCATCGACGCGCGCGGTGCCGCCGAGCAGCGGCAACAGCGAGAGGTCGATGTCGATCTTCTTGACCCGGACGATCGGCCGGCCTTCGTGGTCGTCGATCTCGAGGTCGTTTGCGACGAGGGTGCCGAACACGCTGCCCTCGACGCTGCCGATGTGCACGTTCCCGCCGGGCACGTACTCCGCGATCGTGCGCTCGGCGCGCACCCGGATCTGGTTGCGCCCCCAGGACGTGTGCAGTGCGATGACCACCACCACGACGCCGACGACGAATAGCGCGAGCACCCCGAGGAGGCCGCGCCAGATCCAGCGCCCCACGCGGCGCATCAGAACGTGTCCCCGACTCCGAAATGCGGAACGAAGCGCGCCCAGCCCTCATCCACCGGCTCCGGGTTGCCGGGCCCGACGCGGTTGAGTCGGTAGCCGAAGTCCGCGCGGAACTTGAGGCCGAACACCTTCAAGTAGGCCCCGAGCCCCACCGCCCAGTTCAGGTTCCCGACGTCGAGCTCCGCCGGCGTATTCGTCACGTCACCACCGTCCAAGAAGATCTGGGTCCCGAAGGGTTCGCCGCGGATGGTGGTGATCGGAATCCGCAGCTCGAGGCCCGTCTCGATCAGCGCCGCACCACCGATCACCACCAGGCCAACCTCGTCGCCGATGAGCCCGGGCGCCGAAGGCGATAACCTGCGATCCGCGAAGCCGCGATGGCTGTTCGCACCACCCGAGTAGTAGCGCTCGGTGACTGGCACGTCGCCGTAGATCACGCCGTAGCGCAAGCGCCCGGCGAGCACGACGCGTCCGAGCGGGAGGTAACCACGTAGCTCGGGCGTGACCTGGTAATAGTCGAGCGTACCGCCGAGCCACGGCGCGCCCTTGGTGACGCGGATGGTCGCGAACCACCCCCTGCGCGGATCGAGCGGATTGTCGCGGCCCTCGGCGGTCAGCGATGCATCCACGGCGCCGCGGCGTTGCTTCTCGTCGAGCCCGAGCTCGCCCTGCACGGGCTGGAAGACTTTCGGATCGAGGAAGGTCAGCAGCTCGAAGACCCAACCGGCGCGCAGATAGAGCCACGGTACGAACAACGGCGTCTCGATGCCTGCGCGCAGGCGCGGCCCCGTCGACGTGTACGCCTCCACGGTGATGTAGTCGTATGCGAGCGACACCTCGCCGCGCAGCCGTGGTCGGAACAGATCGAGGCGCGTCGCAGCCACGAGCGCACGCTGCCGTTGCTGCCACTCCGTGCCCTGCCACTGGAGCGCGACGCCGGGGCGCAGGTCGGTGGTGAGGAGCCACAGCGGATACGACTTCGGGATCAGCGAGCCGCGCACGCGTCCACGCGCATGCAGCCACTCGGTCTCGATGCCACCACCGACCGCCCACAAGAACTCGTGCCGCAGGCCTGGCGTCACCGCGATCCGCACCGGCACCACGGCCCCCGCGTCGCGATCCACGTCGATGCGCACCGTCGAGAACCGTCCCAGCTCGTAGAGTGCCTGCTGGGTCGCGATCACCGCCTTCGCCGAAAACACCTCGCCAGACTTGAATGCGAGCCGGCCGCGGATCGCATCGGCGAGGTCGCCGGTCGTGCCGCTGATCGAGACCGCGCCGAACGTCGCGCGCGTTCCGGGCGTGAACGCATAGCGGGCCGTCGCCAGCCCAGCGTTGCGATCGGCGAGGACCGCAGCATCGAGGCGCGCGTTCGGATAGCCCGCATTCTCGACGAGCAACAGCATCGGCTCCTTGGCCTCGTCGTACACCGCGTAGTCGAAGGGAGCGCCATCAGCGAGCGCCACCAGCGCGCGCGCGTCCACTTCGCGGACCTCGGGCGGCAGCCCTACGATCTCGACGCGGATCTTCGCGCGCGGTCCCTCGACCACGGTGAACACCGCGGTCTGCTCGCGCCCGCGCAGATCCACGCGCGCATTCACGTCGACGTTGAAGAACCCCGCCTCGAGATAGGCGGCGCGGATCCGCTGGGTGTCGATCGACAACTGATACGGATCGACCGCGCGACTACCCTGGCGTGCACGCTCGAGGGCGAGGCCGGGCACGAGCTGATTATCCGGAAGGGCCTCGTTCCCCTCGATCACGATCTTCGTGAGGTACTCGGATGCCACGGGACGCCGTGGAGCCGTAGCGTTGCCGCCGCCGCAACTGGCGACGACGGCAACCCCGACGGACGCCAAGACGAACGGACGCATGCGCTGTTCGTCGATCTTTGCGTCCCATGTGCGATGGCGCAAGCCCGCCATTAGCGGGACGGATGCGTATGGTCGCGCTCGACTTGTGCCTTGGTGTTCAGCTTGCCGACCAGGACCGGGATGGCCATCACCGCGATGATCACCGCGGCAATCTTGGTCACCGTGGATCCCAGTAGAAACATGAAGCCAACCAGCATCGCGAGCATCACGGAGAACAGGGCCGTGAGCCCGACGACGCGATGAGGAACGCCGTCGGGCTCGCGGTCCAGATCTTCGGTGGGCGCGAGCTTCGTGTCGTCGCGTACCGGGTTGTGCGCGGTATGTGCGGGATCGACAGGACCAAACAGCGATGGCGTGGCCATTCATCACCTCGTCTTTCCGGCGTGCTCCGCCGGGGTCAGTGTTCGGTTCGCTTGCGTACGAGCCGCTGGCGAACCTGCCCGACGAAGCGCTCCACATACGGGCGAACGCGGTCGAGCATGTTGCGTCCCTTGGCGACGAGATCGTCGACGGATACGCGGGTTGGATGCGGGCCTCGTTTGGCGACACGCTCGGCGTGTTTCGCATCGTCGGGCTCCGCTTCCACGTAGTCCGCCGCTTCGCGCGCTGCCTCGTCGACTTTGCCTTCCTTGACGAATTCGCGGACGCCGCGGTTGTAGTGGCGTGCGGAGATCCGATCGCCCTCTCCCTGATTCGGGTCCTTCGGCGGCTGGTTCTTCATGTACGTAGTCGGGGAGCATCCCCCGTGCCACGCGTAGGGCCACGTAGCGCAGTGACCCGCACGCTCGTCGCCCCCCCGACCGAGCGCCAGCGCTCGCTGTGCGAGCTAGTACTTCTTGCCCGGTGACTCTCGCAACATGAGTTGCGTGAAGTGCGCGCGGATCACATCCTCGCGCCACTTCCCACGCTGGTCAGGGTTGCTCGCAGCCCCTTCGATCGACACCCCCGCCGGCGGTACGACGGCGGCCGCGAGCCGGGTCAACACCTCGGCCCGACGATCTGCGGGCGCGAGCTCGGCAAGAGCGATCAGGGTGATCGCGTCGCGGTCGGTGGCGCGCTGCACGATTCGATCGAGCGCGCCCGCGGTCTTGGTCTCGAAGTCAGCGACCGCCGCGCGCAGCTCGGGCCGCGCGTCGTCGGTGAGCGGCAAGCTGGGCTGGCGCCCGGCGAGGAGGCGCGTGGTGGTGCCCGCGGGGGCCACGACTACGCCCCCGGTCCCCTCGAGCTCGACCATGCCCGACTGCACGACGATCGATCCGCGCCCCTCCACATCGATCTCGATCGTGTACTCACAACCGAGATCGACGATGCTCGTCGAGGGTGTGGTGATCGCGAAGATGCGGGGAGGTGCGACGACGCGTGCGTGCATGCGACCGCGCTCGAGGTGGAGCTGGTGCCGGGAGACATCCGTGCGATCGAGCCGGACGCGCGTGCCCTCGAAGAGCTCGGCGGTGCCGATCGTCCCGATCGTCAGGCTCGCGCGATTCGCGCCGGTGTCGAGCGTCCCGCCGATGGGCAACACGCCGCTCTCGGCGCTACGCTCACCGCACGCGACCTGTCCGCCGTGGGTGACGAACGCCATGCCCGCGGCGGCAGGGTCGTGGCTCCTGCACGACACCTCGCGCTCGTCGACCGTGGGCGTCGATGAGGTGCGGCCATCGAGCCACACGACGAGCACCGCCGCCGCGGCTGCGGCAATGACGGCGCCCAGGATCCATGGGCCCCGCTTGCGCGGGCGGCGCAGCTTCAGCTCGTCGAGGGGACCATCGTGCGCGAGCGGCGCGAGCAACGTCTCGAGCCGTGCCACCTCGGGATCGGGTGATCCCGAGCCGTCCCACAGGTAGTCATCCGGCTTGCTCATCAGCTTCCTCTCGATCTGATGCGATGCCGAGGCGCTCACGCAGGAGCTTCATGCCACGGTGAAGGTTCACGCGTACCGACCCGGGTGACAACCCGGTCTGTTCGGCGATCTCGGGTCCGGTCATCCCTTCCACGAGCCGGAGGATCATCGTCTCCTGGTACGCTTCGGGCAACGCGCGCAGCGCGGTGAGCACCTGCGCGACCTCGGCCGCACGCGGTGCCTGCACCGGCAGCTCGGTGAGCTCGTCGGTGGGACGCTGCCCGCGCAGGTGATCGATCGCCTTGTTCCGCGCGATCGCGAGCAGCCAGCCCGGGAAGGCAGCCGCGTCACCGAGCTGTGGCAACCGCTCGAGCGCGGTGGCGAATACGTCCTGCACGAGGTCCGCGGCGTCGCGAAAGGCCACCCGCGCGAGCACGACGCCGTGAACTGCCCGATGGAACCGGCGATAGAGCTCCGCGAACGCCGCACGATCGCCGCGCCGCGCCGCGCTCACCAGCGCCGGTAGCTCGTCCACCGGAGGAACATACAGAGCCAGCAACCCCCACAGGACGAGCCAACGGGCTAAGTGTTAACAGGTTCGCTAACCGGGCGAAACGTCAGGCCCCGATCGCACCGCTCTCGAGGATCGTGCAGCCCGCCTCGCGCATCTCGGCGAGGGCGCGGTCCCCGTCGCCTTCCTTCAGGTTGACCGCACGACAGCCGTCCTCGACCACCCAGACGTCGAAGCCTAGCTTGCGCGCATCGAGTGCCGTCGCCTTCACGCAGTAGTCGGTCGCGAGGCCCATCACGTAGACCTGCTTGATCCAGCGCTCGGTCAACCAGTCGCCGAGCCCCGTCGCCTTCTTGTGGCCGTTGTCGAAGAAGCCGCTGTAGCTGTCGATCGCGGGATCGGTGCCCTTGCGGAAGATCTGGGTGATCCGCCCCTGCTCGAGACCATCGTGCAGGCGCGCGCCATGACTTTCGGCAACGCAGTGCTCGGGCCACATGACCTGCGACATTCCGTCGAGGTCGATGACGTTGCCCGGCCGGGTTCCCGGGTTATTGACCGCGAAGCTCTTGTGGTGCGGGGGATGCCAGTCCTGTGTCGCAACGATCGTCGAGAAGTGCGGAATCACCCGGTTCGCGACGGCGATGGTCTCGTCGCCACGCGGCACCGCGAGCGCTCCACCCGGGCAGAAGTCGTACTGGAGGTCGACGAGGATCAGCGCTCGCATCCCCCCGAGCGTACGTCATTCGACGCGCTAGGTCAGGAACGGCCCCGACTTCAAGATCGCGAGCTCACACGCCGGGCGCACACAAGCTCAGGACGCAGGCCCCGGTGCAGCTCGCGAGCTCACGGTCCGCGCATGTCGTCGGAGCCGCGCACCCGCCCATGGGAGACCAGCTACAGCCTTCATGGTCGCCGCATCGCTGCTCGTCGAGGCTGGCACATGCCTCGGGCGTCCCAGCGCACACCTCGGGCGACAGGCTGCAGCCTGCCGTCGTTGTGCAGTCGAACACGCCATGTGCGTCGCACCCATGTGGCGTGCCTCCGCAGGTGCCGAGCGAGGCGCAGCCAGCGGACTCGCAATCGCTCGGGGCATCGTACTTCGTGCATGGGTTCGGCGTGCCCGTGCATCCAGACGTGCGGACAAACGTGCAGCCGTGGTACTCGCATTTGCTTTGGTCGTCGTACTTCTCGCACGAGGCGGGCACGCCCGCGCAGGTCAGCGCCGTCTGACAGCCATGCAGGCTGCACTCGAGCAGGCCATAGGTCTCGCACTCCGCATGCGCGCCGCCACACGTCGCCGGCGACCACCCGCATCCGGGGTGCTCGGCGCACCCAGCTTGGGTGTTATTCGCGGCGCAATCCGCATGCGAGCCGACGCACACCGCCGCGTTGCTCCACGTGCACTCGAGCACCGCGCAGGTGATCTCGGTCATCTGCACACCGCAGCGCTGATCGGGGACGCAACACAGTGCGGCGGCGTCGTCGAGCGCCTCGAGCCCGAAGACGCGATGACAGGCAGACAGCGCGAAGATGACGAGCGCCCACCGCACGCCTCAGTATCTCACATCGCGAACTCGAAGCCTTGCTTCGTCAACCGGTCGTACTTGCGCCGGTCAAACTTGTACAGCCGTGCCGCGCGATGTCGCACTCCCTGCTCGACCTCGTCCGTCTCGATGAGGAGATCCATCGAAAGGATCTTCTTTCGGAAGTTGCGCTTGTCGAGTTCGGTGCCGAGGACGATCTCGTACAAGCGCTGCAGCTGGGTGAGCGAGAACCGCGGCGGCAAGAGCTCGAACCCGATCGGCGCGTAGCGCACCTTGCCGCGCAGCCGCTCCTGGGCCGTCGCGATGATGTTCGCGTGATCGAACGCGAGCTTCGGGAGATCGTCGAGCGCGAACCAGCCCACGCCCATCGCATCCGTCGCGGCGCGGATGTTGTGGTCGCTGAGCTTGGCGAGCGCGTAGTACGCGACGGTAACCGTGCGCTCGCGGGGGTCGCGATCGAGCGCGCCGAACGAGTACAGCTGCTCGAGGTAAACGTCGCGTACCCCCGCTTCTTCTTCGAGCTCGCGGCGCGCAGCCTCGTCGAGCGTCTCGTCGACGCGGACGAACCCGCCCGGCAGCGCCCAGGTGTGCTGGAACGGGGCCAGCTTGCGCTGGATGAGGAGGACCTTGAGGTCTGTCTCGTCGAGACCGAACACGACGCAGTCGACGGTGAGCGCCGCGCGCGCGTACTCGTAGGTGTAGCTCATGAACTTCTTCCTCAGCGATCCGCTTTGCCCGCAGCGACGTACGCGCGCAGCTCGGCGAGCTCGCGCTCGAATCCACCGGAGACGATCGGGAACCGGCACCACGACCGCGGATCTACGTTGCGGTCATCGAGATGAAACGAGGGCGCGATGCGCTCGCGCTTCCATTGATTGCGGCACCACAGCCGGAAGAACCGCTCGATCCAGATCGACAGCTGGAGCGGCGAGTAATCGGTGTAGCGCGGCAGAAGATCCTGAAGAACCTCGACGGGCGTGTGCTTGTCGCGAATCGCCGAATCTTCGACCGCTTCGAGGAAGTCGTAGGGCATGAGATCCGCCTCGTCGGTCTGATGGGTGCCGTCCTTGTCGGGTGGCCTCAGCTCGGCGGTCGGCTTCTGCGCGTTGATGTAGTGCAGTGCAGGGACCGCCGAGAGACCGACGGGCCCCTTGGTCTCCATCCACACAAGCCACTGGCGCAGGAACGTCTTGTCGATGCCTCCAAGCGGCGCGAGGCCACCCGCGGTGTCACCGTCCATCGTGGCGTAGCCGACGGCGGCCTCGGAGCGATTCGACGTCGTGAGCAACACGGCGTTCAGGAGGTTTGCGAGCATCCAGATCGAAGGTGCACGCACGCGCGCCTGGATATTCTGCAGCGTCAGGTCGTCGGTCTCCCATGACAGCTTGCGCCCGACCGCCTTCTCGAGCGATGCGATGTACGCCTTGTACTGCGGATCGATGTCGATGACGTGGAACGCAGCGCCGACCGCCTTCGCGACCTCCTCGGCGGCGCGGCGCGTGACCGGCCCCGAGTGCTCCGTCGGCTGATAGGCGCACGTGAGCAGTGCGCGCACCGCCGCCGTCGCGTCGCCACCATTCTCGATCACCTCGTGCAGCTTGCGGCAGGTGGGCAAGTGCTGGCGCACGCCGCCGGGCCCTAGCTCCTGGAAGCCGAGCTGAACCATCAGCGCGACCAGCACCGCGCATGCGGCAGAGTCCGCGCCGCCGGATAGCGACACGACGTAGCCCTGCGCGCGGCTCTTGCGGAGGTAGTCCCACAGGCCGAGGGCCACACAGCGCGCGAACTCCTCCTCCTTGACGCTCGCGCGGTCCTCCCACGTCAACACCGGCGCGATCGTCTTCTCGGGCTTGCGCGTCGGCCACACGAACGGGAACGCGATCACGAGCTCCTCGGCGTCGTGCCGTGGACGATGGCTGCCGCGGCGCACCTGCTCGCGCCGGTTGCCGTCGATGTCGACGAGCGCCGTGGTCAGCTCGACGTCGTGGAACGAGAACCGGCGGCCACGCGCGGCGAGCTCGCCGCCCGAAGCGATGAGCCCCCCGCCGTCATAGACGATGCGGCCGGCCTCGTTGCCGAGGAGGTTCGCGTACAGGTACGCGACGCCAAACGCGCGCGAGCCCTCGACGACGAACCGCTGCCGCACGGTGTACTTCCCGAACGCGAAGTGACTCGCCGACGGATTGCACAAAATGTCGGCGCCGCGAAGTGCGAGGTCGGTGCCGGGCCGGTTGGCAACCCACGCGTCCTCGCAGATCTCGAAGCCGATGCGGATGTCGCCGATGTCGAACAGCAGGTCGCCGATCGGATAGCGGCGGATCGACCCGTCGGGCTGCGTGCGCTCGAGTTGATCGATCTCACCGGCCGGCCACGCCTTGAACCAGCGCGGCTCGTAGTGGATGCCGTCACCGGCGAGGAATTGCTTGGCGACGAAGCCGACGATCTCGCCGTTCGCGAGCAACGCGGCGGTGTTGTAGAGCGCCTTCTCGTGCATCACGGGCAGGCCGACCGCGACAACCATGTTGTGCGTCAGGGGCGCGAGTGCTTCGAGCATCGCGAACGCGGTGTCCTGCAGGCCGTCCATGAAGAACGCGTCCTCGCAGCCGTAGCCGGTGATCGCGAGCTCCGGCAGACACAACAGCGTCGCACCCTCGGCGCGTGCGTGTTCGATGGCCAAGCGAAGATGCGCGAAGTTCTCGTCCCACGCGAACGGCGTCT
The DNA here is from genome assembly GCA_033763475.1 of Kofleriaceae bacterium. GTDB lineage: Bacteria > Myxococcota_A > Polyangia > Haliangiales > Haliangiaceae > JABFXX01. The sequence continues at coordinate 27,085 of JANRKM010000298.1, forward strand.
GGTTGACACAAGCAACGGCGAGCTTGATGAGTCTCATGGCGGCCTACCGGTTGGAGATCAGATGCTCGACGAGCAACCCTTCGGTGCTGTCGACCTGCAAGTAGTCATCGGCGAGCGCAACTGCGCGAGGATGGCTGTCGGTCACGACGATGTGCCCGAGGAGCCCGCTCGCGCGAATCTTCGCGAGGGAGTCCCCTGGGAACAACCCGTGCGTGGCGATGGCGTCGATCGAGCGCGCGCCCGCATCGCGATAGACCTGCGCCGCCGCGAGTAGCGAGCCCCCGGTGCGGATCATGTCGTCGTAGATGATGACGCGCTTGTCGGCGACCTGCGCAGAGACGCCCGTGACCTGCGTTTCGCTGCCGGAGACGCGCCGCTTGTAGACGAAGGCGGCCTCGACACCGAGGTCGTTGGCGAGCGACTCGACCCACTTCGCGCGCCCCGCGTCCGTGCTCGCGAGCACGAAGTCATCGCCGCCGAGCCGCCGAGCCGCGGCGGTCACGAGTTGCTTGCCGTAGACGTGGATCGAGCGAATGCCACCCTCGAAGTAGTGCGCGATCGAGGCGACGTGGAGATCGAGCAGGAACACCTGCGTACCGCGGCTCGCCATCGGGATCGACGACAGAAGGCGCGCGCGCGTCTTCGCCGTCACGATCTCGCCGGTACGGACCGCGCGCTCCATCGTCGAGTAGCCGAAGAATGGGATCACCATGCGAAGCCGGTATGCCCCGTCGGTGACCAGTCCGCACGCGAGGTCATAGAGCTCGAGCGTCGACGCGTCGTCGGTCGTTCCCCCGACGAGGATGACGTCGCGGTCGGCAGGATCCGTATCGATCCGGAGGTAGTGCTCGCCATCGGGGAACGTCGTTCGGGAGATGTCCCCCCATGTCCAACCGCCGGTGCGAGCGATCGCCTGACCGAGGTACGCGTATGCCGCGGTCGAGAACACGAGTGGGGCGTGGCTCATCGGCGTGCCCTCGCCCCCGCGAGCAGCGCTTGCTTGCGCAGGTGGACGTGCTCGTCGAGACCGACGTGATAGGGCTGCGGGTTGACGAACCGGCGCGTGCGCGGTGAGAGCTGCGAGAGCTCGCGCGCGGCGCGTTCGCGCATCGCGTCCAGCGTCTCCACCCGCCCCACGGGCTGGCCCTGCTGCAGCATCGGCACGAGCAGATCCTCGCCTGTCTCGAAGGCCGGTGTGAATGGAGGACGCGAGGGATGTTCGATGTCATACATCGAGGGCCCGGCGAGGCCCGCCTCTGCGTCGTAGATGATGTCGCCCATCAGCTCGCCGCCAGCGCCGCGCAGGCGGCGGATCTGCAGCACGCCGGGATTCGAGATCTTGATCGGCTGCTCGCTCAGCTTGATGCACTCGCGCCACTTCGTGTCCTCGGGCGCGCGACTCGCGCCCAGCTTGTACACGCCTCCGAGCGCGGGCTGATCGAAGGCCGTGACCAGCTTGGTGCCGACACCGAACACGTCGATCTTCGCGCCCTGCTCCAACAGGCTCGTGATGAGCAGCTCGTCGAGATCGTTGGAGGCGACGATCCTGGCGTCGTGGAAGCCCGCAGCGTCGAGGAGCTTGCGCGCTTCGATCGAGAGGTACGCGAGGTCACCGGAGTCGAGCCGGATGCCGCCGAGCGGGTAGCCCTTCGCTCTCAGCTCCTTGCCCACCTCGATCGCGTGGCGCACGCCCTGCAGCGTGTCGTAGGTATCGACGAGGAAGGTGCAGTTGCCGGGCAAGGCATCGGCGTAGGCGCGGAACGCCTCCAGCTCGTCGCGATACAGCATCACCCAGCTATGCGCGTGCGTGCCACGTACCGGGATTCCGAGCAGCTTGCCAGCGAGGACGTTCGACGTGCCCGCGCAGCCACCGATGTAGGCCGCGCGTGACGCGCTGATGCCGCCATCGATGCCTTGCGCGCGTCGCAACCCGAACTCGATCACGGGCGCCCCGCGCGCCGCCTGCACCACGCGCGCGGCTTTGGTCGCGATCAGCGTCTGGAAGTTGATGATGTTCAGGAGCGCCGTCTCGACGAGCTGCGCCTGGGCGATCGGCCCCGTCACGCGCAGGATCGGCTCGTGCGGGAACACCACGCTGCCTTCCGGCACCGCGTCGATCGTGCACGAGAACCGCATCTCGCCGAGGTAGGAGAGGAACGCGCGCGGAAACAGCGGCCCGCCGGTCGCGTCCGCGAGCGTCGCGAGATACGCGAGGTCGTCGGCCGTGAACCGCATGCGCTCGACGAACGCGAGCGCCGACGCGACCCCGGCAGCGATCGCGTACCCGCCGCCGAATGGCGGCCGCCGGAACGTCAGGTGGAATACCGCCTGGTGCTCGCTGTTCCCGGCCTTCCAGTAGCCGCAGGCCATGGTCAGCTGGTACAAGTCGGTCAACAGGGCGAGCGAGCCCCCGTACAACTCGAGGCCATCCGTTGGTCGTGGGCTTGTCACGTTAAAGTGTATCTTCTACACTAACCAGCCGGTTGTCAATGTCCACGAGTGATGAGGCCGTTGTCGTCTGGGGCGAGGTGCTCTGGGACCGGTTTCCCGAAGGCGCCCAGCTCGGAGGAGCTCCGGCAAACGTCGCCTGGCATCTCGGTCAGGCCGGCGGCTGGGCGCGCCTGGTCACCCGGGTCGGCGACGATGACGACGGCCGCCTCGCGGTCTCGGTGCTCGCCGAGATGGTCGACACCTCCCTCGTCCAGGTCGACCCGGAGCGCGCGACCGGCGAGGTTGGCGTTCAGCTCGATCGCGGTGAGGCGCGCTACACGCTGCATCCCAACCGTGCGTGGGAGCGGATCGCCTGCACCGACGCCGTGAAGACCGCGCTGGCCGAAGCCGGCGTCATGGTGTTCGGCACCCTCGCGCAGCGCAGCCCCGAAGGCCTCGCGGCGTGGCGCGCTGCGGCCGCCGCCGCGCGCGGCACCTGCACGCGCGTCTGCGATCTCAACCTACGCCCCGGCGACAAGCAGATCGCCGCCATCCGCGAAGCGATCGATGCGGCGGATGTCCTCAAGGTCAACGATCGCGAGCTCGGGGCGCTGCGCGGTCTCCTCGGGTGGCCCGATCCGCTCGCCGAGCTGCGCGCGCGCAAGCAGATCCTCGCGGTCACTCACGGCGAGGCCGGCTCCACCATCTACGGAGAAGGCGCAGCCATCTCGATTCCGGGCGTGCGCGCGACGCCGGGTGGTGACAACGTTGGGTGCGGAGATGCGTACGTCGCGATCCTCGTACTCGGAATGACGATGGGCTGGGACCTAGAGACGAGCGGCTTGGCCGCGAGCCGCTATGCAGCCGCGGTAGCGAGCAGGCGCGGCGCAACTCCGCGGTTCACGGAAGAAGAGATCGCAGAGCTGCTCGGGGACGTCGAATGACGCCGTTGGGGTCAGACGACGTCACGGCAACGCTCTTGGACATTGTGTACCCAAGAGCCCAGCTCGACGCCAACGACGCAGCTCGGGCGAAGAGAATCTTTCTTGCGTTGCGTTCTTCATGTCTTGGCGGCGCAAGGGCCGAGGCACGCGCATGAGCGGCGACATGCCGGCCGAGCGGCGAGCGCCGCCGCCCGAGACGCCCGACGCGTGGGACCGCGCGGCGATGTGGCTCGCCAAGCACGGTGCATTGCCGGCGGTCGGCATCCTGGTGCTCGCGCTCTGCGGCATCTATGGGCGCGTGTTCACCGGCGAGCTCGCCGGCGACGATCTTTCCTTTCACTTCGCCGAGAGCGCGCGCCTCGCCGACTGCATTCGCCACGGCGACTGGGACTTCTGGAACCCGAGTGCGAACGGTGGCTTCGCCTCCGCGTACTACTACCAGGTGATCCCGCAGCTCGCGTCGGCGATCCCGACGGCGGTGTTCGGGCATCACCTGTTCTGGTTCCAGCTCAGCGTGTTCTTGCCGCTGGTGCTCGCCCCCCTCGCCGCGTATCGCGGCATGCGGCTCATGGGCGCGGTGCCGTGGCAGGCGGCGATCGCGGCGTTCGTCCTGTCGTTCACCGTCGGCACGTCGCGGTGGGGCTACGGCGCCGACGGCACGTTCTCCGTCGGGCTGTACACGCAGACGTGGGCGCTAGCCGCGTTCCCTCTCGCGCTCGGGCACATCGTGCGGTGGGCGCGCGAACGCAAAGGCTTGGCGCCCGCGATCGCGTGGGGTGCGTTCGTGGGCTTGTGTCACCCGTTCGGCGGCGTCTCGCTGGCTGCGTCGGTTGGCATCGGCGCGATCGTCGGAGCACTCGTCGATCGCGCGACCTGGCGCTCGCCGCTCACGGCCGCCGTGGTGCTGTCGGTGCTCGGGTTCCTGGCGCTTGCGGTGTGGGCCAAGCTCGCGAAGCATCGCCCGCTCTACGCCGCGTTCCCGGCGCTGCTCATCATGACGGGGCTCGGATTCGCCGCGTGGGGCGTGCGTGTGCGCGATGCGGAGTGGAGGCACAGCCTGCGCACCGTGTTGGCCGAGCCCGCGCGCCTGCTGGTCGTCGGAGCCGGTCTCGCCATCGCGACGATGCCGGGCTGGCTCACCATGTTCGTCGTCGACACCGAGGGCTTCGGTGGATTCCCGCATCGCGTCGCCGACGAGGTCGGCCCCGGCTTCACGCTACTGAGCAAATGGTTCTACAAGGGCATGATCCTCGACCACGGGCGCGACGTCAGGATCCTCACGATCCTGATCCCCATCGCGCTCTTGATCGGTTTGCCGCTCGCGATCTGGGGCAAGCGCGGCAGCTGGCAGCGCTGGCTGTGGGCGCCTGCGCTGCTGTTCGCGTTCTTGCTCGGCGTTGGCCCGCACTTGCCGAAGACGAGCGATGACCTGATCGCCCCCGTGCGCTTCCTCGGTGCGATGCAGATCAGTCTCGCGCTCGGCATCGGCGCAGGTGCCTATGCGATCGGCGAGTGGGTGTGGAGCTCGCGGCAAGGGTCACTCCGCGGCGAGGTCGTGCGCTACACGCTGTTCGTCCTGCTGTGCAGCGCGATCCTGTTCTTCGTCACGCAGCTCGCCCGCGGACGCATGGACAACCTCGTCCTTGGCATCTTCTACCGCGCCACGTTCGGCGCCATCGACAACATGCTCGTCCTTCGCATCCTCGCGATCGTGCCGTTCGTCGTACTCGCGTGCTTCTTGCCGCGGATCGCGACGCTGCTCGAGGAGCAGTACGCACAGCGCACGGGTCTCGCCGCGATCGCCGCGGTGTGCGCCGTGTTCACCATCGTCGGCTGGGAGACGCAGACCAACCGGGTGCGCACGCTCGACGAGATGGCCGGCCCCGAGCACCCGACGATCACCCAGCCGACAAAGACGCCGCCGTATCGCGACGAGATGATGCAGATCATCGACGCGCTCCGCACCGCCGAGCCCAGGGGCCGCAAGCAGGTCGGCCCGGGTTGCGAGAACCATTGGTGGAACCTGCTGTCGTACGTCTACGCGCGCGTCCCCTCGATGCTGCAGATGGGCGGCGGGGGCCTGCAGGCCTCGCCCAACTACGACTTCTTGTGGACCGTGCGCGACTTCGCGAAGAACGCGTGGGTCTTCGACGCACCCTATCTGGTGTTCGAGAAGTCGAAGATGCAGAACCTGCCCGTCGGCGAGGTCGTCATCGAGACCCCGCGGTACCTCGTGCGCCGCCTGCCGACACCGGGCCTCGTGACGCCGATCGAGATCACCGGCGTGATGCCCGGCGGTCCGGTGAAGAAAGACACCGAGCCACGCAAGGCCGCGCTGCAGTGGATGAAGACCGAGATGCCACTCGAGAACCGGCACCTCGCGTACGAAGGCTCGGGGCCGAAGACCGCTCCGCCGCAGGGCAAGACCTTGCGCGCGTGGCGTCAGGACTCGCCCGGCGAACAGGCCGACATCGTGGCGGAGATCGAGGTCACCGGGCCGACGACGTTCGTGATTCGCGAGAGCTGGCACCCGCGCTGGCGCGCCTACGTCGACGGCGTGGCCGTGCCGATTCGCCGAGTCACGCCCGACTTCCCTGCCGTCGACGTGACCACGCCCGGTAAACACGTCATCCAGCTCCGCTTCGAGAGGCCGTGGTTCGTCCATGCCGCGTGGCTCGCATGGCCGGGCACGGCGCTGCTCGCGTGGCTGCTCACCGTGTGGCTACCGCGTCGCCGCGAGCGCGCCCGACTCCCTGCCGCGCGCGCTACTTCGTAGGCAGGCGCGCGAGCACGAAGTCGCCGATGCGATTCGCCGCCGGCGGATCGAGGGATGGTGTAGCCAGAGTCGCAGATGCGTGCACAGCGCGAGAAACGCGCGATGCGTGACCGAAATCGTCCACGGAAGCCCACGCGCGAGGGCCACAACGACGACGTGCGCATCAGCGCGGCGCGCGCGTCGCGCCCGGCGCCGCCGCCGAACCACTCGAGCTCGCGGAGCCGTTGGCGCGTGGCGCCGTCCCCCGGCCCGATCCGCCCCCTGTGCGCGAGCCACCTTCCGACGCCGGCAAGGGCCCGGTGGAGTTTCCCACGGGCTCGTCATCATCGTCATCGCCGATCAGCCCACCCGACTTCGGCACATCGGCGGGTGACGTGGTCGCCTCGCGCTCACCGGCGCGCGGCATCGGCAGGACGATCTTGTAGCTGCGCAGCTTCCACGGCACGGTCTTGCCGCGGCGGTAAAAGCCGAAGACCGCGCGCACGCCGTTGGCGCGCTCGAACTCGAGGATGGCGTCGAACGTGGCGCTGGTGCCGCCATACACGCGTGCCTCGGTCACCGACAGGATGCGCGAGTAGCGGCCGAGGATGCCGGCGTGCTCGGCCTGGATCTCGACCCACCGCGCCTTCTCCTCCTGGTTCTGGAACACGCGCGTCGCACCGTCCCAGACGGCGGGTGCCTGCCCATCGCGCAGCTGCTCGAGGATCGCGTTGGCGGCGACATTGAGGTCGCAGTCCTTGGCCATGGGGTCTTTGCAGGCCTGGACGCGCTCCTCGCGCTGCGCCTGGGTGATCTCGAGCTCGGGCGGCAGCTCGACGCCAATGCCGAGGAGCTTCCACGCTCCCTTGTCGTAGTGGAGGCTCACCGAGCCTTTGCAGGTAGCCTTCTCGTAGGCGATGGTGAGCGAGACGCGACCGACCTTGCCGGTAGGCCCCGTAGTGACGAGCGTGTCGTTCACTGCGGTGATCTCCCGGAACGGTCCGACGGTCGCGAGCAGGTCGTTCATGTCGTCGACGAAACGCTCGCGGCGCACCATCTCCTGGAAGCGCGGGGACGAGCGATCGTAGAGTTCTTCGATCGATGCCGTGCCGCTATTGAGATCGACGAGGATCTTCTCGGCGATCGGGCGGAAGTCGGGCGTCTCGTTGCTGCGGAGCTGCAGCGCGACGATGATCGAGATCCACGCCGCGATCAGCACGAAGCCGACGAACAGGCTGCGGACGAGCAGGCGCCCGCGCCGGGTTGCGGCGACGCGTGGCATCGCGCCGATCGACGAGCCGACCTGCGTGAGGCCCGCGCCGAGCTTGGTGACGCTCGAGCCGGTGAGCTCGCCGACGAGTGGCACCTTGCGCGACTTCTCGCCGAGCTTGGCCACGCCCTCACCGAGCGTGCCAAGGCCTTCGCCGAGGAGCTCGACCGACGCGCCGAACCGTTCCTTGGCGGCCTCGGTGATTCGCCGGGTGCGCGTGGTGTGGTCACTCGCCGCGTGCGCGACGCTGACCTTGCCGCTCGCGATCGGAGCCGAGGCCGTCTCGCCGACCGCTGCGGGCGTGCCGTCCGAGACCGCCGTGATCGAGGTGCTCGCGATGCTCGGGTCGCTGGTGCGCACCGAGGTCAGGTTCGACATCGAGATATCGACGGAGCCAGACGATGCGGCCGACGAGACGTCGGTGGGCACGCCCTCCACCGGAGCGGCATCCACGGGCGCGGGGGTCGGCCGCTTGCCGCGCTTGGTCTTCTTGCCGCCGGGTTCGGACAACGCGCCGGAATCATGACACGGCAGCGCGGGGACATCGATGGCAGGTGCGCGGCGTTCGCGTTAGCCTCGGCACCAATGCCGCGCTACGAGCTCAGTGAGGGCACCTCGAACAAGTTCTGGCAGATCGATCTGAACGGCTCGTCGTTCACGACGACGTTCGGACGCATCGGGTCCGCGGGCCAGAGCTCCACGAAGTCGTATGACTCCGACGCCAAGGCCCTGGCCGAATACAACAAGCTGATCGCCGAGAAGACCAAGAAGGGCTATCAGTTGGTCGGAGCGGCGAGTGTCGCCTCGACGGGTACGCCGACGCCTAGGTCCGTGAAGCCGGCTGCACCTGCACCGGCACCGGCACCGGCACCGGCACCGGCACCAACGCCCGTGGTGGCGGCCATGCCCGTCGCCACGCCGCCACCGCCACAGCCCGGCGAGCCGGGCGTGGACCTCAGCGATGCGTTGCGGAGCGAGGCGCAAAAGGAGCTCAAGAGCTTGGACATCAAGCCCCTGCGCGCGAAGGGCGCGGCGGACACGTGGGCAACGCTGGTGTATCGGCCCTTCTGCGAGAGCGGCAAGGCGCCGCTGCAGAGCAGCGCGGGTCGCGGTGTGCCGGAGAGTCAGCGCCTGAGCAATGCCGTGCTGCGGGTGTACGCGAGCCTCGAGACGATGCCGACCACGCTCGACGTCGAGACGGCGGCCGCGATGCTGCAGCTGACCAATGGCGCGTGCCGGCAGGAGGTCACCGAAGGGCTCGTCGAGTTCTGGGTCGGCCACTCCGGGCTCGCCTTCGCGATCGAAGCGTTTGCCAGGAGCCAATGGAGCTGGTCGGGCGGCACGTTCACGACGTGGAGCCGCAACGACAGCGTGTACCTACGCGAGAACTCCGCGCGTACGCTCGAAGATCGGTTCGGACGCCGCACGGATCGCCTGATCCATGCTGCGTGGCTCGGCGCCACCGACGAGGAGCGAGCGGCTGCCCGCGCGCGCGCCGAGGAGCTGCGTGCAAACGGGTCGTTGCTCGAGCGTTCGGCGATCGCATCGTGCGTCCTCGATACGGCATGGATCGACGCCGACCTGCGCGACTACGCGAAGACCGGCGAGCCCGCGATGTTCTCGCCCGAGGCGCTGCTGCGCGCGCAGAACGCCGCTGACATCGCCACGTACCTGACGAAGCTCGACACCAAGGACATCGAGTTCTTCCGCGCGGTGAAGGCGCGATGGGGCGCGGAGCGAGAGGTCCTCGAGGGACACCACTTCGTCGTGCGGCTCGGGCTCGGCGGCATCGATATCGCCGTCGCACGCGCCAGGAGCGAGCTCGCGTCGTGGGATCCGAACGGCTATGGCGCGATCCAGCTCGCCGCGGTCAGCGAGCTCCTCGGCATCGCCCGTCACGCGCGTGCGTATCCGCCCGTCGTCGAGCTCGCGATCGAGGTGCTCGACAAGCTCGACGACAAGAAGCTGTCCAAGGAAGAGGATCCGCGCCCTGCGGCCTACGCGTGCCTGCGCGCCTCGCCTGCCCTGGCGTTACCCCTGCTTCAGCCGCACGCCCGCAAGGGCTGGGCGAAGTCGCTGCTGCCGCAACTCGAGCGCCTCGCCGGAGGCGGCGCCGATGAGCGCCCCGATGCGCCGGACACTGCGGTCCCCGCGGCGATGCGCAGCGCCGGCAAGTTCAAGGCGCCCGAGTTCTGGGCGCCCGACGCGCTGCCGCGGATCGCGTTCACCGACGGCACGCTGTTCCCGCGCAGCAACCTCGCCGGGCTCGCTGCCGCGCTCAAGGACGCCGACCGCATCGCGCTCGAGGAGCTCAAGCGGACCACCGACGCGAGCTCGCTCGCCGCATTCGGCTGGGAGCTGTTCCAGGCATGGTTGACGGGCGGCGCGCCGTCGAAGGAGAAGTGGGCCTTCGCCGCGCTGGGCCTCCTCGGTGATGACGAATCGGCCCGCCGCATCACGCCGCTCATCCGCGCCTGGCCCGGCGAGTCGCAGCACCAGCGCGCGGTGCTCGGTCTCGACGTGCTCGGCGAGATCGGCTCCGACGTCGCGCTGATGATGCTCAATGGCATCGCGCAGAAGGTGAAGTTCAAGGGCCTCCAGGAGAAGGCCCGCGAGAAGATGGACGAGATCGCGGCGAAGCGCGGGATGACGGCCGAGCAGCTCGCCGATCGCCTCGTGCCGGATCTCGACCTCGAGGACGACGGCTCGAAGACGCTCGACTTTGGCCCGCGCTCGTTCCGCGTCGGGTTCGACGAGGCACTAAGCCCGTTCGTGCTCGACGCGACCGGCACGCGCCTCAAGGACTTGCCCAAACCGAACAGCAAGGACGACCCGACGCTGTCCGCGCAGGCGACCGAGATCTGGAAGGGCATGAAGAAGGACGTGCGCGCGCTCGCGTCGATCCAGATCCTGCGGCTCGAGCTCGGGATGGGCAACACGCGCCGCTGGAGCGGCGAAGAGTTCCGCAACTTCTTCGTCGAGCATCCGCTGCTCACGCACCTCGTGCGCCGCCTGGTGTGGGGCGTGTACGCGCCCGACGGCTCGCTGCTGCGCACGTTCCGGGTCGCCGAAGATCGCAGTTACGCGGACCAGCATGACGACGCGTGCGAGGTAGCCGCGGACGCGGTGATCGGCATCGCGCACCGCTTGCAGCTGTCGGACGCCGACACCGCGGCATGGGGCAAGCTGTTCGCCGACTACGAGCTCGCGCAGCCGTTCGAGCAGCTCGCGCGCGCGACCTATCGCCTGTCCGCCGAGGAGCGCAAGGCCACCAAGATCACGCGGCTCGAGGGACGCAAGGTCGAGACCAAGAAGCTGCTTGGACTGCTCTCGCGCGGTTGGCGCAAGGGCTACGCGCAGGATGCGGGTCAGATCTACGAGTTCATGAAGGTGGTGCGGCCCGGCCTGATCGCGAGCGTCGCGTTCTCGGACGGCATCAACGCGGGCGGAATGGACTACGTCGACGCCCACCAGACGCTCGGCGAAATCGACTTCGCACCGACGGAACCGAGCTGGGGCACGCGCGCGGGCACGCTCGCGCTCGACGCCGTCGACGAGATCACGCTGTCCGAGGTGATCCGCGACATCGAGTCGATCGGGCAGGTGGAGGCATGAAGAAGTCGAACAAGACCGTGCCCGCGGCCCCCGCCGAGGCCGCGCTCCAGCGTCCACCGGCGGAGGTGCTGTACGCGGACGAGCTCGCCACGCTGATCGCCGACGACACGTTGCCGAAGCCGCCCGGCTGGCAGATGTCGCCGCGCGCGGTGCGCTCGTTCATCCTCGGCGACCGCGAGCGCGGTATCCGCACCAAGTTCGTCGGGCAACCGTCGCTCGTCGACCGGGCCATGATCTCGCTCGCCACCAACCGCGGGTTGATCCTCATCGGCGAGCCGGGCACCGCGAAGTCGCTGCTGTCCGAGCTGCTGGCGGCGGCGATCAGCGGACAGTCGACGCTGACCATCCAGGGCAGCGCGGGCACGTCCGAGGATCAGATCAAGTACACGTGGAACTACGCGCTGCTGCTCGCCGAGGGCCCGACGCCCCGCGCGCTCGTGCCGGCGCCGCTATACGAGGGCATGCGGCTCGGCAAGATCGTGCGCTTCGAAGAGATCACGCGCTGCCCGCTCGAGATCCAGGACTCGCTGCTCGCCGCGCTGTCGGATCGCGTGATCGCGATCCCCGAGCTCGAGCAGGACAAGAATCTGTTCGCCAACGTCGGCTTCAACGTGATCGCCACGGCGAACACGCGCGACCTCGGCGTCAACGAGATGAGCGCCGCGCTCAAGCGCCGCTTCAACTTCGAGACCGTGTTCCCGATCGCGCAATACGACGTCGAGCTCGAGCTCGTGCGCAGCGAGACGCAACGCGGCCTTGCCCGCAGCGGCGTGCCCACGATGCCGGCGGACGACATCCTCGAGCTCTTGATCACCACGTTCCGCGAGCTGCGCGAGGGCAAGACCAGCGAGGGGCAGCCGATCGACCGCCCCACCACCGCGATGTCGACGGCGGAGGCCGTGTCCGTCGCACTCGCCGTCGGTGCGCGCAGCTACTTCCTGAGTGGCAAGCCGGCGACGCCGAGCGACCTCGTCGAGTGCCTCGTCGGTGCGGCGATCAAGACGGACAAGAACGACGGGGCGATCCTGCGCCGCTACTTCGAGCAGCGCGTCGCCAAGCGCAGCGGCGCCAACTGGAAGGCGTTCTATCAGGCACGCCATCTCCTGCCGGAGTAGGCGTGGCCACCCTGCGCATCATCGGCGTTCGCCATCACAGCCCGGCATGCGCGCGGCTGGTGCGACACGTGATCGCCGAGGCGCAACCGTGGGCGGTCTTGATCGAAGGCCCGAGCGACATGAACGCGCGGCTCGAGGAGCTGCGGCTGCCGCATACGTTGCCGATCGCGGTCTACAGCTATTCTCTACCGACGGGCGCGACGAGCCACGCGCACGGCAGCTGGGCGCCGTTCTGCGCGTACTCGCCGGAATGGGTGGCGCTGACCGAGGGGCTCGCGGCCGGCGCCCAGGTGCGCTTCATCGACCTCCCCGCGTGGGATCCGACGTTCGCGCGCGTCGAGAACCGCTACTCCGATCACGAGGAGCAAGTCGGTGCGACGCTGCGCGCGACTGCCCTCGCGCGTGGGTTCGACTCGACCGACGCGCTGTGGGACCACCTGTTCGAGCTGACCGAGAGCGCGGACGAGCTGGAGCGCGATCTGGAGGCCTACTTCGACGGCTTTCGTGGCCGCCTGCGCGATGCGTCCGCCGAGACCGCGACGAGCGATGAGCTGCGCGAGGCGTACATGGCGCGCTGGATCGCGTGGGCGCTCGCGGCCGCTCCCACCGACGCCACGGTGCTGGTCGTGTGCGGCGGCTTCCACAAGCCCGCGCTGCATGCGCTCGCGCAGACCGTGCGCGCGGCGGGTGAGCCCGAGGTGCCCACCCCGGACCCCGCGGTCGCCCGCACGGGCAGCTACCTGGTGCCGTTCTCGTTCCACCGGCTCGACAGCTTCGTCGGCTACGCGGCCGGCATGCCCTCACCGGCCTTCTATCAGGCGCTGTGGGAGCACGGCGCCGCCGCGGGCGAGCGCATGCTGTTCGCCGCGATCAAGCGGCTGCGCGAGCGCGGGCAGCGGGTGTCGACGGCCGACGCGATCGCCGCGAGCCAGCTCGCCCAGGGCCTCGCGCAGCTGCGCAGCCACCGCGTGCTCGCGCGCACCGACGTCCTCGACGGGCTCGCCGGCGCGCTGATCAAGGATGCGCTGCGCGCACCGGTACCGTGGTCGACGCGCGGCACGTTGCCCGCGGGCACCGATCCGTACCTCGTCGAGATCCTGCAGGCGTTCTCCGGCACGGCCCGCGGTGCACTCGCGCCCGGCACGCCGCGGCCGCCGCTGGTCGACGACATCGAGCACGCGTGCGCCAACGTCGGGCTCGTCCTCGGCGATACCGCCGCGACGGTGACCCTCGACATCTTCGACGCCGAGGCCACCGCGCGCCGCCGCGTGCTGTATCGGCTCGCGTGGCTTGGCATCCCTGGCGTGGAGCTGGTGACGGCCGCGGATCTGCGACGCGGCAAGACCCGGCGCACCGAGACGTGGCGGGTGCGCCGCACCGACATGACCACGGTCGCGATGATCGAGGCGGCGGTGTATGGCGCGACGCTCGAGGCAGCCGTCCTCGCGCGGATCGAGGAGCAGCTCCGCAGCGCCGACGGTGTCGAGGAGCTGGTCGCGCTCGTCGAACGTGCGCTCCGTGCGGGGTTTCACCATCTCGCGGCCTCGCTGTGCGCCGCCGCGGCGACCGCCGCCGAGCACGAGCCCGTGTTCGCGAAGCTCGGCGGCGCGCTGCATCGGCTCGCCGCGCTGCAGGCCACCGAGCCCCTGCCGCCCGGGCATGGCCTCGGCACGCTGGTGCGCACGGCGATCGAACGCGCGCTCTGGCTGCTCGAAGCCATCGAGGGACCGGAGGCCACGTTCGACGCGGCGACGATCGGCGGCATCGTCGCGATCCGCGCTGCACTCGATCTCGAGCTGCCGGAGCTCGCGTTGCTGGCGGACATGTGCACCGGCGTCTGGACGCGGCGCGCCACAGCGCGCGAGGCACCACCGGCCGTGCGCGGCGCGTGTGTCGGTGCGCTATGGACGTCGGCGCAGCTCGCGGCCACTGCGAGCGGAGCTCCGGTACACGACTATGCCGCCGACGCCGAGGCCGCCGTGCGTGGCGTTGGCAACAACCTCCTCGGCGATCTGCTCGCGGGCATGTTCGCGCTCGCCCGCGAGACCTTCGTCGAGTCCGATCTACTCGCGATCGTCGACGACCGCCTCGGCGAGCTCGACGAGCAAGCGTTCCTGGTGACGCTGCCCGCCCTGCGCCGCGCGTTCGCGTTCTTTCCACCCGGCGAGCGCCGCAACCTCGCGCGCGCGTTGCTCGCCCGCCGCGGCAAGAGCACGGGTGAAACACACACCCTGCTCGGGCCAGTTGCCGAGCCCGATGACGTGGCGGCGGCCCGCGCACTCGAGCAGCGCTGGTTTGGCGTCGCCGCGACCTACGGCCTCCTCCGCGAGGAGCCCGTATGACGTTGCGGCGCTGGCGGCTCGTGCTCGGCAAGTCGAGCGCCGACACGCTCGATGCGGCGGCCGGCGCCTCGCCCGAGGACCTCGCGCGTGACGCCGCCCTCGACTGGCTGTACGAACGCGACGCCTCGCTCGGCGAGCGCGACATTCGCAGCGCCGACCTCGGCGAGAGCGCCCTGTCGGTGCCGACGTGGATCGACAATGTCCACCGCCTGTTCCCCAAGGAGACCGTCGAGCGCCTGGAGCGTGAGGCCGTCGAGGAGTTCGGCCTCCACGAGGTGGTCACGAACAAGGACGTCCTCGCGCGCATCGAGCCGAGCGAGACGCTGCTGCGCGCTGTCCTCCTCACCAAGCACCTGATGAACGAGGAGGTCCTCGCGCTCGCCCGCGAGCTCGTGCGGCGCGTGGTCCAGCAGCTGATCGAAGCCCTCGCCAAGGAGGTACGCGCCGCGTTCGCGGGCGCGCGCAACCGGCGCCGGTCGCGCTATCGCAGCATGCGCAACTTCGATCCTCGCGGCACCGTGCGGGCGAACCTGCGCCACTACGATCCCGCGCAGCGCAAGCTGGTCATCCGCGAGCCGCTGTTCTGGAGCCGCTCCAAGCGGCACGGCGAGCAGTGGCAGGTGATTATCGTCGTCGATCAATCCGGCAGCATGGTGAGCTCGGTCATTCACGCCGGCGTGACCGCGGCTTGTCTGTGGGGCCTGCCGTCGATCAAGACCCACCTGATCGCGTTCGACACCAACGTGATCGATCTGACCGGGCAGGTCGCGGATCCCGTCGAGACGTTGATGAAGGTCCAGCTCGGCGGTGGCACCGACATCGCGCAGGCGGTGCAATACGCCGAGCAACTCGTCGAGAACCCCGCGCGCACCGTCGTCGTCCTGATCACCGACCTCTACGAAGGGGGAGACGCCGAAGCACTCGTTCGCTCCGTGAAGCGGCAGACCGCGCAGGGCGTCAAGTTCGTCACGCTCGCCGCGCTCGATGATCAGGCCACGCCCAACTACGACCGCGAGCTCGGCGCGCGCTTGGTCAAGGCCGGTGCCAGCGTCGGCGCGATGACGCCGCACCAGCTGGTCGCGTTCCTCAAGGGCGTGCTCAAGTGAACCGGCCCGATCTGCTCGCGCTCACGGCCGATGCCCTCATGCGGCTCTCCAACGTCGGGCTCGTCAAGCGCGCGCAGAAGGAGCTCGCGTCGGGCGTGGTGCCCACCCTCGTCGAGGACGCGGATGGCACCGTCACCGCCACCGCCCGCGACGGCGCCTCGACGCGCCTCGCACGTGGCGTCGCGCTGCAACAGACCACGTGCACGTGTGGCTCGACGCAGGTGTGCCGGCACCGGCTCGCCGCGGTGCTCGCGTACCAGCAGCAACACGCGGCGAGCGCGCCCGCCGACCAGGGCCCGGATCCCGCCTGGGATCCGGGGACGATCACCGACGACGCCCTGCTCCGCTGCTGCGGCGAGCAACTCGTCGCCCGCGCACGCGCGACCCTCGCGCGGGGCCTCGTCGCCACCACGCGCCCGGGCACTCGCAACGCCGAGGGTCAGCCCATCGCGCCAAGCGTGCTGCTGCCCACCGCGACCGTGCAGTTCCTCGTGCCCGGCGACGTCGCGTACGCGAAGTGCGACTGCGCGAAGGGCCAGGCGTGCGAGCACATCGTCCTCGCCGTGCACGCGTTCCGCGCCGGTCCGGGCGGCGGCGTGTTCACACTCGCAGCCACGGGCACCGTTCCCACCGTCGAGGCGGCGGGCCCCACGCCCGCACACACCGCGGTCATCGAGGCGCTCGCCCACCTCGTTCGGTTCGGGCTCACCGCCCCGGGCAGCGTGCCGAAGCTCGTCCACGCGCGTGCGGCCGCCGAACGCGAGCGCTGGTGGTGGATCGTCGACGGCCTCGAGAGCGTCGAGCGGCTCGCCGAAGCCTACCAGCGCCAGAGCGCCCGCTTCCGCCTGCCCCTCCTTGCCCAAGAGGTCGGCGAGCTCGTCGCGCGCGTGCGCGCCTCGCTCGCCCCCACGTCCCCACTCCCCGCCCGCTGGATCCTCGGCAGCGACACCGCCGCCGAGACACCGATGGAGCAAGTGCGCCTGCTCTCGCTCGGCGCTCGCCTCGACGCCGACGACGATCGCCGCATGGTCCGCCTCTATTTCGCGGACCCCGACACCGCCACGGTCCTCGTGCTCGACAAGACCTGGCCCGACGAAACGCGCAACGGCCACGACCTCGGCTCGCTGTTCGCGGCGAGCCGCATGTCGATCGCCGACCTCGCGCGTGGCGAGCTGATCACGCGCGCCGCCCGCCGCCGCGCGAACGGCGCGATCGACCTCGGCGCAGCCCGTGGCATGAAGTCCTCGGTGCTCCCCTCCACGGGCAGCTGGGCCAGCCTCCCCGAGCCGCTGCTCGTACGCGATCTCGCCGCCCACGCCGCCCGCCTTCGTTCACTCCCTCCGCGCTGCCTCAGCCCGCGTGGGCTCGGCGTCGGCGTGGTCGTCGTGCAGCTCGGCACCGCGCGCGAGCTCGACGTCAGCGGCGATGGCCAAGCCGTCACCGCCAACGTCGAAGATACGGCCGGCAACCGCCTCGTCCTCACCACCCACTACCGCCAGGTCAGCCCGGGCGCCGTCGACGCCACTGCCGACGCCCTCCGCGCCGGCGCCACCCATGTCGCGGGCCATCTCCATCGCGGCCCCGACGGCTGGTGGATGGAGCCCCTCGCGCTGATGACCCGGGCCCTCGTCGTCGTCGATCTACATCGTCCCACGAAGCCCACCACCGCCCGCGCCACACCCGACGCCGGCCCATCCCCCGCGCCCACAGCGGTCGATCGGCTCGCCGCATCGCTGCAAGACTACGTCGGCCGCACCGTCCTCAAGGGCGACAAGGCAACGGCCGCCGCTGCCACGCGCCTCGCCCACGAGGCAGAGCACCTCTCGGCCGACCAGCTGGCGCGCCTGTGCACGCGAGCAGCCGGCGGCGAACACGAAGCGATCCTCGATCTCGCCGTACTCCATCAGCTCGACCCCGCGTAGCCAACGCAACAAGCGCTCAGAACGTTCCGGCGACCACGAATGCCGGCACGGTCTGTCCGTGCGAGGACATCACCGAGCCTGTCATCTGGACGGCCGCCCGGCGCTTCACGTTGGTGCGGCGCACGGCGAAGTACCCGTCGACGAGGTCGTAGATCGTCGTGCCGGCGATGAGGCCTAACCCCGTAAGTGACGCGGTCACGCTGGGGTCGCTATCTTCGCGATCGTAGATGGTGAGCCCGTGAAAGATGAGCAGCGCGCCCAGAGTGCGCACGCTCGTAGTCAGAGCTGCATGCATGTACTCGCCAGCGTACAGGTGCCCTGCCGCAGGGCCGACCGCGATCCCGACGAGCGCGATCGTGCCTGCGGCCGAGCTGTCGCGCTCGATCGCGTAGGCCGAGAAACCGATCGTCACGCCGATCGCCGCGAGCGACAGTGCCGGCGCGAGAACGGGGCTCTTGTTCGCGACCGCGGGGGCCGGCGCCGGCGGCAGCGGCGCTGGTGCATTTGCCTCCGCACGCGCGACGTCGGAGAGGGCCGTCATGGACACGAGCAGCGTTGCCAGCAGGAGCGTTGTCTTCTTCATCGAACAGACGCTCAGCAACGTCGAGGCCAGGCGCCCAAGACGTTTTCTCCGTTGGAAATGTCCGGAAGTGTTCGAACTCGGGGCGCGTTAGGGGTTCAACACCTTGGTGGTAATGAGGACGTTTGACCTCGCAAGAAGCGCGCGGCGTTCTGGGCGACCTCGGCGATAGGCGGCCATCGAAAGCATCGTCGATCTGCGAGGGCACCGTCGGAGCCTACCAGTAGCTGGCAGATTCTCCGGGCCGCACCTCGGGGCGCGCGCGCTCGGTAGCCGACGAAACACTGGTACTGTTGGACCAGGTATGTCGGCTAGTTTCGAGTTCACGCTCAACGGAACCCCCGTACGGGTGGAGGGCGAGTCCACCCATACGTCGTTGCTCACGTACCTGCGCGCGAACGGGCATACGGGAAGCAAAGAGGGCTGCGCCGAGGGCGACTGCGGTGCGTGCACCGTGGCGATCGTCGAGCGCGATGCCAAGGGCGCGCCGACGTACCGCGCGATCAACAGCTGCATCGCGCTGTTGCCGATGGTGGCGGGCCGCGAGGTGGTCACCGTCGAGGGCGTCGGGACGCGCGAGGCGCTGCATCCGGTGCAGGCCGCGATGGTGAAGCACTACGGTTCGCAGTGCGGGTACTGCACGCCGGGGTTCATCCTGTCGATGTTCGAGGGCTACTACCGCACGGACCTCAAGGAACCGTGGCAGGTCAACGACCAGCTCAACGGGAACCTATGCCGGTGCACCGGCTATCGGCCGATTCGCGATGCGTTCGCGGAGGCGCAGCAGGTGCGACCGGCGAAGGCCGAAGATTTGTTCCAGATCCGGCTGCGCCGCGAGGTGCCCGCGCTGCCAGCGGTGGACTACCAGGCACCCGCCGGAACGTTCTACCGCCCGACGACACTCGCCGAGCTGGTCGCACTGCGCGCGGCCTGGCCGGAGGCGGAGCTGGTGTGCGGCGCGACCGAGATCGGCGTCTACATCAACAAGGGCGGGCGACGGTTCCCGACGCTGATCGCGACGGACGGCGTGCCCGAGCTGGTGCGGATCACGCGGACCGATACGGCGCTCGTCGTCGGCGGCGCGGCGTCGCTGACCGCGCTGGAGGAGTCGCTGGGCGGCGAGTTCCCTTCGCTCCAGAAGATGCTGCTGGTGTTCGCGTCGCGGCCGATCCGCAATCGCGCGTCGCTGGCGGGGAACCTGGTGACCGCATCGCCGATCGGCGACATGGCGCCGGTGCTGCTGTCGCTCGATGCGACGGTGCGGATCGTGGGGCCGCGCGGCGAGCGGAGCGTGGAGCTCGCGGAGTTCTTCACCGCGTATCGCAAGACGGTGCTCGCGGCGGACGAGCTCGTGCGCGAGATCGTGATCCCGCGGCCGCGGGGCAGCGTGCGCGCGGCGTCATATAAAGTCTCCAAGCGGCGCGAGCTCGACATCGCGATCGTCGCGGCAGGGTTTGCGGTCGAGGTCGATGCGAGCAACATCGTCAGGCACGCACGGCTCGCGTACGGCGGCGTCGGGCCGACGCCGGTGCGCGCGAAGCAAACGGAGGCGTTCCTCGTCGGCAAGGTATGGGATGCGGCGACCGTGCAGGCGGCGCAGGCCGTGCTCGCGACGGAGTTCACCCCGATCGACGACGTGCGCGCGGGCGTCGCGTTCCGGCGTGGGCTCATCGTCAGCCTGTTCGAGAAGTTCTGGCTCGGGGAGACCAGCGCGGGACAGGACGAAGATCTGAATTACGTGCCCGGGTGTCCGCTGCCGGAGCACGAGGGCCGAGGCGACGAGAGCTTCGCGCTCAAGCACGAGAGCGCGATCGGGCATGTCACGGGGTCGGCGATCTACGTCGACGATCAGGCGCGCAAGCGGCCGATGCTCGAGATGTGGCCGGTGCTGTCCAAGCACGCGCACGCGAAGCTCGACAAGGTCGAGACCCGTGCGGCGGCGGCGATGCCGGGTGTGGTGTGCGTGCTCACCGCGGCGGACGTGCCGGGCGTCAACGACATCGGCGCGATCCGCAAGGACGAGCCGCTGCTCGCTTCCGGCGAAGTCCACTACCACGGCCAGGTGATCGCGGTCGTCATCGGCGAGACGCTGGAGCAGTGCAAGGCCGCGGCGAAGGCGGTCGAGGTCACGTACACGCCGCTGCCGGCGATCTTGACCATCGCGCAGGCGATCGAGGCCGGCAGCTACCACACGCAGCCGCACACGATCCGGCGCGGTGACTGCGACGCGGCCCTGCGCGCGAGTCCGCACACGCTCGCGGGCGAGCTCTACGTCGGCGGACAAGAGCACTTCTATCTCGAGGCGCACGCCGCCTGGGCCGAGTGCGGCGACGACGACGACATCTTCGTGTGCTCGTCGACGCAGCATCCGTCGGAGATCCAGGCGGTCATCTCGCACGTGCTGCACGTGCCGCGCAACAAGGTCGTGGTCGAGGCGCCGCGCATGGGCGGCGGCTTTGGCGGCAAGGAGACGCAGGGCAACGGGTGGGCGGCGCTCGCGGCGCTGGCGGCAACCAAGACCCGCCGCCCGGTGCGCGTGCAGCTCGATCGCGACGTCGACATGACGGTGACCGGCAAGCGGCACCCGTTCTACGGGCGGTTCGAGGTGGGCTTCGACGACGACGGGCGCCTGACGGCGGCGAAGGTGGAGCTGGTCTCCGATGGTGGCTGGGCGCTCGACCTCTCCGAGTCCATCCTCGACCGCGCGCTGTTCCACTTCGACAACGGCTACTACATCCCAGCAGTCCACGCGACCGGCCGCGTCGGGAAGACCAACAACGTCTCGCACACGGCGTTCCGCGGGTTCGGCGGACCGCAGGGCATGCTGATGATCGAGGAGGTGCTCGATCGCGTCGCGCGTCGCCTCGCGCTACCGCCGGAGACCGTGCGCGAGCGCAACCTCTACCGCGGCGACGGCGCGACCAACACCACGCACTACGGGCAGCCGCTCGGCGACAACCGGCTGCCGATGATGTGGGACATGCTCGCGCGCGAAGCGAAGGTCGCCGAGCGGCGCACGGAGCTCGGGGCGTGGAATGCCACGCACGCGCACGTCAAGCGCGGCCTCGCGATCACGCCCGTCAAGTTCGGCATCTCATTCACCGCGTCGTTCCTCAACCAGGCCGGCGCGCTCGTGCTCGTCTATCGCGACGGCTCCGTGCAGGTGAATCACGGCGGCACCGAGATGGGTCAGGGCTTGGCGACCAAGATGCGCGGCGTCGCGATGCGGGAGCTCGGCGTGTCGATGGCCAACGTGCGCGTGATGAAGACGCGGACCGACAAGGTACCCAACACGTCGGCCACGGCGGCCTCGAGCGGCGCGGACCTCAACGGCGCGGCGGTCAAGAACGCGTGCGATCAGCTGCGCGAGCGGCTCGCGCGTGTCGCGGCGAGCATGCTCGAGGCCACGACCGGCGCGGCGGTCTCGCCCGACGCCCTGGTGTTCGCGCACGATCGCATCGGCCTTCCCGGTGACGCGACGCGCTCGCTGGCGTTCGCGGAGGTCGCCGAGCGCGCGTACATGACGCAGGTCTCGCTGTCGGCGAGCGGCTACTACCGCACACCCGGCCTCGCGTACGACAAGGCCAAGGGCCACGGCATCCCGTTCTACTACTACGCGTACGGCGTCGCGGTCGCCGAGGTCGAGGTCGACGCGCTTTCGGGCATGAAGCGCGTGCTCCGCGTCGACATCCTGCAGGACGTGGGCAGCTCGCTCAACGCGAACATCGATCGCGGTCAGATCGAGGGGGCTTTCGTCCAGGGCATGGGCTGGCTCACCGGCGAGGAGCTCAAGTGGGACAAGACCGGGCGCTTGCTCTCGCACTCCGCGAGCACGTACCAGATTCCTTCGATCGGGGATGCGCCCGCCGATTTCCGCGTGCGCCTGCTCGAGAAAGCCGCGCAGCCGGGCGTCATCCACGGCAGCAAGGCCGTCGGCGAGCCGCCGCTGATGCTCGCGATCAGCGTGCGCGAGGCGATTCGCGATGCGGTCGCGCAGTTCGGCCCGAGCGGACGCGAGGTGCCGCTGGGCTGTCCGGCGACACACGAGGCGATCTTCGCGAGCATCCAGGCGGTGCGCGCGCAGGTGGTCGACACCTCGCCGGTGCGCACGCACGAGCTCGCGCACTAACCCCAGGAGATAGGACGACAGGATCCACCTGGTGGATAACCAGACCCGACTGGGGAGGAGACCTCGGGGTCACGGCATGTACGATGCAGTCCAGCGGTGCATGGAAACGCGCACGCACAATGCGACCAACGGCATCACCAAAGCTCTGCTGATCCTCGCCATCATCGGCGCTCTGAACTGGGGCTTGATCGGCTTCTTCAACTTCAACCTCGTCGATGCGATCTTCGGCGGCGGCAGCGTCGAGGAGACCTCGACCGTCAGCCGCGTGATTTACGCGCTCGTCGGCCTCGCCGGCTTGGCATCCCTCGCCCTCCTTCCGAAGGTTCATGCCGAGCCGGTGGGCCGAGAGCGCTACGCACACCGTGCGGTGTAATCACCGTCGATCGGCCGTCAGACGCGATCGATCACGGCTGGCGTCCTCAGTCCCGCTGTACCGCTGACAGCGACGACCGCATAGCGGTCCCCCGACAGACGAGCTCGTCGAGGCATTCAGCATCAGAATCGCCCCCGTCGCCCCATACGCATGTCCGAGCGCGATGGTCCCGCCATTCGGATTGCCTTGGCCAGCGCCTGTTCGCTCGCCAGCTGCCCCGCCGTAGCATCGTCACCGGATCGGCGCGCGAGGTCTGCGAGAGAAGCCGCGCCGAACGCCGCCGAGAACGAACACCATGCACGCACTCTACGTCGTACCGTAGGATGCGCGGGTGCGACAACGAAGTCTGGCCGGCCGCGAAGTCACCTCGATCGGGTGCGGAGATGTCTCGCTCGCGATCGCAGCATCGCGCGGCGTCGACTCGCGCGAGGTCGAGCGCAGCCTGCACCACGCCCTCGAGCTCGGCCTCACGGTCGTCGACGTTCACCCCGAGCCGGATGCCGAGCATCTCGTGGGCGATGCCCTGCCGACGCCGCGCGCCCTCGACCGCGTCGTCGTCGCCACCACCGTGCCCATGCTCAGCTCGC
Organism: Kofleriaceae bacterium; assembly: GCA_033763475.1. GTDB lineage: Bacteria > Myxococcota_A > Polyangia > Haliangiales > Haliangiaceae > JABFXX01. Next base: position 50,253 of record JANRKM010000298.1, read on the forward strand.
GCCCGGGGGCCCCGCAGCGCGACGTCCTGCCCGAGCGGCTGCCCATGGGCTACGTGCAGGAGCGTGTCGAGGCCACGCTCCGCGCCACGCGCTTCGACGCCCTCCCGCTGGTGCAGTTGCCGCTTCGCCCCGCGTGGCGCACCTCCTCGGCATGGGCCGAGCTCGCCGGCACCTGCGCGCGCCTCGAGCGCGAAGGCAAGGTCCTGGCGTGGGGCGCGATCATCGACGACGTCCCTGCCCTCGTCGACGCCTTCGCCGAGCCGCCCCCTCCACCGCCGCCCACCACCACGCCGTCCGGCCTCATCATCTCGCTGTTCGACGCAACCACACCGGCCGCGCCTCCACCCACGCCCGCCAAGAAGCACGCCCCGCTTGTCGACGAGCCGTGGCTCGCCTCGCTCGCCGTGCCCTTCAACTTCTGCGACCGCACCGCCGATCCGATCTTCGACGCCGCGAAGGAGCACGCGAAGACCATCCTCGCGCGCCGCCCGCTCGCCGGTGGTGCCCTCGCCGGCATCCTCGGCCCCGGTATAAAGCTCGTGCCGCGCGACGATCGCAACGCCGTCGACGCGCGCACCCTCGAGGGCATCGCGCTCACCATGGCCACGCTCGCGCAATACGTGCGCACCGAGCCGCTGGCCGCGCGATCTACCGTCGCTGCCCAGCAGTTCGTCGAGCGCCACCGCCGTCGCGACGACATCGAGTGCCTCACGGTCGCGGAGCTCGCGCTGCGCTTCGTGCTCGCTCGGGGCGCCATCGCGTTGCCACGCCTCCACCGTCACGCCTTCGTCCTCGACGCCTTCGCGGCAATGTCCGCGCCGCCACTCGCCCCCGATCTCCTCGCTCGGATCCTCGACGAGACCTCGGGGTAGCCGGCACGTACGCGCAGCGTGCTCGATGGCCCGCCGAACCCTGACTTTGAACATTTGTTCAGTATACTCATGGGCCATGGAACGCCGCCCGGTGGTCAACCCGCCCGTCCGGTTTCGCGACGTCCTCGTCAGCTACGACGAGGGTGACGGACCACCACCCGCCAAGGTCACGCTGCTCGAGGATGCGTCGCGCTCGATCCTCAGTCGCAACGATTCGCCCGACCTCGACTTCCGCTGGAGCGCGAATCCGTACAGGGGGTGCCTACATGCGTGCTCCTACTGTGTAGACGGCGAGACGCGCATCCTCATGGCGGACGGTCGCCATCGCCGCATGGCGGACATCCGGGTCGGCGACGAGATCTACGGCACCGAGGAGCAAGGGAGCGATCGCCGCTACAAGCGCACGCGTGTCCTCGCGCACTGGACGACGCTGAAGCTCGCCTACCGCATCCGGCTCGCCGATGGCACCGAGCTCATCGCGAGTGGCGATCATCGGTTCCTCAGCGACCGTGGGTGGAAGCACGTCGTTGGCGACGAGGGCGGGCAACGGCCGTTTCTCACGACCAACAATCGCCTCATCGGCACCGGGCTCTTCCACACTGCCCGCAAACGGGAGCTCGAAGGTCATGCACTGGAGAACCCGGCCGACCTTCGCGTGATGTCGATCGAACCGCTCGGCCTGCGCCAGCTGTTCGACATCACCACCGGCACGAGCGACTTCATCGCCAACGGCGTCGTGAGCCACAACTGCTACGCCCGTCCCACGCACGAATATCTCGACCTCGGCGCGGGCACCGACTTCGACACCAAGATCGTCGTGAAGCGGAACGCACCCGAGCTGCTGCGGGAGGCGTTCGACAAGCCGAGCTGGAAGGGCGAGCTCGTCATGTTCTCGGGCGTCACCGATTGCTACCAGCCGATCGAGAAGGAGCTCGAGCTGACGCGCAAGCTACTCGAGGTCTGCGCCGAATATCGCAATCCGGTGAGCGTGATCTCGAAGAGCGCGCTGATCGAGCGCGACATCGATCTGTTCCAGACACTGGTGCGCGAGGCGCGGTTCCACATCTACGTGAGCCTCGCGTTCACCGACAACGCGCAGTCGCGCGCGATCGAGCCATGGGCCTCGTCGCCAGAGCGGCGGTTCAAGGTGATCGAGACCCTCGCCAAGGCGGGGATTCCGGTGGGCGTGATGGTCGCGCCGGTGATCCCGGGGGTGAACGACCGGCAAGTGGTGGGCGTGCTCGAGCGTGCCGCGGCGGCGGGCGCGACGCGCGCGGGCTGGGTGCTGCTGCGGTTGCCGGGCGCCGTGAAGGAGGTGTTCGAGCTGCGTATTCGCGAGGCGATGCCGCTGGCCGCCGACAAGGTGCTGTCGAGGATCCGAGACACGCGCGGCGGCGAGCAGCTCTACGACGCTCGGTTTCATACCCGCGGGCGAGGACAGGGGCCGTACGCGGACACGATCGCGATGATGTTCGACACCACGATCGCCCGGCTCGGAATGAACGTGCGCGATCGGTACAAGGAAGAGGACGACGCCGACGAAGCGAGCACGTTCCGGCGGCCGGCGCCGCGCACGGGTCAGCTGTCGCTGTTCTGACGGGGTAGGATGAGGCGTGCGGATTTCGTGCGCCCTGCTGATCGCGCTCGCGGCGTGCGGCGACGGCGGAACGGCCCAGGACGCGCGCGTCGACGTCGATGCGAGTCGCACGATGGTCCGTGTGCACGTGCGCGTCGACGATGGGGTCAACGCTGGCGGGCATCGCGTGTTCTTCCAGAAGGCCGATTCGGAGCTGGTGCTCGCCACGCTCACCGATGCCGACGGACGTGCGAACGCATTCATGGCGTCTGGCGGCAGCGTGAGCGTCGCATTCCGCGACAGCACCACGCTCTCCACCGACGTCTTCACGCTGCAAGACGTCACGGCGGACGAGGACGTAGTCATCGATCTGCGCGGCTACCCGCAACAGCCGCGCGCCGTGTACATCCAGGTCCCCGCGGATGGGGATGCGGAGGACTACGAGCTGTTCTCGTCGTGCGGATCGGCGTTCATCAGCGACGCCGATCTCCAGCCGCAGATCGCCGAGCTGAGGGACTGCACGGACGTCGCCGATCTGCTCGTGCGCTCGGCGCGTGGGCGGTTTCTCTTTCGCCCGGCGGTCCCGATCCCACAGAACATCCGCGTCACGTTCGATGGCGCGTGGGAGCCACCGGTAGTGTCGAGCATCGCGCTCGTGCACGTTCCGGCCTCACATCGCGACGTGATCGTCACGCAGCGGGTGAGCGGGCAGTCGCGCAGCTTCTACCCGCTGGGCCTCGAAGGGGGGAACACCGGCGCCCTCGAGTTCCTGCGCCTCGAGGAGGGCGCGGCGAGCGGCACGTTCGATCAAGCCGTCCCGATGCCCGCCGGCAGCACGCTGGTCACGTGGGTGACGCCCTTCCAGCCGACGACGCCGGGCGGGCTGTTCGTCGTCGACTGGGGGCCTCCGCAACCGGCAACCGCGATCGACGTCGCACCACTCTCGTTGCGCGCGTACCTGACACAGCCGCGATACGACCCGGACACGCATCGCATCACCTGGCTCGAGGCCGACCAGGGCGTCGACACCGACGGGATCCTCGTGCGGTTCGGCTGGGTCGAGGAGCGCGGCGGCACGAGCGTGCTGTGGCACGTGCTCGGTCCGCGCGGCATGCCCGCGTCGTTCGCGCTGCCCGCGCTGCCGGATCCGGATCTGCGGCCACCGCCGACCGCCGAGGTGGAGGAGCTCATGAGCATCAAGCTCGAGGGCGGGTTCGCGCGGCTCCGCGCACTGCCGTTGCTCGGCAGGTGGCGGCCCAGCTCGGATCGGCCGTGGCCCCTGGATGCGCCGTCCGGACGCGTCGTGTACCAATCCATCAGCGCAACCCTCTGACGATCGGCTAGCATGGGCGCGTGTTCCGGCGGCTTGTCGTGCTCGGCGTGCTCGTGGCCTGCGGCGATGGGATCGCCATCCCCGATGCGCCCACGCCGGATGCCGACGAGCGCCAGCTGGTAACCGTCGAGGTGCGCTCGGCCCGCCTCGGCAGCGGCGCGCGCGTGCTCTTTCAGGACCGCGAGTCGAAGCTCCTCACGGCGCTGAAGACCGATCCTGCCGGGAACGGGAACGCGTACATCCCCGATACGCCGTCGTTCGTGACGATCCAGCTCACCGACGAAGGCAACACGCGCCTGCTGTACACGATCCCGAACGTGCGGCCGGGTGATCACGTGGTGTTCGACGACGGCACGCGCGTGAAGACCACGCCGATCACGCTGACGGTGCCCTCGGACGAGGGCGGCGTGGGGCTCTACGATCTCCGAACAGCGTGTGGGCGATCCTCGATTGAAGCCGATACCCCTACGTCGCTCCAGCTACTGAACTGCGGCGCCAGCGTCGACATGCTGTTGTTCTCGCCGGAGGGCCAGTATCTGTATCGCCCCGACGTCGGGATCTTCGACGACCGGTTGATCACCCTCGAGGGCACCTACGAGCAGTTCGGCGTGACCACGGTCCGCGTCAACAAGCCGGCGCCGGCGAGCTTTCAGGCCCGGGTCGACCAGGTGCTGCTCGACGGCAATCGCACGCTCTACCCGTTGTCTTCGGGGTTCGTGTTCTTCGACGGTACGACGCCGTTCGCCGAGACGACCATCGGCTCCCCGCTGTGGCCCAACGCGCGCGTGATGACGCGATTGAAAGACGTCTCGACGTCGTTCGCCACCAACCAGGTGCTCGAGTGGGGCCCGCGCGGCGAGCCGACGGAGATCGATCTCGATCGCGGCCTCCTGCGCACGATGCTCACCTTTCCGCGCTACCACCCCGACACGCGCACCGTCAGCTGGCTCGAACGCGATCAGGGTGAGCTCGCCGATGCGACGCTCGTGCAGCTGCGGTGGACTGACGAAGAGACGTTCACCAACGTGGTGTGGCGGATGTTCGTCGAGCGGACCAACAACGCACGCGTAACGCTGCCCCTCCTGCCCGATCCGCGGCTGCAGCCGGTCAACGCGGTCGTAGACGACGTCACGAACTTCGCGATCGACGGAGGCTACGAGCGCCTGCGCGCACTGCCTCTCCTCGGCCGCTGGAATCCGTTCGACTGGAACGACTTCCTCACCGAGTCGTCGCCGACGGGGCGCCTCGTCTATCAGTCCTCGAACACGTCAGGCCCCGACCGCTAGTTCACGCAGCGAGGATCCACACGAGTCCGATCACGGCGAGGCCCGCGATCGCCGCAGCGATCACGAAGGGCCACGGACTCGCGGCGGGCTTCGTCGCGACGATCGCCGCAGCGTGCGCGGCCGCGGGTGTCCCGGGTAGCGTCCGCACCGCGCCCTGCAGGTGGCGCTCCGCAGGGTCGCGATAGCGCAGCACGAGCTTGCCGAGCTCGAGGGTCTGGCCGTCGCGCAATGGCTGCCCTTCGGTGATGGGCTTCCCGTCCACGCGCGTGCCGTTGCGCGAGCCGAGGTCGTGCAGCGTGACGCCATCCCAGCCGCGGCGCACCTCCACGTGCGTGCGCGACAGATCCTCATCGAGGATGATCCACTGTGCTTCCTCGCCACGGCCGATCACCAGCGTCGACACCGGCGGCGGCAACGGGCGCTTGAGGCCCACCACCGGCCCACGCTCCACCTCGAGCGACGGCGCGCTGTCGCCACCGAGGAGCCCGCGCATCAGCTCGCGCGCGAGGCTCTCGGTGCGCTGCGGTGGCGACGCGTTGGTGCCCGCAGGTGCCGGCGCCACGCGTACGCGGTACGGCCCGAGCGCGAGCTCGACGCCGCTGCCGATGTCACCACGCGCGCCCGCCGCACGTGGGCTCGCGTCGACGACCACCTCCGCGCGTGCGATCCACGCACCACCTTCGATCACAACGTGCTCGGCGCTCGCCGCCGCGGCGGGTACGCGCACGCGCGCATTCGGGGCGCTGCCGATCACGAACCGCGCATCCGCGATGTCGAGCTCCGGCATGGGGCCTTGCCCGTGCTCGGTGATCGAGATGCGGAGCATCAGCGCACGACGCCGCGCGCTTCTTCGTTCTTGTAGTGGTAGTAGCGGTCGAGGACCATCTTCAGGTACTTCCGCGTGAACTCGTACGGCGGCACGGTGTAACCGTACTTCGCGAGCGAGCCGAGCCCGGCGTGGTAGCCGGCGATCGTCAGTACGAGATCACCGTCCACGCGGTTGGCGAGCCAGCGCAAGAGCCGCGTGCCGGCCATGATGTTCGTGCGCGGATCGAAGATGTCCCCTTGCACGCCCATGTCGATCTCGACATCGGGGTGGACCTGCATGAGGCCCTTGCAGTCCATCGCCGAGACCACCTTGGGGTCGTAATCACTCTCGACCTTGATCACCGCACGGATCAGCGGAACGGGAATCTTGTAGAGAGCAGCCGCCTCGTGAATGTACTGGTCGTACCTGTGGAACCGCTCCGGGGAGGTGTCGCTCGAGGTGACCTTGTCGCACCGCGGGCAGCTGCCCCGCTGGGCGCTCGCCTTGCTCCCCTTCTCTGGCTCGGAGCTGAGGACCTTCTTCCACTTGGCCGACCCGCCACCTTTGGGCCTGATGTTGGTGAAGTGCTGGACGCCCTCGTCGTCGGTCCACGAGTAGATGTCCGCGCGCGCAACGTCGGCCAGCGCCCCGAGGAGGAGCATCAGAACGAGCAAGCACCGCACGGCCGAAATCGTAGCGCGCGTTCGTGACCCTTCGCAAACACTCTCGTCGATCCACCTCCGCACCCCTCGGCGGTGCTGCGCGCCGCGGCAGAGCCGTGGCTTGCGAACGGGTGTATGGTGCCCCCCTTCCATGTACGAGCCCCTCGAGACCGACTACTTGGTCATCGGTTCCGGCATCGCGGGTCTGAACTTCGCGCTGCTCGCCGCCGAGCACGGCCGCGTGGTGGTCGTCACCAAGAAGCGCCCCGACGACACCAACACGAACTGGGCGCAAGGCGGAGTGGCCGCGGTCCTGGGACCCGACGACACGATCGACCTCCACATCCAGGACACGCTGACCGCCGGCGATGGCCTGTGCGATCGCAACATCGTCGAAATGTGCGTGCAGGAGGGGCCCGCTCAGGTCCAGCGCCTCCTCGACATCGGCGTGCGGCTCGCGCGCGACGAGCACGGCAACCTCGATCTCGGCCGCGAGGGCGCACACACGCGCAACCGCGTGGTGCACTGGCAAGACGTCACGGGCCGCGAGATCCAGCGCGCGCTGATCGCCGCGGTCGCTAACCATCCGAACATCACGATCCTCGAAAACCACCTCGCGGTCGACCTCCTGTCGATGGCGAAGTACGGCGGCGATCCGGCTTGTTTCGGTGCCTACGTGCTCGACAGCACCAGCGGCGAGGTCAAGACGATCTGTGCGCGCGCGACCGTGCTCGCCTCCGGTGGCACCGGCAAGGTTTACGTTTACACGTCGAACCCCGACGTCGCGACGGGTGACGGCATCGCCATGGCGTATCGCATCGGCGCCGCGGTCTGCGATCTCGAGTTCGTCCAGTTCCACCCGACGGTGTTGTTCCATCCGCACGCGCGCAACTTCCTCATCTCCGAGGCGTTGCGTGGCGAAGGCGGCGTGCTGAAGCTCGCGAACGGCAACACGTTCATGGAGAACTACCACCCGATGAAGTCGCTCGCGTCGCGCGACATCGTCGCGAGGGCGATCGACAACGAGATCAAGAAGTCGGGCGCTGACTGCGTGTTCCTCGACATGACGCACCTCGACCCCAGCTTCGTGAAGGGGCGGTTCCCGAACATCTACGAGCGCTGCCTGGGCCTCGGCATCGACATCACCAAGCAGCCGATTCCCGTCGTGCCGGCGGCGCACTATCAATGCGGCGGCATCAAGACCGACACCAGCGGCGCGACGACGATCAGTGGCCTCTACGCGATCGGCGAGTGCGCGTTCACCGGCTTGCATGGCGCCAACCGTCTCGCGTCGAACTCGCTGCTCGAGGGCATGGTGTACTCGTCGCACGCCGCCGCGGCGGTCAAGCACGTGCCGCGCCACCGCCCCGCGCAGGTCGCGCCGTGGTCATCCGGCAATGCGACCGACTCGAACGATGCCATCGTCGTCGCGCTCAACTGGGACGAGATCCGCCGGTTCATGTGGTCATACCTGGGCATCGTGCGAACCGACAAGCGCATCGAGCGCGCGCGGCATCGCATCGAGGTGCTGCGCGACGAGATTCGCGAGTACTACATGGACTTCAAGATCACGAGCGACCTGATCGAGCTCCGCAACCTCGCGCTCGTGGCGCACCTGATCATCGAGAGCGCGCGCCGCCGCAAGGAATCGCGCGGGCTGCACTACATGCCCGACCATCCCGACAAGCTGCCCGAAGCGCGGCACTCCGAGCTGCAGCTCACCAACGGCCCACGCGCGTAGCGGCGCTACTCGAGCCAGAACCGGAGGCGGACGTTGAGTTGGCGCCGAGGTGCTAGGTGCGGGGATACCGCGTCCGGAGCTTCGCGACAGCCTCGGCGAGCGCGGGGTCCACGAGGCCAAAACAGTCGGCGAGCAGTGTGCGCACTTCGTCCTCCGACCCCGAGGTCACGGCCGTGCGAAGCCCCATCGCCTTCCCCATGAACGCGGGCCCACCCGAGGTCACCTGGGTGCGGAAGTGGGAGGTCGCGGCAGCCGCCGCAGGTCCTGGGAGGCCGAGCAGGGTCTCGAGGACCGCGGCGCCGGCCGGCTCGTCCCCGCGCATTGCCGCAGCCGCGAAGTCGCGAAAGGTTACCTCGCTCATCCGCAGCTCATACCACGGGATTGGTCCCGGGCTTCCGGAGGGTTTCACACCACGCAGTGTGAACGGCGGTTGATACGGATCCCACCGCCGACCACGCTGCGGCCACTTGAGCGGTCACATGGCCGACACCCCGGCTGGCATCTGCCTCGCAGTACCCGCCGCCATACTCCTCGCTGCCGGATCTTGACGGACGGCCACGCAGCAAGGGGGGCCACCGAGGCATGGTGCCTCGGTGGCTTTGTTTTTTCGGGCCATGAAGTGGAGCGTTCGCCGCTCACTGCTAGTGTCCCTACATGCGCACCCGCTTCGCCCTGCTGATGACCGTCGCGCTCGCCGGGTGCGGAGGTCCTGCGGGTCCGTCCACACCCGCCTCCGCGGGCGTCGCGGCGTACGTCACCGCGCTGAAGCAGAACGATGCATCGGCGGCCTACAAGCTCCTATCCTCCGACACGCGGCGCAAGATCAGCTACGACGAGTTCGCCCTCCAGTGGAAGCAGTCCGACAAGGAGCGGCAGTGGCAGATCGCGGAGCTCGAGCGCAGCCTGCAAGCCAACGCCGACGTGGGCGAGCGCGCGTTGATCTCGTTCTCCGATGGCAAGCTCGTTCAGCTCGAGCGTGAGGGCACGAGCTGGCGGCTCGAGTCGGAGCTGGTCAGTCGCTCGCGCGCGAAGCGTCCGCGGGATGCGATCCGGCTGTTCGCCGACGCGATCGCGCAGCGTGACATCAACGCGGCGCTCGGCGTGCTTACACAGCGGCGACGCGAAGGGCTGACCAAGCAGGTCGAGGGCTTCGTCACCGGCATTGGCAAGCGCATCAACGAGCGCATCGACGAGATCGGCAGCGACCGCGCTGAGCTGCGGTGGGACGAGAACGGCATCCGCTACCGCATCATTCTCCGCAAGGAAGAGGACGAGTGGCGCGTCGACGACATCTCGATCCGCCCGGCGCCGAAGGACGAAGACGCGGACGCCCCGAGCGAGTCCGAGCCCGACGACTTCTAGCTGCGCGCCCCCGTGTTCGCCTGAGTGTTCGCTCCTACGGCGGCGACGGTAGCGCCGTCACGCGAGCGTGAGATCGATCGACGCCTACGCGCAAAGACCGAACGCTGGTGTGAGCCCCATGAACATCAAGCGTGGCGTCGTGAGTGCGCTCGGAGTGCTGCTCGTCTCGACATCGATCGCACACGGTCAACCGGAGCACCCCGTCGAGGCGCCGCGGTGGACGTTCACGCCGATCATCGGCAGCGACGTCGGCCTCGATCTGGCGGCGGGTCTCCAGATCGAGACGCCGTTTCGGTTGCGGGTCACCGGGACCGTCGGCTGGATGCCGCGCGGCTACGCGTGGGTGCTGAAGAAGTGGCTCGAGGGTGTGTACGACGTGTCCGATCCGGTAGGCAACGTCGTCGAGGACCTCATCTCGGGAGCATTGGTGCTGCGCGCCAACGTTGGCTATCGGATCCTTCCCGACCGCGGCCTGTTCGCGTTCGTGGGCTACACGTATCAGCGTGCCTCCAAGAATGGCCTCATCGCGAGCGCGCTCGAGGATGCGACCGATCGCGAGCTCCCCGGCGGCATGGCGCCGATGCGCCTGTTCGACACCACGGCCAGCGCGAACCTGATCGACGTGCAGGTCGGCTGGCAGTGGCCGATCCGCTACGGCTTCTCGATCCAGGCGTCGGTCGGTCTCATCGTGATCGCCTCGACGAGCACGACGCTCGAGCCCACCTTCGTGCCGAGCCCCGGGATCGAGGAGTTCATTCGCGTGGCCGAGGACATTCTCGAGGACGCCGGACAGGGCAAGGTGGCCCCGATCGGCACGGTGTTCCTCGGCTACACGTTCTAGCGCTTCGGCGGGAACACCAGCGCAAAAGCGAGCCGCACGCGCCACTCGGCGCCACCGCTCGACGTCAGCGGGAACCAGCCACCACCCGCTGTCACTTTGAGATGCGTGGCACCGAAGCGCGTCAGCTTGCTCGCGTACAGCTCGAGAGGAAGCGACCACTTGTCGTCGCTCGCTTCCCAGTTGATGGTCGTCTCGCTCTCGGCGATGATCGTCCAGCTGCCGCGCGTGTAGCTGATGATGGGCTGCACGAACAGCTGACTGACCTGGTCCTGCTCGACGTCGCCGGTGTCCGCGAACGACCACAGCTGGTTGACGAGGAGCGTGGCGGTCCACGGTCCAAGTTCGTAACGCACGACGCCGGTCGGCCCCGCTTGCCACGTGCCGCCCTGCAGCGAGGACAAGCTCGAGGTCGGCAGTCCGAGGATCGGGCCGATGCCCCACAAGAGGTGCGTCGAGGCGCCCGGCACGGGCGACAGGAACAGCGACAGTTGCCACTGGTCGAAGCCAAACTCCGTCGAGTCCCCCGACGCGGCGGGGGGCTGCGAGGTGAACGGGAGCACGGAGCGCATCACGAGGTTCCAGCGGTCGGCCAGCGAGAACGGGATGACCGGCTCGATCTTGAGCTGGAACTGCAGGTCGTCGTTCACGCCGACGCCTTCGTTCCAGGTGGCCTCGAACGGGATGTTCGGGATCGGAGCGATCGGATTGGTGAGCACCTTGCCGAGCTGCTCTATGTCGTACTCGTCGGGCACGGGCGACGGCTGTGCCGCGGCGGGCAGCCGTGCGGCAAAGACCACCGCGACTACAACGCTCGCCGCCTGCCCTCGCCTTCCCGCCATCACGCCTCCGCGTACATGGAGCGTGCACGCGCCGCGCCGACCGGCCTAGAGGATTCGCACGACGCGCGTCGGCAAGAACACGCGGACCTCGAGGCGCTTGCTCGCCGCGTCGAAGTGCCAGCAACCGGGTGCCGGACAGCTTGGACCGCACCGGTAGGCGCGGAGAACGGCGCGCCGAGCGAGCGTGCATCGACGTCGAGGGTGATCACCGTGTACTGCGTTCCGCCGGTGATCGCGATCAAGCCGACGCTTGCGTTGAACAACGTCCCATCGTGCAGCGTCAGCTCGCCTGCCATGCGTGCCGCGTAGCTCGCACGCAGCTCGCGGCCAAGTCCGCGTACGAGGTCACGCCCGCTGCCGTCGCGGGCAGCAGCGTGTCGGCGTAGGCCGCGAACGTCGGGATGATCGAGCCGGCGCGCTGCCACAGCGGCATGCGCTCGAGTGGCGCGGAAACCGTGAGCGGCTTCCCATCGGCCTGCACGTCGGCGATCACGCTGAAGGCGCGCAGCGCGACTTCTTCATCACCGGACGACGCCGGGCGAGTGGTCGACTGGCCGTGGCAGAACGGCCCCGGTGCGCTGGTCGACTTCACCCGCGAGGGCGCGACCAGCGTGTCGAACGTGAGCGGGCCGGCGCTGACAATCGGCGGCAGCGGATCGAGCGCCGGTGCGTCGTCACCGCACGCGGCGAGGACCACACACACGCTCAGCGCGCGTCGCATCTCACCGCTTACGGCCAAAGAACGGGAGGTAATGGCGCAGACCGCGCGGCTTCTCCGGCTTGTTCTCGGCGATCGGCACCTCGATGCGCGGCGTCTCGTCAGCGAGGATCTCGGCGAGCGGCGTCGCCTCCGAAGCGTCCTGCGTGGGCGGGCCTACGGTCGCCGCGCGGATCTCGGTGACGCTCTTCGCGAGCACCGTGTGGAGATCCTTGCGGAGCTGCACCTTCTTGAGGGTGGTGCCGATCTGCCGCGCCATCTCGCGCGCCGACGGGAATCGCGTGTCGACGCTCGCCGATAGTGCGCGGTTGACGATCTGGGTGAACGCCTGCGGCACGTCGGGGCGCAGCGGGCGGAGCGGCTGGACGACGCAGTCGCGCAGGCGGCAATAGGTGTCGTAATCCGTGGTGCCGTCGAACAGCTTGCGCCCGACGAGTGCTTCCCACAGCACGGAGCCCGTCGCGAACTGATCGGAGGCGGGCAGCGGGCGGCCACCGGCGACGATCTCGGGCGCGAGATACGACATCTTGCCCTTCACGATGCCGGGCTCGGTGAGCTCCTGCGACCGGTCGGGCGCGAGCACGAGGCCGAAGTCGATCAGCTTCACCATGCCGCGCGTCGTCAGCAGCACGTTGTGCGGGGACACATCGCGGTGCACGACGGGCACCGGTCGGCCATCCGCACCGACGCGCTCGTGCGCCGCCGCGAGGCCACGAAGGATGCCGACACCGACGGCGGCGACCAGCTCCCAGCGCGTCTGCTCGTTCCGCGCGACGTGCCACTTGATCCAGGTGCCGAGGTCGACGCCCTCGATCCACTCGAGGACCATGTAGTAGTTGCCGCCGTCGTGAACGAAGTCGTGGATCTCGGCGACGTTGGGCGATTGCAGCGAGGAGCCGACGCGCGCTTCCTCGACGAACATCGCCACGTATTGCGGCTGCGAGGCGAGGCTCGCGTGCATCTGCTTGACCGCGACCTCGCGCACGAAGCCAGAGTCACCGCGTACCCGGCCGCGCCAGACGTCGGCCATGCCGCCGCGACCTGCCACCTCGAGCAGCTCGTAGCGACCGCCGACGATCATTCCTGGACGCGGCTCCTCGGCCATGGTGGGTGATCATCGCATATTACGTTTGTATAGTGAGCGGATGATCCGCCGACCGGCGTTGTGGGCGTCTCTCCTCGTCGGCTCCAGCGAGCCGGTCACACCTCCGGATCTCTCCGTCGAGAACGCTGGGCCACACGTCGTTGGAACGGCGCGCATGATCGTCGGCGAGCGCACCGCCCACGCGTTTTTTCCGACGACATCGACGCCGAGCCTCGTGGGCATCGAGCAGCTCGAGGAAGAGCCCGAGCGCACTCGCTACGCCCGGCTGCGGCGACGACGAGCGGCAGACAGACGGCACACCGTTCACGTACCTCGAACCGTCGACCGGCCGGACCATCACCGCGTCGTACGTCACCGCGTTTTTCCGAGCGACACTGCAAAACGATCCGGGTGCACGCGCATACCTAGATGCGGATTTCACCGATGATGACGTGAGCATCGAACATCACGAGTGAATCGCGAGACACGCGCGAGAAGTGATAGTCTGGACCTCGATGGACCACAGCGCTGGCTACCGGCGGTTCGTCGAGGTTGTGGGACGTGAGGACTTCGCGCTCGATCAAGCAGCACTGTTGATCGGCGCGTGGGACTACCCCGAAAAAGATCTCGAGGACTATCGCGCTCGTCTCGACGAGCTCGCCGAAGAGGTCGCGCCTGACGTTGCGCGTGCAACGAATGGCATCGGCCGAGCGCAAGCGATCAGCACCTTCCTGTTCGAGAAGCGCGGCTTCACCGCGAATCATGACGACTACTACGACCCGCGCAACAGCTTTCTCTGCGACGTCATCGATCGCCGCGTGGGCATCCCGATCTCGCTCTCCGTGGTCTATCTCGAAGTTGCGCGCCGCGTCGGCGTGCTCGCGCAAGGCGTCAACTTTCCGGGGCACTTCCTCGTGCGCGTGGCGATCGAAGACGCGTGGCTGTTCATCGACCCGTATTCGGGTGGCCGCACGCTGACGCCCGCGGATCTCGAGGCTCTCCTTCGCAAGACCACCACGCCCGACGCCGTGCTCGAGCCGAGCGTCATCGCCGCCGCGACGAAGCGCCAGATCCTCTCGCGCATGCTCGTCAACCTTGCCGGCATCTACGGCCGCAACGGTGACCTTCCCCGCTCGCTCGATGTGCTCGAGCGGCTCGCCGTCCTCGAACCCGCCAATCCGCGCATCGCTCGCGATCTCACACAGCTGCGCGAACGAGTCGACGGCCTCAACTGAGAGTAGACTCGGCTCGATGTCCGAGCCGCCCAAACCCCGTCAGGTCTTTTCGCCCGAGTCGGTGGCGAAGCAGCTCGACTACTGCACCTTCTGTCCGAAGATGTGCCGTCACGCGTGCCCGGTCTCGACGGCGAGCGGGCGCGAGACCTACATCCCGCAGGTCAAGATGGACCGCACCAACCAGCTCCGCCTCGGGCGCAGTAGCTGGACCACGGAAACCACCGACCCGCTATGGGCCTGCACCGGGTGCCGTCACTGCACGATGTACTGCGACCACGGCAACGAGCCCGGCCTCGTCCTCCTCTCCGGGCGCGCGGCCGCCGTCGACCACGGCGTTCCCCATCCTGCCCTCACCGGCTACAGCGAACGCTTCCGTGCGCGCGAGCAGCGCCTGAGCCAACAAGTCCAGACTCTGTTCGCCGGCCAGCTCGCGAGCGAAGGCGAGCTTGGCTTCTGGCCGGGCTGCGACGCGATCGACAAGGGCACCTCCGACATCGCCGCCGCCCTCGCCATCTTCGAGCGCGTCGGGCTCGACCGCGTCAAGATCGTCGAGGCACCGCAAGCCTGCGCTGGCTACCCGCTCCTCGCGGCGGGCCATCGCGACCTGTTCCGCTGGCATGCCGGACGCGTCGCGGCCTCGCTCCGCGGCTTCCGCAAGGTCGCGATCAACTGCTCCGCGTGCCTCTACGCCATGCGCGCGCAATACGCTGCCGAAGGCGTCAACCTCAACGTCGAGGTCGTCTCCCTCGCCGACGTCCTAGCGCCCGCGGCGCAGAACCTCGCCTGCTCCCTCCAGCGCAAGTCGGTCTACTACCACGACCCCTGCTACCACGCGCGCTACAACCGCGTGGTCGAGCAACCTCGTCGCGCGCTCTCGTCGCTCGCCGAGCTGCGCGAGCTCTCGTGGAACAAGTCCGACACGGAGTGCTGTGGTGGCGGCGGCCTCCTCCCCAAGACCATGCCCAACGTCGCCGACCAGATGGCCAAGCGTCGCCTGGCAGAGGTCCAGCAAACGGGCGGCGGCATGGTCGTCACGTCGTGCGCGACCTGCACCTTCATGCTCAAGCGCAACGCGCCGGCCTCCGTCGAGGTCGCGGGCCTCGCCACCGCGATGGCCATCCTCTCGGAGACGCCGTTCACGCCGCCCGTCACGCCTCCCGACGCGGAAGACCTCTAGCAGGGCGTTGAAAAAGAGGAGTAACGTGGCCGGTTCCGTGGCCGTGATCGACACCGTGATCGTGGCCGCGCTCGGGAACGGGAACGATACCGTGGTCCTGATCGACACCGTCGACGATCAGGGATCGATGAGCTTCGTGAGCATTGCCACGATCCGCTCCAGCA
>JANRKM010000299.1:0-21197 GCA_033763475.1 Kofleriaceae bacterium
GACGTCGACGCGCGCGCGTGCGAGGACAGCGCGTGCGAGGCCGGCCACCTTGGCGTCGTCCTGGCCAGCGATGGAGCTCCACTTCTCCAGCGTGTCGAGGTCGATGCGGGTCAGGTCCTCGGTGCGGCGCGTCCTGATGCCGAGCGGTGCGGCGAGCGCCGCCTGGAACCGGCGCGCGCCGATCTGCGCGACGATCGCCCACGCGAGTGCGACGATAACGGCGGCGCCGGCAAGCTGGCGCGGATGGTTGACCGCGACCGGACCGACGAGGAGGAGCACGAGCGCCGCAAGCGCTGCACCGGCGGGCCACATCGCGCCGCGGAGCAGCACCTTCCAGCGTGCGCGTGGGCCGGGCGGAAACGCGGAGAGCTCGATCTCCTGCGATGTGCGCGAGGTCGCGAGGCGAAGGACCTGATCGCTCGTGCGCGTGGCGGCGATGGTCGCGAACCCGGGCACGAGCGCGAACACGAGGTACCAGCCGATCGCAAACACGGGATGGATCGCCGCGGTCGTCGGCAAGCTGCGCGTGACGAGGATGCGCGGCACGGCGGCGACCTGGAGGAGGAAGAGAATTGCGTTGGTACCACCGTAGAACAGCGTCACCGCGACGGCGAGCGAGTCACCGGCATAGCGTTGCTTGAGGAGCGCGATGAACTGGAGGTCGATGACCGTCGCGACCGCGCCCTCGAGGAGTGCCACGACGACGAGCACGCGGAGCAGGCGCTTCTGCAGCTCGCCTAGACTTTCGGGCGTGCCCGCGGGGGCCGTGGCGCCGGGCGCGCCACCCTGCGCGAGGGCCTTCTCTTGTGCGAGGCATAGCCCGAGAACGACCGCGGTGACGGCAGCGCCGAGGTACGGCAACACGGTGAGCCCCAGGCGGTACACGAGGGCACCGGCGCCGAGACCGGCGATCGCCCCGCCGAGGGTGACCGCTGCCCCCGCGCGCGGCAGCATGCGCCGCGCATCGCGCCCGGCCACGGCGGCGGCGACGCGATTCCACAGGGCGAGGCCCGCGACCTGCGAGACCGCGGCGAGCGCGACGACAAGGACGACCGGCGGTGCGCCTGCGTCGAGCAGCGCGGGGCCTACGGCCGCGGCGACGAGCAGCGTGACGAGCAAGCCGACGTCGACGACGCGCGTGTGGGCGCGCCGTGTGATCACGTCGTAGCTCAAGGTTGCGACGGCGAACCCGCCGGCGTTGGCGATGAGCAGCCACGGCAGCTTGCGCGCGCCGTAGGCCTCGAGGAAGGCGACCTCGGCAAACGAGCGCAGCGCGACCGCCACGAAGTTGCAGAGCAACACCATGGCGGCGCCGAGGAAGAATGCGCGCCGGTTCATCGCGCGCCCTCGAGCAGCACGTTCGCGAGCGCCTCCGACAGCGCGGCGAGTGCGAGCGCGTCCTCCTCGAGGACGTCGCGCAGATCGTCGAGCGTGAGCCCGACGACCATGCTGGCGCGCTCGGCGATCGCCTCCACGGGCGGTGTCTGTGGGGCGACCACACGCACGAGGCCGAGCACGTGCCCGGCGGTTGCGGTGCCACCGTGCTTGCGCTTGGTGTTGAGCGACGCGTCCAGCGCAGCGGCCGCGCGCGAGACGATCACGAGCGAGCCGCTACCGACGACCCAGACGTTCTCTTCGGTCGTGCGGCGCTCGCCGGGTTCGAGCTCTTCGGGCCGCGCACGCTCGGCGAGCCGGATCACGACGGCGGGCTGCAATCCTGCGAACAGCGGACATGCGGCCAGCGCGCGGGCTCGCTCGAGTAGATCCATTACTTCTTGGCGAGGATCTTCTTCTGGTTGCCGACGATCGCCTTCTGGTTCGAAAGCACCGCGTCGAGCTTCTTCTGGTTCGCCTGGATCTTGGCCTGGTTGGCGATGACCTGGTCGAGCTTCTTCTGGTTCGCCTGGATCTTCGTCTGGTTGGCGATGACCTGGTCGAGCTTCTTCTGGTTCGCCTGGATCTTGTTCTGGTTCGCGAGCAGCTCGTCGAGCTTCTTCTGGTTCGACTGGAGCTTCGCCTGGTTGGCGATGATGATCTTCTGGTTCGCGAGAATCTTGGAGAGCTGATCCTGGTTGGCCTGGATGCTCTTCTGATTCGCCAGGATCTTCTCCTGGTTCGCGATGATGGTGGCCTGGTTGCCGCGGATGGTGTCCTGGTTGGCCAGGACCTGGTCGCTGTTGTCCCCGTTCGTGATCTCCGACTCGAGCATGATTTCTCCGCCTTTCGCGCGTATCGTTGAACCACCACCCCGGGGCGTGCAAGGCCCACCCTGGCGATAATCTGCATCCGTCGATGTTCCGCCCCTCCTCGCCGGTTCTGTCCGTTGCCGTCCTCGCCATCGCGGGGAGCGCGACGACGGCGAGCGCACAGGCGCCGGGCGACGACCAGCTCGTCGAGAAGCTCACCGAGAAGGAGCTGACCGACGACGATCTGGCCAAGCTGGCCGCGGGGGAAGCCATCGAGATCTTCGACGAGCGTCCCGACAAGCCGTTCGACCGCGACACCATCGTACGGCTCACCGGCGCCGAGCTCGCGGCGCGCGGCGCGGTCGATCTCGGCACCGCGCTCCAGCTCCTGCCGGACGTCACGGTACGCGACGCGGGCCGCGGCGGCTTCAACCTCGATATCCGCGGCGCCCGCAAGGGAGCGGTTGCGGTTCTCATCGACGGTGTTCTCGTCTCCGACCCGTATTACGGCACGTTCGACGTCTCCACGATTCCGATCACCGACATCGTCCAGATCCGGGTCTCGACGACACCGCAGTCCCCGATCGACGGGCCGAACGGCCCCGGAGGCGTGATCGAGGTGCTGACGCGCGATGCGATCGGCGAGCAAGTGGTCATCGGGCGCCTCACCGGCGACTCGCTGCCCACGTTCGGCGCGACCGCCACCATGCGCACGCCGCTGGCGAAGAACCTCGCGCTGCGAATGAGCGGCTCGGGGCTCGCCGGCGCGCGCGATCTGGAACTGCCGGCGGGGATGTCCGTCGGCGAGGGTAGGCGCGCGGCCACGGGCGCGGGGCGACTCGAGTATCGCAAGGGTGATCGCCGCCTCGCGATCGACGGCTTCGTCGACGATCGCAGCTACCTCGCGCCGCCGAGCGACACGCAGCGCAGCACCATTCTGTTGATCGATCGCGAGCTATCGGCGCGCACGTCGATCAAGCTCGACGAGAAGATTGGCAAGCTCCAGCTCCAGGGGCAGTACTGGATCCATTACCTGTCGCGGCGCTCGCGCAGTTACGTCGACACCGCGCTGACGACGCTGATCCAGCGCGAGCACCTGTTCGCGATCCGCTCCGGTGGGCAGCTCCTCGCGACGCGGCCGTTCAAGCGCGACTTCCGCTGGGTGGCGTCGGCCACCGTCGAGCGCGACAAGGCGCTCGTGTTCGACATCAACAACGACTACGCGCGCGGGGCGGTCACCATGCTCGAGGTCGCGAGCGGCCTACAATACGAGCGCGGGAAGCTGCGGGCCGATGGATCCGTGGGCCTCGCGGCCCCGTTCGGCGTGGGTGCCACCCCGTGGCCCGAGGCCAAGCTCGTCGGCAAGTACAAGGCCACGCCGACCACGGAGCTCACCGCGACCACCGGCTACAAGGGCCGCGTTCCGAGCCTGCGCGAGCGCTTCGATCTCGAGACCGGCAATCCCGCGATCGGGCCCGAGAAGGCGTTCCACGGCGAGCTCCGCGTGATCGAGCAGCGCCCGCGACTGCGCCTCGAGGTCGCGCCGTATTACCGCCGCACCAACGGCACCGTGCGCGTTTCGCCGGACCCGAGCGACATGGGCCGCGTGATCAACCTCGGTGACATGGACGTCTACGGCCTCGATACGCAGGGCAAGGTGGTCGTCCACAAGGCACTCGAGCTCGGCGGCTCGTACAACTACATCCAGGCGAAGACCGCAGAGTCCGACGAGCCGCTCGATCGTCTCCCGCACCATCGACTCGATGCGTGGGCGCGCCTGTTCCCGGGCAAGGTGGTCACCGGCGTCGTGCGCGCGCGCTATTTCGGCACCTCGCTCGATAAGGGCTTCGAGGTCGGTAACTACACTCTCGTCGAGGCCAACGTCACCGCGCAGGTCTCAAAGGACTACCTCGCGGTGCTCCGCGTCGACGACGCGCTCGACGTGCGTCCGGAGACGCGCATGGGCTATCACAGCGCCGGGCGCGTCATCTCGCTCATCCTGCAGGGGACATGGCAGTGACAAGGCAGACACTCGTGGTGCTCGTCGCACTCGCCGGTGCGTGCAAGAGCGACGCATCGTCCTCGGCTCCTGCCGCGTTGCCCGCACGCCCTCGCCAGACCCTGCGGGTCGCGGTGATCGGCGGCATGATGGAGACCGGGTTCTGGCCCGCGATCCAAGAGCGCTACGAGCGCGTGAGCGGCGACAAGATCGAGCTCGTCGCGAGCGGTCCCAAGCCGAAGGTCATCGAGGCGTTCCGGCAGGGCAACATCGATGTCATCACCGTGCACGCGAGCGATGCGATGGTGAACCTCGTCGCCGACGGTCTCGCGCGCGATCCGCAGCCGTGGGTGCGCAACGACCTCATCATCGTCGGCCCCAAAGCCGATCCGGCGGGCGTGCGTGGCAGTCACGATGCCGTGGCCGCACTCGGCAAGATCATCGCCGCCAAGGCTCCGCTCCTCGTGCACGCGAGCAACGGCGCCGACGGCGTGCTCCACGACCTGCAGCACGCGGCCAAGCTCGTCCTCGATCCGGCGACGACGCACATGTTTCTCGACGAGAATCAGCACGCCGTCCTCGAGCGCGCCGCCGCGCTCGGTGCCTACACCATGATCGGCCGCATCCCGTTCCTCACTGGCAAACTGCGCGCGGAGGGCATCGAGCTCATGGTCACCGGCGATCCGCGCCTTCAGCGGCCGTACCTCGTGGAGGTCTCGACCCGCGCGCAGAGCGGCGCCGACGACCTCGTGGCATTCCTCCGCTCTCCCGAGCTACAGGGTTGGATCGCCACCTTCGGCAAGGGGAAGTACGACGACGCCCCATTGTTTTTCCCGGTGACCGTGCCGCCGAAGTCGGGGAGCCCACACCCCGATCCGAGTGACAGGTAACAGCCGCGTAACACGGTTTCGCGGGCTTCCCTCGTATCGTGATGGGCACATCCATTGCTGGCGTCTACTTCCATGCGCTTCTCCGTGGTCCTTGCCGTCGTCCTCCTTGCCGGCTGTAGCGACGATGGCGGCAGTGACCTCGGCCCCGACGCGGCCGGCGGTGGCTGCCCGCTCGCCGAATCAATTCCGGACCAGGGCGCGCTGACCTCCCTCAAGGCGCAGCGCTGCAACGTCCCGGGTTCGATGGGCTCGCGCAAGTGGTTCCGCCTCTCGGCCACGCTACCCGGCACCACCGACGTCGTGCAGCTCGAGCTCTACGACCAAGCGGGCGCCTTTGCCGGCGGCACCGTCCGCACGGGCTCGTTCCCGATCGAGCCCAACTTCGGCAGCTGCGGCGTCTGCCTGCGCGCCCTCGGCGACAAGGGCGAGGCCACCGCCAAGGAATACTTCGGCACCGGCGGCATGGTGAACATCACCGCGATCGGCGCCAACGGCGCGCCCATCTCCGCGACGATCACCGGCGCGACGGTCGCGCAGGTCGATGCGAATCACGTCCCCGTTGCCGGCGGCTGCGAGGCCACGATCGCGAGCGTGCAGATCGACGGCACCGTGATGGACATGGGCGGTGGCGGCGGCGGCGGTGGTGGCGGTGGTGGCGGCGGCACGGGCGCGTGCCCGACGACCGTCGGTGACTGAGGCCTCGACGATCACCTGTACCGTCGTTGCATCCTCGGCCTGCCTGAAGAGATGTGGCTCACTGCTTGACCGAGCCGGAACCGGGGCGCGTTTGCTTTCCAGCCATCCTGGCCTTCGTCGCCTCGGGCAACAGCTCGTTCATGAACGTTTGCATCCGGCTCTTGAATCCGCCGCCGGCGATCGAATCCTTGCCGGCCATCATCGCCTCGAAGCCCTGCTTGGCGACGAGCGCCGGGTCGTCCTTCTTGGCCTGACCGACCTTGGTGTCCTCGAGGTTGGCCCGCTCGAAGAACGCGGTCTCGGTCGCGCCAGGTTGCAGCACGGTCACGGTGATGCCGGTGTCCTCGAGCTCGTAGCGCAGCGCCTCTCCGAACGACATCACGAACGCCTTCGTGGCGCCGTACACCGCCTGGAACGGGTTCGGAGCCGTCGAGACTTCAGAGCCGGTGATCAGGATGCGCCCTTGGCGGCGTCCGACCATCTTCGGTAGGAGGCCCTTGGCCACGTGTACCGTGTGGTTGCAGTTGAGCGCGATCATTCGTAGCTCTTTATCGAGATCGGTATCGATGAACGCGCCGCCGACGCCAACGCCCGCATTGAGCAGCAGCGCGTCCGGTGTGCGGACGACCGCCGAGATGAGCTTCTCGCAGCCTTCGCGCGTCGAGAGGTCGGCTTGTACGACGTCGACCGCGACGCCGCGCTCGTTCTTGCGGAACGCCTCGCCGATGGTGTTGATGCCGTCATCCTCCGCGCAGATCAGGATGTCGAAGTCATGTTCGATGCACTGCGTGGCGAGCTCGTAGCCGATGCCGGAGGAGGCTCCGGTGATGACGGCGAATGGGCGATTGGATTGGGTGGCCATGGTGTTGTCCTCGTGCTGATAGGGAGCCGCTGTTCGAGTCGCTCGTCGTCGAGGTGCCGACGGGGTCCCGCCAGGCTGTGACGCTCGCGCTCGATGAGCGGAGGCGTTACGCGCGTGCGGCACGCGAGTCGATGCAGGCGGTCTGGTTGGTTGATCGGAAATGCAGCAAGTCCCGGGCCGCGGAGATCGAGGCGGTCCGCGACGTGCATTCTCGCGTCACCCTGATGCGACACATCACGACGCCCCGGGTGCGGCGCAAGAGCTTCGTACCGCTACACGCCACGCGATCTTCGCAAGCAGCGACGATGACGTTGCGGCCCGGCGCATCCTCCGACGAGGGCTCGCGCAACGAGCACGCGTGGGCCGAGCAATGGCTCTACGTCGTTGCGGGCTCCGGCACCGCGCGCCTGGGCCGCCGTTTCGTGAAGCTGCGCGCGGGCTCGCTGCTCCTGATCGAGAAGCGCGAGCCTCACGCGATCAAGAACACCGGGCGCACAAACCTGGTGACCGTGAACATCTACGTCCCACCGGCATACGACGGCAAAGGTGAACCGTTGCGCAGAGCATGAGCACGCCCGCGCATCGCGTGACGACTGCCGGATGCGCGCTTGCGGTCATGGTCGCTTCCGTCCTCGCGAGCTTGGTGGGGGCACCGTTCGTGATCGTTCGGATTCGATGGGGAGCACTCATGCCCTTTCGTCTGGCCAACCCGTGGCCACGGAACCTGGACCATCCGATTCGTCCGTGCTGCTACGATTGGATGATGGCGACCTCGGTGGGGCGATGTTGCGTCGCACTGGTCCTTGCTCTCGGTGTTGCGGCGAGCTGCAGGAAGGGTGACCCGCCCGCAGCGCCGTCGCCCCCCTCGTCACCCGAACCTATCGGAGCACCGAGTCACGACTCGACTGCGCGGCGAGCCCCTCCGGTGGATACCACCCCTCGGACATGCACGACGGCGCTTCCGATCGTCGTGACCGCGGAGAATCTCACGACCGCCCAAGGGGACTTGTGTGCGGCATTCGAGCGTTCGATCAGGAAGCTTCAAAACACCAGCACATTCGGCGCCGGCAACTTCGAGGTTCGCGTGCGGCTGTCGAAGCTCGTTGGGTCTCCCGAAGTCTCCTGCCAAGTCGGCATCGCGGTCTTGTCGAAGTCGTCGCAGCTGGCGTCGGCAACCTCCGGGGCAAAGGTCTCCGGTTCCGGCAGAGCTGCCAGGCGCGATTGTATCGACGCGGTCCTTGAGGATCTGATGGTGCGAAGAGTCGCGCCGCTGATGCTGCAGCACGTCGCCAACCTCACGGGACACGGAGCCAACCCAGCGCCTCCACCGAATCCCTCGCCGTCGCCGGTTCCGCCATAGCTAGGCATACGTAGAAGTACGCTGGCGTGTTGCGTCCAGCCTGAGGAAATACGTGCGAACGAGGCGTCGGTTGCGGTGTCTACGAAACATGCGCTGGACCACTGTCGTGCTGTTCGTGGCCACCGCGTGCCGCGGCGAGAAGCCCGAGGAGCCCTCGTTCAAACCCGAAGTCGTCGAAGCCGACCCACCGTGCCCCGAGGGCGAGACGGAGTCGCATGTGCGTCTCATTGCCCGCGACATCGAGCTGGTTAACGACACGATGCCCCTACGATGGGCCGCTGCTGACAAGCGCATGCATGAGCTGAGGCCGGATCCGTTGTCTCCGATCGACCTCGGGCCACTCGATGACTTCAAGGCCGGGCTCTGGGACGACCGCTACTGGTACACGACGAAGTGCTTCGAGAACTGCGAGCGACGCGATTCGTTCGGCACTCCGCGCGCGATCCAGCGTATCGATCGGCGCACCGGTGCGCGCCAGCGCATCGGCGACGGCGGGTACGGTTTCAGCACGATGGTTCTGTTTGGGGGCCACGTCTACTGGGGCGCGTTCCCGCATGGAATCGGCGGCGGCGTTTACCGCGTGCCCAAGTCGGGCGGCAAGGAGGAACTGGTCCGCTTCGAGGTGCCCGACTACCAGCCGCGGATTAGCGACCTCTTCGTCGATGCGGAAGGCATCTTCGTCCATGGCGAGGACATGCTCGGCTGGATCCCGCGCGAGGGTTCGCCGCGCGTGCTGGTGGGTGAGGATGCGAACGCTGCGGTGCGTGATGGCGCCGAGTTTTACGTGGCGACGCACGGCAACCCGGTGTGGGACTCCAAACCGAGCGGAGAGATCCGCCGGATCGCTGGCGACACCAGCACGACGCTCGCCGGGCCGTACAAATGGCCGGCTGCGATCACGGTGCACGGCGGCAACGTGTACTTCATGCTCCGTGAGACCAGCGACGTGTACAGGGTACCCAAGGCAGGAGGCTTTCCGACCGTGGTGGTGAAGGACGGTCCGCGAACCAGCCAGTGCGACGAGTCGATCCGGATGTGGAGCGACGCGCGTGGCCTATTTTGGCTGCGAGGCTCGGGCATGAGTCTCTTCAAGAAGGGAGCCCCCACCGCTCTGTACTTTCTTCCGTGGTCTGCGATCACGAGCGAACCGAGCGCCGGGGCCAGGTGATCACCTCCGCGCCTACGAGCCTCGTCGGTTCATTCGTCCCAGACGATCGCCAGTGATTCGCAGTGGGCGATAGCCTCGTCGAGAGTCTTGAACCCAACGATGCTCGAGGACCAGCGAGTCGGCTCGCCAGCGCCTGTTAAGTCAACTCGGAACCAGGTGCCGGGTTGGTCGTCTGCAATCTCGGGCGGGTCCTCGTGATCGCCCGAACCCGGCAAGAACTCGGTCTGCACGACTCGGACGGGACAGCGAACGATTCCGTCGTAGAGGAATGCTCCGGTCTTCAGCAGGATCTCGTCCGACACGTCCAGATTGTAGTACGTGCGTTCGTCGACGAGCACATCTGCCTAGAACGCGGCCGGAGGCTGCGGGCGAAGGGTCGGGACGTGAGCGGTTCCCGGCATCGCGGCGGGCTACGACGGATCGCTGACGCCGTCCCGTTGGATGTTGATCTTGCCGTCGGCGGTGCCTTCGCTCACCGGGTAACACGATGCGCGCGGACAGAGCAATGTCGGTCGTCACATGCGCTGCCACAGCACTTCGGTCTGCGCCACGCGCATGTGGTCGACGTCGTCCCAGTGCACCCATACGGCGAGATTTCGGTGCGGTCGGTCGGCGTAGATGGTCCAGTCGCGACCGTTCTCGTCCAGTTCGATCGGATGGCCCATATCGCGCAGCTCCGCGACGACTCGTTCAAGTTCGCGAGCTGGCTCACGTGAGGTCTCCAGGCGCTGCGCAATGATCTCTTGTAGCTTTCCAGCCAACTCCGCCGATGCGACGGAGACCGCGCGCAGTTCGGCCAACACACGCGCGCGCGTTCGTGGGAAGAGGGTCGACAGACGAAACGCGAGCCAGCCACGCACGGTCGAGCGATGCGCGTACGCGAACCTGTCTGCGTGGAAGTCAGGCGGAATCGACACTGCGCGCGGAGTCTACAGCCGACTCGCGTGGTAGAGCGCGGATTCTGCTGCGACGCGGCTACGCGGCGCGCTTGGCCAACAACGGTGCAACGCGCGCGAGGTCGAGTCGGCGCAGCGCCGTGACGAGCTTCGGCATGTCGGCCTTGCCCATCAACCGCCGCCACGTCTTCTCGGCCTCCATCGTCCCGGCAAGCGCCCAGCGCAACGCCATCGTGCCGCTCTGCCACCGTGTCACGCGTCGCGACACGCGACGCACCGTCGAGAATGTGCTCTCGACCGGGGTCGTCGTCGCGAGCGACTTGCGCAGCATCGTGCCGACGGCGAGCCTCGTCACCGTGAGCGTCTCGTCGAGACGTTCGCGCAGCGACGCCGCCGCGCTCGGATGCTGCTCGTCGAGCGACCGCGCGAGCCGTTCGAGCTTATCCTTCGCCTTGTCGGCGTCATCGAGCGCGTACGCCTGCTGCATCGCCGCGCGCACGTGCGGCTTGGCGTGCTCGGGTAGATGGTCGAGCACGTTGCGCTTCTTGTGGACCTGGCAGCGCTGCACCAGTGCGTGGTTGCCGAACACGCTCGTGATCGCGCTGCGCAGCCCCGTGCCGCCGTCGATGACGAATAGGATCGCGCGATCCGAGCGCGCTGACGATCACGGCACGGAAGCGCTGGCATCAGGCGCCGACGATCGGCGTTTGGCCAACTGGTGGCCAACGGCGCGAGGCGGGCGACGAGGACGCGGCGCCAAACGCACGCAGCCCCTCTTTGAGTGTTGGTGACCCCATCGGGACTTGAACCCGAGTTTTCTGCGTGAGAGGCAGACGTCCTAACCGCTAGACTATGGGGCCGGTGAGGCGTGCGTTTCTACCTGGTGAGGTGAGAACCGTCAAGCTCTCTTGGCTGGTTCGGGGACTAGGATTCGAACCTAGATAGCAAGAGTCAGAGTCTTGCGTCCTGCCGTTAGACGATCCCCGAGTGACGACGCACTTCCTATAGGGTCACGGTGGTTTCGTCAAGGGGCGGGACGCGCGACGAAGAAGATCGCGGTCTTGCCGCTCGCGCGGAGCACATGGATCGCGAGCCACGGCGTCGACGGCGTCTGGGAGAGGAAACGGGTGAGCTCGGCGCCACGCACGCGATACGGGCCGATCTGCTTGGTGACGATGCCCCGGCGGTCGAGCTCCTTGGCAATGAAGTCGGTGGTCTCGCGGAGGCCGCGCCCGGAGACGAGCTGGCCGGAGGCATCGGCGCGCGTGCCTGGAGGGAGCTTTAGGTCGGGCTCGGCGTGCGCGGCGCGGGTGAGCGCCAGCGACAGCAGCAGCACCGAAGAGGAGAGACGCACCAAAAGACGGTAACATCGAGCGCATGCGGATCGCGATGGCGTTGCTCATGGTCGCCCTGTCGTTTGGCTCGGCGTGCAAGAAGGACAAGAAGGCGGAGCCCACTGCCGGCTCGACGCAACCGATGGGCTCGGCGGGGACGGGGAGCGCGGCAGGAAGCGCGCCTGCGGGGAGCGCAGAGGCGGGGAGTGCGGCAGGGAGCGCGGGCAGCGCGGCCGCCGGCAGCGGTGACGCGGCAGGCAGCGCAGCCGCGACCACGCCGATGCAGAACAAGGGCGGCAACTGTCCGAGCCTCGTCTCGGGGGCGACGACGAAGGCCGAGCTCAAGGGCGGCAAGGTGCTGCTCACGATCAGCGCGGCCGACAAGGACGCGATCGCGGCGATCCAGAAGCGCACCGAAGAGCTGCTGAAGGCCAAGGGCGATGGTGCCGGCGATGGCAGCGGCACCGCGCACGATCAGAAGGGCACGCACGGCGGCGGCCTGGGCATGTGCCCGGTGCACGTGCAGGAGGGCGGCAAGGCAGAGGCGAAGAACGACGCGGCCGGTGTGGTGATCACCCTGACGCCGAAGAACAACGCGGACGCCTATAAGGCCGAGATCGATAGCCGCATCACGAAGTCGGCCGAGTGGTTGAAGGCGAACGTTCAAGAAGGCGACAAGGGCACGCAGGGCGGCGTCGGCGGTGGTAGCGGCGGGCACGGCATGAATCACTCGGGCGAGGGCGATGGCAAGGGCCAGGAGCGCAAGGGCGGCGGAGGTGCTGGCACCGGCGGCGGCGGCGGGATGGGCACCGGTGGTGGCGGTGGCAAGGGCACCGGCGGTGGCGGCGGCAAGGGCGGCGGCGAGAAGTCCAAGTAGGTCACACCCCGTGCGTCTGCGCGCGGCGTAGAATCCTCCGATGCGATCCGTCTCGCTCGGCCTGGTGGTTCTTGGCCTCGCCGCCGGTTGCGACAACGGTAAGATGCACCTGCATCCCGAGGCCGGGACACGCCCCGATTCACCGACGGTGACGTGGTGGCGCCCGATGCCCGGCACGGTGAAGAACTGGGACGTCCAGCTCGCCGCTCCGTTCGACGTGTCCGCCGCCCGGACGATGTACGACCTCGATCTGTGGGCCGTCACGCCCGCGACGACGATCGACCATGGCGATGGCGCTCCGGTGACGGTGCCGGCGGGGCCGCTCGCAGGAACGATCGAGATGCTGAAGGCGCGCTCGCCGAAGCCCGTGGTCATCTGCCACGTGCTGACGGGCGCGGTACGGCTCACGGATCCCGACGCGAGCAAGTTCCCCGGCTTCGAGGCGAGCCCGCCCGACGATCCGGATCCGCCCGCCGCGAACAGCGTGATCGGCTGGAGCACGCCCGCCGGCGAGGGCGAGCGCTTCCTCGACATCCGCGCCAGCAGCCGCGCGCAATTCCAGGCGCTGATCTGGAAGCGCCTCGATCTGGCGAAGCAGATCGGCTGCGACGGCGTCGAGGCGGATCGCAACGACATGATCATGCTGCAGCCGGGCTGGTCGCTGACCCCGAGCGACCAGACGAGCTGGTACGTCGAGGTCGCGATGCAGGCGCACCAGCGCGGGCTGTCGGTCGGGCTCAAGAACGGCAACACGGTGCCCGGGCAGATCGACGAGCTCGTGAGCTCCTTCGACTGGATGATGGTCGAGCGCTGCGGCGAGTTCGAGGACTGCGACTCCGCGCGGCCGATGTTGAACCTCCAGCGCGCGGTGCTCGCGATCGACTACCAAAGCGACATCGACGGCAATCCGCGCAACGAGGCGGTGGACTGCGCACGTCAAGTCGACAGCATGATCGACGACGGGCTGGTCAAGGATAACGCGCTGTCGAGCGCGTATCGTCACCAGTGCGTGCCGTGACTACGGCGCGGCTTCGAGCGCGGCGATCGTCGCGAACAGCTGGACCTGGTAATCCTCGCGCAGCGCTTCGGCGATCTTCGGATCGATGGCCGCCTTGTTCGATTGATCCATCGCCCACTCGCTCTTCGCCTTGTCGTTCTGGACGTTGAACACCTTGATGCAGGTGGGCTCGCCCTTCACGTACCGAATCGCGCGCACGCCGACGAAGCCGCGCTTGAGCTCCTTCACCATGAGCGCGATCGGGATGTCGACCATGTCGATGCGATAGACGACGAGCGCGGGCGCGCCGAGAAACGCGGCCGCGGCCCGCCGGCGCGCCGTCTCGTCGGCCGTGTCGTCGAGGAGCGTGCGGACGGCGGGGGCGTCGAGCGCGACGGGGTTGCTCCATTCCGCGCGCTCGGGCACGTCGCGGAGGGTGTCCTTCGCGAGGAGCAGCAGTGAACGCCACGACAGCTTGAGGCCGTCTTTCAGCTCGGCGCCCGTGCACGTGGGGACACCCGCAGGCGCAGGCGGGTTCTCCGCCATCGCCTTCGCGCGCGCGGTCGCCTTGGCCGGATCGGCCTCGGGCACCTTCGAGCCGCACGCACCCGCCGTGGCGAGCGCGCTCAGCACGAGAGCGCTAGGCCGTGATGAGCGTGCCCACATCCTCGCCCTTGAGCGCGGCCAGCACCTGGCCCGGCTTGAGGCCGTTCACGATCTGGAGCTCCCTGCACCACTGCGCGCGCGGCAGGTACTCGACGACGACGCGCTCGACGACGACATCGGGCAGCCCGCGCGCCGTCAGTTCCTTCGCGGTGATGCGCGGGATGTGGGTGGCGCCGGGGTTCTTCTTCGGATCGTCAGTGTAGAGGCCGTCCTCGTCCTTGATGAAGATCGCGCGCGGCGAGCCGAGGAACTCGGCCGACAGAAACACGCCCGCGTCCGTGCGGTGCGGCGGGATGCGGCTGCCTTCTTCGCGCTTCTCCCAGTAGCCGAACGGCGGCATGCCGCTCATCACCGGGATGCAGCCCATCTGGAGATAGAGCGGCAGCTTCTCGAAGTCGTCGGGCAGGATGTACAGGCCGCCATGCTTCGCGAGGAGCATCTGCAGCATGCGCGCGTTCTGCATCGGGATGTACTTCCCGAGCGTCGCGACCACGCCCGTGGGCACCTCGAGCTCGCTGGCGATCGAGTAGATGTGGCGCGCGCGCGTGCCACCGCCGGCGAGCAGCACGACCTGGATGCCGAGCTTCCGGGCGGCCACGATCTCGTCGAGGATCGGGAACAGCGCGGCGCGGCCGCGGTCGAGGATGCTCTGGCCGCCGATCTTGACGACCTTCACCTCAGGCATGACGGCGGTGGGCCGGTACTCGAGCTTGTCGCCGGGCCCGGTCATCGGCGAGCTGCCGAGGGTGGATTCGATGGTGCGACGATCAGCCATGGCGGGCCTCCTTCACGATCACGGTGCCCACATCCTCGCCGCGCAGCGCACGCTTGAGGTTGCCGCGCACGAGACCGTTGACGATCACGACGCGCTTCAGATTCTTCGCGTTCTCCCACGCATGGAACAGCTCGCGATCGAGGATGGTCTCGTCGGGCAGCTGCTTCATCAGGTCGGCGAGCGTGATCTTGTCGATCTTCGTCGCGCTCTTGTGCCGCTTCGGATCGCGGTCGTAGAGGCCGTCCTCGTCCTTCACGAAGATCGCCTGCTTCATGCCGAGCACGTCGGCGAGCTGGAACAGGCCGAAGTCCGAGCCGTGCATCGGCAGGTGGCCCTCGACGGGCGGCGGCTCCCAGAAGTGGAACGGCGGCACGCTGATCGCGATCGGCGTGATGCCGGCGTCGAAGTATAGCGGCAGGTCCCAGAAGTGATCGCGCTGCATCGGCATCGAGCCGTGCGGTGCGAGGAGCGTGTTGAGGAGGATCGCGTTGAGCTCCTCCATCGCACCGACGAGCTGCGCCATGCCACCGACGGGCAGGCCGAGGTCGACCGCGATCGACATCGTGTGGCGCGTGCGCGTGCCACCGCCGACGCCAATGACGAACTTCTGCGTCTTGTCCTTCTTGATCTCCACGAGCTCGTCGACGAGCGGCAGGATGGCGTCCTTGCCGCGATCGAAGATGCTCTGGCCGCCGATCGAGACGAGCGAGACATCGGGAAAGATCTGGAGGTCGCGGTCGCTCTCGGTGGTGCCGAGCACCTGCTTGTTCTGTAACGACTCGCGCATCAATCGCGAGTTGATATGCGTGCGGCCATCGCCGCCGACGAGTTCACTCATGGGGCTCCAAGATACCGCCGAAAACCACGAAAGGCGCCACCGGTGGGCAGCGCCTTTCGCCAATAGGTTCGTCCGCTTCGCTAGTTGTTGGCAAGCGCGCGGGGCGGGTCGCACTGACCGGCCGCCTTGCGCGCCATCGTCAGGTCGTAGAACTGGCGAAGCGCGGTCATGCCTTCGTTGTCGAGGTTGAACGTCGGATGCTCGCGGTGCGGGTCCTTGGCGTTGTAGACGCCACGGAACGAGGTCTCGTTGACCACGACCTTGGCCTGCGGCGCACCGAGGGTCAGGTCGACGGTGAGGTACTGGAGGAAGAAGTACTTCTTCGTCGAGACCACGTTATAGAACTGCGTTTCCGCCTGGCTGGCGATGAAGCCTTCACCGCCGGTCGCGTGGCAGTTCTCGCACTCCTGGTTGTTCTGACAATCCACGTCACCCCAGGCCTTCATGTTGGAGGCCTGGAAGTTCTGTAGCGTCATGCAGCCCGCGAACTCGGAGAGCACGCGCTCGGTCGCTGCGGAGAGCGACTCCGTACCCGGCGGGGGCGTCGTCGTCTGGCCGTTGCGGAGCTCGACTTCCTTGTTGAGCCACTCGGTGATCTTCGTCTCTTCATCGGGCGTCCAGGTCACGCCCTTGTGCGTGCCAGGCTTGATGAAGGTGAGGATCGGCGCGGCGCTCGGGGCGAAGTTGCCGACCAGCGACTGGTAGTTCGTCGCGATCGTCCACCCGCGCGCGGCGTCGGTGGCCACGAACCGGGTCAGCGTCGCGCTCGTCGCGTTCTCTGCGTGGCACGCGCCGCCGCCACACTTCTGGATCACGGCGAAGATCTTGTCGTCGAAGATCTGCTTCGCCGCGGTGAGGTCCCCACCAGCTGGGTTGTCACCGTTGTCGTTGCCATCGCCGTCGGGGCTCTCGAGCGGGTCGGGGCTTTGGCTCCCCGATTCGAGCCCACCGACGCAACCGACCAGACTGACCGTCGTGATCGCTGCGAGGAGAATGGAACGCATCTGTTTGCTCCGTGGGGTTCGCGTTGAGTCGAGGTAGGGGAGGGGAGGGAGGGGAGGCCTAGCGGCGGCGGCGGATGAGGGCGGCCAGACCGACGAGGAGGAAGGTGAGGAACCCGCCCGTGCTGTTGCCGGTCGTCGAGCAACCGCCCAGCGCCGTGCCCGAGCCATCATCGCCACCCTCTTCGCCACCACCGCCCGGGACGTCCGGGTTATCCGAGCCGGAGCCCGAGCCGGTGCCACCGGTCCCAGTCTTCGGCGTCTGCGCCGTCGGAACGATGGTGAGGAACGCGGACAGCTTGCGCTCCGGGTACATCATGTCCTCCACCGACTTACCGCTGGTCGCAGCGACGAGGAGGTAGGCGTCCGTGTTGCCGTTCTGACCGACGAACGGATTCACAATCGTCCGCATCCACGAGTGGTTACGACCCTGGTTACCGGGGTTGTTGCCGAGGTAGTTCGGGTAGAGGTGGCGGTCGTGCGGAGCGAGCGCCGCCGTGCCGGCGTCGGCGAACGCGCCGGTGGCCGCATCCCAGGTCACGAAGCGAGCCTTCGCCGAGGCGCCACCACCCGTGTGGCTACCGGAGAGGAACACGACGCCGGGGGCCGACGCGGTAGTCGTGCCGAAGATGCCGAAGGTCATGCCGAGGTGCGTGCCGTCGATGCCGCTGAGCGCGCTAAACGCGGTGTCGGTGAGCGGGGTGATGTAGGTCATGCCGGCCGCCGTCGCCTCGATGACCGCCATCTTCGAGCGGTAGTACGTGCCGCCCTTGCCGTTGTTGTTGTTGTTGCCGCGCAGGTCGCCCGCGCGGAAGATGATGCGGTTCGTGTTCTCGAGCTTACCGGTGGTCGGGTTGACCGCCTGGATGCGCTCGTGCATCGCGCGCATCGAGTACGTGGTGATGCCGTCCTCGGTGGTGCGGCCGTCGATCTGCTTCTTCCAGAGGAGGCGGCTCTGCACGTTCTCACCGTTCTCGCCTTCACCGATGTTCACGGCGGCCATCCAGGTGCCGTCGCGTTGCGGCTGCGAGTTGCCTTCCGTCCAGGTGCAGATGGCGGTGTTCGGGTCCGACGCAGCGACCGTGCAGGCGCCACGCGAGCGCTCCTCGCGGGGGCACAGCGAGAGGTCGAACGTGCGGCGGAAGGTGACCGTACCCGGGGTGGTCTCTTCGAACTCACCACCGATGGCCCAACCGTCATCGCGCCCGTTGCCGTTCGCACCACCGTACGCGATGAAGCGATCCTTGGTGGGCGAGATGCTGACGGCCTCGCCGCAGGAGCCATCCTGCTGCATGTACGCGTCGTCGTTGTTCTTGGCGAACAGCAGCGTCTGGTTCAGGACCGTCGCGCCGGTCTTGTCGAAGGCCATGACGTAGGCCTTCGTGTCACCGGAGTTGTTGTCCTGGTAGTTGTACTTCACCGCGACGTACTTGCCGCCGAGGATGGGGAACGCGCAGGGAGCGTTGGCGTTGCGGTACTCGTTGCCGATGTTGTTGGTGACGAAGCGCGACTTCGTCAGGTCCGGCGTGATCTCGACGCCGCCGGTCGCGCCCTGGGTGAGCGAGAACGGGATGACCGCGAGCTGCATGCGGTGCGTCGCCGGGCGAACCGGGCCACCGGTGGTGAGCGCCGGAAGCTCGGTGCTCATGCCGAAGTAGAGGCCTTCCTTGTTACCGTCGAAGAAGCCAACGGAAGGCATCTCGAAGCCCGCCTGCTCCTCGTCGGTGCGGCGGAGCCGTCCGTTGTTGATCGGCGCCGTATCATTCGTCGGCGACGGGACCACCATCTTGGTGACCGGCGCGCCAATCTCGGCGTGAGCTGCCTCCATGGAGAGCGGAGCGAGGAGCCCAGTCGCGGCGAACATCAGAAGCTTCTTCAGGTTGGTCATTGGTGTTTGCCCCAGGTGGTGAGTGCCGGTGATGGCGAGCTTATGAGCAAGGGGTGTGCCGCGTGTTGCACAGTGCAAGATGTTGAAAAGACTGATGGTCATCTGGGTGAAACATGGGGGGAGAGGCTCCCCACCTGGGGTCCCAACCCGCCAAACCCGTGTCGATCCCGGGATCTACACGTGTGGGCGTTGTCCATACCGATCGCGAAGAGATCGCGAATCGATGGGGCCCCAACTCCCAACATGAGGGACAAGGCCCCAGCCGCGCGAATCGCGCGCCGCGCGCCGTCCATCACTGGTCATCCGGCGTCACCGCCGGAATCTCCGCGGGCTGCAAGGCCCGCGTGTGGAAGGCGAGGACATTCGCGCGGATCTTCTTATCGGTCAGGAGCAGGCCGCCCTTCGCCTGCGAGCTCGCCGTGAAGGTCATCCCGGCGACGTCTGCCATCGGCCAGTGCTCCTGGCGAAGATCATCGCGGACCGCCCACAGCTCGACCACCTTCTTCAGGTCGATGCCCTGCGCGGCGAGCACGTCGACGAGCTTCCAGCGCAGCGCGCCCTCCGCATCGTGCGTCGCCTGCTTCGCGTCGAGCTCCTGACGTTTGATGATGCCAACGAGCTTGTCATCGAGGTAGACGCGAATGCCGCCGCGGATCGGATCGCCATAGTAGGGCACCCCGGTCTGCAGCTCACCGTCGAGCGCGAGCCCTTGGTTGGGCACGATCACCGGCGGCTTCTTCTTGATGTAGACCATCACGCCCGCGATCTTGTCGGCGCTCTTCTTGTTGCCGTAGCCGGGCGGGACGAACGCGATGGGCTTGCCGTAGGTATTTGCACCGAAGCGAAACATGAACTCCTTGCCCTTGGGGCCGAGGAGATCCTTTGAGGTCGAAATATTCGTCTCGGAGAACTTGGGCCCGTAGACGTGGAGCTCCTTGATGCGCTTCACGTCGACGCCGATCGCCGTCAAGTACTGATCGAAGCGATAGAAGCGCTGTCTGGCCCACCGCCAACCCGGATCATCGGTGCCGGGGCGCTTCTCCGCCGATACCTTGTCCTTCACCCACGTCGGCTTGAGCGCGATCGGCAGCTCGCCGAAGGTGAGAAAGCCCATCGGCTTGCCGTCGACGTAGACGCCGACGTCCTTCCACTTCGACATGCCCTGCTTGAACTCCGCGGGCACCCATTCCTCGTCCGCCTTGTCGCCCTTCGTGGCGTCTTTCTCGGCGGCGCGATCGGCGCGATCCGCTTCCATCTTGTCGCGCGTGGTCTCGATCGGCCGCGGACCCTTGGGTTCCTCGACGACAGGCTTCGTCGGGGCAGGGGCGGGTGTCGGTGTGGGGGACGGTTGCTTGCTCGTTGCGTCCTTGCACGCAAGCACCGCAAGTAACAGCGACGTGAACAGTCCGGTTCGCATACCCCCCAAGACTGATTGTTCCGAGCCGCCATTCCTAGCGCAATGGCTCGCGACGGACTTTGCTCGGGGATTCTCTTCGGCGATCGCGAGGTCTGGACTCTTCATGGGTGGGGTACTTCCTCCCAGCAGCGATCGTGGTCGCCGCTATTCATATCGAGGCGTTGCTCGTGGCACTGGTGTTGCGAGGACGAGTGCCATGAAGCATTTCGCGTGCGCGGTGCTCGGCCTGTTCGGCGCTTGTAGCGTTGGCGATGACGGCAGCGACGGCGTGATGACCGGCGTCGACGATCGCGACGAGACACTCGGGATTGTATGCAACGCCACGTTCAAGCTCACCGGGAGCTTCGCCGCGGGCACGCCGGCGCGTCCCGCCGAGATTCCCACAGGCTGCTGGCCCGTCGGCACCTGGACCTTCTCGGCGAGCATCGACACCAACGAGTGTTCGACCCCGCCCGCGCTCGAAGCGAGCTACGCGTTCCGCGTCGACCGCACCGATCCACAGGGGGAAGGGTGGGTGGAGAGCTACACCTACATGGGCGACCAGGCGCTGCTCTACAAGCTGGGCGTCAGCGAGGGCGGCAGCCTCGACTGCCAGGGCGGCCTCGAGCTCTATAGCCTCGACGGCACCGAGTACTGGAACTTCAAGCCGATGCAGGGTGGCTCCACCATCGAGGGCTTCGGCGAGTACGCTATGTACAAATCGAGTCAGAAGTGACGCATGGGTAAGTGGCTCGCGATCGCGGGCATCGCGCTGATCGCGGTGCTCGTACTGCTGTGGCAGCAGCTCGACGCCTCGAGCGCGGAGCCGTCACGTGTCGCCACGAAGGCGCCAGCGCCGCCGACACCACCGAGCGCGCCGTTGCAACCGCAGGTTGCCAAGGCCGCCGAGCCCACGCCGCGCGAGCCCGCACCGCGTGATGAGCCGAGGAAGCTCGACCCGCAGAGCGACGAGTTCTTCTATCAGTTCGTCGAGGTGGTCCCCAAGAAGCTCACTGCGCAGGCGGCGACTTGTTATGAGGGCATCGCTACGCGCGTGCACCGTAACCAGAAGCTGTCGCTCCGGTTCAAGACCAAGGTCGTCGCCGGCGTCGTGACGGTGCACGACGTGACGATCAAGGAGAACACCCTCAACAACCCGGCACTCGAGGCGTGCTTCATCCAGCAGGTGCAGCGCACGACGTGGACCGACGCTTCACTCCCCGACTACCAGGACGAGGACGAGCTGGTGTTGCGTCCCGAACGCGGCATGAAGAAGTACATGCGCGACAACGTCGAGTATCAGGGCACCGAAGCGCCGCGCTGAGCTACGACGACAGCAGCGTGCGAAACATCGCGACCGCCCATTCG
>JANRKM010000300.1:0-33141 GCA_033763475.1 Kofleriaceae bacterium
CCTGCCCGGACTCGCAGATCACCTCGCTGCACCGCCACTTCCCGTGGCTCGTGAAGGCGAAGCTGCGGTGGTCGATCTTTTGCGCGGTGACGAAGCGCAAGTACCGCAAGACGCTCGACTGGGATCCGTTCTACGCGATCGCCGAGGAGCGCGACATGCCGTACCGCGACAAGCTCCGCGCGTACGCCAAGATCGCGCACCAGCGCTACGAGACCGAGATGTTCGAGGAGTTCTGCGCGAAGCACCTCGCGCACCTCGACGAGGTCGCGTGGGAGTTCTTCGGCACGGACGCGGCGAAGTCGGCGTTCCGCCAGAAGGTCGCTGCGCTCTACCCTGCCCACGAGGTCGAGCCCTTCACCGAGCTGTTCTACAACCGAGTTCAGGCATGGCGCGCCGATGCGCGCCCGGGGAGCGCCGCGTAATGACGCGTGGAGATAAGGTCGTAGCGCGCTGGTACAGCGAGCGCGTCGAGCGCGAAGTCACCATGGTTCGCTGGGGGGTGTTCGGCCAGCCCGTGCTGCTGTTCCCGACGGCGGGCGGCGACGCGGAAGAGGTCGAGAGGTTCCACTTGATCGGTGCGCTCGCGCCGCTGATCGACGCGGGCAAGATCAAAGTCTACGCGTGTGACTCGGTCGCCGGCCGCGCGCTGCTCGAGCGCGAGCGCTCGCCGCGCCATCAGATGTGGCTGCAGAACCAGTTTCACTACTACGTGCGTCACGAGGTGGTCCCGGCGATCCGCATGGACTGCAAGAGTGATGACATCGAGGTGTGGGCGACGGGTGCGTCGATCGGTGCGTTCCATGCGGTCGCGGCGGTCTGCCGGTTCCCCGATGTGTTCGCGCGCGCGATCGCGATGAGCGGCACGTACGACCTGCGCCGGTTCTTCGACGCCAAGCCGCACGAGTTCTCCGACGAGTTCTACGTGTCGTCGCCGGTTCACTTCGTGCCGACCCTGGCCGGGCGCCACCTCGACGTCCTGCGCACGCGGTTCATCCGAATCGTCTCGGGTGAGGGTCGCGCCGAGGACATCGGCGAGTCGTGGAACCTGGCGAACACACTGGGGCGCCAGGGCATCCCCAATCGCGTCGATTCTTGGGGACCAGAGTGGCACCACGACTGGGTGACTTGGCGCAAGATGTTGCCGCAGATCCTGGGCGAGTGGACGGCGAGCGGGAAGGCGTAAGGATGACCACGCGAGAGCACAAGGACGTCGACGGCCGGCTCGAAGGTGAGCGGCAGCGCGAGTTCATGGCGGCGCTGCTTGATGACGTGCGCGCCGTGGAGCGTATGCTCGTGGAGAAAAAGTTCGAGACAGACGTGCGCCGGATCGGCGCCGAGCAGGAGATGTTCCTGATCGACGACACGTGGCGCCCCGCGCGCGGCGTGCTCCCCGTTCTCGAGAAGCTCCGCCACGATCCGCACTACACCACCGAGCTCGGCGCGTTCCAGCTCGAGGCCAACTGCTCGCCGCAGGTGTTCGGCGGAGACGGGTTCTCCAGGATGCATGCGGAGCTCGACGACCTCGTCGATCGCGCCCGTCGGGCGGCGGGTGAGCTCGGCCTCGGCGTCATCCTCGCGGGCATCCTGCCCACCATGCGCAAGGCGGACCTCGGTCTCGACAACATGGTCCCGAGCGCGCGCTACGTGCAGCTCAATAAGATCATTGCGGGTCTCAAGCACGGCAAGTTCGAGGTCTCGATCAAGGGCCTCGACGAGCTCGTCGTCGATCACGACTCCGTGATGCTCGAGGCTTGCAACTCGAGCTTCCAGGTCCACCTGCAGGTGACGCCGGACGAGTTCCCGCGCATGTACAACCTGGCGCAGATCCTCGCCGCGCCGCTCATGTCGATCGCGAGCAACTCGCCGTTGCTCTTCGGTCGCCGGCTGTGGGCCGAGACGCGGATCGCGTTATTCCGCCAGGCCGTCGACGATCGCAAGCGCATGCTCCACCGCGAGACCGAGGCGCGGGTCAGCTTCGGCACGCGTTGGGTCCGCAAGAGCGTCGTCGAGATCTACAAGGAAGACATCGCGCGCTTCCGCGCCCTCGTCGGCACCGACCTCGACGAGTCGCCAATGGCCGTCCTCGACCGCGGCGAGATTCCGGCGCTCAAGGCGCTGCGCCTGCACAACGGCACCATCTACCGCTGGAACCGCGCCTGCTACGGCATCACCGACGGCAAGCCGCACCTGCGCATCGAGAACCGCATCATGCCAGCCGGACCGTCGACGATCGACGAGATCGCGAACGCCGCGTTCTGGTCGGGCTTGATGGTCGAGATCGGGGCACGCGAAGACGACCTCACCCACCGCATCGACTTCGATCAGGCGGGCGCCAACTTCTACACCGCCGCGCGCGAGGGCATCGGCTCGACGTTCACGTGGCTCGACGGCGAAGACATCAGTGCGCGCTCCCTCATCCTCGATCGCCTGCTGCCCCTCGCCCAGGCGGGGCTCCGCCGCCAGAAGGTCGACGACGCCGACGTCACCAAGTACCTCGGTGTCATCGAGGAGCGCGTGCGCACCGCTCGCACCGGGGCGCGCTGGGCCCTCTCCTCCTGGAACTCGCTCCGCGATCGCTCGACGCCCGCCGAGCGCGCCAACGCGATCGTCGCCGCCACCGTGCAGCGCCAGCTCTCTGGCCGCCCCGTCTCCGAGTGGGAGCGCGCACGCCTCGACGAGGCCAAGGTCTCCTCGCGCAACTACCTGCGCGTCGAGAACTACATGACCACCGATCTCTTCACGGTCCACGAAGGTGACGCCGTCGAGGTCGTGGCGAACCTCATGATCTGGGAGCGCATCCGCCATGTCCCCGTCGAGGATGCAGATCACAAGCTCGTCGGCGTCATCACCCACCGCTCCGTTCTCCGCTTCGTGATGGGTGGCGGCTCGCCGCGCCGCACGCCGGTGTCCGACATCATGAAGCGCGATGTCGCGACCGTCACCCCCGAGACCCCAACCATCGAAGCCCTCCGCCTCATGCGTCGGCTCAAGGTGGGCTGCCTCCCTGTCGTCAACGACGACAAGCTCGTCGGCATCGTGACCGAGGAGGACTTCATGGACATCGCGTCCAAGCTCCTGGAGGAGCAGCTCGGCTCGACCGAGCAGTTGCCCCTGCCCCTCGCGAACGGCCCGCAGCTCGACTCCGGGCCCATCGTGATCACGCCGCGGGTCGAGGTCGCGACCGCAAAGGTCGAGTCCGTCGCCGCAAAGGTCGAGGTCGCCCTCGCTGCCGGGCGCGCGCGCGATCCGCTCGACCCGTAGCGTCGTTACCAGCGCGCGAAGGCCAGGCCGGCCAGACGACCGAGCGCCTGCTCACATGCAATGCATGCGGGGCCGACGGCGCCGACGCATGAGCACGCCTGCGAGCCCGAGCGCGATCACACCAAGCGCGCGTGGCTCTCCGCCGCCGGCAGAGCAGCCGCCCGAATCACCGACGTCGACATCGACCGTTCCGCCGCCGGTGCCCCCGCTGTCGCCGTCGGACCGATACGCGTTGTCGCGAATCCAGGCGACGTAGAAGTCGGTGCGCATGTCGTAGCTCGTGCTGTCGCCGCAGGTGCCCGACGAGTGAATACCGGCGACGTACTGCTGACCGCCGCGCTCGACAAGGCTCGGGCCGCCCGAGTCGCCGGCACACGCCGAGGTGCCATCTGCGGGCTCGAACCCGAAGACGCGACCGATGATGGTGTTGATGAGGTTGTGCCCGACCTGGCGGCGTCCGAAGTTGGTGCCGACGCCGTAGCCGAGCACGGTCAGCATGTCGCCCACC
This sequence comes from Kofleriaceae bacterium, assembly GCA_033763475.1. GTDB lineage: Bacteria > Myxococcota_A > Polyangia > Haliangiales > Haliangiaceae > JABFXX01. Next base: position 3,770 of record JANRKM010000300.1, read on the forward strand.
GCCGGCTGCTGCGACAGCACCGCGATGGGCGCTACGCCCGCGACGCTCTCGGTGAGGCGGATGATGCCGAGGTCGTTCGTCGCACCGCCGCCGAAGCCGCTGTGAATGATCCGCGCCGCGGCATCGTAGCGACGCTTGCCGGTCAGCGTAGTCATGTCCGCGGCGAAGTAGACATCGATACTGGAGACGGGCGCGTAGTTGATCGTCGTGTCGTGGATCGATCGATTGAGGCAGTGCCCCGCCGTCAACACGGTGCGGTCGCTGATCAGCACGCCGCTGCAGCTGGTGTTCGAGTCTTCATTGCGAATGAAGGCGACCGCGCCGTAGCTCGAGGTCGGGGCAGCCGAGGTGAGGAATTGCTCCACCGTTCCAGTCGACGTTGCGTCGGGATCCACCGCGCAGGCGCCGAACACGAGAGCTCCTAGAGCCGCGAAGATCTTCATTTCCACCATGCCCGCCTACCGAGCACGAAGCGGACCAGGCCTTGGCTCGCTCGTGGCTTGATCTCCAGGGGATAGAGGCTCCGATGGGGACGCCGGACCCGAGTCACACCCCGCGGGAGACGGCTAGTCCACTTGCCACACGTCGATGGCTGATGGCGGCCCGCTAGGTCTTCGACGGGATCACTCCGCGTACATCGTGATCTCGTTCGCGGCTTCGTCGGCGAGCGCCTTGGTGATCCGCCAGTCGGGATGGCGGAGGATCAAGAAGCCATCCGAGACCAGGGTATGCTTCCAGTTGCGGCGGGGCGTGCCCGGGCGAAGGAGCTTGTCCTCGACGACGTGCTCGCCGTAGCGGTGCATGAACTCGCGCAGGCCGCTGATCCGTGTGATGCGGCCCTGTCCCTTCGCGCGCTTGAAGATGATCGCGACGTTGTACTTGCGGTGCGTGGACGCCTCGAACGTGTTCCAGCAGACGGCGCGCGCCCACTCGCGGAACAGATCGATGTCGCACGTGTAGTTCATCTGATCGACGAGGTGAGCGCCGCCCGGACGGCATCCGATCTCGCCGAACACGACCTCGCCGGAGGCCTTCTTGAACCACTCCATGTGGGTGAAGCCGTCGCCCATGCCGAGCGCGGAGAGGACGCCGTGGCCGAGCCTGATGCCGTCGTGGAGGGCGGGCTGCGCGAGCTCGCGGACGGTGATGATGACGGGGCTGATCCACTCGTTCGAGCGGGCGATGAGAGGACGCGGCAGGTACTGCGCGACGTTGGCGAACGCCGGGCGGCCGTTGATGCAGACGGTGTCGTAGGTGAACTCCTCGCCGTCGATGAACTCCTCGACCGAGACCTCGCGCACGTGCTGCGTCTGAACGAGGACGCGCTCGAGGTCCTGCGGGCTGTCGACGCGGTAGGTGTCAGCGCTGCCAGCGCCCGAGATGGGCTTGACGATGACCGGGTAGCCCATCCGGTCAGCGGCGGCGCGGACCTCGTCGGCGGAGCGCGCGCGCTCGGAGCGTGGAACGCGCAGGCCGGCGGCGGCGACGCGCTCCTTCATGAGCTGCTTGTCGCGGAAGCCGCGCACGGCATCGACGGACATGCCCGGTACGCCGAACCGCTCGCGCAGGCGGGCCGCCGCCAGCACGAGGATCTCCCAGTTGGCGAGCACGCGATCGACGGCGCGGCCGCGCATCCAGGCGTGGACGCGGCTCACGAGGTCGTCCTCGTCGAGGAGGCGCGGCACCTGGAGATAGTCGGTCAGGTACTGCCTGAGGGAGGGCGCCAGCGAAGAGACCGGCTGGTCTCCGACCCCGTAGATAGAGGCGCCGACCTCCGCGAGGCCGCGCGTGTACTGCTGCATCTCGGGGGGGTAGGCGGGGGCCAGAAACACGACCTTCATGGAGCAGGGCCACCTTACCCCGCCCGCCGCCGCCTCGGTGCCAATCGTGAGACTTCTCGCGGCGAGGGGCGTGTTACAACGGCGCGCGATGCGCAACGTGATCTTTGCCGCGCCCTTCCCGCTCGAGACGACGATGCGGTTCGCGCGCGCCGCGGCTCGGCTCCCCGGCGTACGGCTCCTCGGCATCTCGCAGCAGGCCCCCGGCGGCGACGACGCCCGGATGTTCAGCGACATGGTGACCGTGAGCGACGGCCTCGACACCGACCAGCTGATCAAGGCGGCGCGGATGCTCGAGGCGCGGCACGGCAAGATCCACCGCGTGCTCGGCATCCTCGAGCCCCTGCAGGTGCAGCTCGCCGAGGTCCGCAAGGCGCTCGGCGTAACGGGCACGGATCCACAGACCGCGGATCTGTTTCGTGACAAGGCCCGCATGAAGGACGAGCTGCGCAAGCACGGGCTCCCGTGCGCGCGGCATGCGCTGATCCGCACCTGGGGTGACGCGGAGGCGTTCGCGAAGCAGGTCGGCTTCCCGATGGTGATCAAGCCGACCGCGGGCATGGGCTGCAAGGCGACCTGGCGGATCAAGAGCCTCGACGAGCTGCGCGCCGCATCGCGCGCCTTGCACGCGAGCCCCGAACACCCCGCCCTCGCCGAGGAGTTCTTGCAGGGCCGCGAGTTCAGCTTCGAGACCATCACGATCGGCGGCGAGGTGCAGTTCCAGTCGTGCACGCGCTACTACCCCACGCCGCTGGAGGTCACGGAAACGCCTTGGATCCAGTGGGTGGTGGTGCTGCCGCGCGTGATCGACGGCCCCGACTTCGCCGACGCGCGCGAGCTCGGTGTGCGCGCGGTCAAGGCGCTCGGCCTCGAGACCGGGTTCACGCACATGGAGTGGTTCCGCCGCAACGACGGCTCGCTCGCGATCGGCGAGATTGCCGCACGGCCGCCCGGTGCCAACATCGTGCTCGGCAACAGCTACGCGCACGACACCGACATGTACAAGGCGTGGGCGCGCGCGGTCGTCGACGATGCGTTCGACGGTCCGTGGGAGCGCAAGTACTCCGTCGGGATCGCGTTCCTGCGCGGCATTGGCCAAGGACGCGTGACGCGCGTCTCCGGCGTCGAGCACGCGAATCACCTTGTCGGCAAGCTCGTCGTCGAATCCAGGCTGCCGCAGAAGGGCGCGCCGCGTTCCGATAGCTACGAAGGCGATGGCTACGTCATCGTCCGCGATCCGGACACCGAGGTCGTGAAGGACGCGATGACGAAGATTATCGAGACGATCAAAGTCGAATACGGCTGAGCGTTCCGATGCGTGTTGTTGTCCTCGTGCTCGCGCTCCTCGTGGTCGGGGGCCCGACGCGTGCCGAGGCGCAATCACGCAAGCCACCGATCCGCGTCTACGTCGAGTGCGCCGGCGAGATCCGGACCAAGGCCTGCCCCGCGTTCCTGCAAGGCTTCATCGACGCGCACCCGGTCCTCGCCATTTCTCCCCGCGCCGGGGCCGACGTGCTCGTGTTCCTCACCGGCAACGAGGTCGCGCAGACCGATCAGTATCAGCTGCGGTTCGTCGGCCGCCTCCCGGGCGCACCGGAGGTCATCGAGCAGACGGTGAACGTCGACGTCCGCAAGACGGACGACGAACAACGCGCGCTCATCCAGCCCGTATTCTTGCGCGGCATCGCGCTGTTCGTCGCGGCACGCTTCCCGGCGGCGGTGACCGTGCAGCTCGGCAAGCCGAACGACCTCGCGCCCGCCGAGGCCGTGGGGTCACCATGGGGCATCGGCCTGTTCGTCAACGGCAACGCCAGCCACACGGGCGAGTACCAGAGCGCGAATTCGTCGACAGACCTCGTCGGCCGCTGGCTCACGGCCCGCACGCGCGCCCTCGCGCTCGCCTCGTTCAACGCCGGCCTGACGCGCCAGCCGCCGCTCGAGCTCGACGACGGCACCATCGTCCCACTCGACGCGCACCAGTGGTCCTTCCGTGCGGGCAGCGAGCTCGTGCATCTGCTCTCGCCGCGGTGGTCGACCGGCATCTCGAGCTACACCAAGTTCGACGACCCGCGCGGCCAGTTCGAGTATTCGAATCGCTCGCGCGCCGCCATCGAATGGGACGCGTTCCCCTCGAACGATCCGCGCGGCAATCGGCTCGGCATCTTCTATCACCTCGGCTGGATCACGGAGCGCTACAACATTCGCAACGAGCTGGGCGAGAAGTTCGCGACCTATCCCGTCCACGGCATCAACGCCGTCGGCAGCTTCCGCCACGACAAGATGGAGCTCGGCATCTCGCTCGAGTCGGAGATCCAAGTCCTGCACCCGAACCGCCGCCGCAACATCACCGCGTCGCCGTTTATCGATGTCCAGCTCGGCGATCACGTCGCGCTCGGGATCAACCTCACGATCACGCAGCGCGCCCTGCCCGCCCCGGACCCCAACGCGATCGATCCATCCGATTACCAGTTGCTCTCGCGCCTCTCGTACGCCGAGCCGCTCTCGATCTCGGGCGGCATCTCGCTCGAGATCCGGTGGGACCCGACGAACGGCATCCGCAACAACCGCCTCGAGTCGATCTAGGAGCCGCTCCGAGCCTGCGGGCTAGCGGCATGCACATTCGTCTGCCGGCCGTCGCGACTGGAGGCGCCAACCGCTAGCTCGGCGCGTCCACGTCGGTGAGCCGGATGGTCGGGCTTCCCGCAGCCTTCATCCTGCGAAGCGCGCCGTCATGCGTCGACTCAGATCGGGCACCGACGGTGCGGGCGACCGCGCATTCCTTGCGCTGGCCTGGACCACCCCGTCGAGTATACCGGTGCAGCAACTGTCGAACGTACCCGTATGAAGCCGAACCCCGTCGACGAACCTACCCCGATCGCGGGGGACGATCGGCTCGGCGTCAGCGTGATCGCCCAGCAACGCGAGACCAGCTCGTGCGACGCCGAGGAGCTCACTCGCGTGATGCTCGAATCGTTCGACGACGGCTTCTGCGTGATCGAGCTGATCCTCGACGCGAGCGGTCAGCGCGCCGTCGACTTTCTGTTCGTCGAGGTAAACAGCGCGTTCGTCGTTCAGGCCGGGATCGCCGACGCGAAGGGCCGGACCGCGCGCCAGCTCGTCCCGGACCTCGACGAGTTCTGGTACGAGACCTTCGTTGGCATCGCGCTCACTGGAGAGGCGCTCCGGTTCGAGCGGTACGAGGCCTCGCTGCAACGCTGGGTCGAGGTGCAGGCCATGCGGTTCGGCGCCCCGGAGCGGCGAAGGCTCGCGATCGTGTTTCGCGACATCACCGGTCGGCGCGAGCGCGAGGAGCGGCTCCGGACCAGCGAGTCGACGCTGCGCAGCATCTATGACTCCACGAGTTTCCTGATCGGGATCGTCGAGCTGCCCGACGACGACTCTGACATTGTCCACGTCTTCGACAGCCCCGCGACGGAGCGCTTCTTCGGGTGCGCCCCCGGCGGGATGGTCGGCGCCTCGGCGCGCTCGCTGGGCACGGCGCCCGAGACGCTCGCCAGGTGGATCGGCCACTATCGGGACAGTCAGCGCGAGCAGCGCGCGGTGCAGTTCGCGTACGTGCATCCCGGCCCGGACGGCCCGCGATGGCTGGAGTCGACGGTTTCGTACATCGGCCGGGCCGCTTCCGGCCGCACGAGGTTCTCGTACCTCGCCGAGGATGTCACCGAGCGCAGGCGCGCCGAGCAACACCAACGTGATCGTGCGGTCCATGTGCGCCTCGCGATGGAGGCCTCGCTCGCGATCGCGTTCGAGTGGGACATCCGCGCGGATCGGGTGCGGCGCCTCGAGAGCATCGAAGAAGCGTTGCCGGTCACCGACGGCGAGCCCGACACGTTCGAAGGCGTCCTGCAGGTCGTGCACCCCGCCGATCGGGCGCTGTTCCGGGCCAACATCGATGCGGCGCTGGCCTCGGATGATGGGCAATTCCGGTCCGAGTACCGGATCGTGCGGCCCAGCGGCGAGGTGCGCTGGTTGTCGGAGACCGGTCGCGTCGAGTTCGACAGCACGCACCAGCCGATCCGCCTGCTCGGCATCTCTCAGGACGTCACCGAGCGTCGCCGTGCCGAGGACGAGCGCCGGCGCCAAGCTCAGCTGATCAGCCTCTCCCACGACCCGATCATGGTGTGGAGCGCCAGCGCCGGGATCATCGACTGGAACGCGGGCGCGGAGCAGCTGTTCGGCTACACGCGCGACGAGGCCCTCGGACGCAAGGTCCATGATCTCCTCCGCACGCGCCACTCGATCCCGCTCGCGCAGTTCCTTTCCGAGCTCGAACGGACGGGCGAATGGACGGGCGAGCTGTGCCACGTGGCCAAGGATGGACGCGAGATCATCGTCGAGAGCCGCCAGCAGATGATCGACGTCAGTGGCGACCGGCTGGTCCTCGAGTCCAACCGCGACATCACCGCGCGGCTCGCCGGGGAGAAGGCCCTGCACGAAGCGCATCGTCGGAAGGACGAGTTCATCGCGATCCTCGCCCACGAGCTCCGCAATCCGCTGGCGCCCGTTCGCAGCGCGGTCGAGCTCATGCGCATGGAGCAGCTGTCAGATCCGCGCCTCCAGCGCGCGCGCGATGTGATCGACCGCCAGGTAACGCACATGGCGCGGTTGATCGACGATCTGCTCGACGTCTCGAGGATCGCGCGTGGCAAGCTCGCGCTGCAAAAGCAGCGCTGCGATCTCGCCAGCATCACCCGCCAGACCGCGGACGATTACCGCCCCAACCTGGAAGCCGCCGGGCTCCAGCTGATCGTTTCGGGGACGAGCCCAGCCTGGGTCGACGGCGATCCGGTGCGGCTCGCGCAGATGGTGGGAAACCTGCTGAACAACGCTGGCCGGTTCACCGAGCGGGGCGGGCGAGTCGAAGTAGCCACAAGCGCCGACGTGGCAACCGGGCTCGCGAGCGTGACGGTCTCTGACAACGGCGTCGGGATCGATCGGGAGCTGCTGCGGCGGCTGTTCGACCCGTTCAGCCAGGCCGAGCAGGATCTCGCACGCTCCAAGGGTGGGCTCGGCATCGGGCTGGCGCTGACCAAGGGGCTCGTGGAGCTGCACGGTGGACAGGTCGAGGCGCACAGCGAGGGTCCCGGCCACGGAGCGACGTTCGTGCTGCGGCTTCCATTGGTCGCTGCGCCCGAGGCCCATGTTCGCGACGGCGCCGCTGCGCCGGCCAGGGCGGCGCTTCGCATCTTGATCGTCGAGGACAACGAGGATGCGGCCCGCATGCTCGGCGAGCTCCTCGAGCTGGGCGGTCACCATGTGAAGCTCGCGTTCGACGGCGTGAATGGGGTGTCGACCGCACGAGGCTTCCAGCCGGATGTCGTGATCTCCGATCTAGGTCTGCCTGGCGAGCTCGACGGATACGGGGTCGCCGCGGCGCTGCGCTCGGATCCGACGACGCAGCGAGCCTACATGATCGCGATGTCCGGCTATGCGAGCGAGGACGTGCGTGCCCGCTCGTCGCAAGTCGGATTCGACGCGCACCTCGCGAAGCCGACCGATCTCGCGCGGCTAAAGCTCGCGATCGCCGAGGCGACTGCCACGCGGCGAGGGCTCGGCCCGACCGGGACGCAGTTCCCTATGCGCCGCTAGCCGTCCCCCTAGCCACAGTCCCTAGCCAAGGCCGAGCTCCTTCCGAATCGCCGCGTTGCGCTCGTCGGCGCGCTTGAGCGCAGGGCGTTCGCCGAGTCGCTGTGCGTAGGCGGCGAGCGCGGGCTGCGGCTCGAAGGCCTTCGTCATCAGCATGAAGCGAACCGTGCCGCCGAAGACGACGTCCGCCATCGAGAAGGTGTCGCCGAGAAGCCAGTCACGCCCCGTGACGGCCTGCTCCATCGTGCCGAGCATCGCTTCGTAGTTGCCCCAGCCGACCGAGGACTCCTTGCAGTCCCACTTCCCCTGTTTCGCCGCGATGCCGGGCTCGATGACGGACGGCGCGAAGAACGACCAGCGCAGGTAGGTGCCGCGCTTCGGGTCATCGACCTTGGGCGCGAGCGTGCCGTAGGCATACCGATCGGCGAGGTAGAGCGCGATCGCGGCGGCCTCGGTCACGACCACGTCCCCATCGACGAGCGTGGGCAGCTTGCCCATCGGATTCAGCTTCACGTGCTCGGGCGCTTTCTGGCCACCCTTCATGATGTCGACGTTCGTGAGCTGATAGGGCACGGCGACCTCTTCGAGCATCCAGAGGACGTTGGCCGCGCGGGAGTACGGATGATGATAGAGGAGGATCGCCATGGCCCCAGTTCTACACCAGCGCTGCTGACAGCCCTGTGTCAGGAATCGACACCTCAGTACAAGAACTCGGTGGTCTCGCCGATTCCGATCACGCGGACCCGCCGCTCGAGATGCGCGCTCGCGATGGCGCGGTCGAGAAACGGACGCTCGTGGTGCCGTGGCTTGAAAAAGGTATCGAAGTGGATCGGCACCATCCACTGCGCCCCCGTCGCCGTGAACAGCGCCAGCGCGTGCTCGGGCGTGGCGTGCACGTCCGCGCGCCAGCGCTCGATCCACGTCGCACGCCCGGCGGGGCCGATCGGGATCAGCGCGACGTCGATCGTGTAGCGCTGGCGGAGCTCGGCCGCATCCTTGGCGATGTAGCCCGTGTCACCAGCGAAGTAGACGGTGAGCCCCTGGTACTGGATGACGTAGCCCGTGTGCGTCGCGTGGTTCCAGCGATCGACGAGATAGCGGCCATCGCCATGACTCGCCGGGACGGCGGTGATCGTGAGCCCATCGTGTGACCACTGCTGCCAGGTCGCGAGGCCCGTCGCGGGCAGCGCGTCGGGCAAGAACTTCGTCGCACCGGAGGGCATCAGGATCGGCACCTTCGGAAGCTGATGCAGCGACGGGATGTCGAGGTGATCGAAGTGCGCGTGCGAGATGAGCACCGCGTCGAGCTTCGGCAGCTCCTTCGGATCGAGGCCGGCCTCGACGTTACGCGGCATCACCTTGGCGATCCGCTTGCCCAGCACCGGGTCAGTCAGGATCCAGCGATCCCGAATGCGGACGAGCACGGTCGCGTGCCCGATCCAGGTAACGCCGATCGACTCGGTGTCCGCGACGGCAGCGGGGACCTTCGGATGCGCGAGCTGCGGTGCGGGCTCCGGGGTACGCAGCAGGCAACCTCCGGCAAGCACCGCCACTCCGACGAGACTCCACTGCATCGCGCGCATTCGTGGCGGAGTTAGCAACCCGCGAGCCACGCGCAAGTCCGCGCCGACCAGCGGCTCCAGCGTGGAGGATTCGACGCATGGTGTGAGTCTCACCGCAGGTCGGGCGCAAGCTCCGGCGGGGTCCACGCGAGCGGCAACGCGTTCTCCACGAGGAAGCCCGCCTCGACCGTGAAGCGGACCAGCCGTTGTGCCCTGGGGTACAGCGCGAGCTGGGGGCCCTCCCAGATCGTCTCGGAACGACACGTCAGCGAAAGCACGGCGCGCTCGTCGAAGGCAGGGATGAGCAGCCCAGCCCGCGTGGACCTCGAGGTAGTAGGTATCGGCCTTCGCCAGGATGGCCTGCGCGCGCGCAGACAGCTGCGCAGCTTCATGCTGTGGCTGCCACCCACGCGCGGTCGCGGTTGGATCCGCGACCACCATCGGCACCCGCGCCAAGATGTACTTCGGGGTCGATGTCGTCGAGGAGGGCATCGACGTGGCGATCCGCATCGCCGCGCTCCCGGATTCGTCCGCCACCGCCATCCGCGTCGGCGAGGTCCGCCGGGTGGTCTGCGCCTCTCCCGCGCTATCTCGCTGCACGCGGCACCCCGCGGCGTCCCGCGGATCTCGCGAAGCACGAGCTCGTTGGCTTCTCGAACACGATGGCGGTCGAGCCGTGGCGGTTCAAGGGCAGCGGGCGCGCAGCGACGGTCCGCGCCGTGCCGCGGCTGTCGGTCAATACGGCCGAGGTGGCCATCGCCGCCGCTCTCGACGGCCGCGGCCTAACCCGCGTGCTCTCGTACATGATCGTCGAGGAGCTGGCGACCAAGCAGGTCGCCATCGTCCTGCCGAAGTTCGAGCCAGCGCCCCTGCCCGTCCACGTAGTGGTCACCGAGGGTCGCCGTGCCCCGACCCGCGTGCGCGCGTTCGTCGAGCTCGCGGTCGAACGGCTGCGCGCCGTGCTGCGCTAGGCCCGCGGGGAAGCCGCTTTTCCCCGCGGAACGGCGCTCGATCGCGCTCGATCGCATCTATCCTCGGCGGATGTCACGGTTCGCCATCATCGCACTCGCACTCGCGACGGGTTGCCTCGCCCCGAGCGCCGAAACCTGTGCCGATGGCCGGGTCTGTCCTTCGAACACGCAGTGCGATGACACCCACCACAGGTGCGTCACCGCGGGACAACTGGAGGTCTGCCGCGACCAGGCCAACGGGATGCCGTGCACGACCCAGACGCTGAGCGGGTTCTGCACCGACGGCGTGTGCTTCGAGCAGCTGTGCGGCGATGCGCTCACGGTGGGCACCGAGGCCTGCGATGACGGCAATCAGGTCGATGGTGATAACTGCTCGGGCACCTGCGCGTCGCGGGAGGTGTGCGGGAATGCGATCCTCGACGCGGCCAAGCTCGAGCAGTGCGACGACGGCAACCGCCTCAGCCACGATGGCTGCTCGAGCACGTGCTGGAACGAAGTGCCACACTGGGTGCAACGCTTCACGTCCATCCCGGCCCGTGCGCACATGGCCGCGGCGACCGACACGCGCCGCGATCGCATCGTAGTGTTCGGTGGCGCGGACAATTCAGGCCAGCTCAACGACACGTTCGAATGGACGGGCGCCGACTGGCTTCGCCTCACGCCAGCCGCGAGCCCGCAACCGCGCCAGAAAGCTGCGATGGCGTACGACCGCGAGCGCCAGCACGTCGTGCTGTTCGGCGGCGTGATCGGCTCGCAGCACGCGTTGCGCGACCAGTGGACGTGGGATGGCGTCACATGGCAACTCGCGGAAGTCAGCGGACCAGCGCCCTCCGCGCGCTGCGGGCACGTGATGGCGTACGACGCGCGGCGGAAGGTGATCGTGCTGTTCGGCGGCTCGGATTGTGGCGACAACGAGACGATGTTCGCGGATACGTGGGAATGGAACGGCACGACGTGGACGGAAAACCCGGCGCCGACGCATCCGCCGAAGCGCGGATACGCTGCGATGACGTATGACGCCACGCGCGGTGTGATCGTGCTCGTCGGCGGGCGCGACGACAACAACAACGTCTACGGCGACACGTGGACCTACGACGGGACCTGGCACGACGTCACCAGCGTCGGGCCGCAGGTCAGCGACGCGATGATGGCGTATGACCCCGCGACGCGGCGCGTGGTGCTGTTCGGCGGCTACTCCAGTGGGCCGGAGAACGTCACGTGGCAGTGGACGGGCGCGTGGTCCAACGTCGGCGCCACCGGCGCGCCGGGTGCGCGCTGGGCCGGCATCGTGGCGAGCACGTCGACCGAGCTGGTCCTCGTCGGTGGACAAACCGCGAGCTCGCCCTACCTCGTGGGCGACACCACCTTGTTGCAGGGCACGGCGTGGAGTCCAGTCCGAACCCTCGGCGCGCGCATCGCCATGGGCGTCGCGCACGACCCTCTCCGCGCCACGACCGTGTTCTATGGTGGGCTCGCGAGCACCAGCACCGCACCGACGACCCTCAATGCGACACTCCAGAGCGACACGCTCGAGCTCACGACCGCCGGCCTTGGTCCGCGGACGCAGGGTTCCCCCGCCCTGCAGGCGAGCCTGGCGATGGCCTACAACCCGATCGCGAAGAACGTGCTGCTCTACGGCCTCAGCGCGAGCAACGCATCGCAGACCTGGCTCTGGAATGGCACGATGTGGACGCAGGCCACTCCACCGGTCTCGCCGGCGCCGCGCATTGCAGCACCTGCTGCGTTCGATGGAGAGACCATCTCGATCGTGGGCGGCGCACCGCCGTCGTTCGGCATCACGCTCGGCGATGTGGTCAGCTACGACGGGACGACGTGGACGCCGGGGCCCACGTTCTTGCCATCGTACTGGCCGGGGATGGCGGCGGGCTACGACCCGATCGGCGACCAGATGCTCATGTTCGGAGGCAGTGATGGCAACTACTCCTCGGACAAGACCTTCGCGTTCAAAGCTGGCGTCGCGAGCGAGCTCGTGACGAATGCGCCGGCGGCACGCTCCGGCGCGATCCTGGCGTACAACCCGGCGCGGCAGCGCCTGACGCTCGCATGCGGTGACATCCCCTTCGGCTGCGATCCGTACGAATGGGACGGTCAACGCTGGCAGTTCGTGCCGGTGTTCGGCCCCGGGCCGAGGGGGCGCGTGGCGGCGGCGGGCGCGACCTCGCTCGACGGCGCGGGCATTGCCGTCTACGGCGGCCGCTCCTCGCAGGCGATCAGTCCAGCTCCCCTGTACGACGAGCGCTGGGAGCTGCGCTGGGAGTCAGCGCAGCTGGAGGAGGCATGCGACGACGCCGACCTCGATGGCGACGAGCTCCGCGGGTGCGAGGATCCCGACTGCTGGCCGATCTGCGCGCCCGCGTGCCCACCTGGACTGTCGTGCGACATGACGGCGCCGCGCTGCGGTGACGACACGTGCGACAGCCCGCGGGAGTCCTGCAGGACGTGCGCGGTCGACTGTGGCGCATGTACAGCCGTTTGCGGAGACGGTGCGTGCACGACCGGCGAAGGCTGCCCGGGCGACTGCCCGTAGACGGCGCCCGAGGTCGCTACTCGCAGACGAGCTTCGCGGCACCGTCGCGCAGCCTTGCCGTCGAACAGGTTCCACGTCGCGCCGTCGACCGTTAGCTTCGTCGACGCCGAGGTCGCGCGCGCCTCGGCGCAGCAGCGTCCGAGGCCAATCGCACCACGCCGACGTCAGCATCAGCCTTCCGATCACGTTCACGCGATGACGTAGTCGGGCTCGCCGAAAATGAAGATGCCCGCGATCCGAGGACCGCGGGCACGCTCGCGCCAGGTGTCGCTGCTTAGTTGACGACGCGCAGGCTCTTGCGGCCGGCCGGGATCGGCGGCGCCGCTACGTCGTCCGGATCGACCTCGGGGGCCACCGACACGACGCTCTTCTTCTTCATCGTCTTTGCCGCCGCGTTCTTCGCGATCTGCAGCAGCTTCTCGTGCGCGTCGTGGTGATCGCGCGCGTCCTTGCCGGTGAACGTCGCGACGACCTTCTCCTTGAGGTAGCTGAGGCGCTTGCGCTTCGCACCCACCTCGTAGACGAGGTCGGCCGTCGTGCAGCCCGCCTTGTGCGGGGAGCGGTGGAACGCGGTCGTCATCGACGGGTGCTTGGCGAGATACGCGCGCACCTCGTCCATCGTCATGCCGACGTCGGCGAGCGCCTTGTCGACTTCCTTCTGGGCGAGCTGCTTGGCCTTGAACAGCTGCATCTGCACGCGGCTGTACACGTTGACCGCGCCGTCACCGTTGGTCTCGATCGGCAGGAAGATGCCCTGCGGATAGAGCTCGGTGATGAACGACTGGATGCCATCGGAGACCGACGAGGACGGCATGCAGCCGAACGGCTTCACCGAGAGGGTCATGTTGACCTTCGAGTACGCGACGTTCTGGATCAGCTTGCCGACCTCCATGTGGCCTTCACCGCCGCGGAGGTTGTTGTCGTATAACGCGTGCGAGATCTCCGCGATCTTGTCCATGTCGGGCAGGTGGTAGTCGTAGAGACCGATCGCGTGCGCGAAGGTCTGGAACAGACCACGCAGCACCTGCTCGCCGGCCCACAGCGACGCCTTGCGCTTGCGCACGTCGACGCCCTTGAGGCTGAACTTGCTGCCGCCCTGCTCGTTCTTGTCCTTGTCGACGCCGCGCAGCTTCGCGCGCTGCTCCGTGTCATAGCGACCCTGCCAGATCATGTAGAGCAGCCACGCGCTGACGAGCTGGATGTCCGGCTCGGCGCCCTCGGCCTCGAGGAAGCGCTGCAGGCCGTAGTTGCCGTCGCCTTCCGTTGTCATCGCCCAGAACTCGCCGATGATGCCGACGCGCGGCTTCGGACGCGTACGGTCGACCTTCACCGCGCCCATCGTCTTGCGCACCTTGTAGAGCGCCGCCGGCAGGGAGGTGTTGTTCTCGAGCGCGAGCGACACGATGCGCTTGCTCGTCTCGATCGCGCGATCGGTGGCGCCCTGCTCCACCTCGTACGGGCGGATGCGGTAGCCGAGCGCGTTGAGGCAGTCGCCGATCAGGATGCCGCGGACGACGCCCCAGAAGAACTGCGGGTTCATCTCGAGGCCGACGCCCTCGCCGGTCGCCTGCTTGAGACCACCCGTCTGCTGGAAAAGGAGCACGCGGAAGCCGTCGAAGCCGGAGTCACGGAGCGCCTTGCGGTACTCGGTGACGTACGTGCCGAAGCGGCATGGACCGCACGCGCCGGCCGTGATGAACACGTGGTTCTTCACGATCTCTTCCGACTTCATGCCCCGGTCGCGCAGGCCGTCGAGGTACTTCACGAGGTTGCCGACGGTGAAGTAGGTCGGGTTGCACTGACCGCGGTTGCCGTACTCGCGCCCGAACTGGAGCGCGTCGTTGTCCGGCACGTCGAGCGCCATCACCTTGTAGCCAATGCCCCGGAGCGCGGCCTGGATGAACAGGTCGTGCGCCATCGTGAGGCCGGACACGAGGATCGTGGTGTGCTCGCGCTGCTCGCGCGTGAACTCGCGCGGCACCGCGTCGAACCACTGCTTCACGCTCTCGACGGGCAGGCCCAGGCGCTTGCGCTCGTCGAGCTCGAACTGCTTGAGCTGCGCCTCGATCGCCTCGAGGGACATGGGGTCGAGGTTGCTACCGTTCTTGTCGTTCGTCGTGCTCATCTAAGTTCCTTGGTCAGCGGTTCGTGCTGGTGGTGAAAAAAATGGGTAGCCCCGACCTACTTGGCCGGGCCCGACTTGGCCGCGCTCTGCGCGACGACCTGGCTCGAGCCAGGGCCCGAGGTAGTAGTGGTGGTGGCGGCATCCGAGATGACCTTGAGGCCAGCCGGCTTCTTTGCCCGAGATGCGATCGACGGACGCGACGCCTCGTCGGCAGCGCGCCACGCGGCGACCTGCGTCGCGAGGGCGACGATCTCGCGGTCGAGCTTCTCGTCCGTCTTGCCGACCGAGGAGAGCTTCGCCTGCAGCACCGTCATCAGCTCGAGCTTCTTCTCGACCACCGCGCGGTCGAGCTCGACCTTCTTGGCGGCCTGATCTTCGAGCTTCTCGCGCAGCAGCATCAGCGTGTGCGCGTAAGTCTTCACGCGGATCTTGATCGAGCCGCTCGGCTTGTTCGCATCGATATCGTGGAGCGCCGAGTACGCCTTGCCGGCGGACGCGATCACGCTGTCGATGAGGCCGTAGGTCGGCGCGTCGTGGCCGCACTTGAAGCTCGACAGGTCGAGGCACGCGAGGTTCGGGTGGCGCGCGGCGTACTTCGCGGCCCAGACTTTGTGCACCGAGTTCGTCGAGTAGTTCTCGGGCCACACGTCGGACACGTCGAGGCCGTCCTCGATGATGCCCTTCGCGAGGTCCTCGGCGAACAGTTCACGGATCCGCTCCTTGTCACGCGGCAGCGAGCGCTGCGAGAGGATCGGATAGCCGAGTGCCTGGAACTCCTCGAGCACCGAGTGGTTGAGGCCCGGGTCGTTGTGGTACGGGCGGCCGAGCATCACGAGCGCGACGCGGTTCTCGCGCGCCACCTCGTCGAGGATCTCCCGGCCCTTGCGCTGCATCTCGGCGTCAAACGCCTCGAGTGCCTTGAACGCCTCGTCGATCGCGAAGTCGCTCTCGTCGACGGTGAGGCCGAGCAGCGGGCCCCACTCGTTGAACATCTGCTGCTTGCACATCAGCTTCTCGTTCAGCGTGACTGCGGTGTCGAGGTAGCTGATTCCGCGCTCGGCGAAGAAGTCGGTCTCCTTCGTGAACGCCGCGCGGATGACCTTGGGCGTACCGGAAACGACCGGGCAGCTCGCCGTGTCCATCTGGTTCACGATGAACGTCGGGATGTGCGTGATGGCCGGGAAGAAGATGTAGTTGAGCGGCTTCTTCTCGTGCGCCTTGAACAGCAGGTTGTGGATGTGCGCCTGGCAGACCTTGCTCGGGTAGCAGGGGTCTACCGAGCCGTACTTGCAGCCCGCCTGCCATAGCTCCTCGGTGGTCTCCTCGGAGAACACGACGTTGCGCGTGTCGATGCCGAGGACCTCGAAGTACGTGCGCCAGAACGGGCCCGTGTTGTAGAGGTTCAAGACGCGCGGGATGCCGATGCGGACTTCCTTGCGCTTCGCCCACACCTCGGCGCTCGCGCGCTCGAACGGACGCTTGACTGCCTTGTGGCGAACCGCGCCGAGCAGCGTACGCTTGACGACGATGTCGTCGACGGGCGCGCCGTGCGCCGGCATGGGCGCGGGCTCGTAGAAGCTCTTGAACGCGAGCTTCGCCTCGTAGTCGACAAGGTTCGGGTACTTTTTCATGCGCGACTGACGCTCTTTGTTGAGCTTCTTCAGCGCGTCCATGTTCTCGACGGTGCCCTTTTCGCAGGAGAACCCGGAGATGTAGCGGGCGGTCTTGCCGTCGAGCGTCTTGGTGTCGATGAACGTACGGCTGCAGTTGTTCGGGCAGAAGTTGCAGCGCGTCTCTTCGTTGTTGATCGAGACGTACTCGATGTCGATCGCCTGATCGAGCCCGACGAACGTCGTCTGACCGCGGCGGCGGGTCACGCGGAGCGCCTCGAACGCAGCGCCGATCGCGCCTGCCTCACCGGTGTGCGGGTGGAGGTAGACCTCGGCGTTCGGGACGCGCTTCTCGATGTAGTCGACCTGCGCCTTGAGGGCGGCGAGGTTCTTCTGCGTGCCGCCCTGGAGGACGAACACGCGGCCGAGCTCGGCCATGCGCGGGATCTGGACGACGTACTGCCACACGTTCTTCGGCAGCACGAGCGCGAGGCCCGCGAGCAGCTCCTCGCGCGAGTAGCCTTCCTTCTGGAAGTTCACGCGGTCGGAGTCGAGGAACACGGCGCAGCCGTAGCTGAACTTCGGCGCGAGGCGCGCTTCGAACGCGACGTCCGCGTACTGCTTCACCGGCAGACCGAACTGATCCGCCATCGCCTGCAGCAGCATGCCGTTACCGGCGGAGCAGCTGTTCGACAGGCGGAAGTTCTTCACGTCGCCGTTCTGCATGAACATGACCTTGATGTCCTGTCCACCGATGTCGCAGATGACGTCGACGCTGGGGAACCAGCGCTTCGCGCTCATCATGTGCGCGACGGTCTCGACGATGTTCGCGTCGGCACCGAGCGACTTCTCGAGCACGTCACCCGCGTACCCCGTCACGCCGAAGCCCGTGACCTCGAGCGTCGCGCCCTGGTCGGTGGCCCACTGGCGCATCTCCGTGAACATGTCCTTCATGTCCTGGATCGGGTTGCCCTTGGAGAGCGTGTAGACCTTCTTCAGGATGTTCTCGTTCTCGTCGATGAACACGCACTTTGAAGACGTGGAGCCACCGTCGAGGCCGATCACGCCGCGGTACGTCTTGCCGCGCTCGAGCACCGCATCCTCGTAGTCCGGCGTGCGGTACTTCTCGATGAACGCATCGCGCTCGCTCGGCTGCTCAACAAGGCCCGGCCCCGCGCTCTCACCGAGCTTGGCCTTGCGGCCGTGGTTGATGAAGTCCTCGAGCGGCTCGAGCCCGCGGTACTTGCCGACGTTCTCCGGCTCGTAGAGACCGAACAGTACGGCGCCGTACGCGGCGTAGTACTCGGAGTTCTTCGGGACGAAGATGAGCTCCTCGATCGGAACCGACTTGTCGTATTCGTAGCCGCGCTCCGCCCATGCCTCGGGGATGCGGAGGCGCCAGCACTCCTGGAGGAACGGCAGGTACGTGTTCGGACCGCCGAGCAGCAGGACCTTGGCCTTGAGCGTGTTACCGCGGGTGAGCACCGCGAGGTTCTGGCTGACGATCGCGTCGGCCAGCGAGTTCATGATCTCGTTGCGCGGGATGCCGCTCTTCACGAGGTTGACGATGTCTGTCTCGGCGAACACGCCACACTTCGCGGCGACGTGGTGCAGCTTCGTCGGATCGAACTTTAGGCCCGGGACCTCTTCGCGCGGCATGCCGACCTTGAGCACGCACTTGTCGATCGTCGCCCCAGTGCCCGACGCGCACTTGTCGTTCATCGACGTCTGCGCGGTCTTGTCACCGGTCTCGTTGTTCTGCTTGAACATGATGATCTTGGCATCCTGACCGCCAAGCTCGATCACGCTGCCGACGTCCGGGTGGAGCTTCTCCACCGACATCGTCACCGCGTTCACTTCCTGCACGAACTTCGCGCCGATCGTCGGCGCGATGGGCGAGCCACCCGAGCCGGTGATGAACACGCGGATCTGGTCGTTTCGCAGCGTCGGGAACGCGGCGTGGATCTCGCGCAACATGTCGCGCGTCATCTCGGGCTGCCGCGTCTCGTGACGCAGATACTTCGACCACAGGATCTCTTTGGTCGTGGGGTCGACGACCGTCATCTTCACGGTGGTGGATCCGACGTCGATTCCGATGACCACGTTCTCGGGGGTCGTGTTGTTCGCCATGCGCATCTCCTGAACAGAAACAGGACTAGACTGACGCGTCATTCTAGGGATGACTGACACGTCAGTCCAGTCTTAAGTATCGGCAAGGTATGATCTCTTGCCTGCGCACGGTGATTCACACCAAATGTATCTTCGCTTACCTATACTTCGTTCACTGCGCACGCGTTTACGCGGATGAGCGCAATTCGCCCGATACGAGCCGCCATCTCCGCTTACCGGGCGAACCACCCTCGCCGATCGCGAGCGCGAGCCAGGCGATCCGGTCATGTCACGTCCCCCCGTGCGTTTTTTCGCCACGGGCATGACGTGTGGGCCTCCTATTTGAGGACTCCACGTAACGCGACGAGCAGCAACTCGTCGACGACCTGCTCGACGGTGAGCTCGTTATCCTTGCGGACGAGCTGCTCGATCACGCCGTGGATGAGGCCGAGCAGCGCGGACGACACCAGCACCGGATGACACTTGCGGAGGAGGCCAATCTCGAGCCCCGACTCGAGCGCGCGGCGTAGTAGGTCGCGCATCTCACCGTAGAACTGCTCGATGCGCTCGGCGGCCTCGACGTCGGGCGTATTGCCCGCCGACAGCAGCATCGTCGCGAGCGCGCGATCCTTCACGACGTACTCCAGCGTCGCGACCACCTGCTCGCGCAGCTGCACCTGCGGCGGCGGCGCGTTGGCGGTCTCGACGTCGATGCGGCGGATGCGCGCACGCAGGTCCGTGAGGGCCTGGTCGAGGATCGAGTCGAAGACCGCCGCCTTGCTCTCGAAGTACAGGTAGAAGGTGCCGCGCGCGATCTGGGCGCGCTCGATGATCGCGTGGATCGACGCACCGTGATAGCCGGCCTCGGCGAACACCGCCTTGGCAGCCGCGAGGATCTGACGCCGGCGCTCCTGCTTCGCGCGCTCGCCGCCGGAATCTGCTGGAGGCGCCGTCGAGACCACTAGCCGCCCTTTCGCGACTGGTAAGCGATGATCGCGGCCTCGAGGCCCGAGTACATCCTGCGGTACGTCAGGCGCGAATCGACGACGCGGCCGTCAGCGCAGTGTTGATCGATCTCGGCTTCGATGGCGCGCGCGAACGGCTCGCTGTCGGCGAACAGATTGATCTCGTCATAGACGCCGTGCGAGAGCGAGGTGAAGTTTGCCGAGCCGACGTCGCTGTAGCGATGATCGATGACGACGACCTTGCTGTGCACCATGCGCGGCAACAGCACGATGGTGAGGTTCTGCGGCGCGCCGGTCATGCGGCGCAGCGCATCGCAGGTGGCGCGGTTGATGTTCGCCATCACGTCGGCGTGGTCGGCGGTGACGAGCTTGACCTCGACGCCGCGGTTCACCGCGCGCGCGAGTGCCGCCGTGAACCGGCGGTCGTTCATGTACGCCATCTCGACGGTGAGGGACTTCTGCGCCGAGTCGATCAGCGCGAGCCGATGGCTCATCATCGGGCACGTGTGCTTGCGGTGCGCTTCGCGGCTGTGGACGAGGAAATCGACCCCGCGCGAGGGATCGAACTCGTCGTGCCCCGCCATGCGATCGCGGAGCCGATCGATGTGCTCCTTGCCGACGACCTCCACCATGACGTCGAACCACTCGTGGCGGTGGTTGTCACCGACGCCCATCGAGCCGAGGATCAGGATTTCCTCGTCGATGATGTAGACCTTGCTGTGGTCGAAGCGCTTGCGCTGGTGCTCGACGGTGATGTTCGGGTGGGCGAGGATCCGCTGCGCGAGCTCGTTGGGTCGCTGCTTGAACGACCCCGGCGCGCGATACACGGTCCCGAGGAACCACGCCTGGAAGCCGCGGATCGGATCGACGCGCTTGTGGAAGAAGCTCTGCTTGTTGCCGCCCGTGTACTCGTAGACGGCCGCGATCTTGTCCTTGTGGATGACGACCTTCGCGCCGCGATCGGCGGCCGCGAGCACGGCCTCGCCCATCTGGTTGCCGGCCTCGTCGTCGCGCCACAGGAACGCGCGGATCTCGACGGACTTCTGCGCGCTCCGCACGCGCTCCACGATCTGCTGGAACGCGACATCGCCCGAGCCGATCACGCGCAGGTTCGCGCCGTCGACAGGGTTCGACGCGGCACCGAGCGGTGCCGGCAACCCGACCGGCGACATCTGGTGCTTCACGCGACGCCCACGAGCCCGGCCCCCGAGGCGGCGGCCGAAGAAGGGGGGGCGTTGTGGGGTACCGCGTGCCATGTGAAAGCATACGGGTACCCCAGGCGACGTGGCGGGTCAATCATGTGAAGAACCCGGCAATGACGCGGCGTTACATGGCGCTGGTGGAGCGCCTAACCGTGGAGGTTCGGGGGATCGCGCATACACGGCTGCGTAATGAGCCCGCACCGGGCGAAGATCAGAACGCCTCGGGCCGACGTTGCCCTTGGCACGCGGTTCCGTTGTTTCTGGCAACGCGCGCCGCCTGCGCCGTCTCGGAAACCACGGGGTTAGCGTGGCAAGAGGCTTGCTCGGTGACACCGCCGTGAGCGAGCTCGAGCTGACCGGGATCCGGAAGCAGTACGAAGGCGTGACCCGCCCGGTGATTCCGGACCTCGCGCTGAGCATCCCATCGGGGAAGATGGCCGTGCTCGTCGGTCCGTCGGGCTGTGGCAAGTCGACCACCCTGCGCATGGTCGCCGGCCTCGAGGAGCCAACCGCCGGAACGATCAAGATCGGCGGCCGCGACGTCACCCACTTGCCGCCGGCCGAGCGCGACATCGCGATGGTGTTCCAGAGCTACGCGCTCTACCCGCACATGAGCGTGTTCGAGAACATGGCGTTCGGGCTGCGGATCAAGAACCTGCCCGAGCGCGAGATCCGCCAGCGCGTGAACGCCGCGGCCGACAGCCTCGGGCTCACGCCGTACCTCGAGCGCCGCCCCAAGGCGCTCTCGGGGGGGCAGCGCCAGCGCGTCGCGATCGGGCGCGCGGTCGTGCGCGAGCCGAAAGTGTTCCTGTTCGACGAACCGCTGTCGAACCTCGACGCCAAGCTGCGCGGGGAGATGCGCCGCGAGATCGCGCGCATTCACCAGGCGTCGGGCACGACGTCGATGTACGTCACGCACGACCAGATCGAGGCGATGACCCTCGCCGATCAAATCGTCGTGCTCAAGGACGGCATCGTCCAGCAGATCGGCTCCCCCGTCGACATCTACGAGCGGCCGGCCAACCGCTTCGTCGCGGGCTTCTTCGGCACGCCGACGATGAACTTCCTCACCGCCGACCTCACGCAGGCCGGCGAGACCCAGACCGCGCGCGGACCCGGTTTCGAGATTCCCCTCGGCGGGATGCCGGCGCTGCGCCCCGCTCGCAATGCAGTCGATCGCGTCGTCGTGGGCGTGCGCCCGGAGCGCCTGTCGCTCGCCGGTGGTGCCAACGACGTCGCGCTCGCCGGCCAGGTCGCGATGCGCGAGGTGCTCGGCGCCGAGGTCGTGCTCCACGTCGAGTCGTCCGCGGGCCCGCTCACCGTGCGCGCCGACGCCAGCGCGGCACCGCGCCCCGGCGACAGCGTGAAGGTCTGGCTCGATCCGTCGATGATCCACGTCTTCGACGGCGCGACGGAGCAGCGGCTGTGATTCGCGCGCTCCTCGTCCTCGTGGTCCTCGTGCTCTCGGCATGCGAGAAGCGCGACGCGATCGTGCTGTGGCACGCCCACCAGGGTGCGGAGCGCGAGGCTTTGGTCCGGGCGGCCGCGCGCTGGAACGCCGAACATCCCGAACATCCACTCGAGCTCGTCGGCATGCCGTTCAATGGCTTCGCCGACAAGCTGAGCTCGGCAATTCCGCGCGGCAACGGCCCCGACCTGTTCATCTACCCGCAGGACCGCATCGGCGACTGGGCCGACGCCGGCGTGCTCGAGCCCATCGAATTCTGGCTCGATGACGCGCGCGCGGATCGGTTCTCATCCGCCGCGTTCGAGTCGATGGCGTATCGCGGCTCTTTGTGGGGCCTGCCGCTCGCGACCAAGTCGCTCGCGCTCTACTACCGCGCTGACCTTGTCGCCGAGCCGCCGCGCACCACGCAGGAGCTGATGGCGCTCACCGCTCAGATGAAGGCGCGCGACGGCTACGCGATCGCGTACGCCAACACCAACCTCTACGGACACGCCCCGTGGCTGTTCGGCTTCGGCGGCAAGGTGCTGCAGAGTGGTCGCCTCGCGATCGCTACGCCCGAGGCGGCCGCCGCGATGGCGTTCGCGCGCGAGCTCGTCGCCACAGGCGCCACACCAGCCAGCGCCGAAGGCGCCTACGTCGCGACGCTGTTCAACGAGGGCAAGGCCGCGACCGCGATCTCCGGGCCGTGGTTCCAGGCTGACATCGCCGCAGGCGTGCCGTGGAAGGTCACCACGCTGCCCATCATCTCGGCGAGCGGCAAGCCGGCGATGCCCTTCCTCGACGCCGAGGGGATCCTGATGTCATCGCGCGCCAAGGACAAGGACACGGCGTTCATCGTGATGGACGCGCTCACGTCGGATCTCGCCGCCGCAGAGCGCGCGCAGCTCACCCGACAGGTCGTGCCCAACCTCCACGCGTACGACGATCCACAGCTCCGCGGCGATCCCGTGCTCGCCGCCTTCCGCGCGCAGCTCGAGCATGCCGTCGCGATGCCCAAGGATCCCGCGATGCGCGTGGTGTGGACGCCGTACGAGACCGCCCTCGGTGAGGTGCTGGCCGGCCGCGCCGAGCCCGGTCCCAAGCTGCTCGCCGTCGAGCGCGAAGTCGCCGGCTACCTCACAGGAGTGAAGTGACCACGGTCGCTCGCCAGCTGCGCGACTTCGCGATCGCCGCCACGCTCGCGATCTTGATCGCGACCGTCGCCTTCGTCGCGGTGCGCAACCACGAGCTCGCCGAGCGCCAGGTCGAGCTCGCCGAGCGCGCGGTCACCACGGCGACCGAGCGGACGCCGGTGAACCTCCAGCCCCTGCCCGCGCTCGACGTCGTGCTCGTCGGTGGGCCGATGCCGTCGCCCAAACATCCGCTGCTGTTCCAGCGCCGTGCCCAGGACGCCCACGGATGTCGCGTGCTGTCCGCGAAGGGCGGTCCCAACGACAAGCTGCGCTACGACGCGGCCAACCGCGCCGATCGCGAGCGCATCGATCACCGCGTCGCCGAGCTCCTCGCCGATGGGAGTGGCCGTGCGATTGCCGTGTTGCCGACACCGCTGAAGACGCTCTGCAAGACGCCCGTCGATGCCGTCTACGCCATCGCGATCACGCCGCCCGCGAGTCCCGCGCCCTACCCGTTCCTCGTTCTGGTCGGCGTGCTCGGCCTCGGCGCGGCGATCGCCGCCGCAGGTGCCATGGTGAGCGTTCGCGCCGCACGCATCGGCACGTTCGCCGGCATCGCCACGCTGGCCGTACCGTGCGTCTTGTGGCACGCGTGGGTCGCCGCCACCGCGATCGTCCTCGTCGGCGCGGGGCTCGCATTCGCGCAACACGCGCGGTTCACCGATCGCTTCGCGTCGGGCCTCCGCCTCCATCGCACCGCCCTCGGCTTCCTCGCGCCGGCGGCGATCGCCATGGTGATCCTCGTCGCGGCGCCGTTCATCATTGGCCTCGTCCTCGGCTTCTACGACCACCACCATGGCACCTGGACGTTCGTCGGCCTCCGCAACTTCGGCGAGATCCTGTCGGGCGGCGGCCGCTCACTCGATGACCCGCTGAACTTCTGGTTCATCTTCGGCGTGACCGTCCTGTGGACGCTCGCCAACGTTGCGCTCCACGTCTCCCTCGGCGTCGCGCTGGCGCTCGTTCTCTCGCGCACGTGGCTGCGCGGCAAGGGCCTGTTCCGGATGCTGTTCATCCTGCCGTGGGCAGTGCCCAACTACATCACCGCGCTGATCTGGAAGGGCATGTTCGAAGGCGAATACGGCGCCATCAACTCGCTGTTCCGCCTCGCGGGCCTCGACGGTGTGTCCTGGTTCAGCTCGTGGTCGACGTCGTTCGCGGCCAACGTCACCACGAATACCTGGCTCGGGTTTCCGTTCATGATGGTGGTCGCGCTCGGTGCGCTCGAGTCGATCCCGAAAGACCTCTACGAAGCTGCATCCGTCGACGGCGCCAACGCATGGCAGCGGTTCCGCCACATCACACTGCCTCACCTGCGCCCTGCGCTTGGCCCTGCCGTCGCACTCGGCTCGATCTGGACGTTCAACATGTTCAACGTCATCTACCTGGTGTCCGCAGGACAGCCGGGTGGCGCGACGAACATTCTCGTCACCGATGCATACCGGTGGGCCTTCGAGCGCGGCGAGCGCTATGGGATGGCCGCGGCTTACGCGACGATCATCTTCCTCGTGTTGCTGCTCTGGAACGTGTTCGGCGCGCGCCTCGTGAAGAGCAAGGAGGCCACGTGAGCGCATCGTTGGGCCGCCGGCGGAACACTCTCTCGATGATGCTGGCGCACGTGGGGCTCGTGCTCGCGTGTGCGGTCGTCCTCTATCCGGTCCTCATGGTGCTCAAGAAGGCGTTCGAGCCGGGGCGCCAGTTCGCCCTCGGCGCGTCGCCGATCCCGCGCGAGCTCACCACCGCAAACTTCGAAGCATTGTTCTCGATGCGAGGCGGCAACGGCGAGCTGCTGTTCCTGAACGCCGCGTTCAACTCGATCGTCATCGCGCTGGCGACCACCGTCGTCGGTGTCGTCCTCTCGTGCACCGCCGCGTACGCGTTGTCGCGCTTCAAGTTTCCCGGGCGACAGACGGGGTTGACGATGTTCCTCGTCGTGCAGATGTTCCCCTCGACGCTGCTCCTGCTGCCGCTCTACGTCATCCTCGACAAGCTCGCGCTGCTCGACTCGATCGTGGGCCTCGTCCTCGTCTATTCGACGACCGCGATTCCGTTCTGCGTGTGGACGCTGAAGGGCTACTTCGATCAGCTTCCGCGCGAGCTCGAGGAGGCCGCGCGCATCGACGGCGCCTCGGCGTGGATGATCTTCCGCCGTATCATGCTGCCACTCGCGCGCCCGGGCATCGCCGTCACCGCGCTGTTCTCGTTCATGACCGCGTGGAACGAGTTCATCATGGCGTCGACGTTCATGACGGATCAGTCGCGCTACACGCTGCCGATCCTGATCCAGTCGAGCGTGACGAAGCACTCGTCGGACTACGGCCTGTTCGCGGCCGGCGCGGTCGTCACGAGCGTGCCCGTGATGATCGCGTTCTATGTCCTCCAGCGCTTTCTCGTCGGCGGCATCACCGCCGGCGCGGTCAAAGGCTAGATGTCGATCAGCCCGCCACCACCACCGGGCGGCTTCTTCGAACCACCGCCACCCCCCGGGCGCGGCCCCGAAGGAACGCCCGCCGGCTTCTTGGCCATGTCGACCTGCATCTCGGTGTCCCCCGACACGGTGAGTGACTTCTCGACGGTGCGATAACCGTTGGCCTTCACGACGACCTTGACGGTCTTCTTGTCGGCGGTGCCGACATCGATGTCGGCCTCGGCGCCCGTGATCTCCTTGCCGTCGATGGTGATCTTGGCGCTCGACGTGACAGCGTCCGGGGTGACCTTGAACGTCACCTTGAATTTCTTGGCGACCGCCGGTGCCGGGGGGGTACTTGTCGTCGAGCCCGCGGTTGTCGACGCTGCCGGAGCGGCGCTGCCCGAGCCGGCGCCCGAACCCGCGGCGGCGGTCGTCGTCGGAGCCGCGCTGCCTGCGGCGCTACCGGCCGCCGGAGCCGCGCTACCTGCGGCGCCATCGGTTGGAGCTGCGCTGCCAGCGCCACTGCCCGCCCCCGTGCCCGCCCCACTACCCGCTGCGGCGACCTCCGCGCCCGACCCTGCGGCCGGCGGAGGCGTCGTCGCAGGCGCCGGGTCGGCCGTCTTCACCGCGGTCGTTCCGACGGGCGGCGGGACCGGCAGCTTGTCGCCGGTCTCCTCGGTCTTCGCGCTGGTTCCGGTCGACGGCGATGCGATCACTTCTTCGCCGGTTCCAAGGCCGAAGAGCAGGCCGCAGAACACGCCGATCGCGAGGCCCGCCGAGACCACCACGGGAACCGCGCGCGACGTTCCGCGCCGCACCACGGCGGGACGTGGGGGTCCGCCTGGCATCGGCGTAGGGCCCGGCCCCATGGGCATTCCAGGCTGGATGGGGCGGCCAGGCTGACCATGGGGTTGCTGCATCTGTGGCTGCATATGCGGTGGATAGGGGTTTGCCATCGCGTTGCTCCTAGAATGATCCGGCGACCTTGAAGCCGCCAGCATCGGGTTGGACCCACGGTGCCATCAAGAACTTGGACCGCGAGGCGCTCGCGCTCTCGCTCGAATGCTTTGCCTGTGCCGGCCGGTACTTGGCGAAGTACCAGTAGGCGGTGAATCCGGCGGCGATCACCGCGCCACCGAGGGCCACATCGGTGATGACCGCGAACCGTGTGCCGGAGGACTTCGCGTCATCCCGCTGCGGCGTCGACGAGTCCGGATCGGTGAAGGTGCCGTGCTTGCCGACCGCGAGGATGCCCGTGACGAGGCCAATCGCGGCGAATCCGATGGACGCGCCACCACCAATGTACAGCGGCAGCTTCGAGGGACCAGCCGACGCGACGACGGGTCCGGCTTCCTCTTCGTCGACCGGCTCCGGCGCGGTGACGTTGATCGTGATCGCCTCGAGCTCGACCTTGCGCTCGCTGTCGGAGCCCTCGTCGACCTTGACGTCGAGGTCCTTCGGCTGATGGCCGTCGGCAGCGAACGACACCGTGTACTGGCCGGGCATGAGGATCAGCGGCTCGGCCATGGGTGCCTTACCCACCTCTGCCCCCGCGATCGAGATGGTCGCGCCCTCGGGCTTCACGACGAGCGTGACGAGGCCGACCCGCATCGATAGATCGTCGAACCGCGCCTTCGCGCGTTTGAGTACGTCACTCTTAACACCGGACTTGGTGTGCATGAGCGTCCGATAGTGCGTCGCCGCGGCATCGAGCTTGCCGAGCTTCTCCTCGGCCGCCGCGAGGTCGGCATACACGTTGGGATCCGCGCCCCATTTGATTGCCTTCTCGAAGGCCGTGGCGGCGTTCGCCCACTGCGTCTTCGCGTGGTCGATCCTGTTGCGACGCGCGAGTGTGTCGCCCTTCGCCATGAGCTCCCTGCCCGCAGCGATCCACGTCTTGGCGGCGCGTGGGTCCTTGTGCGCCTCGGTGGACTCGCCCTCCGTGTCCACCGGCTGCTCGTCGTCTGCCCAGGCTGGGAGCGGTAGCAACGCAGCGGCGAGCACGAGCGCGAACGAGCGGCCTCCCATGGGAGCCGCCAGTGTACTACGAACCCTCGCCCGCCTGACGCCGACCTGCGGCTCCAAGCTTGGCGATGTATTCGAGCGATCGCAGAGGTTTGCCGACGAGGTTTGTCACCATCGCGACGAGCGCATCACGCGCACTCGTACGATCGGCAGGCGTAAACGTCGGATCGGTGTCCAGGGGGCGCGCTGCCGACGGAGTCACGCGCTCGCTCACGGCCTGCAGATACGCTCGGGCCTCCTGCGAGAGCGGCCGCACACCCGCACCACGGCTGCTCGCCGCACAGCGTCGACACATCACACCACCGCGCGTCGGATCGAACACGGCGCCGGTCGCGAGGTCGGTCTCGCCGCACGCCGCACATTGCTCGATCGCCGGGCGCTGGCCTGCAAGATCGAGGAGTGCAAGCTCGGCGGCACGCAGCGCCGCCGGCGATGCACCACCTGCAGCGAGGCTGTCCCACAGCGCGACGATCACGTCGAGCGCGTGCGGCTCCGGAGCTTCCGCAGGCAGCAGCGCACCGACGAGCTCCGCGACATAGCTCGCGTGCGCAACCGCGACCACGTCGGAGGAGAGCTGCGTCCAGTCGCGCACCACCTCCGCACCCTCGAGGCTCCAGAGCTCGCCACGCGGTTTCCGCCCGAGCTCGAACCGCGCGAGCACGAGTAGCGACAACGCGCCCGCGAACCGCACCTTCGAACGACGCGCGCCGCGCGCGACGGCACTCACGCGCCCATGCACGTCAGTGAAGAGCTGCACGACGAGGTCAGACTCCCGCAGCGGCGTCGTCCGCAGGACAACTCCGAGCGCGCCCGACGATGAGGTCATCAGACCAGGATATCGTGCACGACGCCCGACGTCTGTGGCGGCGTCATCGTGACACCGTCACCCGTCGAGCTGGGACGGCGCATCAGGTACGAGAGCGTCAGCGTCGCAGCGATCAGGAGAATGATCACCGCGAGCGTGAGGCCACCCTGGCGTGCCGTGCGGTCCTCGCGATCGAGCAGGATCGGCGGCAGGAACGAGCGGCGGCCCGGCTCCTTCACCGCGACGCGCTCCTCGCGTTCGCGATCCGCGCTGTCCGGATCCGAGTCGTCGATGACGAGGCTCGGCACCACAGGCGCTTTGGCGGCAGAGAGCGAGGCATAGGGACGGCGCCACGGGACCGTCGGCGTGATCACCGTCGGCATCCGCGGCGTCCACGGCTCGGTCACGACGACGGGCTCGTCGTCGATGGAACCGATCGCCGACGTGTCAGTCGCGAGATCCACGACCTCGATCGCGGTCGAAGCCGGAGCGACGATGATCGGGGCGCTGCCCTCGGCAGAATCGATCGCCTCGACGGCGCCGTCAGCAGGCATCTCCTCGGAGACCACCGGCATTGCCGACGACGGCGTTCCGGTCGCCATCTGCGTGCGCTTGTTGCGACGCTTGTCGCCACGGCGCTTCTTCTTCCGGCCACCTGCCGAGCCGACGGTATCGACGAGGCCGATGGAGAGCGACGTCCGCGCGGCCGCCATCCGCTCGGCGTCCGCACGCACGAGCTCGGCGTGCGCAAGCGTCGCTGCTTCGTCTGCGAGGCGCGCCGCTTCGACGCGCGCAGCTTCGCGCTCGGCCTCGAAACGTTGTGCTTCGATGCGCACGGCTTCAAGGCGCTCGGCCTCGAGGCGAACCGCTTCGAGGCGCGCCGCCTCGACACGCTCGGCCTCGAGACGTGCGGCTTCGAGGCGCTCGGCCTCGATGCGAATCGCCTCGACCTTGG
>JANRKM010000301.1:0-17201 GCA_033763475.1 Kofleriaceae bacterium
GGGGAGCGGCTCTACATGAAGAACGAGAACCGAGTGCCCTTGGTGGCTTCCTGCTGCAGGCGCTGCTCGAGCTTGTTCGCGTCCTCGATCAGCTTCTTCGTCCGTTCGGCGATCGCGCGCACGCGACGCGTGTAGAAGTACTCGGACACGCCCGGCTCGCCACCCTTGATGAGTGCGTCGCGGACGCCATTGGCGAGGAGCATCACGACCTTCTTGGTCGGCACGCTGTCGCTGCCGCTGGTGGCAAGCTCGCCCTGGATCGGCGTGCCACCCGGATCATTCCGGTAGGCGAAGCCAGTCGGCGACTCGCCCTCCGCGCACTTCGCGACCGGGTTCTTGTCCGCGCCGCAGTAGAGACCCGCGATCTCGACGAGCTTCGCGCCGAACTCCGTCTTGTCCTCTTCGGTCGGCGCCGATAGCAGCACGCCGTACTTGAGCTGACCGGCGAGGAGCGCGTTGTCCGTGTCCTTGAGGGTCGCGGCGTCCTGGTTCGCCTTGGCCTTCGTCAGCGTCATCTCGTCGAACTTCGCGGCCTTGTTGTGCGCATCGATCATGCCCTTCAGCTCGGCGACGCCGGCGTAGAACGACATGATCTGACCCGAAGCCTCTGGATCGAGCGAGTTCTGCTTCGCGCGGAACACGAGCTCGCTCTTTACATCGAGCTCGAGTGCGACCTTGCTGAGCTTCGCACCGAGATCCGCGTCAGGCCGGAAGTTGCTCTTGGTCTTGGCTTCGTCGAGCGCGCTATCGAGACTGTTGAGCGTCTTCTTGACGGCGCCGACCGTCGACGGCGTGCTCGCGTTGCCGAGGATCGACTTCGCGTCCTTGAGACCGTCGTTGTAGAAGTTTGCGTCCTTCGAGATGCGGCCGATCGCCAGGCCGAGCGCGAGCGCGGCGACAGCGGGGACCGCGATCTTCGCGATCGACGCGCCCTTGCTCGACGCGCCCACGTTCTCGACGGGCTTGCCGTCGTTGACGATCACGATCTCGGGAGCGCGCTGGACGGTGCCGACCGCGGCCATCGCGTTCATCGCGCCAAACGGATCGTCCGCAGCGTTCGGGATCACGGGAGCCGCGGGCTGCGGGGGTTGGACGCCGGGAGGTGGCGGCAAATTCATGCCGGGCGGGGCAACGACGCCACCGCTCTGCCCATTTGTACGTCCTTGGGCAGGGGCAGGCGCTCCACCAGCTTTCTTCAGGCCAAGGCGGGCCTTTAGATCGCTAATGTCGCGGTTGCCTCCAGGTTTCTTCGCGTCGCTCAAGTTCAAGACCTCCGTTCGGGCGAGTGTGACTTTAGGGACGACCGCTCTCGAGTGTCAAGGATGCCCGCAAAATGGCGGGGTTGCGAAGTGCTCTCACCTGTCGCTCGACCACCACAGTCCGGTGGAGCGTGAAGAGCTGGTTACACCCGGGACCGTCAAGCGATCTCTTCGCGCCGCGTAAGAGACCATAACTTCGAACGTTTCACCAGCAATCGGTGAATGACTCACCTGGCCCGTCGGGTGCAGACTAGACCGAAGCGACGCGCCGAGCGTCTATCCGCTGACCGTCCGCGGCCCTTACGAAGCGAAAGGCTCCAACCCGTGAAGCGTTGCCTCCCCCTCCTTGTCGGTGCATTCGGCCTCCTCGCCCTTGTTGGTAGCGAGACCGCGGAAGCACGCGGTCGCGGCTGGTTCGGCGGCGGTCGCGGCGGCGGCGCTGGCGTTCGCATCGGCGGCCGCGGCTCCGTGCACGTCCATTGGTCGACCCCGCGGCGCGCGCCGTCGTGGCGCCCCCGCGGCTGGTCAGTTGGCGGCAGCATCTTCCTCGGCCCGCGCGTCCGGTATTACCGGCCGTATCGCCCGTACTACTACTATTACGCCGAGCCCACGTACGTCCCGTCCTACTACGGCACGTCGTACTACCCGGTTGCCCCGGCGCCCGCCGCTGCACCAGGTGTGGTCGCCGTCGCCGCCCAGGTCGCCGAGCCGCTGCCCAAGTTCGGCATCGGTCTGTTCGCCGGCGGCGTGACCGTCGAGGACATCGACCAGTCGAGCGACTTCGGATTGCTCGGTCGCCTTCGGCTCGGTGGCGGTGGCTTGTTCGTGGAAGGCGAGCTCGGCAAGACGTCGTACGAGGACGATCTCCGTGTCGACCGTCGCCTCGGCGCCTCGCTCATCTACGAGATCGGCACCCGCAACCGCTTCGCGCCCTACGTCCTCGCGGGCATCGGCGTGCAGCAGGCGGATGTCGCCGGCGAGTTCACGACCACCCAGAACTTCGCAGAGCTCGGCGTCGGTCTGCGTTTCGCGGTGACCCCGAAGTTCCATATCGCCGCCGATATCCGCTCGGGCAGCCGCGACTCGATGTCGGGTAACGACGGTTCGGCTCCGGTCATGGACTACGCCGCCCGGACCGTGTCCCCGCCCAGCGGCAACGCACCGGACGATGACGAGGGCTACACGCGCGGCCGGGTGAGCGCGCTCCTCTTCTTCTAAGCGAGCCTCTCTCCCCTCCTCTTGGTGGCCGCGCCGGTAACGCGCGGCCAGCTTCGTTTTCGGTTACGGTGGGTTCATGGCGCATGCGCGCGAGCCCGCGACAACATCCGATGGTGGCGAGCTGGCACGCAGGTCGATCACACAGCGCTATGTCACGGCGCGTGACGGCACCCGGATCGGCTACCAGGTCGCCGGCGAGGGACCGTGCGTCGTCCTCGCGAACGGGCTCGGTGGCACCCATATCGCGTATCGACCGTTGTTCGAGGCACTCCGTGGCTACAAAGTGATCTGTTGGGACTATCGCGGGCTCTACACATCGGCGCCACCGGCCGATCCGCGCGCCAACACCGTGGTCCACCAGACCAGCGATCTCGCCGACATTCTCGCGCAGGAAGGCGTCGTGGACTTCGTGATCGCGGGCTGGTCGATGGGCGTCCAGGTCGCCTTCGAGACCATTCGCCAGTACCGCCCACGGGTGAAGGGCGTGTATGCGATCAACGGCACCTACGGGCGCCCGTTCCGCACGGTGATGGGATCCCGGCTGATCGGCCGTACGATCCCCATGCTGGTGCGGCTCATCCGCGCGCAGGCCGGGCTCGCCGGATTCGCCACGCGACGGCTCGCCGGCTCGTACGCGCTAATCAACGCGATGAAGCGCGCGGGCATGGTCTCGCGCACCGTCGACATGGAGATCTTCCGCGAGGTGGCGGCGGGCTTCCAGCAGATCGACTGGGTCATCTACAGCGACCTACTCACGCGGCTCGACGAGCATGACGCCGAAGACGTGCTGCGCACCGTCGAGGTTCCGCTCACGATCCTCACGGGCGACAAGGATCTCCTGACGCCGCCGTCGACCGCCGAGCATATCCATCGCGCGATCACGGGCTCGCGGTTCGTCGTCGTCGAGGGGGGCACGCACTACACGCCGGTGGAGTATCCGGCGATCGTGATCGACGAGCTCAACAGGTTGCTCGATCGAGTTCCGGGG
This sequence comes from Kofleriaceae bacterium, assembly GCA_033763475.1. GTDB lineage: Bacteria > Myxococcota_A > Polyangia > Haliangiales > Haliangiaceae > JABFXX01. Next base: position 3,466 of record JANRKM010000301.1, read on the forward strand.
TGGCAGCGCCGATGAACTGTCCGAGTTGCGGCACGGAGGTCCTCGAGATCGACGTCAAGTGCGGGAACTGCGGGCACGCGCTCGGCGCCTCGGGAGCGCACCGCATGCTCGGGCAGGTGATGCTCGGCCAGTACGAGCTCGTCGACGTGCTGGGGCAGGGCGGCATGTCCGTCGTGTTCAAGGGCAAGCACAAGATGACGAATCAGGAGGTCGCGCTGAAGATCCTCCCGCCGGAGCTCGCTGCCCATAGCCAGGTGAAGTCGCGCTTCCTCGAGGAGGCGAAGGCGCTCGCCGCCCTCGACCACCCGAACATCGTCCACCTCTATAACTTCGGCCAGGAGAACGGCTTCTTCGTGCTCGCCATGCAGTACGTGCAGGGCGCGACGTGGGAGCGGATGATCATCGAGAACAAGCGGCAGGACTGGGTCTCGGCGTGCAAGATCACGATCGACGTCCTGCGCGCCCTCGAATACGCGCACGGCCGCGGCGTTGTGCACCGCGACATGAAGCCGTCGAACGTCCTCGTGCGCTCGCACGACAGCATGGCCACCGTCATGGACTTCGGCATCGCGAAGATGACGACTTCGACGAAGCTGACGGCGACGGGCCAGACGATGGGCACCGTCCGCTACATGTCCCCCGAGCAGGTGCGCGGCCAGGAGGTCGATCTTCGGACCGATCTCTATTCGCTCGGCGCCACGCTCTACGAGGCGCTCACCGGCGACACGCCCTTCGATGGCAACACGCACTTCGAGATCATGACGAAGCACCTATCGGAGCCGCCGAAGCGCCCGTCGATGCGCGGCATCGAGGTGCCACTCGCCGTCGAGGACGCGGTGATGCGCAGCCTGGCGAAGAAGCCCGAGGACCGGTTTGCGAACGCACGCGACATGCGCAAGATCCTCGAGGCCGCGGTACGCGAAGGCGACCTCGGGATCATGTCGACGCAGCGGGTGTCGGTCGCCGAGCTGCATGAGTCCACCCCGCCGACGACCCGGCTAGCGACGGCCACGCCGGCCGGCAGCCTCGCCGACGTGCTCGAGCCGACGGGCGCCGTGGAAGCGCTGCCAAGGCTCAGAAAGCGCAGCGCGCTGCCGTGGATCCTGCTCGCCGGCATCGTCGCAGGTGGTGGCGCCGCCGCGGCCGTGCTGGTGATGAAGAAGAAGGCTGCAGGCTATCGACCGAAATATCCCGACGTCGGTGGCGCGAAGGTCACCGCGGGCGGCAAGTTCGACAATCTGCTCGTGGAGACCGCCGGCGCGTTGCGGCCCAATGAAGTCGCGCTCGCCTACAACTCCTCGCTTGGCCGGCTGCAAGAGCTCGCCAAGGCCAAGAGCCTGGCGTTTCCGCCGCCCCTCGACGAGATCGTCGTGATCCCGAGAAAGAGCTTCTGCACGGGCACAACCTATCTCGACGGCAACCCACCGGCCGATTGCGAGACGCTCACGTTCTACGTGACCTATGGCGCGCGGGAGGAGCGGCGAATGCTTCTGATCGACGATCGCGCGCAGCTGCCCACCGTGATGGACCTGGGCGTGGCCGAGGCGGTCTGCCTCTTTGGATCTGGGACCCGCTCGGACGTGTGCCAGGTCGCGGAAGAGTTCCGCAAGAAGCCTCGGTAAGCGATGGGGTGGCCCGCCGCAGGGCGGCGCGGAGGCGCATTGACAACCCCGCGAGCTTCTTAGAATAATCGCCCGCGGAGGGAGCATGTCCCGCACCGTAATCGCAGCGGTCGTAGCCGTGGTCATCGCCGTGCTCACGGCGATCGCATTTTTTGTCACGTCCGCAAGCTTCGAGGAGCGCGCCCGCAAGGATGCGGAGGCGGCGCTCAAGCGTTCGCACCCGCTGATCAAGCAGATCAACGTGCTCGAGGCGATCGACGTCCAGAACAAGGCGGAGCGCCTCGCGGCGTCGCCGGAGTTCGTGAAGGCGATCACCACGGAGAACGGGGCAGAGCGCGCGTCACAGGCGCGCCTCGGGTTCCAGAAGTTCACGTCGGACGAGAAGCAGGGCGACCTGAAGCCCGACATCATCGCGCTCGTCGACGCAACCGGGAACGTGCTCGCGATGAACGACGTCCCGACCGTCATTGCCAAGCAGTGGAAGAACGAGAAAGGCGAGTCGATCCTTCCGGCGATCAACGTCGTGCTCGGGCGCAAGGTCATCATCAGCGACATCTGGCACAAGGACGACAAGACGCTGATGAAGGTCGGCGTCGCGCCGATCATCGACCCGGATGCGCCCGTGAACCCGAAGGACGTCGAGGGCGTGTCGATCATCGGCGCGGTCGTTGTCGCGTATGCGCAGACCGCAAAGGAGACCCAGAAGGACAAGAGCCTGCTGGGCACCGACCTCGCGTACTACGACGGCACCAACGTCATCGCGTCGAGCTTCACGCGTGGCGGTGGCGAAGAAGACACCAACAAGGCCAAGGAGCTGGGCGCGCAGCTGGCGGCGATCAAGGAAGAGACGGCGACGAAGATTACCGTGGGTAACGAGGCGTACCTCGCGGCGTCGGTAAAACTTCCGCGCAAGGCGACCAAGCCGCTGCCGGCAGAGTATCCGGCGGTGACCGCGGGTGTTGTCGTCCTGTCGCCGTTCGCTGCCACGGACGATGCGGCGGGCAAGGTGAAGCTGTTCATCCTGATGCTCGGCATCGGTTCGCTCGCGCTGTCGATGCTGGGCTTGTACCTGTCGCATCGCCGCCTGATCGCGCAGGTCGATCAGGTCGAGCTCGGCGTCACCGAGATCATCAACGGCAACCTCGATCGCACGTTCCGTCCCGTCGGCCCCGAGCTCGACGGTCTGTCGAACGCGCTCAACGTCATGCTCGCGCGTCTATTCGGCCGCCCCGAGCCGGGCGAGGAGGAGTACGACGACGAGGGCAACCCGATCATCCCCGGCCGCGTCGAGTTCGAGGAGAGCGAAGAGGCACGCCCGGCGGTGGATCCGGACATCGCCGCGCTCGCGCAGGAAGCCGAACCCGATTACTACAAGCGCGTCTTCACGGAGTACGTCAACGCGCGCAAGGCGAGCGGCAACCCGGACGACGTCTCGTTCGAGAACTTCATCGCAAAGCTCAAGGTCAACGAGGGCAAGCTCAAGGCCCAGTACCAGTGCAAGCAGGTGCGGTTCCGCGTCGTCACCAAGGACGGCAAGGTCACCCTCAAGCCCGTTCCGATCTTCGCGTAGTAGGAGGCTGCGATGGCAGTCCAGACCGGCCTTGCGCGTCTGATGCGCGACGGTAGTGCGCTGCTCGCGGGCCGCCGCGTCGGCCTCCTCTGCAACCCGACGGCGGTCGACGTCGATCTGCGCCACGCGGTCGATCTGCTCGTCGGGCGAGGCGACGTGAACCTCACGGCGCTGTTCGGGCCAGAGCACGGCGTGCGCGGTGATGCGCAGTACATGGTGGAAGTCGGCGACGAGCGTGATGCGCGCACGAACCTGCCCGTGTACAGCCTGTACGGCTCGACCGAAGTGTCGCTGACGCCGACGGCCGCGATGCTCGACGACGTCGACGTCATCGTCTACGACATCCAGGACATCGGCAGCCGCTACTACACGTATGCGTGGACGATGGTGCTCGCGATGCGCGCGTGCGCGAAGGCCGGCAAGGCGTTCGTCGTCCTCGATCGGCCCAACCCGATCGGCGGCGTGCTCGTGGAGGGCGGCTCGATCGCGCCGGGCTTCGAGTCCTTCGTCGGCTTGGTGTCGTGCCCCAACCGCCACGGGTTGACGGCCGGCGAGATCGCGCGCTGGCGGCACAAGACCGAGGGCCTCGATCTCGAGCTCGCGGTGATCAGCATGCAGGGCTGGACGCGCGACATGCACTACGACCACACGGGCCTGCCGTGGGTCATGCCGTCGCCCAACATGCCGACGGTCGATACCGCGCTCGTGTATCCCGGGATGTGCCTCCTCGAGGGCACCGAGCTTTCGGAGGGGCGCGGCACCACACGGCCCTTCGAGCTCGCCGGTGCGCCGCACCTCGATGGCTACAAGCTCGCCTCCGCGCTCACCGAGATGGGCCTGCCCGGTGTGAAGTTCCGCCCCGCGGTGTTCACGCCATCGTGGGAGAAGCACGCCAAGCGCCCGTGCGGCGGCGTGCAGTTCCACGTCACCAATCCCCTGACGTTCCGCCCGTACCTGACGGGCGTGGCGTTCATCAAGGCGTGTCGCGATCAGGCGCCCAACGAGTTCCAGTGGCGCACGCGCGCGTACGAGTTCGTCGACAAGGTCCCCGCGATCGATCTGCTCGCCGGAGATGCGTCGCTGCGCGAAGGCATCGATGCGGGCGCGAGCCTCGAAGAACTAGCGGCTCGGTGGCCGCGGCACGAGGGCGCGTTCCTCGAGGAGCGCACCGAGTTCCTCCTGTATAGCGAGGAGTAGCGATGCGATGCGTGTACGAACCGCTCGATGACGCCGAGGAGCGGTCAGGAGACACCCGGACGTTCGGGCCTTTCGTTTGGACGAGCATATGGTACGTGCACGATCACGTCGCTCGGAGCTCGTCATGACGCGCGTGGCGCTGTTCGGGGGCAGCTTCAACCCGCCGCACGTCGCGCACCAGCTGGTCGCGCTGTACGTCCTCGAGACGCAGCCCATCGACGAAGTGTGGTTCGTGCCGGTCTTCGAGCACGTGTTCGGCAAGCGGCTCGCGTCGTTCGAGGACCGCGTGGCGATGACCCAGCTCGCCATCGCGCCGCTCGGCCCGCGCGTGAGGCTCTCGCGTGCCGAACAGGAGCTCGCGCAGCGGCCCGGCTTCCAGGGCAGCCGCACGCTGGACCTGATCGACCATCTGCTCGCGACGCAGGACGGCCTGGAGCTGCGGCTGCTCGTCGGGACCGACATCCTGCACGAGACCCACAAATGGCACCGCTGGGACGACGTGGTCGCCAAGGCACCGCTCCTTGTCGTCGGGCGTACAGGGTTCGCGCTGCCCGCCGGAAGCGCGGCCACGGGTATCGAGATGCCCATGATCTCGTCGACCGACGTTCGCACGGCGCTGGCGGCCGGTGACGCTGGGGCGGCCGCGTCCCTGTTGCCCGGGACGGTGTTGCGGTATATCGCCCAGCGCGGCTTGTACACGGCCGCGCCGTCATGACCGCGCGCAATCCCACTACGTTCATCGTCGGTGCCGGCCCCGTAGCTACGGCGCTCGCCGGCGCGCTCCGCCTCGGCGGTGTCCCCGTGCTCGGCCTGTGGGCACGCAAGCCGGTGTCGGCTCGTGCCTCGGGTTCGATCGCTGGTGTGGCCGCGTTCTCTAGCGCACCGCCCGACGTGTTGCTCGAGGCCGAGATCGTCATCCTCGCGGTGCGCGATCCGTCGATCAACGAAGTCGCGAAGATGCTGCTCGGCACGGGCCTCATCGGCAAGCGCCACGTGCTGCTGCATTGCGCGGGTGCAACGTCGTCCAAGGACCTACTCGGCGACGTTGCCTCCCAGGTCGCGGGCATCGGCACCATGCATCCGCTGTCGGCGATCGCCGATGGCAAGACATCGATGCGCAGCCTCAAGGGCGTGGTGTTCGGTGTCGAGGGTGACGACGTTGGTCGCAACGCGGCGATGCGCCTGATCGGCTGCCTCGGCGGCATCGTGATGTCGCTCGAGGGGTCGCAGATGGCGAGCTACCACGCGGCCGCAGCGCTCGCCTCGAACTACCTCGTCGCGGCGCTCGATGCCGCCGCCGATGCGCTCGCGATGGCGGGCGTGCCGCCGAATCAGGCCGCACTCGCGCTGGTGCCTCTCGCCGAGGGCGCACTACGGAACGTTAGCGCACATGGGACTACCGACGGCTTGACCGGCCCGGTACGTCGCGGTGATGCGCAGACAGTTCGACGTCATCTGGATGCACTGCAGGGACGTCCTGACCTTGTCGAGATCTATCGCGCGCTTGCGCGTCGCGCTGTGGAGATCGCGAGCCGCCTCGACGGACGCGAGGCTCCGGATCGCGCACACCTCGACGAGATCCGTGCGCTCCTGCAGTAGCGGATCGTGCACGAATCGCGCACGGGGATAGGGGATGATCGACGTGACTCGCGTTTGAATGCCGCGCCTTCGGTCACGTATCATCTCCACTGATGCGCGCTACCCATCTCCTGTCCTCCGTTGTCCTCGCCGCCGTGATGCTGTTCGCGGGGCCCGCCGCTGCCGAGAAGCCGAACCCGGTCTTCGCGGGGCGGATCATGATGAGCGACAAGCGGTTCCCGATGAGCGCGAAGAGCCTCGCCGCGTTCAACGCCCAGGTGAACAAGCAGTCGAAGACGAGCTTCTACGAGGACAAGGACCAGAAGTGGAAGATCTTCTTCATCGGCTTCCTCAAGGCGCCGCTGCCCGACCTCGAGTACATGATCAAGATCTACGACCTGAGCGGCAAGGGTAAGCAGCTGCTCAGCACGTTCGAACAGTTCACCGACGAGCGCAACCAGACGTCGCTGATCTCGAACGTGATCCTCGAGCGCAAGCAGTTCGGCGTGAACAAGGAGCTGCTGATCACGATGGAGTACAACGGCAAGGTGCTCGCGTCGGGCAAGGTCAAGATCGCCGGCAAGGCCGAGAAGTTCACGGGCAAGGTAAACTTCTCTGACGACGAAGCCGCGAACGGCTCCAGCGAGTAGTTGCCGAACGGCGGCTGTTAGCCGCCCGGCTCGACGTCGAGATCGATCGTGAACACGGTCGCTGCCTCCGGTGGAAACACGCGGAGCACGTAGTGACCCGGCGTCTCGAAGATATGAGGCAAGCCATAGCGGCCCGTCGCGCGCTTTGACGGCTGGGCCGTCACCCCGGTCGCGGTGCCGTCGGGTGCCTCGATGGTCAACACCAGGTGGTCGACGTCGAGCGGTGCCCCGATGGCGTTCCACACTTCGAGCGTGGTCCACGTCCGCTTGCCTGCGACGATCGGGTCGTGCAGCGTGGCCCGCGCGGCCATCTCGCCATCGTCTACGACCACGGTGCGTAGGCCCGTGAACGCACTCGGCCGCGTAGGATCGAAGTCGGCCTCCTCGGTCGTGGTGGAGGCAGCCGCATCGTCGTTCGCGGTGAGCTTGATCGCCGCCAGGGCTGCGGCCGAGAGCCCGAGAACGCCCGCGATCGAGAACATGAGGGCGCGGTTGCGGCGCGGGGCAGGGCGGGGGACCGCGGTCGCGGTGGTGGCCGTGGCGATGTCTCCGCTGACCTCCGTGCGTCGCCGCGCGCGTGGTGCGCTCGCCACGGTGGCGTGCGGATCCGCGTCGGGTGCGCGCGTCTCGATCTCCACGATCGCCTCGTCGAGCAGCTTGACGACCTCGTCCGCACTGGCTGGACGATGCTCGGCCTTCTTCGCCATCAGCTGCTTGATCAGGCGATCCAGGTGCGCGGGGACGGCGGGGTTCTTTGCACTCGGCGTCGGGATGGGCCGGCCGAGGTGCGCGAGCAGGACCTCGAAGCCCGAGCCCTCGAACGGCGTCGCGCCCGTCACGAGCTCGTACATGAGGCAGCCGAGCGCGTAGAGGTCGGCGCGCGCGTCGACCTGCTCGCCGTGCGCTTGTTCGGGCGACATGTAGTGCGGCGTGCCGATGAGGCCGCCCGAGGTGAGGCGCGTGGCGTCCGCGTTGCCGGGCTTGGACGCCGCGATACCGAAGTCCACGATCGTGATGCGATCGTCGCCGTGACGATCCGTGCGCCACATGATGTTGGTTGGCTTGAGATCGCGGTGAACGACGTCCGCCGCGTGCGTCTCGGCGAGCGCACTCGCGATCAGGCGCGCGAGCCTGCACGCGCGCAGCGGATCGATCGGGCCGTCCGCGAGGATCTTGTCGAGGGGCTGGCCGTCGACGAGCTGCATCGCGAGGTACGGCCGCTTGTCTACGAGCTCGCCGACCGCATAGATGCCGACGACGCCGGGGTGATTGATCTTGGCGGCCGACCGCGCCTCGCGTGCGAACCGCTTTGCCATCACCGGATCCGTCGCGATCTCCGCGGTCGGGACCTTGAGCGCGACCGGTCGGTCGAGTGCGATCTGGCGGCCGCGGTACACCGTGCCGAACGCTCCGCCGCCGAGGATCCCGAGGATCTCGAAGCCGTCGACGCTGGTGCCGATCAGGCTCGCCGCTGGATTCACCGCGTCGGGAGCCGTCGTCTCGGGCAATGCCGCACCGCACTCGGGACAGTACTGCCCCGGCTCGTCGGTGTTCGTCGCGCAGGTCGCACACGTCCGCACTGCGAAACGGAGCGTAGCAGCGCTCGCGCTACGACGCGCAGCCGCGCGACCGCTCGCCGTCTACGCCGATCGATGAACGCGAGGATGTCGTTCATCGTTATCGTGGGCACGCCCACCACGCGGTGGGGGCATCACGCGGCTCGTGCTAGGCGACCGCGCGGAGGGTCGCCCCGACCTGGGGAACCAGCGCGCTCTCGATGAGAGCGAGGGCGCGATCGGTGCGAGCCGCGAGGGCCTCGCCGGGGGTGCCGAGGTTGTTCTGCATTTCGGCAGCGTCCAGGCTGCCGAGCAGCACCGACCAGGCGAGGTCGGCGATCTCTCGTGCGTTCACTTGCCGGTAGATGCCAGCGTGGATGCCATCGGCGATGCACGCCCCGATGTGGTCCTGGATCCGCGACAGGCCCGCGGACACCGCGGCAACAACCTCATCCGACAGCTGCGGACGGATAGCCGGTTGCGCGAGGAGGCGGAGGATGCGGGGACCCTCGGCGTCTTTCTCCGCCCAGCGAACGAGAATGCCCCAGGTCTCACCCAGCCGCTTGCTGACCTCGGTCTGCTCCCGGACCTGCGCCATCTCGACGTCGAACACCGTCAGGGTGTCCTCGACCAGCGAGACGTAGAGATCCTCCTTCGACCGGAAGTAGAGGTAGATCGCGCCGACCGAGAGCTGCGCTGCGCGAGCGATCAGCTCGATCGAGGCGCCGGCGTACCCGCGCTCGGCGAAGACCGTTCGAGCGGCCTCCTGGATGCGGCGGCGACGAGCCTGTCGCTCCTGGGCTTTGCGTTCTTGAGCGTTCGTCATGCGCGCCGATGTAGCCCTCATGACGCGCCTGGTCAAGCGAAGTTTTCTGCGACACGATTGCGACGTAGATTCCCGGAGTTACCGACGAGATCGCGTCGGTGTAGGCCACGGAATTCGTTGCGGTTTGGAAGCGGACTCAGGGCCGCCGCGTAATGCAGTTCATGTTCTAGGGGATCGTTTTGCAGGCTCGCACGTGTGCACGGAATGCCCTCCGCGCTTCGCGTTCGGACCTCCTTTGTATTGGGCGCCGCGGGCGTCACGCTCGTCGCCGCGCTACTGCTGACGGCGCGCACGCCGTCCTCGGAGCCGGCGGCGGCGACGACGGCGGGCGACGACGGGGTCTCGCTCGAGGCCTCGCTGACCACATCCCGGATCCTGGGGGGCGCGCACGACCACAACCTCGCAGTTTCGATCAGCATGCCAGCCAGCAAGCGCCAGGTGCGGCCCTCGCTTTCGGTCGCGGTCGTCATCGATCGCTCCGGCTCGATGCACGGCGCCGCGATGGAGAACGCGAAGGATGCGGCCTCGAAGCTCATCGGGCAGCTCGGGCCGAGCGATGCGTTCACCGTGATCGCCTACTCCTCGGGAGACCAGGTCATCATGCCGATGGTGCGCGCGACCGACGCCAACAAGTCCGCCGCGCGCGATGCGATCGGGCGTATCTATGACGACGGCGGCACCTGTATCTCGTGCGGCCTCGAGCGCGGCTCGGCCGAGCTCGCGCGTAGTCCCGTTGCCGACGGCATCCGCCGCATCGTCCTCATCTCCGATGGCCAGGCCAACGAGGGCCTATGGGATCGCGGCGAGCTCGTGGAGCTCGCCGCTGGCATCGCCGACCGCGGCGTCTCGATCACCGCGGTCGGGGTCGGGCTCGACTTCGACGAGCTGACGATGCAGCGCCTCGCTGACTTCGGTCGCGGCAACTATTGCTTCGTCGAGGACACCGGGCACCTCGCCGCGATGTTCCAGCAGGAGCTCGGCGGGCTCGTCGAGACCGCCGCAAGCGACGCCTTCCTCGAGCTCACCGATCGCCCCGGCGTGCGGATCGAGGAGGCCTACGGCTATCCGCTCGCGCGCATCGGCAACGGCGTCCGGATCCCGATCTCCGACCTCCGCGCCGGTGAGACCCGCAAGGTCGTGCTCCGCGTGCACATCGCCGCTGCGGAAGGGGCGTTGCCCCTCGCCGACGTTCGCTTTGGCTGGCGGCGCGTGCGTGACGGTGCAGCGCGCTCCGCCACCACCACCGCGACCGCCTCCGTCGTCGACGATGCGCGCGTGGTCGCCGACAGTGTGGTGCCCTGGGCGGCGCAAGCCGTCGAAGAGGCGCTGTCCGCGCGCGCGCTCGAGGAAGCGAGCCTCGTCTACGAGACCGACGGCTACGAGAGCGCGAAGCGGGTGCTCGAGCAACGCGTCGATGCGCTCCGCCGCAATCGTGTCCTCGCCCCGGAAGTGCGTGCCCGCATCGAGGCGGTCTCGACGGAGGCCGTCGAGAGCTTCCGCGCGGCGCCCCCCGGCAAGGCGACCAAGGCCTCGCGCGCCGCGGCCTACGAGCTCGCGAGGTAGCGCGCAGAGCGCCGCCGAGAGCCTCCGCTATGGCGATAGGTCGGCGAAGCTGACCTGCAGATCGCGACTGATCATCACGGCGCGCGAGGGCGGAACGTCCTCGAAGCCGTCCTTGGCATCGCCGTCACCACCCGACACGAACAGCACGCCGCGGAACGAGTCGTCGCGCTCGCCACGCTCGCCTTGAACGGTGAGCCGGCGCATGCGAAGCGGTGCATCGAGGTGCGCGAGCAACATCGAGCGGCCGTTGGTCAGCGCCACGTTGCCGAGGCGGGGCTGGTCACCACCGCCGGCTTCGGCCCGTGTGCGCTCGAGCTCCGAGCTCACGAGGCGGAGGGTGGCGGCGAGCGCGCGGCGCTGCGCGGCCGTGGGCAGGTTCGGATCGTCAATGTTCCCCTCGTCGTGCAGCATCGCGAGGAAGAGGTGGAAGATCACCTCGGCCGGGGTGCGCCCCTTGATGTTGCGCCGGAGGTACTCGGGCACGTGCTCGAGCAGGCGGGGCGCAATCTCGAGTGCCGGCGTGCCGGTCTGCGCGAACAGCCATCGGCGGAACCGGAAGGGTGGCGTGTTGTCGGTGCCCGAGGGAGCGGGCACCGCGCTGTCCCGCACGGCCTGCGCGATCGCACAGTCACTCTTGATCTCCGTCAGCGGTGACGCGAGATCGATCGGCGTGCTGCTCGACTTGGGGGTGCGTACGAGGAGTACGTCACCCCCCTGGATGTAGCCGAGGCCCCAGCGCGAGACCGGTGGCTGCGCGACGAGTGCTGCGCGCACGGGTGCCAGCGCGGCAGCGAGCCGCTGTGGCTGGTTACACATGCATGCGAATAGCTTCATCGGGAGGACTCCGCAGCCGGACGGTGGCGTCGGCTGCTGACGGTCTTCGCTCATCAAGGAACACGCCCACCCAGCGACCCCGAACGTCTCTAGTATAGGGGGCTTGCTGGATCTCGCCAACGAAGGTTTTCTAACCAGGTACGGATCAAGCGCTTGCGAGCACCTGCGAAAGCTTCGCAAAAACCTTGCCGCGCTCGACCTCGTTGAACACTTCGTGCTTGAGCCCGACGAGGTCGTGATACGTCGCACCTGGGATCTTGCTCGCAACGCTGCGCGAACGGGCAGGATCTGCGATGGGGTCGTCGGCGCCGACGAGCCACGTGGTCGGGACCTTGATTCGATTCGCGTGCTCGAAGACGTACGCTTGCGCCTCACTCGCCTCGGTAAACCACCGTGACGTTGCGACATCAAAGCACAGCTTGTCCGCGAGGCGCTCGTTCTGCTTCTGCTTGTCGCTCGTGAGGTCTTCGACGCGGAGCTCGTTCGGCTGCGCGAGCTTGGGGACCACGCGACTCGCGACGCGCGCAAGCACCTTCTTGTAGCCGGGTACCGCGAGCTTGAGCGCGAGGAACGGCGAGGACACGATCGCGGCCTTGATGTTGTCCGGAGGCTGCGTGGATGCCAGTGCACGGAGCGTGATCAAGCTACCGTGCGAGTGGCCGAGCAGGATCATCGGCGAGCCCTCGGGGGCGAGCTTGCGCGCGGCGGCAATTACCGCGGCGAAGTCCGCGAGGTACGTGTCGAAGCGATCAATGTACCCGCGCTCACCGGGGCTCTTTCCGTGACCGCGAACGTCGTAGCTGAGTACGGCCCACCCCGCGTTGACGATCACATGGGCGACCTCGCGGTAGCGCCCGCAGTGCTCGGCGTAGCCATGCGTGATCACCACGATGCCCTTCGGCGTGCCGCTAGGCGCGAACGTCTCGGCGTACAGCCCGCCGATCGTGGGCGTTGTCGTCGGCTCGATCGGTCCGGGCTGATCGCTCATGATGTGGTTCTATCCGACGCGGGCGGGATCTGTCTCGTGGTTGACGTTTTCCGAAGGTGCGAGGTAGGGTCCGCGACGTGCCGGGTAACGCGTATAGATCGCTGGCGATTTTGTCGCTGGTCAGCGCGCTATCGGGGTGTCCGACGCCCGAGCGTGATATCGCCAAGAGCGAGAAGCGCCTCGCCATCGCGAAAGATCTGCTCGCGAAGCGCGAGCTCGAAGCGGCCGAGGCCGAGACCAATCGCGCCCTCGCACTGAACCCAAGTAATGAGGAAGCGTACAATACGCGCGGCCTCATCTGGATGGTTCGGGCGTACGAGACCAAACGTACGCTCGAGATCGACTCGTGCCTTACCGGCGTGGATGCCGAGGCCACCCATCAGGACCTGGAGAAGTTCCTCGCCAAGGCGGATCAAGACTTCGCCCAGGCGGTCAAGCTCACTCCGGATTACGGGGAAGCGTGGTCGAACCGCGGCGTCGTCTACAACCTGCTCGAGGAGTACGACCGGTCGGCAGAATATCTGACCAAGGCCCTCGAAAATCCGTTCCGGCTCGTCGAGCCCGGACTCACGCGCGCCCACCTCGGCTGGGCGTTGTTTCACCAGAACAAGCTGGTCGAAGCAGCCAAGGAACTCCGGCAGGTAAAGCAGTTTGCGGGCGGTATGTGTACGGCGACATATCGACTCGGGAGGGTTTACTTCGCCCGTCAGGAGTGGGAAAAAGCTGCGGAACTTTTCGAGACGGCGTCGGGCGACCCGTCGTGTGGATCGCAGGAATCCAGCCTCTACCTGATGAAGACGCGGATGGAACAAGGGCTCGTCAACGACGCGATTGCTGCGCGTGACGCATGTCTCAAGCGTTCTCCGCAGAGCTGCATCGCTTCTCAATGTCGCGCTGATGGTGGTGCGCTCGGTCCTTCGCAGGTACCGTCGCGCCCGTAGTGGAGAGTCATGGAGCGCCGATCTAATCGACCCACGAACAACCCCTCGACGACGTCGGGCGGCACGGTCGTCGATGCGCGGATGAGCCTAGCGGTGTGGCTGCGTGCGGGACGCGCGCAGAAGGGGATGAGTCTCGAGTCCGTCGCGAAGGTTACGAAGATTCAGCCGCGCATCCTCGAGCGGCTCGAGGCGGGCAAGCTCGACGGGCTGCCAGCCGAGGTGTTCGTGCGTGGTTTCATCCGGAGCTTCGCGCGCTGCGTGGGGCTGGACGAAGCCGAGGCGCTTCAGCGCTACACGGCCGCGGCAGGAGCATCGCAGACGCCAAGCGCGTCTGCACGCGCGTTTGTCGAGTCGATGTCGGAGCTCGCCCCCGCGAGCGCGCGCGCTGCGAAAGATCTCGCTGCGGGCAGC